>JAMLIN010000069.1 GCA_023954135.1 Burkholderiaceae bacterium | reverse complement strand
GAGATGGATCGCGCTATGGATGACGAAGCCCGCCGGATTCACCGGATAAGGCGTCGGCAGCAAGGGGCGGCACTCCATGTCGACCTTGACGAGGCTGCTCGCCGTGATCTCCTCGAACATCATCCCGTAGGGATTGATCAGGAAGTGATGCTCCGGCCCCGGCAGGCGCGCCGAGAGATGGGTGAAGACGAGGTCGTCCCATCCGTACATCGCAACGAGCCGATAGCAGGCGGCAAGATCGCAGCGCAGCTGCCATTCCTCGGCGCTGACCTGCGAGCGGACCGTTTTTTGCGGTGCGTTCATGATGTGTCTCCGTTCGGTTCTGTCTGGATTGCGCCGGTCGGCGAGAGCGCCGGCCGGACCATCGGGGCGCCCGCCCCTGCCGATGCCCAGGATCGGGTGCCCGGGCCCGACGGGCGGGATCCAGGCCCTCAGGCCAGCCGGACGACCTGCTTGCCGATATTACGCCCGGCCAGCAGGCCGATGAATGCTCCCGGCGCCGATTCGATGCCCTCGGCGATGGTTTCGCGATACCTGAGCTGGCCGCTGCCGACCAGCCCGGAGAGCTCCTCGAGCGCCGGCGGCCAGGAGCTCATGTCGTCCGACACGATGAAGCCACGCACCAGGAGCCGGTTCACGAGAATCGAGCGGACGTTGCGCAGGGGAATGGATTCGCCGGAATAGCCCGAGATCAGGCCGCAGATGGCGACCCGCCCGAAGGCGTTCATGCGCGCCAGGATCGCATCGAAAACCTCGCCGCCGACGTTCTCGAAGTTGCCGTCGATGCCATCCGGGGTTGCCGCCTTGAGGTCCTCCTTCAGGCGGCCGGCCTTGTAGTCCACGCAGGCATCGAAGCCGTACTCTTCGGTCACGATGCGGCATTTCTCCGCGCCCCCCGCAATGCCGACCACCCGGCAGCCCTTGCGCTTCGCGAGCTGGCCGACGACCGAGCCGACCGCGCCGGTCGCCGCCGATACCACGACCGTCTCGCCCTTCTTCGGCTCGATGATGCGGTTGAGGCCATGCCAGGCGGTGACTCCCGGCATGCCGACCGAACCCAGCCAGGCCGAGGCCGGAACCTTGCCGGTATCGACCACGCGCAGGTCCCGGCCGTCCGACAGCGAGTACTGCTGCCAGCCGCCGGCGCCGACGACCATCTGCCCCGCCTTGAATCCCGGATGGCGCGAATCGACGACCTCGCCGACGGTCCCGCCCTGCATGACGGCATCGAGCGCCTGCGAGGCGGCATAGGACTTGGCGTCGTCCATGCGGCCGCGCATGTAGGGATCGAGCGACATGAAGTGGTGCCGGACGAGCACCTGGCCCTCGACGGGCTCGGGCACCGGCGTTTCCACCAGCCTGAAATTCGCCTCGGTCGGCACGCCTTGCGGCCGCGAGGCCAGCAGCCACTGCTTGTTCATCTCGCTCATTTCTCTTCCTTGCTCAGACGCGGATACTTGAAGGTACCGGTGGCTCTTGCCGCCAGCTTCCCCTCGCCGTCGTAGACCTCGCCCTCGCAGAAGGCGAGCGTGCGGGTCCGGTGGATGCAATGGCCCTCGGCGCGGATCTTCTTCCCATAGGCGGGTCGCATGAAGCTCGTCTTCAGCTCGACGGTCAGCATGCCCGGCATGTCGGGGCCGCGGGCCGGGACCTCCATCGAGCGGGCCGCCATGGCGAGCGAGATGTCCAGCATCGTCAGGACCAGCCCGCCATGAGCCATCCCGTAGGAATTCAGGTGATGAGGCTGCATCTCCAGCGAGAAGCTGGAATGCCCGATCTCGGCCTCCTGCATGCGGAAATCAAGCCAGTCGAGGAAGGGAATCTCGAAGGGAAACCCCTTGCCGGTAATGGGCATCAGGCGGCCTGGAAGACTTCGAACAGGCCCGCGGCCCCCATGCCGCCGCCCACGCACATGGTGACGACCGCAAGCTTCGCGCCACGACGGCGACCTTCGATCAGGGCGTGGCCGGTCAGGCGCTGGCCGCTGACGCCATAGGGATGGCCGACCGCGATCGCGCCGCCGTTGACATTGAGCCGGTCGTCGGGAATGCCCAGCTTGTCGCGACAGTAGATCACCTGGACGGCGAAGGCCTCGTTGAGCTCCCAGAGGTCGATGTCATCGACCTTGCGACCGGCCCTCTCGAGCAGCTTGGGCACGGCGTAGACCGGTCCGATGCCCATCTCGTCGGGCTCGCAGCCGGCGACCGCGAAACCGCGGAAGGCGCCCAGCGGCTTGAGGCCGCGCTTCTCGGCGAGCTTCGCTTCCATCACCACGACCGCGCCCGCCCCGTCGGAGAACTGGCTGGCATTGCCCGCGGCGATGGTGCCGCCGGGCAGCGCCGGGCGGATCCCGCTGATCGACTCGACCGTGGTGCCCGGCCGGCGGCCTTCGTCGTCGGCAAGCGTCACCTCGCGGGTGACCATCTGGGCGGTACGGGGATCGGCGACGGCCATGCGCACCGTGATCGGCACGATCTCGTCGGTGAAACGGCCGGCCTCGGCCGCCGCGCAGGCGCGCTGCTGGCTGCGGGCGCCGTACTCGTCCATCCGCTCGCGGGCGATCCCGTAGCGGCTCGCGACCTGCTCGGCGGTTTGCAGCATGCTCCAGTAGATCTCGGGCCTGGTGCGAAGGAGCTCGGGGTCCTCGGCCATGTGCCGGTTCGCCTCGTTCTGGACGCAGGAGATCGACTCCACGCCGCCGGCGACGAAGACGTCGCCCTCGCCGGCGATCACCCGCTGCGCGGCCATCGCGATCGTCTGCAGCCCGGAGGAGCAGAACCGGTTGATGGTCACGCCCGAGACGCCGACCGGACAGCCGGCCGCCAGGGCGATCTGCCGGGCGATGTTGCCACCGGTCGCGCCTTCGGGGGTCGCGCAGCCCATCAGCACATCCTCGACCTCGGCCGGGTCGATCCCGGCGCGCTCGATCGCGGCCCGCACCACATGGCCGCCCATCGTCGCACCATGCGTCATGTTGAGGGCGCCGCGCCAGCTCTTGGCGAGGCCGGTACGTGCGGTCGAGACGATTACGGCTTCACGCATGGCTGCATGCTCCTGTCGGGGGTCGGTCAGTCGTTGAAACCCTTGCCCTGCGCCGCGAGCTTCGCGAGCAGGGGGGCGGGCGTCCAGAAACCGGGATCGCCATGGGGATTGGCCGCGAAGCCTTCCATCGCCCGCAACACATTGTAGAGGCCGACCTCGTCCGCATACAGCATCGGCCCGCCGCGGTACAGCGGAAAGCCGTAGCCGCTCAGGTAGATGAGGTCGATGTCCGAGGCCCGCATCGCGATGCCCTCCTCCAGGATCTTCGCGCCCTCGTTGACCAGCGCGAAGACCAGGCGCTGGACGATCTCGTCGTCGCCGATCCGGCGCGGCGTGATGCCGAGTGCCTCGCGATGCTTCGCGACGAGCTCGTCGACCACCGGATCGGGGATCGCCTTGCGGCTGCCGGATTCGTAGCGATACCAGCCGGCGCCGGTCTTCTGTCCGAAACGGCCGAGCTCGCACAGCTTGTCGGGGATCGCCGAGTACTTGTACTCGGGCTTCTCGACGTAGCGCCGCTTGCGGATGTACCAGCTGACATCGTTGCCGGCGAGGTCGCTCATCCGGAACGGTCCCATCGCGAAGCCGAACTTCTCGATTGCCCGGTCGACCTGCGCCGGGCTCGCGCCCTCGTCGAGCATGAAGGTCGCTTGCCGCGAATACTGCTCGATCATCCGGTTGCCGATGAAGCCGTCGCACACCCCGGAGACCACGCCGGTCTTGCGGATCGTCTTCGAGAGCTTCATGACGGTAGCCAGGACATCCCTGGCGGTCTTCTCGCCGCGGACGATCTCGAGCAGCTTCATGACGTTGGCCGGCGAGAAGAAGTGCATCCCGATGACATCCTCCGGCCGGCGGGTGAACGCCGCGATCCGGTCGACATCGAGCGTCGAGGTATTGGTCGCGAGGATCGCTCCCTTCTTCATGAGCCTGTCGAGGTTCTGGAAGACGACACGCTTGACGTCCATGTCCTCGAACACCGCTTCCACCACGAGATCGACGTCCCTGATCTCGTCGTACGACAGCGTCGGGCGGATCATCGCCATCCGCCGCTCGACGTCGTCGGCCGGGATGCGGCCCTTCTTCGCCGTGTTCTCGTAGTTGCGCCGTATCGTCGCCATACCGCGATCGAGCCCCGCCTGCTCGATCTCGAGAAGCCGCACCGGGATGCCGGCGTTGACGAAGTTCATCGCGATACCGCCGCCCATGGTTCCGGCGCCGATCACCGCGACCTCCTTCACCGGGCGCATCGGGGTATCCTCGGGCACGTCCGGAATGCGGCTGGCCGCGCGTTCGGCGAAGAAGGCATGGCGCAGGGCGCGTGACTCCGGGCTCTCGACGAGCGCGATGAAACCCGCGCGCTCGATCGCCATGCCCTCCTCGAAGGGCCTGGTCGCGGCGGCGGTCACCGCCTCGACACAGCGCAGGGGCGCCGGATAGTTCTTCGCCACCGCTGCGACCGTGTTGCGGGCGAACTGGAGATAGCCCTGGGCATTCGGATAGTCGACCTTCAGGTCGCGAATCCGCGGCAGCTTGTCCTCTGCGGCCACCTTGCGGGCAAAGGCGATCGCGCCCTCGACCAGCTCTCCCTCGATCATCGCGTCGAACAGGCGCGTCTCGGCAAAGCGCGACGAGTCAACCGGATTGCCGCTGACGATCATGTTGAGCGCCATCTCGAGCGGTACCACCCTGGGCAGGCGCTGGGTGCCGCCGGCGCCGGGCAGCAGGCCCAGCTTCACCTCCGGCAGCGCGATCTGCGCCCCCGGGGCCGCCACCCGGTAGTGGCAGCCGAGGGCCAGCTCCAGTCCGCCGCCCATCGCGATGCCGTGGATCGCCGCGATCACCGGGATCCGCGAATCCTCGATCATCCGGATCAGGGTATGAAGGTTGGGCTCCGCGAACGTCGCCGGGGTATTGAACTCCCGGATGTCCGCGCCGCCCGAGAACCCGCGACCGGCCCCGGTCAGCACGATGGCCCGGACGGTGGCATCCCGCCCTGCCCGGGTCAGGCCATCGGCGATGGCCTGACGCAGACCGGCGCCCAGGCCGTTGACCGGCGGGTTGTCCATCGTGATCACGGCGACGTCGCCGTGCTGGAAATAGCGTGCAGTAGTCATGACATGAAGCTCCATCGAGAGGAGTCGATCACTGGGCGGGCATTGGTCGTCCCGATCTCATGAGGGTGGCTCGTGCGGCATGCATTCAGCGCCCTATCGCGCTGCGCCGCCTCGTCGTGCGGCGGGGCCGTCCGTGGCGACCCGTTCCGGTCTGATACGGTATCAGACCTCGAGCCATTCCTTGCGGATCGAGGCGTTGGTGCGAAGTTCTTCCGGGGAACCTTCGAAGACGATCCGGCCATGGCCCATCACGAACACGCGCTGGGAGATGTCCAGCGCGATCGCGAGCTTCTGCTCGACCAGCAGGACCGAGATTCCCTGGTTCTTCAGCGTCTGCAGGAACTCGGCAACCAGTTCGACGATCTTCGGAGCCAACCCCTCGGTCGGCTCGTCGATCATGATGAGCTCGGGATCGCCCATCAGGGTACGGCACAGCGTGAGCATCTGCTGCTCGCCGCCGGAAAGCACACCCGCGGCGGTATTCCGGCGCTCCTCGAGACGCGGGAACATCCGGTACATGTCGTCGAAGCTCCAGCGCCCCGGCTTCGATCCCTTCATGCCGAGAAGCAGGTTCTGCTCCACCGTCAGGGTCGGGAAGATGTCACGGCTCTCGGGCACGTAGCCGAGTCCCATGTGGGCGATCTCGTAGGACTTGCGCCCGAGCACTTCCTGTCCCCGGAACCTGACCGAGCCCTCGGCGGCAACCATCCCCATGGCGGCCTTGACGGTGGTGGAACGGCCGACACCGTTGCGCCCGAGGAGGCTGACGATCTCGCCCTCCCGGACATCGAGGTCGACGCCATGCAGGACATGACTCTTGCCGTAGTAGGCATGGAGATCGCGGATGAGGAGAATCGGTTCGGCCATGGCGGTACTCAGGATTCCGTCAGCGAGGTGCCCAGGTAGGCCTCCTGCACCGCCGCGTTGCTGCGGATCCGCTCCGGGATGTCGGTCGCGATCACCTTGCCGTAGACCAGCACGCTGATCCGGTCGGCCAGGCCGAACACCACGCTCATGTCGTGCTCGACCATCACCAGGGTCTTGCCCTCGGTGACCCGGCGTATCAGCTCGACCGTCCTCTCGGTTTCCGAACGGCTCATCCCGGCGGTCGGCTCGTCGAGCAGGATCACGTCGGCGCCCGTGGCCAGCGTCACGCCGATCTCGAGCGCTCGCTGCTCGGCATAGGTGAGCGTGCCCGCCTGGGTATTGCGCCGCCCCACCAGGCCGATCCGCTCGACGATGTCGTCGGCAAGCTCGCGCGCATCCCGCAGTTGCGACAGGCGGCGCCAGAACGCGTAGCGATAGCCCAGCGAATACAGGGTGGCGCAACGGACATTCTCGAAGACCGAGAGCTTTGGAAAGATGTTGGTGATCTGGAAGCTTCTCGAGAGGCCCATCCGGTTGATCTCGAAGGGCTTGCGGCCGCTGATCTTCTGGCCATTCAGGCTGATGGCGCCGCTGCTGAGCGGGAAGCGACCCGAGATGAGGTTGAAGAGCGTCGACTTGCCGGCGCCGTTCGGCCCGATGATCGCATGGCGCTCGCCGGCGGGAATCGCAAGGTCGACGCCACGGATGATCTCGGTCTTGCCGAAATTCTTGTGGACGGCGCTGAGCTCCAGCGCGTTCATCGGCTGCCTCCCGCTCGCTGCAGGCGGTTCTCGATCTGCTGGTTGACCTCGTTCCAGGCCAGCATGAACTGCCGGCGCACCCGCATGAAGAGCCAGCCGCCGACCAGCAGCAGGAGCGTGACGATGATCCAGGGCATCGGTGTCGCCGCATCGAACTCGATCCCGAAGAGCCTGACCATGGACCCGAGACCCAGCGAGAGCGTCAGGCCGTAGGCCATCTCGACCAGCATCACCACGCCGGCCAGCAGCACGACGCTGCCGGCGATGAGCTTGAGATACGGCATGCGCAGGGCCTTGAAGAGGCCCTCCCTGGCGACCCGCAGGTTGAGCAGCAGGATCGACGTGACGCCGCCCGGCGCGTACATCACCATCAGCACGAAGAAGATGCCGAGGTAGAACTGCCATGCCGGGGTGTATTCCGACAGCGCGATGGCGAACAGGATGAAGATGATCGAGCCCAGGACCGGCCCGAAGAAGAACATCGCGCCGCCGATGAAGGTCGCCACCAGGACGGCGCCGCTGGGGATCGCCGACACCTGCTCGGCGTTGATGATCTCGAAGTTGATCGCCGCCAGCCCGCCGGATATGCCGGCGAAGAACGACGATGCCACCAGGACGAAGAATCGCACCCGCTGGGTGTTGTAGCCGATGAACTCGGCACGCTCGGGATTGTCGCGCACCGCGTTCGAGATCCTCCCGAGCGGCGTCTGGGAGAAGGCATACATCGCGATCATCGAGAGGAAGCACCACACCGCTATCAGGTAGTAGACCTGGATCGACGGGCCCAGGTTGAACCCGAGGAAAGGCTTGCCCACCACCCGGTCGGCACTGATGCCCGCCTCGCCGCCGAAGAAATCCGGGAACATCAGGGCGGCCGCATGGACCATTTCGCCGATGCCCAGCGTGATCATCGCGAACGGCACGCCGGCCTTCTTGGTGGTGACATAGCCGAACACCACGCCGCAGATGGCGCCGAAGATCCCGCCGACCAGGGGAATCAGGACGACCGGCAGGGCCAGCCGGCCGTCGCCGATCCAGTTGAGCGCATGGATCGCGAAGAAGGCGCCCAGGCCGGAGTACACCGCATGCCCGAACGAGAGCATCCCGCCCTGGCCGAAGATCATGTTGTACGACAGGGCGAACACGATCATGATGCCCATCTGCGAGAGCAGCGAGATCGCGAAGCCGCTCCTGAAGAACAGCGGCATCGCCAGGAAAAGCACGGCGATGATCGCCCAGGTCAGGTACAGACCGATGTCGATGGGGCGGAACTCTACGCGGCTCGTCACGGAGGCCATTTCAGTTTTCCCTGGTGCCCATCAGGCCGCGCGGGCGCACGATCAGCATCAGCACCAGCAGCAGGTAGGGAAGCATCAGCGCGATCTGCGGCAGCGTCAGAGACCAGACCGAATAGCCGAAGGAAGTGCTGTCGACCTGGATGCCGACTCTCGCCAGTAGGTCGGCTCCCGACCAGTCGAGACCGATGGCGAAGGTCTGCAGGATACCGATCAGCAGCGAAGCGACGAAAGCGCCGGCGAGCGAGCCCATGCCGCCGACGACGACCACCACGAACAGGATGGTGCCGAGCTGCAGCCCCATCGAAGGCTCGGTCACGTAGGCATTGCCGCCGATGACGCCCGCCAGACCGGCAAGCGCGCAGCCGCCGCCGAAGGTGAGCATGAAGACCCTCGGTACGTTGTGGCCCAACGCCTCGACCGAGTCGGGATGGGTCAGGGCCGCCTGGATCACCAGCCCGATCCGGGTGCGCGTCAGCATCAGCCAGATCGCGAGCAGCATGAAGATCGCCACCCCCATCATGAAGGCCCGATACACCGGGAAATGGGTGGTGAACAGGGTGAAGAGCGGGCCTTCGAGCGCCCGGGGGACGGCATACGGAACCGTGGAACGACCCCAGATGATCTGCACCATCTCGACGATGATGTACGAGAGGCCGAAGGTGAACAGCAATTCCGGAACATGGCCCCAGCGGTGGACACGCCGCAGGCCGTAGCGCTCGACCACCGCACCGATCAGGCCGACGATCAGCGGGGCCGCCACCAGTGCGATCCAGAAACCGGCCCCGGGAATCACCGCATCCAGCCAGGTCATGAGCTGGTAGGCGAAATAGGCGCCCAGCATGTAGAACGAGGCATGGGCGAAGTTCAGCACGCCCATCATGCTGAAGATCAGGGTCAGCCCCGAGGCGAGCATGAACAGCAGCAGCCCGTAGCTGACGCCGTTCAGAAGTGAGATCAGGAAGAATTCCACGATTGAGTGCCGGGCGGATCGAGGTCGCGTTGCGGGACTTCAGGCGGCGTGCCGTCCGAACAAGGCGCCGGCATCGCCACGACATCCGTCCTCACCCTGTGCGGACGGATGCCGCGCCGGCGACCGGCGCCGTGCTCGTCAGGATTTGCCGGGGCGCTGCATCTGGCAGGACGTCGGCAGCGAAGCGACATAGCTGTCGATCCTCGCAACGGATTTCCAGCCGTAACCCGTGTTCTCCTGGCCGTACTTCACGTCCTTGCCGTCGAGCTTCGACCAGACGCCGATGAACACCGGCTGCTGCAGCTGGTGGTCCGAGGCGCGCATCTCCACTTCGCCATTGAGTGTCTGGACCTTCATTCCGCCCATCGCCGAGGCGACCTTGACCGGGTCGGTCGAGCCCACTTTCTTGATGGCTTCCGCGAGCATCTTGATGCCGACATGGGTCTGCATGGCGTAGTAGTCGTCGTTGTACTTCTTCGCGAAGTCCTCGACGATGTCGCCGCCGGTCGTCGACGGATCGTTGGGGATCCAGTTGGCGACCACGTGCACCTTGTCGGCGCCGGCATCGCCCATGGCGGTCGGCACGCCGGTGGTGCCGGCATAGTAGGTGTAGAACTTGGCGTCCAGACCGGCATCCTTGGCGGCCTTGACCATCAGGGCGAGGTCCGAGCCCCAGTTGCCGGTGATGATGGTGTCCGCCCCGGCCGCCTTCATCTTGCTGATGTAGGGTGAGAAGTCACGCACCTTGGCCAGCGGGTGGCGGTCCTTGCCGACGATCTCGATGTCTGGGCGCTTGCGCTTGAGGTTGTCCTCGGCGCTCTTCTCGACCGCATGGCCGAAGGAATAGTCCTGGTTGATCAGGTAGACCTTCTTGATGGAGCTGTCCTTGGCCATGTAGGCGGTCAGCGCCTCCATCTTCATGTCCGCGTTGATGTCCAGCGCGTAATGCCAGAAGCTGCAACGCGCGTTGGTCAGCACCGGGTCGACCGCGGCGTAGTTCAGGTACACCACCTCCTTGCCGGGATTGCGGGCGTTGTGCTTTGCCACCGCATCCGAGATGGCGACCGCCACGCTGGAGCCGTTGCCCTGGACCACATAGCGGATGCCCTGGTCGATCGCCGACTTGAGGACGGTGAGGCTTTCCTGGGTGCTGAGCTTGCCGTCGAAGGGCACGATCTCGAAGGTGATGTCCTTTCCGGCCCATTGCTCCTTGGTGGCGCGCTCGGCGATGTACTGCCAGCTTCGAGCCATGTTCTGCCCGACCGGCGCCATGAACCCGGTCAGCGGGTCGATCCAGGCGATCTTGACCGTTTCGGCCGACGCGGCCGATGCGGCGAAAGCGGACGCGAGCACGAATGCCAGCGGGGCGATACGACTCTTGCGCATAGGGAATGTCTCCTCTGTAGGGGCTGGCCCGGTTCGAGGCGATATATCCCGCCTCGTAATCCGGGACATCGTTCGATGGTAGCGCAATCGGTCGCCGCCGCCGAGGGGCGATCCGTAACATCCGCAGCCCCCGGGACGCCGGCTCCCCGACGGAGCGCCCGGGACCTCAGGCGCCGGGCAGCTTGTAGCCGGCGAACTGCTCTCGCAGCCGGGTCTTGAGGATCTTGCCCGTGGCGCCGAGCGGGATCGACTCGACGAACTGGACGTCGTCCGGCGTCCACCACTTGGCGATCTTGCCTTCGTAGAACGCGAGCAAGTCCTCGCGGGTGGCTTCCGCCCCCGGCCGCAGCACGACCACCAGCAA
>JAMLIN010000068.1 GCA_023954135.1 Burkholderiaceae bacterium | reverse complement strand
AGGCCATGGCCTTTAAGAGCCTCATCGAGGCCACGCGTTGCAGAGCGGTCTGCTCAGGGCTCTCGCGAATGGTCTTCAACGCCTTGTCGAAGCGCTCACGGTTTGCGGTGTGGTTTTCGCTCGACGGATAGTACGAGTGCAGCGACTTCAGGTAGAAGACCAGCGTCTCAACTTGCTCAGAGGAGAGAGCCCGGAGCGCCGGCAGCATCGGCGCCACGACATCGTAAAGTTCCGCATCCTCTTCGACGTACTCCAAGTATTCCGGCTCCATACCTGTCCCCCTGTCGATGCTCAGGGAGTTTATAGGCCTCTTGCGGCGCTACCCACAAATCGAGCCAGCTTGGGTGCTAGAGGTCGAGAAAATGGTGGCTTGGGCCCTGTTACCCACACTTGGTCATCCGCACCGCGGCCTCCCTCACTTACAGCGAGGCTTCTAGCAACACTTTCAAGTGTGCCTAACCATTTTAAAACCTACTTCGTCCCTTTTTTGTTGATTGAAGCCCGCTTTCCTCTCGGAAAGCGGGCTTTTTTCTCAATCAACAGTCCTTTTCCGTGCTCCGACGGCGAAGCTTTTCGCTACTACTTGCAGGAAAAGGTTGGCCGCCACCATCGCTGCCGTGCCGGCTCCGATAACTACCAGTTCGTACTGCTTGCTCATCGCGTTTCCCAACGAGCCACTACCGGCGCCTCAACTCAGCACGAGGAACACGCCGAACTCCCTGCCTGCATCGGTGGGCACTTGTTCGAGCCGTAGGAGCAATACACGCAGCAGTCCCCGGGCTTGGGACGCAGAATCGCTTTGCAGCTCTCGCATTCGTAGAACCACTGGCACGCGTCGGTGGGCATGACCTCATCCTTGCTGTGCCCGCAGACAGGGCAGGTGAGGGTCGATTGCAGAACAACGGCGTCCATCTCAGTGGGCCTGCTTCACCGATGAAGGGAAGCCGGCATCCGCCGTGGCCTTCGTCAGGGCTTGTGGAGTCGTCTTCTGGGGGTTGAAGGCGACAACCGCTGTCTTGCTCTTGTAGTCCACTTTCGCGCTGCTCACGCCCGGCGCATTCTCGAGCGCCTTGCGAACCGTAATGGGGCAAGCCGCGCAATCCATGTTCGTCACATCGAGCGTGGCAGTCTGCTGGTCAGCACCATATGCCACAGGCGCAGAAATCGAAGCGGCGAGCAAGAACACGTAGAGCTTCTTCATAGGCGAACCTCAGTAGAACAGTGGTGCGTACAGCGGGAACGCCATGAGCATTCCAGCGGGAACCACAACGGCCCAAAAGATGGTGCGCTGCCGTGTTCGGACAGCGGGGAGTGCGCATGCGTCACCTGGCGCACACGCTTTGGGGCGGCGGTACAGACGGTAGAAGGCGATACCGAAGAAACCGAGGGCCGCCGCCACGAAATAGGGCTGGTAAGGGGCAAGCGCTACCAGGCGCGAACCCCACGCTCCGCCGACGCCGAGCATTACGAGGACCAGCGGACCCGCGCAGCACGACGCTGCGCCCAAAGCGGCAGCCGCCCCCGCCAGGAGCGAACCAGGTGTCGTCCAGAGTCGTGACAAAGCAACTCCCATCGTCTGATTCCTTTAGTCTAGGTGCGTACCTAAGTACGGAGTCAACCGCATGGACCAGATGACCATCGGACAGCTTGCGGCCGAGGCGGGCGTGAACGTGGAGTCGGTGCGCTACTACCAGCGCCGGGGTCTGCTGTCCACGCCACAACGGGCGCCCGGAACCATCGCCCGATACTCCGACGCAGCACTCACCCGGCTGCGGTTCATCAAACGTGCTCAGGCGCTTGGTTTCTCCCTCAATGACGTACAGTCCCTGCTGGCGCTGGAAGATAGCCAATCTTGTTCACAGGCGCGCGGCATCGCCGAGCACAAACTGGCCGAAGTCCGGCACCATATCCGGGCGTTACGCAAGCTGGAGCATGCGCTCCAAGCCCATGTTGACCGGTGCTCCGTAACACGGCGAACGGTAAGTTGTCCGCTTATCGCGGCTCTGATGGGTGCCGACGGACCAACGCTATAGGCCGGTCGAAAATAGCACTCTTAGCTACCCACAAAAGCGCGCGGTTTGCCCTTTCAAGGGAGCAGCCGCGGGTACGGAGAGGCGTCTACCAACACAATGTGAGAAGGAGTTCGGTTTACTCACTCACATTGACGCCTCTAACAACGATTTTCTTCTGCATAACCGTATTGACGCAGCGCCGGCGAAGGCCGGTGCTGCGCCATGGTTGCGCGGGTGGCGCGCCCGGCTCGTGCCGTCAGCGCGCTCCCTCGGGCAGCCCGGTCAGCGGTTCGCGCGCCGGGTCTCGTCGCTGTTCGTCGTCGTCCGCACACCCTTGAGGTGCATCTCGACGTCGTCGGCGCGAGTCCCCACGGCCTTCACCGCGTCCTTCACCTGCTGGGGCGTGGCATCGAGCTTCCTCGCCCATTCCTGCAGGTCCTGATCCTGGCTGACGTCGATTCGCGGGCGCTCGCCGCCTGGCTGGTTCCTGCTTTCGGGCATCGTTTCCTCCGGTGATCGGGAAAACAGGAACGCTGCAAGCGCCGTTCCCCCTTCAGGCGCCCGGCGCCTGCCCGGGCAACACCTCCCACTCGGGTTCCTCGAACTCCCCGATCACGGTGATCTCGCATTTCCTCGCGTGTTCCGCGAGGATCCGCCGGACGGTCTCGCTGCGGCTGTCGTCCTTCGCGTCACGATGCGCCTTCGATTCCCAGATCGCGATCGCGAGCAGGGTGTCGGGCTCCCCGATCTTGCGGTGCAGGTAGGTACCCCGGGCGCCCGGCGCCTGCTGGATGATCCGGCTCGCCTCGACCCAAGCGCGCGCGTATTCCTCGACGGTGTAGCCCGGCTTCATCCGGACCTCGAATATGAACTTCATCGCCGCTGTCCTCCACGCCGACATCGTCCGGCTCCTCGATGCTTCCCGGATCCGCCCGGTATTGCAATCGGCGTACCCAGGAAACCGGTGAACGGACCATCCGGCCCGTTCGCGGGTTCCTGCGTCGCGCTTGAGGCCAGCGGCGTTTGCCGCTAGCCTGCGGGAACGACAAATACCGGAGACAGGAGAAACACCCCGATGCGCCCAGCCGCCCTGTTCCCCGTCGTCGAGACCGCCTGCGGGCGGCTGCGCGGCCTCGCCGTCGACGGTACGCTCGCCTTCAAGGGTATCCCCTACGGGGACGACACCGGCGGCGCCAATCGCTTCCTGCCGCCGAAGCCGCCGGTGCCCTGGGCCGGGGTGCGCGATGCGACCGGCCACGGGCCTTACGCGCCGCAGCTTCCCTCGACGCGCAAGGGCGCCTATTCGGACATCACGCTCTACGACCTGCAGCCGGGCCGGATGGGCGAGGACTGCCTGGTGCTCAATGTCTGGACCTCGTCGCTCGATCCGCATGCGAACCGGCCGGTCATGGTGCACCTGCACGGCGGCGGCTGGTACTCCGGCTCGGGCAGCCTGCCGATGTTCGATGGCGCGATGCTCTCGCGCTTCGGTGATGCGGTGGTCGTCACCCTGAACCACCGGCTCGGCGCCTTCGGCTTTCTCGATCTCGGCGCCTTCGGCGACGAGCGCTACGCCGACTCGGGCACCGCCGGCATGATGGACATCGTCGCCGCGCTCGAGTGGATACGCGAGAACATCGCCGCCTTCGGCGGCGATCCGTCCCGGGTGCTCGTCTTCGGGCAGTCGGGCGGCGGGGTCAAGACATCGGCCCTGCTCGCGATGCCCTCGGCGCAGGGGCTCTTCCATCGCGCCGGCATCATGAGCGCCCCGTCGATGCGGCTGATGGAGCCGCAGGAGTCGGCCGGGTTCGCCGAGGCCTTCCTGCGCCAGCTGCAGGTCGGACCCGACCGGCTCGATGCCCTGGCCGGTTTCTCGATGGAGGACCTGCTTCTTGCCCAGGCCGCCGTCGAGCGCGACTTCAGGACGCCCGGCCAGGGGCCCCGGGTCTTCCGGCCGGTGATCCTGAAGAAGGGCGCCATTCCGCGTCATCCCTTCGATCCGGATGCTCCGCCCACGGCGCGCGAGGTCCCGGTCATCCTCGGCTCGACGCTGGACGAGCGCACCTTCCGCCTGAACAACCTGCGCCTCGACTGGGGTGGGCTCGAGTACGAGATCGCCGCCCGCGTCGGCGACCAGGCCGGCTGGCTCATCGAGCGCTATCGCGCCGAGGATCCGCAGGCGACTCCCTACCTGCTGCAGGCGCGGATCGAGACCGACCTGATGTTCCGGCGCGGCATCCACCGCATCGCCGAGCGCAAGCTCGCTCTGGAAGGTGCTCCGGTCTGGCAGTACCTCTGGACCGCCCCGAGCCCGGCCTACGGGGGACGCTACGGCGCCACCCACAGCGTCGACCTGGGGCCCAGCATGTACGACATCCGCCACGGGCTGAACGGCCCGGCCGACGACAACCGGATCCTCGCCGACGCCATCGCTTCGGCCTGGTGCGCATTCGCCGAGACCGGCGACCCGAACAACGAGCGCATCGCCGACTGGCCGGCCTTCGACCTGCCGCGGCGCGCGACGATGGTGTTCGGCGCCGATGCGATCGCCGCGCAGGACGATCCGCGCGGCGAGCTCCGGGCGTTCTGGGAAGCCTACGAAGAATCCGCAAGAGCCGAGCCGCCGCGCTGGATGTAACGTGGCGGGTCGATTGCGCCCGCGATGCGCATGCGCATGCGAGAAAGAGCATCCAAGAACATCCGGCACGAAGGCGGAGGGCGCCGATGCCGGTGAACCAGGAGGAGATGAGGATGAACCGATATTTCAAGCTCGGCTGCGTGGCGATCGCGACGGCCTGGCTCGCTGGCTGCGGCGGCGGCAGCTCGGGGCCCGAGCGCGGCTCGCTCGTCGCGCCGGCGGCCGACGGTCTGGTAGCCAGCATGAGCGCGGCGCAGATCGATGGTGCCGCGGCGGCAAGCGGTCTGGACGCACTTGCCGGCCCGGCCCGGTGCGACGTCGATATCGTCAACCTGACCTATCGCACTGTCGGCGCCCAGGGTGAGGAGCGGCTGCCGGACAGGGAGCCGGTCCAGGTTTCCGGTGCGCTGCTGCTGCCGACCGGCGACTGCGCCGACACCCCCGCACCGCTGCTCGCCTACGCGAGGGGCACGGACGTGCAGAAGACGAGGACCATGGCCGATCCGCAGGGTAGCGAGACCTTCATGCTCGCGGCGCTGTACGCGGCACAGGGCTATGCGGTGGTGGCCACCGACTATCTCGGCTACGCGCAATCCAACTATTCCTTCCATCCCTACCTGCATGCGGATTCCGAGGCGACCGCCGTCATCGACTCGATCCGGGCCGCCCGCCAGGCGGCCGAGGAGCTCGGCGCGCCGCTCAGCGGCAAGGTGGTGCTGAGCGGCTATTCGCAGGGCGGGCATTCATCGATGGCGACCCATCGCGCCATCGAGCGCGACCTCCCGGGCGAGATCGAGGTCGTCGCCGGCGCGCACCTGGCCGGGCCGTACTCCCTCTCGAGTGCCTTCGGGGATGCCGATCTCGACAACCCGATCGCCGGCTACCAGTACTTCATACCCTTCATCATCACCGCCTGGCAGAAGGTTTACGGCGACATCTACGATGATCCCGCCACCATCTTCAAGGCGCCATACGCGACCGGCATCGAGGACCTGCTGCCGAGCCCGACCCTGAACTTCACCACGCTCGTCAGCAGCGGCGCGCTGCCGGGCGGCACGCCGGTGCAGGCCCAGGATGCCTTGTTCCATCGGTCCTGGCTCCAGGCGATCAAGGACGATCCCGCCCATCCCATGAGGGTCGCCGCTGCGCGCAACGACCTGCTCGACTGGACGCCGGCGGCACCGGTGCTGCTCTGCGGCGGCGCTGGCGACCCGACGGTGCCGCCGGCGATGCACCAGGACGTCCTGATGGCCGATTTCACGGCGCGTGGGGTGAGCAACGTGACCTCGATCGACGTCGATCCGCAGATCCAGGCGATCTACGGCCCGGGAGGCCCCGCCGAGCTCGATCCCGTGACGCTCTATTCCAGCTACCATGGGGCTCTGGAGCCGCCGCTCTGTCTCGCCGCGGCGCGGACATTCTTCGAATCGGCGCTCAATCCGGTCCAATAGGAGCTCGCAAGGCGCATGACCATCGAGGCGGTGATCTGGGATTTCGGCGGCGTCATCAGCGACAGCCCCTTCGATGCCTTCATGCGCTACGAGCGCGAGAGCGGCCTGCCCGAGGGCTTCCTGCGCTCGGTCAATGCCCGCAACCCGCTCGACAATGCCTGGGCGAGGATCGAGCGCAGCGCCTGCACCGCGAGCGAGTTCGACGAGCTGTTCGCCGCCGAGAGCGCCGCCCTCGGCCACGAGGTCCGTGGCGCCGAGGTGCTGGCGCTGCTCGATGGGGCCGTGCGTCCCGAGATGGTCGAGGCCCTGCGCCGATTGCGCGAGCGCATGAAGATCGGCTGCATCACCAACAATTTCCTGCGGGCCGATCCCGGTGCGCCGCCGATGTCCGACAAGGCGGCGATCATGGGTCTGTTCCACCATGTCATCGAGAGCGCGAAGGCGGGGGTGCGCAAGCCGGATCCCCGCATCTACCGCATGATGACCGAAGCCCTCGGCGTCGAGCCGCAGGCCTGTGTCTATCTCGACGATCTCGGCATCAATCTCAAGCCGGCGCGCGAGATGGGCATGCGGACCATCAAGGTGGCGTCGGCCGCGCAGGCGCTCGAGGAGCTCGAGGCGATCGTCGGGTTTCCGCTGCGCGGCTGACGCCCGGCAGACGGATCGTCCGCGGAAGCTCGTTGCGATTCATCCTGGCGACCCTCGCGCTCGCGCCCCTGCTCGCATGGCAGGGGCGGCGGGTCCGGCGCGAGGCCCTGCGGCTTCCGGAGGCCGGCGGGGCGCGGACGGGCATCGCGGGTACGGGCCCGCGGCTGCGCCTGCTGCTGCTCGGCGATTCCTCCTCCGCCGGCGTCGGCGTGGCCGACCAGGCCGATGCGCTCGCCGGCCGGCTCGTTGCGCTGCTCGCCGCCGACCACCGGGTGCGCTGGCGGCTCGAGGCGGGAACGGGCGACCGGCTCGCCGACCTGCTGGCACGGCTCGACGCGCTGGCGCACGAGGACTTCGATGCGGTCGTGGTCGCGATCGGCGTCAACGACGCCACCGGTCGCACCGGGAGCGCGGCCTGGCGCGACGGTCTGCGCCGGCTGCTGGCCGAGCTGCGGGCTCGCTTCGGCGATCCGCTGGTGATCGTCTGCGCGATTCCGCCGATGCAGGTGTTTCCGGCGCTGCCCCGGCCGCTCGCGGGCTGGCTCGGCATGGCGGCGGCCCGGCTCAACGAGACGACCCGCGCGACGCTCGAGCACGAGCCGCGCGCGCATTTCCTTCGCTTCGACTTCGACCCCGATCCCCGATGGATGTGCGAGGATGGCTTCCACCCTTCGGCGGCGGGATATGGTCGCTGGGCCGAGGCGGTGGCTGACCAGCTGCGCGAACGCATGGACATCGCGCCGCCCGAGAACGATTCCGACCAGGGAGAACCGTCATGAGGATTGCCAGGATCGGTGCTGCCGCGCTCCTCGGCTGCATGCTGCTGCTGGCCGGCTGCGCGGCCCTGACCGGGCGCGAGCCGGTGGAGGTGATCGTGGCCGGCATCGAGCCGATCGAAGGGCAGGGGATGGAGGCGCGCATGCTGGTCAAGCTGCGGGTCCAGAACCCGAACGACCAGGCGCTGAACTTCAACGGCGTGTTCGTGCGCCTGGACGTCGAGGGCCGGCGCTTCGCCACTGGCGTCAGCGACCAGGCCGGCAGCGTGCCGCGCTTCGGCGAAACCGTCATCGGCATCCCGATGAGCGTATCGATGCTCGACCTCGCCCGCCAGGCGATGGGCGCCCTCGGCGGGCGCGCCCGCGACAAGCTCACTTACGAGCTCTCCGGCAAGCTCGACGGCGAGGGTTTCAGCGGTTTGCGCTTTCACTCCACCGGGGAGCTGAGCCTGCCGACGGGGGTCGGGATGCGCTAGCGGCTCTTCTACATGAAGCCGATCCATCGCCCCGCCAGCAGCACCGAGAGCCAGAGCAGGATGGATACGGCCGCGAGAACGCGCGTCAGCAGGGTCGTGACGCCGCTCGTCACGGTGGCGCGGAACCCGCCGGGCCCATGCTGGAGCGCGATGTTGCCGAACGCCAGCGCGAGCAGCGCGAGCTTGGCGAGGAAGGCGGTGTTGCCGACGTAGTCGGGTGCGTTCACCGCGAACAGCCACAGGCCGGTCGGGACCGCGATCGTCACACCGATGGCCGCCACGCGCGACAGGAAGGGGCCGAGCACCGCCAGCGGCACCCGCGGGAACAGGCCCAGCAGTCGCAGGTCGAGCGGCAGGATCGCGCCGAGGATCAGGCCGATGCCGAGGATGTGCGTCGCATTGACGAAGAGGTAGGCGGTGCCGGATTCGCGCAGGAATCCGGCGCCCGGCAGGCTGCCGAACGCCTCGAGGAGAAGCTCCATGCCGGCGCGTCAGTTCGACCGGATCCGTTCCGGGTACATGTCGTAGTGGCGGCCGTCGACGGTGATCCGCACCGCCTTCATGTGGGCCTTGCCTTCGTCCTTGTTGCGGTTGCCGAGGATGCGGATCGCATCGCCGACTTTCGCCGATTGCGCATGGAATCCCGAGCGCTCGGTCTGACGGGGATTGCCGAGGTCGATCTGCCAGACCACGCCATCGGATGCCCTGACCTTCAGGGTGGGATGCGGCGGGGCCAGCGAGATCGCCTCGATGGTGCCGTCCAGCTCGGACTGCTCTTCCACGGCCCAGTTCCAGCCGTGATGGGCGAGCGCGGGGTTGCCGGCGAGCAGGATCCCGGTGGCGAAGAGCAGCGTCGACAACCGGCGGGAGATTCGCGGAGCGCTGGTCGAACGACCGGGAGTGGCGGTACGGGTGTCTGGCGAGGTTGGCATCTGCGTTCTCCGAAAAGCGGTGGGCGGAGGGTGCGCCCTGGGCCCGAACCCTTGTACCCTACCGCCAACCGCGGCCCTGAGTCACGCCCCGTGGCCCGGCGCCGGCCTTACCAGCCGCCGCCCCCTCCGCCGCCGCCACCACCACCGGATCCACCGCCGCCGCCCGAGAAGCCCGACGACGAGGATTTCGGCGGCGGGACGGCGCTGGCGAAGGAACCTTGCGTCGCCGCCACCACGCCGGATACCGAGTTCGCGAAGCTGCGGCCCTGCCAGTCGGCGCCACCGCGCCAGGCGGGCCGGTAGCCGCTGCGCAGGTCCTCTCCCGGGTGCGCCCGTGCGAACGCCGCCTCGAAGGCTTCGGCCCAGGGTTTCTCGACGCCGAGGGCGATGGCATAGGGAAGCATGCGCTCGAAGCGCTCGGTCGTGAGCTCGGGCGCGTCGGCGAGGTTCAGCCTGGCGCTTTCGGCGGTGTTCAGGTAGAGCCGGAATCCCTCGAGCTGGTCCATCACCTGTCGGCCTGCGACCGTCGGCGCCCGCAGCAGGTAGTAGAACAGTCCGTTGAGGAGAGCGAAGCCGCCGACCAGGACGAAGGGAAAGCCGTTCTCGGCCAGCAGGTCGAAGAGGCCGCGCCCGAAGCCGGAGGGTAGCGGCAATCCTTCCTCGGACCCGCGCAGCGACATGGCCATGAAACCCAGCCAGGCGAGCGCCGCGACGTTGATCGAGACGACGATGATCGCGCGCAGCCTGCGACCCGCGAGAACCCAGCGCACGATGCGCACCAGCAGCGAGCCTCCGAAGGCGCTCGCCGCGACGGCGGCGCCGAGCAGGGCCGACTCGGCCTCGCTCAGGTCGCCGAAATACAGGATTCCCGCGACCGTGGCGATCGTGAGTGCCACGCCGGCGAAGAAGTAGCCGCGATTGCGCCGGAAGAAGCGATGGCGATTCTCCTTCTCGATCGCCGCCTTGAACGATGCCTGCGCGCTCGCGACGCTTGACCCGTTGGCGCGATCGATGGATATCCGCCCGCCCTTGCGCTCCAGCCATGCGAGCAGCGCCCGTTCGCCGGCGGGCAGGGCAGGCGCGCCCGTCTCCTCGGCGGTACCCGCCGCGGCTGCGCCGGGCGCGGGTACCGTGGTGCGCACCAGGGTCGGCGCGTCGGCACTGCCCTCGAACACCACCAGCCCCTTGACCGCCAGCGAGACGGCCGCGGCGGTGAACTCGCGCCAGCCGCTGCGCCAGCCCCACTGGTGGACGTAGGCCGCCAGTCCCGGCGAGATGCCCTCGGGGGGATGGAACAGGGGGATCGTCACGCCCTTGGGCGGATCGCGCCCGACCGCCCGCCATGCGAGCAGGTAGAAGGCCAGCACGCTGGCGAGGCCGAGGCTGGTGAACAGGTGTCGGCGATAGTCGAGCGCGGCATGGCGTACCGCCTGCAGGCCGCTCGGCGCTGCCACCAGCCCGGCGGGGATCTCCGCGACGACGCTGAGCCCTTCGCCGGGCGCGAGCACCCGGGTCGACGCGATGACGAGCGCGCCGTCGGCGCCGAGGCCGGCGCGCCAGTCGGTGCCGGTCGCGCCGACACGGCCCGTGTAGCCGGTCCAGCGCAGGGGCGCGGCCCGGTCCGGCAGGCGGATCGTGGCGCTGGCGGCCTCGATCGGAAACGCCCATTCGTTGCCGGTGACGTTCCAGAAGAGCTCGACATGCCCCGGCAGGTGCCTGACCTGGCGCGTGGTGGAGTACTGCAATCGATAGGTATGGCGACCGGGCGACAGCAACCTGTTCTCGTCGCCGATGTAGATGCGCAGCCCGCGGTCGTTACGCCGGATGAAGTGCGGCTCGGCCATCCCGTCGCGGGTGACCGCCAGCAGCTCGAAGCCGACGCGCCGCAGGCGACCCTCGGCATCCTCGAAGCGCAGGGGGAAATCGCGGTAGATG
>JAMLIN010000067.1 GCA_023954135.1 Burkholderiaceae bacterium | reverse complement strand
CTTCCAAGCATCAAGCGCCTGGAGGCTGGCCGGAACAGCTCGCTGGACACTTTTCTCCGTGTGCTGAGAGCGCTCAAGCTCGGCGATCGCATCCTCGACATCCTTCCCAATCCTGATGTTCGTCCGGTCGAGCGGGTTCAACGCGAAGGCCGCGAGCGACGTCGCGCACGAACCCCGAAAGAAGCTCCGGAAGCCTCCGATTGGGCATGGGGCGAGGCGGATGAACGATGACCGATGCCACCGTCCGGCTGTGGGGCAGGGATATCGGTGCCGTGAGTTGGCTGGACGACAGGGCGATCGGCGTATTCCAGTACATGCCCGAGTTCGCCCGGAGCAGCATCGAGCTGGCCCCGATCATGATGCCGCGAAGCCCCGACCCCTACGAATTTCCCGGTCTGCCCCGAGACGCATTCAAGGGCCTGCCCGGCATGCTGGCCGATTCGCTTCCGGACAAATTCGGTAACGCCCTGATCGATGCATGGCTCGCGACGCAAGGGCGATCGGCCGGCAGCTTCGATCCGGTCGAGCGCCTCTGCTACATCGGGACGCGTGGCATGGGTGCGCTCGAATTCCACCCGGCCATCCTCCGGGGAGCGCGACAATCCCGGCGCCTCGAGATCGACGCGCTCACCAGGCTGGCCAACGATGTCCTCAACGATCGCGCCAGGCTCGGCGGTATCCTCGAAGGTGAGGACGACCACGAGACCTTGCAGGAAATCCTGCGTGTGGGGACGTCCGCGGGCGGTGCGCGCGCCAAGGCCATCCTTGCGTGGAACGAAAAAACCGGCGAATTCCGCTCCGGTCAGGTCAAGGCGGGTGAAGGCTTCACCTACTGGCTCATGAAGTTCGACGGCATCTCCAACAATCGCGACAAGGAGCTGGCCGATCCGCAGGGCTTCGGCCTCGTCGAATACGGTTTCTTTCTCCTGGCCCGTGCCGCCGGCATCGACATGACCGAATGCCGCGTCCACCACGAAGGAGGGCGGTCGCATTTCATGACGCGACGCTTCGACCGTACCGCCAGCGGAGAGAAGCTCCACATGCAGTCGCTCGCGGCCATGCGCCACTATGATTTCAACGCTGCGGGGGCCCATTCCTACGAGCAGGCGGTCGAGACGATCCGGCTCCTCGGATTGCCCGCCCACGACATCGAGCAACAGTTTCGCCGCGCGGTCTTCAACGTGCTCGTCCGAAACCAGGACGATCACGTCAAGAACATCGCCTTCCTCATGAATCGACAGGGCGAGTGGCGCCTGTCACCGGCGTTCGACGTGAGCTACGCCTACAATCCGGACGGCAGCTGGACGCACCAGCACCAGATGAGCCTGAGCGGCAAGCGGGACCATTTCGTTCTCTCCGATCTCGTCGCGTTCGGCGTCTTCTGCGACCTCAAGCCGAGAAAGGCCGAGGACATCGTCCGCGAGATACATGCTCATGTGGAAAACTGGCCGGACTTCGCGCAACGGGCCGGTGTCGCCGAGAAGACCGCCCGAGCCATTCACCGAGCCATGCGGCGGGAGATGATCATCCCGGCCTGAGGCGCACCCCGATCGTGACTCACGCGCCCAGCAGTCCGTCGCTCTCGGGCAGCGCCTCGATCGAGACGGTCGAGCTGCGGATCTTCCAGCCGGTGTCGCGCTTCACGACCAGGTACATGCAGCGCGCGCGTTCGTACTCGACGCCGGAACTGGATACCCGGCTCAGGTCGGCGACGACGCAGGCCATGCCGGGCTCGATCGGCCACGTCCGCTTGCGCAGGATATCGGTGCGCATCCAGCCGGAACCCGACAGGCGCTCCCGCAGCGCCCGGGCATGCCGCACGAGCCCCGGCCCGGCGTCGATCAGGTTGAAGACATCGCGCTTCAACATCACGGACTGCTCGTCGAAGCAGTTGCAGTAGGTCTCGATGTCGCCCTCGTTGAAGGCATCGATGTAGGTCAGGTAGAGATCCTCTACCTCGGCGACGAGGGTTGCGGTATCCATCGGGTTCCTGGTGATTTGTGAGCGGAAGACGAATCGTGTCAGGGGGTCAGCGCGGCGCGATCTCGACCTCGGCCTCGATCTCCACCGGAATGTCGAACGGCAGCTCGGCCAGACCCACCGCGCTGCGGGCATGCGCGCCGCGCTCGGGTCCGAACACCTCGAGGACGAGATCCGTGAAGCCGTTGATGACGGCCGGTTGCCGGTTGAATCCCGGTGCCGAATTGACCATGCCGAACACCCGCACCCAGGCGGTGATCCGGTCGAGGGATCCGAGCTCGGCGCGCAGGCTGCCGAGGATGGCGAGGCCCGTCAGCCGGGCGGCCTCGTAGGCCTGCTCCGGGGTCACCGCGGCGCCCACCTTGCCGAGCGGCCCGGCGAGCGAGCCGTCGGCATGGGTCGGCCCATGGCCGGACACGAAGGCGCGGTTGCCGCTCACCCGAACCCAGGGGAAGGGCAGCTTGGCGCCGGGCGGGAGTTGCAGTGGCGCCGGCAGCTCGAGGCCGAGGGCGCGCAGGCGGTCGTCGATTTCGGGCACTGGATGCTCCGTGGTGTGGATGTCCCGAGGTTCGGCCAGTTCGGATACCCGCGTCAATCGCGGGCAGCCGGGTCGATGCAGGACAGGCCGGAAGTCAGGATCTCCCGGGCGGCCCGAGGCTTGCGGCCTGGTGGCACAGCGCGGTGATCCCGGCCCAGTCGCGCGTGGCGACGAGCCCGCGCGGTGCCGGCCAGGATCCGCCCACCGCGAAGACGTTCGGCCGCGCGAGCCAGTCGGCGGCGTTGCTCGCGTCGATCCCGCCGGTCGGGCAGAAGCGGATGCCGGGGAAGGGGCCGGCGAGCGCGTCGAGCATCGCGATGCCGCCGGCTGCCGCCGCGGGGAAGAACTTCAGTCGCACGAGGCCCTGGCGCTGCGCCGCCATCACCTCCGAGGCGGTGGCGACGCCCGGGATCCACTCGAGCCCGGCGTCGCGCGCGGCCGACAGCATGTCGCCGGCGAAGCCCGGCGAGAAAGCGAAGCGAGCACCGGCGGCGCGCACTTCGGCGAACTCCTCGGGCCGGGTGACGGTACCGGCGCCGACCCGGGCTTCGGGAACCTCGGCGACGATCCGCCGGATCGATTCGAGTCCTGCCGGGGTGCGCAGGGTGATCTCGAGCATGTCGAGCCCGCCGGCGACGCAGGCCCGGGCGAGCGGCACCGCGTCGGCGGCATCGTCCACGACGATCACCGGGATCACCGGGCAGGCGGGATCGGCAGTGGCCTTCGGACGGGTCATCGCGGGTTCCTCCTCCGTAACGATGTCCTCAGCCGCGCTTGTAGCGCTTGGGCACGAAAGGCAACGACACGATCCGCACTTCCGGGCGGCGATCGCGAACCCGGGCGCGCAGGCCCTCCCGGGCAAGCGCCTCGCGGGCGACCATGGCGAGCATGATCGGATGCCCGAGGCTCGGCGAGACCGTGCCGCTGGTGACGACACCGAGCTCGTTCTCGTCGGCGTCGACGATGGCCGAGCCGGCGCGCACCGGGATCGATTCGGACGACACCAGGCCCACCAGTTGCCGAACCGGCCTGCCGGCCGCCTCGAGGGCTGCCGCGCCGGGAAAGCCGCCGGCCTTCGCGCCGCCGGGGCGGCGGGCCGGTGCGATCCCGAAGCCGAGCCTCGCTTCGGCCGGCAGGACGTCGGGCCCGATGTCGTTGCCGTGCAGGGGCAGCCCCGCCTCGAGGCGCAGGGTGTCGCGCGCGCCCAGCCCGGCCGGTGCGACCGCCGGACGATCGAGCAGGCGCCGGGCGATCGCCTCCGCCCGCGCCGGCACCGAGATCTCGAAGCCGTCCTCGCCGGTATAGCCCGAGCGGGTCGTGAGGCAGCGCACGCCGTCGATCGTGATCTCGGCGGCCTGCATGAAGGCGAGTTGCGTCGCGCTCGCATCGAAGCCCGCCAGGACTTCCTCGGCGCGCGGTCCCTGCAGCGCGAAGAGCGCCGCATCGACCCATTCGAAGTGGAGCGCCGGGCAGAGCGCGCGCAGGCGGGCGAGATCGGCCTCGCGATTGCCCGCGTTGACGACGAGCCGCACTTCGCCGGGCAGGCGTATCGCCATCAGGTCGTCGGCGATGCCGCCCGCATCGGTGAGCAGCAGGGTATAGCGCTGCACGCCTTCCGGCCAGTCGTCGAAGTCGAGCGGCAGGGCCGCCTCGATGCCCGCGTGCAGCACCGCTTCGCCCTCGGGCGAGGTGACCCGCAGCTGGCCCATGTGGGAGACGTCGAACAGGCTCGCCGAGGCCCGGGTGTGCAGATGCTCGGCGCGCAGCCCGGCCGGGTACTGGATCGGCATCTGGTAGCCGGCGAAGCTCGACATCCGGGCGCCGAGCTCCCGGTGCAGGCCATCGAGCGCGAGTTGCAGGGGGGCGTCGTTCATGCTTCGGTCTCCAGCCAGGCTTCCATCGGCGGGCAGGTGCACACCAGCTGGCGGTCGCCCGCCGCGTTGTCGATGCGCTTGACCGAGGGCCAGAACTTCGCCTCCCGGATCCAGGGCAGCGGATAGGCGGCCTGCTCGCGCGAGTAGGGATGCTGCCACTGTCCGACGATCTCGGTAGCGGTGTGCGGGGCCTGGCGCAGCGGATTGTCCTCGCGGTCGAGCTCGCCCCGGCCGATCGCGGCGATCTCGCCGGCGATCGCGATCATGGCGTCGCAGAAGCGGTCGAGCTCCTCCTTCGACTCCGACTCGGTCGGCTCGATCATCAGGGTGTCGGCCACCGGGAAGGACAGGGTCGGCGCATGGAAGCCGTAGTCCATCAGCCGCTTGGCCACGTCCTCGGCGGTGACGCCGAAGCGGGCCTTGAGATCACGCATGTCGAGGATGCACTCGTGCGCCACCCGACCGTTCGCGCCGCGATAGAGCACCGGGAAGTGCGGCGCGAGCCGGGCGGCGACATAGTTGGCGTTGAGGATCGCGTACTCGCTCGCGAGCCGGATGCCGCGTCCGCCCATCATCCGCAGGTACATCCAGGAGATCGTCAGGATCGAGGCGCTGCCGAAGGGCGCGGCCGAGACCGCATCGACGCCGCCGGCAAACGGATCGCCCGGCAGGTGCGGCGCGAGATGGGCGGCGACTCCGATCGGCCCCATGCCCGGTCCGCCGCCGCCGTGTGGAATGCAGAAGGTCTTGTGCAGGTTCATGTGGCAGACATCGGCGCCGATGTCGCCGGGCCGGGCGATGCCGGCCATCGCATTGAGGTTCGCCCCATCCATGTAGACCTGGCCGCCGGCCTCGTGCACCCATTCGCAGGCTTCGCGGATGCCTTCCTCGAACACCCCGTGGGTGGAGGGGTAGGTGACCATCAGGGCGGCGAGCGCATCGCGGTGCGCATCGATCTTCGCGCGCAGATCCTTCATGTCGATGCTGCCTTCGGTGTCGCAGGCGACCACCACCACCCGCAGGCCCATCATGCTTGCCGATGCCGGGTTGGTGCCGTGGGCCGATGCCGGGATCAGGCAGACGTCGCGTGCTCCATGCCCTTGCGCCGCGTGCCAGGCGCGGATCGCGAGCAGGCCGGCGTACTCGCCCTGGGCGCCCGAGTTGGGCTGGAAGGACACCGTGTGAAAGCCGGTGATCTCGGCAAGCCACTGACCGAGCCCGTCGATCATCTCGCGGTAACCCGCCGTCTGCGAGACCGGCGCCATGGGATGGATCTGCGCGAACGCGGGCCAGGACAGCGGTGCCATCTCGGCCGCCGCATTGAGCTTCATGGTGCACGAGCCCAGCGGGATCATCGAGTGCACCAGCGAGATGTCACGGTTCTCGAGGCGCTTGAGGTAGCGCATGAACTCGGTCTCGCTGTGGTAGCGATTGAAGACCGGGTGGGTGAGGATTGCATCTTCGCGGGTGAGCCCGCCGGGCAACGCTGCGCTCGCGGGCATCGCGGCGGCGCGGCCGGCGACCCGCTCGGCATCGATGCGCTCGCCGGTCAGCACGAAGGCGAGATCGGCGATGTCGGCGATGCGCGTGGTCTCGTCGATCGCCACTCCGAAGCGCCCGGCGGGCCCGCCTTCGCGGGCGAAGTCGCGCAGGTTGATCCGCAGCTCGGCGGCGCGCCGGCGGATCGCGTCGGCATCGTCGCCGGCCTCGAAGACGAGGGTGTCGAAGAAATCCGCATGGCGCGGCGCGCGTACCGGGGCGCAGAGCGCGGCGAGCAGCTTCGCCAGACCATGGACCCGGCGGGCGATGCGCGCTAGGCCCGCGGGGCCGTGCCAGATCGCGTACATCGCCGCCATGTTCGCGAGCAGCGCCTGCGCGGTGCAGATGTTGCTGGTCGCCTTGTCGCGGCGGATGTGCTGCTCGCGGGTCTGCAGCGCCATGCGATAGGCGGTGGCGCCGGCGGCATCGCGCGACACCCCGATGATCCGGCCCGGCAGCAGGCGCTGCATCTCCTTCGTGCCCGCCATGAAGGCGGCATGCGGGCCGCCGAAGCCAAGAGGGACGCCGAAGCGCTGCGCCGAGCCGACGGCGAGATCGGCGCCCATCGCGCCCGGCGAGCGCATCAGGACCTGGGCGAGCGGATCGACGCCGACGCAGACCCGGGCGCCGGCGCTTCTCAAGCGCGCGATCGGCTCGGCGAGGTCACGGATGCGGCCCTCGGTGTCGGGGTTCTGGAGGTAGGCGCCGAAGATCGCCGCCGGATCGACGGAGTCGATGTCGCCGACCTCGAGCGCGATGTCCATCCAGCGGGCGCGGGTGCGGATCACCGCGAGCACCTGCGGATGCACGCCGGACTCGACGAAGAACGTCGCCGCCTTCGACTTCGATGCGCGCCGGCAGACCGCCATGCCTTCCGCGGCGGCGGTGGCCTCGTCGAGCAGGGATGCGTTGGCCAGCGGCAGCCCGGTCAGGTCGATCGCCATCTGCTGGAAGTTGAGCAGCATCTCGAGCCGCCCCTGCGAGATCTCCGCCTGGTAGGGGGTGTAGGCGGTATACCAGCCGGGGTTCTCGAGGACGTTGCGGCGGATCGCCTCGGGGGTATGGGTGCCGTGGTAGCCGGCGCCGATCAGGCTGCGCCAGCACTCGTTGCGTGCGGCGAGTGCCGTCAGCTCGGCGAGCGCCTGCGGGGCATCGACCGGCTCGCCGATCGCGAGCTCGCGATCGAGCCGGATGCCGGCCGGCACGGTCTCGTCGACCAGGGCTGCCCGGCTCTTGCAGCCGATGCGCTCGAGCATGCGTGCCTCGGCTTCGGGCGACGGCCCGATGTGCCGGGCATGGAAGTCGGCCGCACCGAAGGTGTCGGCGAGCGATTCTTCTCTCGGATGGGACAGGTCCATGTCGCGCCTCCTGGGTCGCGCGTTGCGCCGGCGGCCATCGACCGGCCCCTGGGGCCTCGGTCGGGCGGCGCCGGACGCGAAGAGGGTGGCCCGGCCGGCATGCGGCCCGCGGGCCGGCCGGCCAGGCGTCAGGGCATCAGGCGTCGGTGGCGGCGCTGTAGTCGGCGGCCGACATCAGGGCGTCGACGGCCGCGGCATCGGTCGGCCGCAGCCGGATCAGCCAGCCGGCGCCGAAGGGGTCGGAATTGACGGTCTGGGGATCGGCGGCGAGCGCCTCGTTGACGGCGAGGACCTCGCCCGCGACCGGCGCATAGACGTCGGAGGCCGCCTTGGTCGACTCGACCACGATGCACGCCTCGCCCTGCCCGACCTGTCGGCCGGTATCGGGCAGCTCGACGTAGACGAGCTCGCCGAGCGCATCCTGGGCGTGGGCGGTGATGCCGATGGTGAGGCTGCCGTCGGCTTCACGGCGGACCCATTCATGGGATTCGGTATAGCGGAGATCGGCGGGATTTTCCAAGGGTTGCTCCAGAGCTTGCTGATTTCGCCGGCGGGCGCCGGCTTCGACGTCCGTGGAGCCCCCTCTGTCCTTTCGCCTGAGACATTCGGCCGGCGTGGCCGGCGTGTTTCCTTCGGCGAGACCGCGCCCCACGCAAGACAAAGGGGCCGTCTTCTCTCCAGAGAGTCGGATCCGCTGCAGTCCTTTTGCCTGAGAGTTTGCGGGGCGATACACCTTCGGCGCCGACGCCGGCGCGGCCGGCATCGATCTCTCCCGCAGCGGTCGATCGACTAGCCCCGCAATTTGCCTAGCTGGCGGGGCGATGTCAATCGACGCGGCCGGATTCCCTGCCGGTGGCGGCGCTTGCGTCGGCCGGGCGCGACGGGCGGGTGACCAGCGCGATCGCCGCCGCGGCGCAGCCGAAGGCGACCAGATGCACCAGCCCGGGGCGCTCGCCGAGCCATACGATGCCCACGGCGCTGGCCGCCAGCGGCATGGCGACGGTGAACACGCCGCTGCGGGCAGCCGGCACCCGGGCCAGTCCGCCCAGCCAGAGCCAGGTGGCGAACATGCTCGCCGACAGGGCGTAGAAGACGAGCAGCAGCCAGTCGCCGGCGCCGAGCCGGGCGAAGTCGAAGGAGGCCGCCTGCCAGAGGCCGAAGGGTGTCATGAGCGCGAGGCCGACGAGGTTGATCAGCGCCGAGATCCGCCGGGCCGAGAGCCGGGCGGTCAGGCGCTTGCCGAGCACCACGTAGACCGATTCGCAGCCGACGGCCGCCACCAGCAGCAGGTGGCCGGCCAGGTCGGGTGCGCCGCCCCCGGGGCTGGCTCCGGCCCCCGCGAGCAGGGCGAGGCCGATGCCCGAGAGCAGGATCGCCAGACCCGTGCGGGCGCCGATCCGCTCGCGCAGCAGCAGCCAGGAGAGCAGGGCGACGGCGGCGGGCATCAGCGAGAGCACCAGGCCGGCGGCGGTCGCCGAGGTGCGGGCCACCCCGGCGAGCATGAAGATCGAGAAGAGGAAGTTGCCGAAGAAGGACTGGGCGAAGAGGGTGCGCCGCAGCCCGGCATCGAGCGGCGCGTCCGCCACGCCGGGCCGCAGCCAGGGCAGCATCGCCACCGCCGCGATCGCGAAGCGCAGCCAGGCGAGCAGGAAGACCGGCATCACCGCCACCAGGGGGCGCGAGAGCGCCACGTAGGTGCCGACCAGCGCCATGCCGGCAAAGAGGAGCAGGTAGCCGGTGGCCGATCCCGTCGCGGGGACGCCGCCCGGAGGCCGCACTGCGGTGGTCGGCTTCATGCCCGGCATCGTTCCTGCGTCGCCTTCATCGCAACCGCTTCATCGTGTCGCCTCGTCCTGTCCGCCCTGGTTCGCGCTTCGCCCGTCGCGCCGGCTTGGTACTTTCCGCGGTCGCCGCTAAGCTGGCGGCCGGGCGCCAGTGCCGGGCGCCGTCCGGAGACCACCATGAATGCCGCCGTCGAACACCGCCATGCCGACGTCACCGCAAGCCCGTCGCCGGCGCTGCGGGCCCGCGTCATCGAGCGGCTCGCCGCGATCCTGCCGACGGGGTCCCTCCTGTATCGGGTCGAGGATACCCGTCCCTTCGAATGCGACGGGCTGTCGGCGTTCCGGCAGCTGCCGATGGCGGTCGCCCTGCCCGAGAACGAGTCGCAGGTCTGCGAGATCCTGCGCACCTGCCGCGAGCTCGACGTGCCGGTCGTCGCCCGCGGGGCGGGCACCAGCCTGTCGGGGGGGTCGATGCCGCATGGCTCGGGCATCGTGCTGTCGCTGGCGAAGTTCAACCGGATTCTCGAGGTCGATGCGATGGCGCGCATCGCGCGGGTCCAGCCGGGAGTGCGCAACCTCGCTGTCTCCGAGGCGGTCGCTCCCCATGGCCTGTACTACGCGCCGGATCCATCCTCGCAGATCGCCTGCAGCATCGGCGGCAACGTCGCGGAAAACTCCGGCGGAGTGCATTGCCTGAAGTACGGCCTGACCTGCCACAACGTCCTGCGGGTGCGCCTGGTGACCATCGACGGAGAGATCCTCGAGTTCGGCAGCGAAGCTCCCGAGGTGCCCGGGCTCGACCTGCTCTCGCTCATCATCGGCTCCGAAGGCATGCTCGGCGTGGTCACCGAGGTCAGCCTGCGGCTGCTGCCGAAGCCGGAGCTGGCGCGCGCGGTGCTCGCCTACTTCGATGCGGTCGAGCCGGCCGGCGATGCGGTCGCCGCGATCATCGCCGCCGGGATCATCCCCGCTGGCATGGAGATGATGGACCAGAAGGCGGTGCGCGCCGTCGAGCCCTTCGTGCAGGCCGGCTACGACCTCGATGCCCAGGCCGTGCTGATCGTCGAATCCGACGGTACGCCGGAGGAAGTCGACGAGGAGATCGCCCGGATCGAGGCGGTTCTGCGCGACTGCGGCTGCACCGCGATCCGGGTCTCGGAATCCGAGGAAGAGCGGCTGCGCTTCTGGTCGGGTCGCAAGAACGCCTTCCCGGCGGCCGGGCGCGTCTCGCCCGACTACTACTGCATGGACGGCACCATCCCGCGCCGCACCCTGGGGCGGATGCTGAAGGCGATCGAGGCGATGGAGGAGAAGTACGGCCTGCGCTGCATGAACGTCTTCCATGCGGGCGACGGCAACCTGCACCCGCTCATCCTGTTCGATGCGAACGAGCCGGGGCAATGGGACCGCGCCGACCGCTTCGGCGCCGAGATCCTCGAGACCTGCGTCGAGTACGGCGGCACCATCACCGGCGAGCACGGCGTCGGCATCGAGAAGATCAACTCGATGTGCGTGCAGTTCTCGCCGGCCGAGCGCGAAGCCTTTTTCGCACTGAAGCGCGCCTTCGATCCGCAGGAGCTGCTCAACCCCGGCAAGGCGATCCCGACGCTGGCGCGCTGCGCCGAGTACGGGAGGATGCATGTGCATGCGGGGCAGGTGAGATTTCCGGAGCTGCCGCGGTTCTGATTGATGGAGGTTGCCAATGAAAGCCGTATGGAAAGATGCGGTCCTCGCCGAGAGCGGGGATACGGTCGTCATCGAAGGCAATCACTACTTTCCGACCGAAGCGATCGATCCTGTGTACTTCCGGGAAAGCAACACGCACACCCACTGCCCCTGGAAGGGCGAAGCCAGCTACTACGATGTCGTGGTGGATGGCGAGATCAACAGGGATGCCGCCTGGTACTACCCCGAACCGAAAGAGGCGGCGGCAGCGATAAAAGGTCGAGTCGCGTTCTGGAAAGGGGTCGAGGTGGTGTGAGCGGCCTCGCGGAACGCGGGCGCCAGGCGACGAAGGGTGAGCGGGCAATCCTGGGAGAGCCGAAGTGAAGGAATACATTCTCTTGATGCACAACGATGTTGCGGCAGAGGATGCAAGGGAGGACACCTGGCCGGAGTATCTGTCCCGGCTCCGGGCTACTGGCCGCTTCGAGGGCGGCAGCGTGATAGGCGACGGGATCTGCGTGAAGAAGTCCGGATCGCCCGGCGGGATCACGGCGAAGCTTGGCGGCTATATCAGGATCCGGGCCGAAAGTCTCGACGATGCCAGGAGCTTTCTTCCTGGGAATCCCGTGTTCGAGGCGGGCGGAACGGTGGAGGTTCGAGAACTTCCTCGAGGTGACGCATGATAGCCCGAATGAAGAT
>JAMLIN010000066.1 GCA_023954135.1 Burkholderiaceae bacterium | reverse complement strand
CCGCCAGGGCCGGCCCCTGTTCGGCGTGCTGGGCGTGCTGCTGCAGGCCAGGCGTATCGGCACGCTCGAGCGCATTGCGCCCGCACTGGAACGAATGCAGGACAACGGCTACCGCGTTTCACGGACGCTCGTCGATGCAACGTTGCGACTCGCGGGCGAAGCTCGCTGATCGAGCACTCTACGCGATTCGCCAGCGCAAGCGCATCGAACCGTGCTTCGGCCGGGGCAACCTGGTCTGTCCGATCCGCTAGGTGAGCGTGTCGTTCAGCGGACTCAGCCCCGCCACCGCTCCGGCGCGTAGCGGGCGAACAGCAGGCCCACTATCCCTACCAGGGCGGCCGAGACCAGCAGACCGGCCTGCTCGCCCCGCCAGTCGGCGACCAGGCCGAGCACCACTGGCCCGATCACGTAGCCGATGTCCGAGATCCCCCGGTAGCCGGACATCGCCGCCGCGTTCATCCCCGCAGGCGCCTTGTCCGCCGCGTAGGCCACCGGCGCCGCGCCGTTGACCGCGGCCGCCACGCCCCAGAGCGCGCAGGCCAGGCCGAACCACATCATCGAAGGCGCCCAGCAGTAGACGAGAAACGCCAGCGCGGTCAGCAGAGCGGAGGGAACGATCACCGGCTTGCGGCCGAACCGGTCGGCCAGCACCCCCGCCGGATAGCTCGCGGCCAGGCCGAGCAGGCTGCCCAGCGCAAGCCAGCCGCCGATCGATCCCGGCTCCAGCCCGAGGCGCGAGACAGCGAGCAGGGGCACCAGGTTGAAGAGCCCACCCGTGCGCACCACCGCGTTGGTCAGGCCCATCAGGCAGACCATCGTATAGCCGGGATCCGACAGCAGGGTCCGCATCTGCCGCAGGTAGGATGGGCGAGCCGGCGCATTCGCCGGGCGATCGCCGAGCGCGAGGTTGCGCGTTTCGGGAACCATGACCCAGGCAAGGACGCCAGCCAGTGCCGAGGCCGCCGCATAGGTTGCGAACGGCGCGGCCAGCCCGAAGTACGAAGCGAGCATCCCACCCGGGAAAGGACCGATACCGACGGCGAACAGGAAAGTGCCCTGGTAGATCGACATCAGGCGACCGCGCTGCTGCGGTCCGCTCACGTCGGCCAGCACGATGATGCCTACCGATTGCACCCAGCCCGCGCCGATGCCGGCGACGAAGCGGGCCGCGACGAACTCCGGAAAGCTCGTCGCCAGAGCGCACCACAGGTTGCCCGCGGCGCACAGCGCACCGCCGATCGCCATCGACGGCCGGCGCCCGAGCGTGTCGGAGAGCTGCCCGGCCGGCATCGCCGAGAACATGCGCGCAAGCCCGTAGACCGAGATCGTGATCCCGATGGCGGACGCCGTCACGCCGAAGGCCTGCGCGTAGAGCGGCAGCACGGGGATCAGGGCGCCGAAGCCGAGCTGGTTGACGCCGATGAAGACGCACATCCAGACGAGGATGCGAAGCTGCTGCGGCGTTGCACCGAGGCTCACTTCGACCCTCCCGCGCATGCCGCCCCAGCCACTGCCTCGTCCCCTTGGTTATTGTTCGTGCCAGCGCAACCCGACGGGGCAAAGAATACCGCAACGATCGTGCGCCCGGTCGGCGCTACCCAGCGCAATCGGCTATTGATTCTGTAGCATTCCAGTAGCTTGTCGAGCCGGGCCGGACACAGGCTGCCCACACACCATCAACCCGCCGCCCTGACGAAGTCGACCAGCGATGCCACCCCACGACGACACCCCGCTTCCCGCCCACAGTGCCTCGGACGAACCCGCCTACAAGGCGCTGACCCGCCACCTGCCCCGGCCGCGCTTCGTGCCGCTGCCCGACTACGTGCGCGCCGACGAGCCGCAGATGCTGGCGCGCGCCGAGGACTTCTACCGGCAGATGGCGCGCCGACGCACCACCCGGCACTTCGCGACCGATCCGGTGCCGCGCAGGCTGATCGAGCTGGCGATCCTCACCGCCGGCACGGCGCCATCGGGCGCGCATCGCCAGCCCTGGCGCTTCGTCGCGATCGACGACCCCGAGCTGAAGGCCAGGGTCCGTACAGCCGCCGAAGCGGAGGAGCTCAAGACCTACGCCGAGCGCATGACGGACGAATGGCGCGAGGCGTTGCATCCGCTCGGCACCGATCACGTCAAGACCCACCTCACCGACGCGCCGTGGCTGGTGGTGCTGTTCGCCGAGAAGTACGGCCTGAGCTCGGACGGCTCCCACCACAAGAACTACTACGTCGACGAGAGCGTGGGCATCGCCGCCGGAATGTTCATCTCGGCGATCCACATGATGGGGCTGGTCACGCTCCCGCACACGCCGAATCCGATGGGATTCCTGCGCGACACGCTGGGCCGCGGAACGAACGAAAAGGCGGTGCTGGTGATGCCGGTGGGCTATCCGCGCCCCGATGCGCAGGTTCCCGACCTCCAGCGCCTGCCGCTGGAGGCCATCGTGCAGTGGAACGCGTGACGCGGCCTCGCGTTCGCCTGCCGGTACCATCGATTCCGAAATCCCTCACCCAACAAGGTGAGCCCTTTGCGCTACATTCGAGACAAGCCTTCCCTGTATTACCCGGATGACAAGACCTTCGCCCCTGCCGCACGACGAACGTCGCGGGACACCCCGGTTCAAGCTCGTGATCCGGGGTCGGCTGCTGTTGCCCGGCCGAAAGGATTTCATCGAGTTCCGCACGAGCGACCTGTCCATGGGTGGCGTCGGCATCGTGCACGACCAGCTATTGCCCGCAGGTGCGCAGGCTCGCATCGGCATGATGCTCATGCCCGATGGCGTGCCGGAGCCCTTCGAAGCGGAAGTGCGCATCCAGCACAGCACGTTCGGCGCAATGGTCCTGCGCACGGGCTTGCAGTTTGTCGACATGTCGCCGGAGCACCAGGCGCTGCTCAAGCGGATGCTCGACGTCGGCACCCGGATGTAACCCACGCATCGGCGCAAATCACTTCCGCGATAGCGGACAATCCCCGCTCCACACGGCATTGCCTATCATCGGCACAGGACGCCGCCATGTGGAGAAGCCGTTGAACGTTTCCCTTCCCGTGCTGATCGCCCTTCTCGTCGTCGTTCTCATCGTCGGCGCGTTCGTCCTCGCACCGCGCGTCGAGGTCGTCACCGAGGTCGAGATCGACGCCCCGCCCGATCGGGTCTGGTCGGTGCTGGGCGATCCCAGAGGCTATCGCGACTGGAATCCGTTCATCCTCTCGATGGAGGGCGCACTGACCGAGGGTGCGACCATCGTCAACAGGATGAAGCCCGAAAGCGGCCGCGAGATGAGCTTCAGGCCGAGGGTGTTGAAGGCCGAGCCCGGGCGGGAGCTGCGCTGGCTCGGCCGCCTTCTGGTGCCGCGCATCTTCGACGGCGAACACTATTTCCTGCTCGAGGAGCACGGCAGCGGCACCCGCCTGATCCATGGCGAGCATTTCCGCGGGATGCTGCTCTGGTTCATGGACGTCCAGCGGTTCCGCTCGGACTTCGAAAGGATGAACGCGGCACTGAAGGCGCGGGTCGAGACCGGGGAGGCCGCGCCATGAAAGCCGATCCGGAGCCGGACGAGCCGCGCGACCCGTCTCCGGCCCCGGATTCGAAAGCAAGCGCCGGGAAGCGGTGGACGGCAGATGCGCCTACTGTCACGACGTGTCGCGACAGAAGGAAACGACCGATGGAACCCCTGATGAAAGCCCCGGCGAAGACCCTGCGGCAAGCCCCGACCGATACCGAGCACGACCCGCGCTGGCAGCGCGTGCTCGCCCGCGATCCGGCGGACGACGGCGAGTTCGTCTACGCGGTGAAGACCTCGGGCGTGTACTGCCGTCCGTCTTGCCCCTCGCGCCTGGCGAAACCGCGCAACGTGTCCTTCTTCGACACGCCCGCCGATGCGCAGGCCGCGGGTTTCCGGGCCTGCCTGCGCTGCAACCCCCGGGGCCGGTCGCCGGCCGAGGCGAATGCGGCCATCGTCGCCGAAGCCTGCCGGATCATCGAGCGGTCCGAGGAAGTGCTGAGCCTCGACGCCCTCGCCGCCAGGGTCGGGATGAGCCCGCACTACTTCCACCGCCTGTTCAAGGCGGTGACCGGGCTGACGCCGCGCGCCTACGCGGCGGCGCACCGGGCAAGTCGCGTGCGGACGGAGCTCGCCGAGGCCGGCAGCGTCACCGACGCGATCCATGCGGCCGGGTTCAACGCGAGCAGCCGCTTCTACGAACAATCCCCCGACATGCTGGGCATGAAGCCTTCCGCCTACCGCAGCGGCGGCAAGGATGCCGACATCCGCTTCGCGGTGGCGCAATGCGCGCTCGGCGCGATCCTGGTGGCGCAGAGCGACCGGGGGATCTGCGCGATCAGCCTCGGCGACGATCCCGACGCGCTGGTGCGCGAACTGCAGGATCGCTTCCCGCAGGCCCGGATGACGGGCGACGATCCGGAATTCGCGCAGCTCGTCGCGAAGGTCGTCGGATTCGTCGAAGCGCCCCGGATCGGGCTCGACCTGCCGCTCGACATCCGCGGGACGGCGTTCCAGGTCCGCGTCTGGCAGGCGCTGCGCGACATCCCCGCGGGGCGCACGGCAAGCTACGCCGACATCGCCCGCCGGATCGGCGCGCCCGCTTCGGCGCGCGCCGTGGCTGGAGCCTGCGCGGCCAACTCCATCGCGGTTGCGATTCCCTGCCACCGGGTCGTGCGCACCGATGGCGAGCTGTCGGGCTATCGCTGGGGCGTGCGGCGCAAGCGCGCCCTGCTCGAGAACGAATCGCGGACATGACGGGCGAAACCCGCATCGATCCGCAGAACCGGCTGGCACGCCACGATTCCGCGGGCCTGCAATCGGAGCTCGACGAGCGCGGCTGCGCCGTCCTGCCCGGCATCCTGACGGCGTCGGAATGCCGCGATCTCGCCGCCCTGTATCCGCAGGAGCGTCACTTCCGCAGCCGGGTCCACATGGCGCGGCACGGCTTCGGCAAGGGGGAGTACCGCTACTTCGGATATCCCCTGCCGGAGATCGTCGCAACGTTGCGCACGACGCTCTACCCTCGCCTGGCCGCGATCGCCAACGACTGGAACGCGCGCATGGGGATCGACACCCGCTATCCCGGCACGCTCGACGCCTTCCTCGCGCAATGCCATGCGGCGGGACAGGCCCGTCCGACGCCCCTGCTGCTGCAGTACGGACCAGGCGACCACAACTGCCTGCACCAGGATCTCTATGGCGAGCTGGCCTTTCCCCTGCAGGCGGCCTTCCTGCTGTCGGAGCCGGGGCGCGACTTCACCGGCGGCGAGTTCGTGCTGACCGAGCAGCGTCCCCGCATGCAGAGCCGTGCCGAGGTCGTACCGCTGCGCCAGGGCGATGCCGTCGTCTTCGCGGTGCATCACCGCCCCGTGGGCGGCACCCGCGGCGACTACCGCGTCAACATGCGCCATGGCGTCAGCACCGTGCGCAGCGGCCGGCGGCACACGCTGGGGATCATCTTCCACGACGCGCGGTGACTCCTGCCGATCCACCGGCTCGACGGCAACACCATCGTCTTCGTGCGAGGGGGTACGCATTCCACTGCCCCGTTCCGAAAAGCCGCGCAGTTACCTGACGCACACATTCGTATCTGCTCCAACTTCCGGATCTGTCGGATTCAGAGACAACGCGCCATCAAAGCATCGTAGGCGTCCGGATCGTCAGCCGAAAGCCTTTCGGAAGCCCGGGTGTCCTTCAGGACATCGCAGCCCGTCGCCACCGGTGTCGAACGGGGGAGCGGCGCCGACCGGCGGCTCGCCACATCATCGTTCTTTCCGTTCATGGCGTCGATCGCTGTCCGTAGCGGATCGTCTTTCGTCGTGGGAATGCTGCATCGACGGCTGCTTGCGGCCGCATGGTCGCGCCGCGCCTGCTCTTCCGCCTTCCGCGCCTGCTCTTCGGCCTGCCACTCTTGCTCGGCCGCCACGCGACGCGCCTGCGCAAGGCGCTGCTCGATCTCCAGGGCCTTCGCATAGCGCTCCGCCTGCTCCCTGTTCCTGAAGATCTGCCGGGAGCCGGACGGCCCCCCATACAATGCAGCCTGGCTGGTGCGCGCTTCCTCGAGCTCGATGTACACGTCGGCGAGCGCATCGGTCCAGCGCTGATTGAGGGTACGAAGATCCGTGTCACCGGTCCGCTGCGCGTACCGGACCGGTATTTCGTCGATCACCTCGCCCAGCGTCTTCCCCACGAACCAGCCAAGACACGACGCCGCGCATGCCGCCGCGGAGATGACGACGTCCCTCGCCTCGTCGACGGCCGCCCAGTGATCTCCCTGCGCCATCCTGATCGTCACCGCGGCGGCGTCCAGCGCCAGGCCCAGGGCGCCGAATCCCTTGCCCAGGTCCTTCGCCCAACCGGCGGCTTCAAGGGCCTTGCGGTGCCTCGCCGTGAGCTCGACGCATTCGAGCGCGGCCTCGCCCGCCAGCGCGGCATCCTGTGCGGGCCGGTTGACATCGGTCGCCGAAACGGTGCCTTGAGCGTGGGCGACTGCCGCCATCGAAAGCGCCACAACGCAGCAAGCCGTACAGGCCAGAAGGGCTCGACAGAGCCGTGAAGATGCTCCAGCGATGCGAGGCACGATGAAACTCCGGTGCGCCATCATCGACAGCGATGAACACAGGTGGCCCGCATGACTCAAGATCATGGCGGGAAGGAGTCCTACCTCGGCGCAGCGCGCGCGCGGCAAGCAGCCACCGCGGATACCGCCCGATTCGCCTTCGACGTCATGAAGGCGTTGACATAGATCTGGTACGCGTTCTCGGTCATGCCGAACGATCCCCGCGGGCCGGCATCGCACACGGGCGGCATCTGCCTCAGGGCGTCGAGCCGACGGCGCGCCATGCCCTCGTGCGCGCTGGTCTCGAACATCGAACGCTCGGCCGACTTGAGTGTTTCCTCATGCTGTCGGGCGGCCTGGGCGGCAAGCGTCGCCACCTGGCGCAGCGAGTAACCGGCAGCCTGATCGTCGACGAACGAAGCATCCGTCGCCAGAATCAGCTCCCGCAGCTTGATCAGGTCTTCGTTGTTCGAGCAGACGGGGAGCTCCGACTCCAGGTGCCGGATGTTCGTGGGACATCCGTCGATCGTTCCAGGCCGGCCGGCAAGCTTGGCTTTCGCCTTCCGGATGGCCTCGTCGATGTCCATCTCCGGCGGCGTCGGTTCCGTCGCCGGCTGCGACGACCCGCCCGCACGGGACTGTCCGGGCAAGATGTAGGAAGCACCGCCAGCGGACTGCGGCGCGCCCTGTCGGCCTGCGGCGCCCTGCCCGCCAGGGGCGCCGGGTCGCATCCGGCTCCACTCGTCCATCAACGCGGCAACCTCGCTGCATCCCGGAGCAGACTGGATACGGGCCTGGATGCACTTGTCGTAGATCCGCCGGACGTCGGCATCGCCCTCCGGCGTCGGCCCGGTGTCGTAGGCAAGTGCCGCGTTGAAATACATGTCGTCGGTGAACCCGCGACGCCCCCTGGCGAGGGCGGTATCGCCGGCGTTCTCGAAGATCCGTCCTCGCTGCGCGCGGGTCAGGTTCGGATTCTTCGCTCTCGCCTCGGCGTCGTCGACGTAGCTCGAGTCGACGAACCAGTTGCCGCAACCGGAGATTCCGACCACGAAAGCGCAGGCGATGATTCGGGCGATCATTCGAACCTCTCGGTGAGCACAAAAGCGCAGCGTCGACGTTAGCGCCCCCTGTTCCGACCACTAGAGGCTCTGGTGCGGCCAGATACTAGCGGAACGCCGACGGGCTTTTCAAGCCCCCTGAAAGCGCAGCAGGCCAGCACCCGCCGACCGCAGCCGGGCCTGAAGAACCTGACCGATCACTTCCTCGAGGAATGGTTCCGGCGCCCGGCGGCGATCGCCAGCTATTCGGCCGGCCGGTTCTCGGGTGTCCGGTCCGGTACCGCCCTATTGAGCGCCCACCGAAGTGGGCGTGCCGGCCGCTGCCGAATACGTGTCCTGCCCGACGGCCTGCAATCCTTGCGAGCCTCTTCATCCCCTCGTCACACGCGCTCGTCACAGTAAGCGCCTTCATAAAAACGAAAGGCGGGGGAATACCGATGAAACGAACGACGCTTGCCGTCGCGGTGGCTGCGGCACTGGCGCTCGCCGCCTGCGGCAATGACAACGACGGCGCCGCCAGCCTCACCGCCGACAAAACGCTCGCCTTCGGCAGCGAGGAATGCTGGTTCGGCGGCACGCAGACCGCCACCGGCCTGGACACCAACCGCAACGGCGTGCTCGACGCCGACGAGGTCACCGACACCACCGCCAGCTGCACACCGAACACTACCTTCGGCACCACCGGCGTACGTCCGGCCTTCGAGCTGATCACGCACCTTCCGCCGGTGCTCGACGACGTTACCGGCGATCACAACATCGAGTTCCGTCGCGGCGGCTTCGGCTCGGACATGGTCGGCCACCCCACCATCGCCAATCGCTACTACGCCATCACCGACCGTGGCCCCAACGCCGACCTGAAGACCGACTACGCGCCCACCGGCAAGCGCTTCCCCGACCCCGGCTATGTGCCGCGCATCGGCGAATTCGAGGTGACGGCCGACGGCCAGGTGATCAAGCTGCGCGAGATCCTGCTCAAGGACCGCAGCGGCGTGAACATCACCGGCCTGCCCAACCCGGCTGGCCTCGGCTACACCAACGAAGTGGCGTTCGGCATGGACGGCAACCCGCTGCTGGTCGATCCCGCCCTGCCCTTCGACGCCGTCACCAACCCCACCGTGACCGACCCCTACGGCCTCGACGCCGAAGGCCTGGTCGCGCTGGCCGACGGCACGTTCTGGGTGAGCGACGAGTACGGTCCGCATATCATCCACTACAACGCCGACGGCATCGAGATCGACCGGATCAATGCGTTCGCGGCCGACGACCGCCGCATGGGTGGCTACCTGCTGCCGGCGGAATTCGGCAAACGTCGCCCCAACCGCGGCATGGAAGGCCTCACGATCACGCCGGACGGCAAGACCCTGGTGGGCATCATGCAATCGGCCATGAGCAACCCCAACGGCCCCGCCAACAAGTCGAACCTGACCCGCATCGTCGCCGTCGACCTCGAGAGCAAGGCGGTTGCCCAGTACCTGTATCGCCAGGGCATCGAGAGCGAGGACATCAGCGGCCAGGAATACTCCAACTCGGCGATCGTGGCCCTGAGCGACACGAGCTTTCTCGTGCTCGAGCGCGACGGCGCCTTCCATCGCGACAATCCGCAAGCCTTCAAGCGGGTCTACAAGATCGACTTGCGGACAGCCACCAACCTCGAGGCCATCACGGATACCGGTACGCTCGCGCAGGATGCCGCGGCGGGTCTGACCATCGGCGGCCAGACGCTTGAGCAGGTGGTGGTGGCGGGCGGCGCGGCGCAGGCTTTCAAGGCAGGCTGGGACCAGCTGGCCGCACTCGGCATCCGGCCAGCGGACAAGACCCTGGTCGTCGACATGACCGCCGAGGTGCAGTACCCGCACGACAAGATGGAGGGCCTGTGGGTCATCAACAGCTCCACCCTGGGCGTGATCAACGACGACGACTTCGGCCTGTGGGTCAATGGAGCGACCTTCGCTCTACAGCAGAAATACCTCGACAGCGCCAACACCATCATCGACGGGAATACTCTCTACATCATCGACGGGCTGGACCTTAATCCGGTTCCGTGATCTGAACGCGGTTCCCTGATCTGAACCTGCCCGGTTGCCGCCCCGAGGCACGGCGGCCACCGGGCTACGAACTCGACGAATCCTCACCGATGGGCCTGCGGCAATTCCTGCCGGCGCGAGGCTTGCGCGGTAAGCTGAGGGAGTGACGCGCGAATCACGCACGACTCGTCTTCCCGCTCCACTGCGCAACCGCCTCCGGAGGATTACATGGCTGACAAGATCCTGGTGCTTTATGGTTCCTATCGTTCCGACCGAATGGGCATCCGGCTGGCCGACTACCTCGTGGCCGGCCTTCGGGCCAGAGGCGCCGAGGCGGAGCTGGTCGATGCCCGGGCCATCGGCCTGCCGATGCTCGATCGCATGTACAAGGAATACCCGAAAGGGGAAGCGCCGGCCCCGCTGGAAGCCCTGGCGGAGAAGATCCGTGCCGCCGACGCCTTCGTGTTCGTCACCGGCGAGTACAACTGGGGTCCGCAGCCGGGCCTGAAGAACCTGACCGATCACTTCCTCGAGGAGTGGTTCTGGCGCCCGGCGGCGATCGCCAGCTACTCGGCCGGCCGGTTCTCGGGTGTACGTTCCGGCACCGTCTGGCATGGCATCCTCTCGGAGATGGGCATGGTCGTCATATCCAGCACCCTGGCCGTCGGCCCGATCGCGCAGACACTCGACGCCGAAGGCCGCGCAACGGGACCGGCCGGCCAATCCCTGGAGAAGGCCTTCGCGCGGTTCGCCGACGACCTGGCCTGGTGGACCGAGGCGGCACGCGAACAGCGGGCGCGAAAGGCACCGCCCTATTGACCCGAGTCAGCCGGTCGTCAGGCCGCGCACGGTAGATTTCGAGTCTCGTTCGACAGATTCACAAGGGAATGCCCCATGAAGACGCACGACCTCGTCCTGCTCCTGCTGGCCGCAAGCTTTCCCCTCACGGTGCCGGCCGCCGGCCAGCACAGCCACAGTCATGGCACGCACGCCTCGCACAACCACACGACCGCCGCCGGGCACGCAAGCCTGTCCGGCCAGCCGGGTGACCCGGGGAAAGTCACGCGCACGATGGAAATCACGCTCAGCGACGACATGCGGTTCAGGCCATCGAATGTCCAGGTCAAGGCGGGCGAGACGATCCGGTTCTCGGTACGCAACAGCGGACAGCTCGATCACGAGATGGTGATCGGCCAGCTCGACGACCTGAAGGCGCACGCCGTGGAGATGCGGAACAACCCCGGCATGCCGCACGAGGAACCTAATCAGGTCTACCTGAAGCCGGGGGAGCACGGCGACATGGTATGGCAGTTCACCACAGCGGGTACGGTCGATTTCGCCTGCACGATTCCGGGCCACCTCGAAGCCGGCATGATCGGGAAGGCCATCGTCAGGTGACGCGCCAGCGCCGATCGATCGGCCGGACGGTTCGACCAGCTACCATTGGCCGGCCGACCCGCGGGTAGCCCGCTTCTCGCCCCGGCCCTCGTACCCGAGATTCGCCCGCGCGGCGACTCGGTATCACCACGGCAAGCCTTCGGAGCACCGACCATGGACAAGGAACGCACCCAGCGCTTCATGCAGAAGCTGGTCGGCGATGTCGGTACCGCGATGGCCGCGGCGCTGGTCTTCGTCGGCGACCGCACAGGGCTCTTCAAGGCGATGGCGGGCGCCGGGCCGATCGCCGCGGACACCCTGGCCGACGCCACCGGGATCCATCCGCGCTATGTCGAGGAATGGCTGGGCGCGATGACCTGCATCGGCTATATCGAGCACGATGCAGCGGGCGACACTTTCGCCCTGCCCGACGAGCATGCGCTCTTTCTCACCGACCCGACGTCCGAGTACTACTTCGGCGGGATGTTCGCGGCGCTG
>JAMLIN010000065.1 GCA_023954135.1 Burkholderiaceae bacterium | reverse complement strand
ATCGTGCAGGAAACCGGCGCGGCCCGCGCGCTCCCTTTCACCGAGGCCGATGAGGGGCGCGGTACGCCATTCGCCGCCGCCGGCATCGCCTTCGCCGAGGGCATCGGCCAGCCCCGCGCCCATGTCGTGCAGCAGCAGGTCGGAATGGAGCGCGACCCATCCGCCATCGATCGCGGGCAGGCGCGGGACATGGCAGGCGGCACAGCCGATCGCCCGGAAGAGCCCGGCGCCCTCGCCCGCATCATCGAGGCTGGGGCGCACGGGCGGCGGCAGGGAGGCGACGTGGGCGACCAGCGCATCGAAGAGCGCATCGGAGATCTCGTGCGGCCCGTCGGGGCCCGCCCCGCTCGCCGCCTGCGCGCAGGCCGACTGCGCGGCGGTGCAGGCCTCGGCGGGAAAGAGCCGGCTGGTGATGCCGATATCGTCGCGCAAGGCGGCGCCGACCTGATGGGCAAGGTCCGGATGCGCCGCCTTGTGACCGAAGCGCCCGAGGCGCGGCCCGGCGGATCCGCCGGGCAAGCGATGCGCCCGGCCGGAGATTCCGTCGCCGTCCCGATCGTCGGGATCCTCGAGCGCGAGCAGCGTGGCATCCGCGATGCGCTCGATCCGCCCGATCCCGGCCAGGATCGGGGCGATCCGGGCCGATACCAGCAGTCCCGGCGCCGGCTCGCCATGGGCGAAGGCCTCGATCCGCGGCAGCGGGCGTTCCAGCCGGCGCACGGAGCCCAGCCCGTCGTCGGCGAGCTCGACGACGACGGGCTCCAGGCGCCAGCGCGCCTCACCCGGCACCCCCGCGGCGGCGACCGACGGCAGGGCCCGGCGCTGGAGCATGTCGCCGTAGACCGGGTCGGGCACGAAGGATTCGCCGGCGCGGCGCCCGATCTTCAGCACCATGCCGGTGGGCGGCCGGGAGAGCGCATCCGCGTCCGGTGGCGTGCGCCCCGCCGTGCGATGGCAGCTCGCGCAGGCATGAGCGTTGTAGAGCGGCCCGAGGCCATCGCGCAGGGTGGTCGATGCGGGTGCGGCGATCCAGGGATCCTCGAAGAACGAACGCCCGATGAAGCCCTCGAGCGGGGGAAGAGCGACCGGATCCGGCCGGGGAGCCGGCTGGAACAGCCCGCCACCGGAACCGGCGGCGAAACCCCCGCCCCCCGCGACGATCGCGAGCACGGCCACGATCGCAGCGGCCGCGCCGCCGACGACGATCGGGTTGGCCGACGCGCTCACAGCGACTCGAGGAAATGCAGCAGCTCCGCGCGCTGCGTTCCGTCCGCCTGCCGGAAGGCATCGGCGGCCGGAGCGGCTTCACCGCCCGATTCGGCATGCCAGAGGATCGCCTCCTCGATCGTGCGGGCACGGCCGTCGTGCAGGAAGCCGGCCTGCGGGTTGACGGTCTGGACCAGGCCGAGCCCCCAGAGCGGCGGCGTGCGCCACTCCGACGGCCCCGCATCGCCTTCCGGCACCCTGTCGGCCAGGCCACTGCAGCGCTGCACCCAATGACACCCGGCGCCGGCCGTGCATGCCTCGCCCGCGGCGGTTTCCCGGCTTACCTCGCAGCGCCCGCCCATGTCGTGCAGCAGCAGGTCGGTGTACGGGAAGATCCGCTGCCCGGAAAGCGCCGCCAGCGGCGGCGCCGGCCGCTCCAGGCGGACCAGGTCCGTGATGGCGCCGAGCGCGCTGCCGGCGGCCGTCCCGGTGCGCTGCTCCGGCACATGGCAGGCAGCGCAGCCGAAGCGCTCGAAATGGCCGCGACCGGCCTTGATCTCCGCCGCCCAGTCGGCGGTCGCCTCGTCCCAGCCGCGGCGCATCGGAACCGCGAGCGTGCGCGTGTAGAGCTCGACCTGGGCGAGCTCGAGATCGGTGAGATCGACGCCGTCCGGCTCACGCAACGCCGCCAGCTCGCGCATCGCCGCCCGCAGGCAGGCGGGCTGCTGCCCGGTGCAGGGCTCGGTGGGAAACAGCGCGCTGGTCAGGCCCATGTCGTTGCGATAGGCCGCGGCCGACTGCGCGAGCACGGAAGCCGCGCCCGCCTTGAGGCCGAAGCGGCCGAGCACCACCGTGCCGCTGACCGGATCGACCACCCGGTTGGGGCGCCCCGAGATGCCGTTGCCATCGGCATCGTCCGGGTCGGCCGCCGTCAGCAGGTCGGCCTCCGGGATCGCTTCGAGCAAGCCGGCGCCGAAGACCGCCGGCGCGACCCGCGGCGAGAAGCGGATACCTTCGGCAAAGGGTCCGTAGGACGCCTCCGAGATCCGGTAGACCGGCCGTAGCAGCTCGTAGGGCGTGCCGTCGGGATAGCGGCCGACGATCGGCTCGTAGGCGATGTCGACGCGCGCCTCGCCCAGGGCCGGTCCGTCGTCGCCGAGGGCTCCATCATGGCGGGGATCGCCGTCGACCCCCCGCGTCTGCAACTGGCCGCCGTAGACCGGGTCGGGCCCGAAGCCGCCGTCGGCTTCGAGCCGCGCGAGCCGGAGCAGCATCGAAACCATCGGCCCGGCCGGGGCGAGAGGCCGGGCCGCGTCGCGCGGCGGCTGGCCCCGGCCGTCCCGGACATGGCAGCCCTGGCAGGTCTGCGCATTGGAGATCGGCCCGGTACCGCGTTCCGCGCCGCGCGGCGTGCGGAACAGATGGTTGCCGTTCTCGAACAGGCTCTTGCCGATGAAATCGAGATTCGCCGCCGGTCTGGCGAAAGCGTTCAGGTCGGCGACCGCCACCGAGGTGGCGCCGCCGCCGGCGCGCTCGGCCGGATCGGCCGGTGGTGCGGCGGCCTGCCGGCCGGATCGATCGCAGGCCGACGCGAGGAGCGTCACCGCGATCGCGACCATGCCCACCCGCATCGGAAAGCTGCTCATCCGATCACAACTGCTGGCCGGTGTCCTGCTTGAGGTCGCCCGCCTGCAGGCCGAGAGCGTCGATCGCCGCCTGGACCGAGGCCGTCTGCCCGACGAGCGCGGCGATCAGCGCATTGATCACCGGATCGTTGGGGCCGCCTGCCTGGATCTGCATGTCGAAGGGCATGTCGGCTTCGGCCCTTTCGACGATCGCATCGGCCGCGGCGACCGCCACGTCGATGCGCCGGCCGAGCTCGTCCGCCACCGCGCCATGGCCCCGGGCGCGCAGCAGCGCATCCAGGCTGGAGCCCTCGACGGTCGAGCCGTCGATGCGCCGGTAGCTGCCGCGGAAACTGTTGCGGATCCCGAGCGCGTTCAGGTAGATGTCGCGATGGGTGTTGTCCGAGAAGCAGGAATGCTCGTCCTCCTGCGAATCCTGGGTGAGCGGGATCTGGATGCGTTCGCCGGCGAGCTCGCCGTAGCCGAGCCGCCCCATCGATTCGAGGATCTTCGCGATCGCGGTATCGCCCGCGGCGACGTACTCGCGGTAGTAGTCGCCGTCCTGCGGATCCCAGCGCGCGACGATCCCGGCAAGGTCATCGACCAGCAGCCCGGCGGCCGCCTTGAGATAGTCGCCGCGCCGCTTGCAGACGATGTCCGGTTGCGGCGAACCGACGCCGCTGGTGCAGCCCCCGGCGGTATCGTAGTCGCTGCGCGGGCGCCGGCCCGGCGTGGCGTCGCGGCGGGCGATGCCGTCCCAGCCCGTGCGCTCCTCGCCCTCGTTGAGATCCTGGCCCCACAGCAGGAACTCGATCGCGTGATAGCCGGTGGCGACGTTGCGCTCGTCCCCTCCGTCCTGGTCGAGGGCGGCGATGGCGGCCTTGTCGATGTCAGGCACCCGCTCCAGGTCGGCGATGATGTTGGGCGATACCGAGGGTGTGCCGGCCTCCGGGCCCTCGTCCCCATCGACCCTTTCGGCCACGTAGTCGATCAATGCCTCGCCGAGCGGCCAGGCATTGATCCGTCCCTCGGGCCCGTCCTCGTCGACGCCGTTGGTGGAGTCGATCGGCGAGAGCCTGAACCGATAGACCTCGCTCTGGCCATAGGGCTCGCGGGCGGCAAGCCAGGCCTGGCGGGCAGCAGCGTAGTTGGCCTCGCTCGGGTCGGCGACGAAGGTCTCGACGGCGGCGAGCAGATCGCGCGCCGCCGCGAGCGAGTCCTCGTAGACCGCATGCGCGATACGGGCATCGGTCGTCGCGACCGCCGCCGCCCCCGGACCCCGCTCGGTGCAGCCGGCGGCGATCGCCCCTGCGAATACGAGCAGAAAGGGCGCGAGCCGGTACCGCAACCCCCCCAGGGGCCTGCGCGGCAGAAGCCGCCGAAGCGAAACGCGCGAGAAACGAGGCCAGCGTGGCGCTGCTGACAAGCCCAGGGTGGCTCCCTGGGCGCAGGCGGCAGCGTCGCGATGGGCCGTTTTCCCGCGCGTTGCAGCCGGCGACGCTTCTGCCGCGCAGGCCCCTAGGCTGCCTGGATGCATGTGAAATCTCTCCTGGGAGGAAATCGTACCGGCTGCGAGGCCGCGCCGGGGGCTATCGTCGGAACCGACCCACGATTCCTGGACGAAATCTCGGGCGGGTTCGGATTCGAGTGCAGGGCAAGGCGGGGCGCCGAAGACAGTACGGTTGTACGGCAAGGCGCCCCAACGCGGTCATGCGCTCGAATCCGAACCCGCGATCAAGCGTTGAGGATCAGCTTGCCGTTCTGGGTGATGCGCAGCCGATACTCCCGCCCGCGATGCTGGATGAAGACCTCGTCGGTACCCGCGAACAGGTCGGCGCTTTCGAACCGGCGCGTGGAGGCGGGGCGGCCGTTGGCGGAGGGGGGAGCCCCTTCCGGTCGACGGGGAGAATCGGCCGGCTGTGCCTTGGTGTGCGTCATGGAGTTGCAAATGCGAATGGTTTATGTTCATACTATCCGCAGCTCGCCAAAGCCACAAGCGGGTAAAGGTCCGATGGAGTCCTACCGACCATGATTGTCTGTGTCTGCAACGCGATTACCGAGCAGGAAATCCGCGCGAGCACCGAGCTCGGCATCTCGAGCTTCGACGACCTCCAGGAGGAGCTCGGGGTGGGCACCTGCTGCGGCATGTGCCAGGACTGCGCCCGCCAGGTTCTCGAGGACCATCTGCGCGAGCCTGCCCGGGCCTGAAGCAGAAAACCCCGACACCTACTATCCACGAACGATTTGCGTTCCGGTAAGCGTTCGCGCTTTTCGGTATCGTTGCTCCTTTGGATCGGAATCCGGAGGCAGCGATGAGCACGAAAAAATCATCAGCCCTCGCTGGTGACAAGAAAGTCATCGAGGCACTCAACAAGCAGCTCACCAACGAGTTGACGGCCGTCAACCAGTATTTCCTGCATGCGCGGATGTACGAGAACCGCGGCCTGGGTCGCCTCAACGACAAGGAATACGCCGAATCGATCGGCGAGATGAAGCACGCCGACAGGCTGGTCAAGCGCGTCCTGATGCTCGGCGGCCTGCCCAACCTGCAGGCACTGCACAAGCTGCGCATCGGCGAGAGCACGCCCGAGATGCTGGCCTGCGACCACGAGCTCGAGGTGATGGCCCGCGATCATGTCCGCAATGCCATCGCGCTCTGCGAGCAGGCTCGCGATTTCGTCTCGCGCGAGATTTTCGTCGACATCCTCGACGACACCGAAGAACACATCGACTGGCTCGAGACGCAGCTCGACCTGATCGATGCCGTCGGCCTGCCGAACTACGAGCAGTCCATGATGGGCGACGGCGAACCCGGCTGAACCCGACCATGCACTACGACCCCCGCAGCGAACCGCACGGCCTCGCCTTCGACCCGTTCAAGGCGCTCGTCGCGCCCCGGCCGATCGGCTGGATCGGCACGATCGGCCCCGACGGAGTGCCCAACCTCGCGCCGTACAGCTTCTTCAACGGGGTCAGCGACAAGCCGCCCTTCGTGATGTTCTCCTCGATAGGCCGCAAGGACAGCCAGGCGAACATCGAGGCCAACGGCGAATTCACCTGCTCGTTCGCCAGCTGGAACCTGCGCGAGCAGATGAACACGAGCTGCGCGCCGGTGGCCGCCGACGTCGACGAGTTCGATCTCGCGAAACTGCCGGCCGCCGCCTCCCGGCACGTCGCGCCGCCGCGGGTGGCGAACAGCCCGGCGGCGCTCGAGTGCCGGCTCTGGAAGACGATCGAGCTGCCGGGCGACCCACGGCGCCCGCAGCAGCCGCCCAACACCGTCATCATCGGCGAGGTCGTGGCGATATACATCGACGATGCCTACATACGCGACGGCCGCTTCGATACCGCCGCCGCCCGCCCGATCGCCCGCATGGGCTACATGGACTACGCCGTCGTCACGCCCGAGACGACCTTCGAGATGAACCGGCCGAAGGTGTCGGAGGACGGGCGCACGCTGGTCGTGGAAGCCGGCCCCTGGGACGGCGTCTATCGCTAGCGTCGTCGCCCGGCCTCTTCACGAGGCGCCGCAGCGGCGCCTCTGCGGCAGCTATCATCGCGACTTGCCCGCCGCGAATGCACCGCCCATTCCCACATCCGTGACCAAGCGCCAGATCATCGTCTACTGCGGGCTGCTGCTCAGCATCGGCGCCTTCTCCATCGACATCACCCTGCCCTTCTTCGGGCCCATGGCCGGCTCGCTCGACGCGCCGCCGGAGAGCCTGCACGCCACCGTCACGCTGTACATCTTCTTCCTCGGCGTCGGCCAGCTGGTGATGGGCCCGCTCGCCGACCGCTTCGGCCGGCGCCCGGTGATCGCGGCGGGGCTCGCACTGTATGCGGCCGGCGCGCTGGTGGCGCTCGCCAGCGGCGGGCTCGCCGGCGTGCTGGCCGGACGCGCCCTGCAGGGGCTGGGCGGCGCGGTCGGGCCCGTGCTGGGCCGGGCGATGGTGCGCGATGTTTCCGATCCGGTGGAGCTGCCGCGCAACATGGCGATCGCGAGCGGGATCTTCGCCGTGGGCCCGATCTTCGCGCCCCTGATCGGCGTCGGTCTGGCGGCGGTCGGCGGCAGCTGGCGGGCGGTCTTCGTCGCCATGTGCCTGTTCGCCCTCGGGCTGGCCGCCACCCTCGCCCGCCTGCCCGAGACCTTGCGCGAGCGCGATCCGGGCGCACTGGCCCCGAGGACGGTGCTCGCCAATGCCCGGGCGGTCGTGCGCAACCCCCAGTCCCGCTTCTTCATGCTGCTGGCGGCGCTGGCGATGGTCAGCATGATCACGATCATCGCGGGCATGCCGCGGATCTACGGAGCCAACTTCGGCATCGACGGCACGATGTTCGCCATCCTGTTCGGCCTGCACGGCGTGGGCATCATCATCGGCCAGTTCCTCAACCACCGGCTGATCGGACGGATCGGGCCGGTGGCCAGCGCGATCATCGCCAGCCTGATCATGTCGGCCGCCTGCCTCGCGGTCGTCCTGCTGTCGGTTGCCGGACGGATCGGGCCATACAGCCTGTCGGCGACGATGTTCGTGTTCGCGATCGGCTACCTGATCGTGTTCTCGAACGCGACCGCGATGACCCTCGAGCCGCACGGCGCGATCGCCGGCTTCACCTCGTCCTTCTTCGGATTCTTCGCGCAGGTGGTATCGTCGTCGGTCGGGACCCTCGCGGTCGCGATGGCGGGCGCCAGCATCACCGCCTGGGGCCTGGTGCTGCTGGCGGCCTCCTCGGGCTGCCTGCTCGCGCTCATCGGCTGGCAACGCCGCGGCGCTGCCGTCCCAGCGCCAACATCCCAGGAAAGAACATGAACGGTTCCAGCCACGACACCCAGAGCATGGCCCTGTTCTGCGACTTCGAGAACGTCGCGCTCGGCGTCGAGGAAGCCCGCTACGAGCGCTTCGACATCGGGCTGATCCTCGAGAAGCTGCTGCTCAAGGGCAGCATCGTGGTCAAGAAGGCCTATTGCGACTGGGAGCGCTACAAGGGCTTCAAGGCGGCCATGCACCAGGCCTCGTTCGAGCTGATCGAGATCCCGCATGTGCGCCAGTCGGGCAAGAACTCGGCCGACATCCGGCTGGTGGTCGACGCCCTCGACCTCTGCTACACGAAGTCGCACGTCGACACCTTCGTCATCATCAGCGGGGACTCGGATTTCTCGCCGCTGGTGAGCAAGCTGCGCGAGAACAACAAGACGGTGATCGGCATCGGGGTCAAGAACTCGACCTCGGACCTGCTGATCGCCAATTGCGACGAGTTCATCTACTACGACGACCTGGTTCGCCTGCAGGCGCGACCGCGGTCCCGCGCCGGGAAGGCGGGAGGGAAGGCTGGCAGCAAGGCGTCCGCGAAGACGACGGAGAAGACTGCCGACAAGCCGGCGGAGAAGGCAGCGGAGAAGTCGGCGGAGAAGTCGGCGGACAAGACGATGGCGAGGACCGCGCGCAAGAGCCGGTCGCGCAAGGGTGCGCCCGGCGCTGCCGCCCCGGCAGAAGCGGGCCCGCCGACACCCGCGGCGGAACCGGCGCCGATGCCGGCACCGGAGTCCGCCGGGGCAGCGGATGCCGGCGATGACGACCGGGTGCAGCGGGCGATGGACCTGGTCGTCGATACCTGCGAGGCCCTGCTCACCGAGCGCGGCGCCGAGGAGAAGATCTGGGGCTCGATGATCAAGCAGGCGCTCAAGCGCCGCAATCCCGGCTTCTCCGAGAGCTACTACGGTTTCCGGTCCTTCAACGGACTGCTCGAGGAAGCCCAGGCCCGCCACCTCGTCGAGCTCGAGCTCGACGAGAAGTCGGGCGGCTACAAGGTGGTGCTCGTCGCCTGATTGAACGTTTCGCGCAAGGAGCGCTTCAGCACCTTCCCGCTCGGGTTCTTCGGCAGGGCCTCGGCGAAGATCACCCGCCTGGGCGACTTGAAGTGGGCGAGGCGCTCGCGGCAGAACACGATCAGCTCGTCCTCGCCGACCTCGTGACCGGCGCGGGGCACCACCACCGCCGTGACCGCCTCGATCCAGCGCGGATCGGGCAGGCCCACCACCGCGACCTCCGAGACCGCCGGATGGCCGTACAGCGTTTCCTCGACCTCGCGGCTCGAGACGTTCTCCCCGCCCGTCTTGATCATGTCCTTCTTGCGATCGACGACGGTGATGTAGCCGTCGGCATCGACCACGGCGAGATCGCCGCTGTGGAACCAGCCGCCGTGGAAAGCGTCGGCGGTGCGCTCGGGATCCTTGTAGTAGCCCGACATCAGCTGCGGCGAGCGATGGACGATCTCGCCGACCTCGCCGGGACCGACGTCGCGCATGTCGTCGTCGACCACACGGGTCTCGACGTTGCGCACCGGGCGGCCCGCCGAGCCGGGCCGGCTCAGCTGCTCGTCGGGCCCGAGCATGGTCGCGAGCGGTGCGATCTCGGTCTGGCCGTAGAGGTTCCACAGGCGCACCCGCGGCAGGCGGGCGGCGAGCTCGCGCAGCACTTCGACCGGCATGATCGAGGCGCCGTAGTAGCCCTTGGCCAGTGCCGACAGGTCGGCCGAATCGAAGCCGGGGTCGCGCAGCAGACCGATCCAGACCGAGGGCGGCGCGAAGAAGGAGCTCACCCGGTAGCGCGAGAGCAGGTCCAGCAGGTTGGCCGGAGTCGGCTTGCCGGTGATCACGTTGGTGGCGCCGGCGTAGACGCCGGGACCGAAGAAGACGTCGAGCTGCGCGCAGTGATAGAGCGGCAGCGCATGCAGCATGAGGTCGTCGCCGTGGATCTCGGCGTCGGCGACGCAGCTCACGTACTGCCAGAGCACGGCGTCGTGGGTGAGCATCGCCCCCTTGGGGGCGGATTCGGTGCCGCTGGTGTAGATGATCTGCAGCAGCGAGCCGCCGTCGATCGCGACATCGGGCGCCGCATCGGAAGGCGACAGGATCGCGTCGAAGCTCGCCAGCCCCGCGGGCGGCTCGGCCGGGTCCTCGCCCGGGAGCCAGAGCAGTGATTCGACCGCGGTCTCCCGGGCGATCGCCTGCCGGGCGAGCTCGAGCAGATCGGCGCCGACCGCGAGCCGGCGCGCGCCGCTGTGGCGCAGGATGAACCCGACCTCATCGGCGTTGAGCATGAAGTTGATCGGCACCAGCACCGCACCCAGCCGCGCCAGCGCGAAGCGCATGGCGGCGAAGGCATGCGAGTTGCGCGACAGGATCGCGACGCGGTCGCCCTGCCGGATGCCGTCGGCGGCCAGTCCGTTGGCGAGACGGTTGGCGATGCGGTCGAATTCCCGGTAGGTCCAGGCGACCTCGCCGCAGACCAGGCCTGTCTTGTCCGGAAGTCGCGCCGCGGTGCGGCGCAGGATGTCGCCCACGGTCTGGCGGCGGATCGCCGATTCGCTCATGTCACGGTCTCCTGAGGGGGATTCTGGTCCCTGGTTCACGACGCAGGCTTCGTTCCTGCACGCCGGTGCGCCTATCGTAGCGCGCCGAGATTCCGATGCGCAGGCCCGCGCCGCTCGCTAGACTGTCGGAAACAGGTGGAGGGACAGGCCAATGGCTGGGAAGTTCGAAGGGCGGCGCGTCGTCGTGACGGGCGCCAGCCGGGGAATCGGCCGGGCGATCGCGCTCGGCTTCGCCGCCGAAGGGGCGAGCGTATCGATCTGCGCCCGGGGCGAGGAGGCCCTGCGGGCGACCGAGACCGAGCTCGCCGGGCGCAGCGGCCGCCCGGCGCACGCGGCCTGCTGCGATCTCGCCCAGCCGCAGGCCATCGCCGACTACATCGGAGGGGCGGCCGCCGCCCTCGGCGGCATCGACGTGCTGGTGAACAATGCGTCCGGGTTCGGGCGCACCGACGACGAAGCCGGCTGGGCGGCCAGCATCGAGATCGACCTGCTCGGTACGGTGCGGGCCTGCCGCGCCGCGCTGCCGCACCTGACGGTGCGCCCCGGGGCATCGATCCTCCATATCTCGTCGATCTCGGGCCTGGCGCCGAGCACCCGTACCCCCGCCTACGGCGCGGTCAAGGCGGCCCTGATCCAGTACACCCGCACCCAGGCGGCCCAGCTCGCGAAGCAGCGGATCCGGGTCAACTGCATCGCGCCCGGCTCGATCGAATTCCCCGACGGAGTCTGGGACCAGGCCCGCCGGAAGCAGCCCGAGCTCTACGCCCGGATCCGCGGCACGATCCCCTTCGGGCGGATGGGCACGGCCGAGGAAGTGGCCAGCGTGGCGCTGTTCCTCGCGAGCGACGACGCCCGCTGGGTCACGGGGCAGACGATCGCGGTCGACGGCGGCCAGATGCTGGGCTGACGCCCGCCCGGGCGCTACTTCCTCCCGCGACGCCCCTTCCCGCGACCGGCCTCGAGCTCGTCGTAGAGGCCGCGGAACTCCGCGGTCAGCTTGTGTCCGGGCGCACAGGCGACCAGCGGCTTCGAGACGTCATGGGACTCGCGGATCTTCACCGAGCTCGAGAGCTTCGAGTGGAGCACCGGCAGGCCCTCGTCGAGCAGCTCCTGGACGATCCGGGCCGGCAGGCTGGCGCGCGGCTGGAACTGGTTGACGACGATGCCCTCGATGACGAGATCCTCGTTGTGGTCGTCGCGGATGTCCTCGACCGCATCGATCAGGCCGTAGAGGGCCTGGCGGGAAAAGTCGTCGCAGTCGAAGGGGATCAGGCAGCCATCGGCGGCGATGAGTGCCGAGCGGGTGTAGAAGTTCAGCGCCGGCGGGGTGTCGATGAAGATCTCGTCATAGGCCTCATGGAGCGAATCCAGCGCCTTGCGCAGCTTGAGGATCTTCGAGCGCGACTCGAGCTTGCCGTGCAGGTCGGCGAGGTCCGGGCTCGCCGGCATCAGGTCGAGGTTCTCGAACGGGGTGCGATGCACGAAGCTCTCGATCGGCAGTGTCGAGAGCTTGTAGCTCAGGCTCTGCTCGAAGAAGTCGGCTACGGTCGGCGTCGCATCCGAGACGGCATGGCCGAGCAGGTACTGAGAGGCGTTGCCCTGGCCATCGAGGTCGACCACCAGCGTGCGCTTGCCT
>JAMLIN010000064.1 GCA_023954135.1 Burkholderiaceae bacterium | reverse complement strand
TGGATCTGCTCGCGCATGCGGTCACCGAGCGCGCGGTAGACGAGCTGGTGGCGCTGCACCGGGCGCTTGCCCTCGAAGAGGCTGGAGACGATCAGGGCGTCGAAATGCCGGCCGTCGCCGTCGACCTCGAGGAGCTCGCAGGGCAGGCCTTCGGCGATGAATCGGCGAACATCCTGGGGGGTAATCATCGTTGTTCCGGTTCCTGTGTATCGCGGCGCGCCGATCGGACCACGGATCAGTGACGCAGCTTGTAGCCTCGGGACAGCAGGGCGAGCGAGAACGCCGCCACCAGCCCGAAGCTGCCGCCGACCACGACCAGGCTCACCCAGGGGTCCACGTCGGAAACGCCGAGAAATCCGCGGCGGAAGCCGTCGACCATGTAGAAGAACGGGTTCAGGTGGGACAGGTCCTGCCAGAACCCGGGCAGCGACTTCACCGAGTAGAACACGCCGGCCAGGAAGGTCAGCGGCATGATGAAGAAATTCTGGAAGGCGGCCATCTGGTCGAACTTGTCCGCCCAGATGCCGGCGAGCAGGCCCATTGTAGCGAGAATCGCACTGCCCAGGATCGCGAAGACGAGGATCCAGCCCGGTTCGGCGATCCGCGGCTCGATGAAGAGGATGGTGACCAGAAGCACGCCGAGGCCGACCGCCAGGCCCCGGACCATGGCCGCCAGGACGTATGCGAGGAAGATCTCGAGGCTCGACATGGGCGGCAGCAGGACGAACACGATGTTCCCGGTCACCTTGCTCTGCACCAGCGACGACGAGGCGTTGGCGAAGGAATTCTGCAGCAGCGACATCATCACCAGCCCCGGCACCAGGAACGAGGTGTAGCCGACGCTGTCGAATACCTCGACCCGGCCCTCCAGGACATGACCGAAGATCAGGAGGTACAGCAGCGCCGAGACGATCGGGGCCCCGATCGTCTGGAAACCCACCTTGGTGAATCGCAGCAGCTCCTTGTAGAAGAGCGTACGAAACCCGTTCATGCCCGCGACTCCCTCATGATCGAGACGAAGACCTCCTCGAGGTCGGCATGCAGCAGCTCCATCTCCTCGATCCGGCAGCCGGCCTCGCGGAGCATCGCGAGCATCGGCTCGACCGCATCGTAGCGATCGACCCGCAGCGCGATCCGGTCGCGCCCGGGAGCCTCGATGACCAGGGGCTCGAGCGATGCGGGCAATGGAGCCCCCGAGATCCGCAGCACGAGGCGACCAGCGCTGAAAGCGCGCAGCAGCTCCCGGGTCGCGTCGAGCGCGACCAGCCGCCCCTGGTTGAGCATCGCGATGCGGCCGCAGAACTCCTGCGCTTCCTCGAGGTAGTGGGTGGTCAGCACGATCGTGTGGCCGCTCTCGTTGAGCCGCCGGACGAACTGCCACAGGGTCTGGCGCAGCTCGACGTCGACGCCCGCGGTCGGCTCGTCCAGGACGATCACCGGCGGCCGGTGCACGAGCGCCTGGGCGACCAGCACCCTTCGCTTCATGCCGCCCGACAGGGCCCGCATGTTCTCGTCGGCCTTGGATTCGAGGTCGAGGCCGGCAAGGACTTCGTCGATCCAGTCGTCGTTGCGGCGGATGCCGTAGTAGCCCGAGGTGATGCGCAGCGTCTCGCGGACCGTGAAGAACGGATCGAAGACGATCTCCTGCGGAACGACGCCCAGCGAGGCGCGGGCCGCCCGGTAGTCGGCGACCACGTCGTGCCCCATCACCCGGACCGTTCCGGAGCTTGCGCGTACAAGCCCGGCGATCGTCGAGATCAGCGTGGTCTTGCCGGCGCCGTTGGGGCCGAGCAGACCGAAGAACTCGCCCTCGTGGACCTGGAACGAAACGCCGTGAAGCGCGGTGAACGATCCGTATCGCTTGACGACCGAATCGATATCGATGGCAATGGACATGGTATCCGGACGGAACGGCGAGGCGGACACCGGGTCACGACATCCGGGAGCGAGACGCGACTAGACGCGCCCCAGGTCCGTCGCCGTGGTCCGGATGTCGAAGAGCAGGGAATCGACGCCGTAGAGACTGGCGAGTTTACGCAAATTCGCCGGAACGTTCAGGAAGCGCACCCCGGCGCCGCCCGGCGCGCGCCGGATCTCGAGCAGGACGGCGACGGCGGCCGAATCGTATTCGGCCAGGCCGGCGAGGTCGAGATCGCGCGCGCCGGCCGCGCAGGCGGCAAGCGCCGCGGCCCGGAAGGCGGTGGCTTCGGCGAGCGTGACCCGTGCCGGAATCTGCATGTCGGAGGGTTGTCGAGAACTCTCAGAACCCGTGAATGAATCGAACGCGCCCGAGCGGTGCGCCAGGGCGGTTCCGATCGAGGCGCAAAGCGCAGCCATGTCGGGCGACATGGCGAGCATTTGCAACGAAGAGCGGGGCCGACATGGCGTGACGAGCGGGCGTGGGGGGTTCGTTCACGGGTTCTCAGCTCTTGGAGGGAGGCGGTTCGGTCCCGCCCCGGTTGTTGCGCTGGCGCAGGGAGTCGACCAGGCCCTGGATGCCACCCTGGCTGATGATCTGGCCGAACTGGCCCCGGTAGGTCTCGACCAGCCAGACACCGAGCACGTTGATGTCGTAGATCTTCCAGTTCTCGTTGGTGCGCCGCATCCGGTAGTCGAGCTGGATCGGCTCGGTGCCCTGGCCGATGACCTCGCTGCGCACGATGACGTCCTTGTCGGCCGGGTCGGCCCGCAGGGGCTTCATGCGGATCGACTGGTCACGGACTTCCGACAGCGCGCCCGAATACGTGCGCAGCAGCAGCATGCGGAACTGCTTGACCAGCTCGGCGCGCTGCTCCGCGCTGGCTTCGCGCCAGCCGCGACCGACCGACAGCGCGGTCATGCGCTCGAAATCGACGCTGGGCATGACCATCTCGTCGACGAACTGCGAGATCCGTTCGAGATTGCCGGAACGGATCTCGGGGTCGGCCTTGATGCGGGCGAGCACCTCGGCGCTGAGCCTTTCGATCTGCTTGTCGGGCGCCTCCTGGGCACGCACCGGCGCCGATGCCACGAAGGCGAGGCCGGCGGCAAGCAGCGCGACCAGCCCCAGCAGGAGGCGACGCATCGGTTGCATGGAAGCGGGCGTTTTCATGGGCATTCCTTGTCGTTCACTCGTCTTCGTCGAGCCAGCTGTCATCATCGTCGAGCGGCGGAGGATCGCCATCGTACACAAGGCTGCGGCGACGCTGCAGATAGCCGTCCCGCATGAACAGGTACCTGTCGAGCGCGACGTCGTCCATGATCCCGCCCGCGCGCAGCAGACCGGCGCGCGTATCGAGGATGCGGATACCGTAGGCGGTGTTGCGCGTCGGGACGTCGTCGACCACATGGGGAAGCGGATCGCCGAGCGCATCGACGATGAGGCTGGGACCGTCCCGGAAGTTCGAGGGTCCGAAGAACGGCAGCACCAGGTAGGGGCCGGTCGGCACGCCCCAGGCTCCGAGCGTCTGGCCGAAGTCCTCGCGATGCTTCGGCAGGCCGAGCTCCGAGGCCACGTCGCCCATGCCGAGGAATCCGAAGGTGGTGTTGACGACCACCCTGCTGAAGTCGGTCACCGCCCGTCCGGGCTTGCCCTGCAGCAGGTTGTTGACCGAGGTCCACACGTCGCGCAGGTTCTCGAACATGTTGCCCGCGATGAAGCGGAAGGTCTCGGGCACATAGTCGCGATAGGCGGTCGCGGCCGGCTTGAGCGCGTATTCGTCGAGCTTGTCGTTGAATGCGAATACCGCACGGTTCATCGGCTCGAGCGGATCGACCGAAGCGCCGGGGCCCTGCGAGCTCGCGCAGCCGCCGAGCGCGAGGGTCGCGGCGAGCATCGACGACAGGAATGCGGCGCGCAGCCGGGATGTCCGGATCACTGGGAGCCTCCTTCGGACGCGCGACCGTAGAGGAACTGGCCGATCAGGCTCTCGAGAACGACAGCCGACTGCGTCATCGTGATGATGTCGTCGGCCTCGAGATCCTCGGGGTCGCCCCCGGGCGCCAGGCCGATGTACTGCTCGCCGAGCAGGCCCGAGGTCAGGATGCTCGCCGACGTGTCCTTCGGGAAACGGTAGCGGTCCTCGATCTCGATGCGGACCGTCGCGCGGAACGATTTCGGGTCGAAGCCGATCGACTGGACCCGGCCGACGACGACCCCCGCGCTCTTGACCGGCGCCCGCGCCTTCAGCCCGCCGATGTTGTCGAAGCGGGCCGTGACCTGGTAGCCGTCGGCAAAGCTGAAGGTGGCGAGATTGCCCGCCTTCAGGGAGAGGAACAGGATTGCGGCGAGCCCGCCCAGCACGAACAGGCCCACCAGCGTATCGGTCGTCTTTCGGTTCATCTTTCGACCTCAGGTGCTGAACATCAGCGCGGTTAGGAGGAAATCGGCACCGAGCACGGCCAGCGACGAGGCCACCACGGTGGTCGTGGTGGCCCGCGCCACGCCTTCGGGCGTCGGGCGCGCCTCGTAGCCGACGTACAGGGCGACGAAGGCGCAGATGAAGCCGAACACGACGCTCTTGATCAGGCCGTTGCCGACGTCGGCGAAGACGTCCACGCCCGCTTGCATCTGCGACCAGAAGGCACCGGCATCGACGCCGATCAGGTGCACGCCGACCAGGTAGCCGCCGAACACGCCGACCGCCGAGAACATCGCGGCGAGCAGCGGCATCGCAATGACCGCCCCGAGAAAGCGCGGCGCCAGGACCCGGGCGACCGGGTCGACCGCCATCATCTCCATGGCGAGCAGCTGCTCGCCCGACTTCATGAGGCCGATCTCGGCGGTCAGGGAAGTGCCCGCCCGCCCGGCGAACAGCAGCGCGGCCACGACCGGCCCGAGCTCGCGCACCAGCGACAGCGCCACCAGCACGCCGAGCGCCTGTTCCGAACCGAAGGACTGGAGGGTGTAGTAGCCCTGGAGGCCGAGCACGAAGCCGACGAAGAGCCCGGAGACCAGGATGATCGACAGCGAATAGTTGCCGATGAAGTGGATCTGGTCGAGCAGCAGCCGCGGCCGGGACAGGGTCCGCAGCGAGAGCAGGCACAGGCGCAGGAAGAAGCGGGCGCCGTAGCCCATGCCGGCAAGGAGCGACAGCACCCAGGCGCCGAGCCCGGCGATGGCGTCCAGGATCCGCGTCATGGCGGATCCCCGATGCCGAAATCGCTCGCCAGCGGGGGAGCCGGGTAGTGGAACGCCACCGGTCCCTCGCGCTCGCCCCTGAGGAACTGGCCCACCAGCGGATCGGTCGACGCCATCAGCTCGGCGGGCGTGCCGCCGGCGGCGATCCGGCCCTGCGCCAGCAGATAGACCTGGTCGGCAATCTCGAAGGACTCGTGGACATCGTGGGTCACCAGTACCGACGTCGCCCCGAGGGCGTCGTTCAGGCGCCGGATCAGCTGCGCGACGGTACCCAGGGAGATCGGGTCCAGCCCCGCGAAGGGCTCGTCGTAGAGCAGCAGGGGCGGATCGAGCGCGATCGCCCGGGCGAGCGCGATCCGCCGCGCCATGCCGCCGGAGACCTGGGATGTGCGCAGGCGGGCCGCGCCGCGCAACCCGACCGCATTCAGCTTCATGAGGACGAGGTCGCGGATCGTCTCCTCGGGCAGGTCGGTGTGCTCGCGCAGTGGAAAGGCCACGTTCTCGAAGACGTCGAGATCGGTGAACAGGGCTCCGAACTGGAACAGCATGCCCATGCGGCGACGCACGGCGAAGAGCTCGTCACGCCCGAGGGTGCCGACATCGGTCCCCTCGAACAGCACCCGACCGCGCTGCGCCCGGACCTGCCCGCCGATCAGGCGCAGCAAGGTGGTCTTGCCGGAACCCGATCCGCCCATCAGGGCGGTGACGGTGCCGCGACGAAAGCTCATGTCGACGCCGTCGAGAATCGGCCGCGCATCGTCGTAGCCGAAGCGCAGGTTCTCGATGCGGAGGATCTCGGCGTGAGGATTTTCTTCGGAAGCCTGGGGCACGAGGGGGAGGGCCGGCGGCGCCGGTCCCTGATCCTTGGTCCTTGTCGGAACGTTAGCGGGAATTCTATCCGCAAGTCGCCGGCACCACCCCCTGGCCGCACGGCGCACTGTCTATATACTCGGCGCCATGGACAAGGCGACCGAACCCGACGTGGGCTGGCTGCAGCAGCGCGCGATCGAGGTGTTGCGCATCGAAGCGCAGGCGATTTCGGGGCTCGAATCGCGGATCGACGGGAATTTCGCCCGTGCCTGCATGCTGGTGCTCGGGTGCACCGGGCGGGTGGTCGTCAGCGGAATGGGCAAGTCGGGGCACATCGCCCGCAAGATCGCGGCCACCCTGGCCTCGACGGGCAGCCCCGCCTTCTTCGTGCACCCGGCCGAGGCCAGCCACGGCGACCTCGGGATGGTCAAGCGCGAGGATGTCTTCATCGCGCTGTCCAATTCCGGGGAAACCCAGGAGTTGCTCGCGATCGTGCCGCTCATCAAGCGCCAGGGCGCCCGGCTGATCGCCATGACCGGCGCTCCGTCCTCCCGGCTCGCCGAGCTGGCGGACGTCCACCTCGATGCCCGGGTCGACCGCGAAGCCTGCCCCCACAACCTCGCTCCGACGGCGAGCACGACTGCGGCGCTGGCGCTCGGCGACGCACTGGCGGTCGCGGTCCTGGAGGCCCGCGGCTTCGGCCCCGACGACTTCGCCCGCTCCCACCCCGGTGGCGCGCTCGGCCGCCGGCTGCTGACCTCCGTTGCCGACGTGATGCGCACCGGGCCCGGGCTGGCGACGGTCCGGCCGGGCGCATCGCTGGCCGAAGCCGTCCTCGAGGTGACCCGCAAGCGCATGGGCATGACCGCCGTGGTCGATGACGACGGCAGGGTCCACGGCATCTTCACCGACGGCGACCTGCGCCGGCTCCTGGAGGCCGGCCGTTCGAGCGACTTCAGGACCATCCCGGTCGACGACGTCATGACCCGCGATCCGGTCGTGATCGGGCCGGCGGCGCTCGCTGCCGAGGCGGTGCGCATCATGGAGGATCGCCAGATCAGCCAGATTCTCGTCGTCACCGACGGCCGCCTGGTCGGGGCGCTGACCCTGCTCGACCTGCTGGCCGCCAAGATCGTCTGAACGATGAGCCGGACACAGCTGCCGCAGGCCCGGACCGACGTCGAGGACGTGACGCTGCGCGCCCGGCGCATAGCGGTGGTGGCCTTCGACGTCGACGGCACCCTGACCGATGGGCGCATCCATATCGGCCCGGCCGGCGAGGCCATGAAATCCTTCTACGTCCGCGACGGCCTGGGCATATCGCTGTTACGCCGCGCCGGGCTGCATTGCGCCCTGGTCACCGCCAGGGAATCGGCGATCGTCGAGCGGCGCGCGGCCGAGCTCGGCATCGACGAGGTCATGCAGGGCGTCGCCAGGAAGGGCGAGGCCCTCGCCAGGCTCGCGCAGCGCGCCGGCGTCACGGTCGAGCGGATCGCCTACATGGGCGACGACTGGCCCGACATCCCGGCGCTGCGGCGCGCCGGACTCGCCGCCGCCCCCGCCGGTGCGCCACCGGAGATCCTCGAACGGGTGCACTGGATCTCGCGCCGCCCGGCGGGGGCCGGCGCGGTCCGCGAGTTCGCCGAGTTCATCCTGCGCGCCCAGGGTCGATGGCAGGAGCTGCTCGATGCCCAGGAGCGCCAATGAAACGCCGGCTCCAGGATCGGCTGACGGCGCTGCTGGCCACCCTCCTGATGTCCGCCCTCGTGGTCGGCACCTGGTACCTGGCCGAATCGGCCGTCGACCGCTCGACACCGCGGTCCCGGACACTCGGCCATGTGCCCGACTACTTCGTCGAGGGCCTGGCCATGATCCGCCTGAACGGCGAAGGCCGGCCGGTGTTCAGGATGATCGCCGACGAGATGCGCCATTTCCCCGATGACGGCGCGACCGAGTTCGATGCGCCCGTGATGGTCAGCCTCGATCCCGACCGCCCGACCGTACGCCTGAGCGCGCGCCAGGCCCGCACCGATGCCGAGGGCCGCATGACCGAGCTGATCGACGATGTCGTGCTGGTACGCGAGGCCGCCCCGGGCATGCCGCGGATGACGGTCGAGACCGATTTCGCGGTCGTCGATTCCGTCACCGAGGTGACCCGCACCACGCGTCCGGTCCTGATCCGGCGCGGCGAATCGACCTTGACTGGCGTCGGAATGGAATTCGATAATCCGGCGCGCCAGCTACGGCTCGACTCCGAGGTGCGCGGCCTATGGCAGCCGGCCACCGAAAACACGCCACGCCCATGAGCCTTCGCACCGCAATCCTGACGCTGCTGCTCGGCATGCTCGTTCCCGTGGCGGCGGTGCATGCGCAGGGCATCAGGGCCGATCGGAACGCCCCGATCCAGGTCGAGGCCGATCACATGACCTACGACGACGGGAAGCAGGTCAACGTATTCACCGGTCGGGTCCACATGGTTCGCGGCGGCCTGACGGTGCTGGCCGATCGCATCGTGTTGCGCGAGGACGAAGCCGGCAACCAGTTCGCGACCGCCACCGGTGCGCCGGCGAGGTTCCGCCAGTTGCGCAAGGCCGAGGGTGACGTGATCGAGGGCGAGGCGAAGACGCTCGACTACGACAGCCGGGGCGACGTCCTCAAGCTGCGCGAGGAGGCCTCGATGCGCCGGCTCGAAGGGACGCGCGTCGTCAACGAGGTATTCGGCAACCAGATCGTCTACCAGGGCGCGACCGATTTCTTCACCGTCGAGCGCGGCGACGGCAACAACGCTACCGCCGCCAACCCCGGCGGCCGGGTAAGGGTGGTGATCCAGCCGCGCTCCGACCCCCGGCCCCAGGGCTCGACGGACCGGGCCGATCCGTCGCCCCCGCTGCAGCCGGCGGAGCAGCTCGACCTTCGGCGCCCCGCCCCGAAGAGCCGCTGATGGGGGAGGATACGGGGCACGACCGGGAACGCAACCGGCTCGAGGGTCGCTCGCTGATGAAGGTCTACAACGGCCGCAAGGTCGTGGAGGACGTCTCGCTCCTGGTCGAGAGCGGCGAGGTCGTCGGCCTCCTGGGACCCAACGGCGCCGGCAAGACGACCTGCTTCTACATGATCGTCGGCCTGGTGCCCGCCGACGGCGGCACCATCGAGCTCGACGGTCGCCCGATCGGGCGATTGCCGATCCACCGGCGCGCCCGCCTCGGTCTGTCGTACCTGCCCCAGGAAGCCTCGGTCTTCCGCAAGCTCACGGTCGAGGAGAACATCGCCGCCGTCCTCGAGCTTCAGGTCGACGAGACGGGCCGGCCGCTGTCGCGCAAGGCGATCGGGGAACGCCTGGAGGCCCTGATAGGCGAGCTGCAGATCGACCATATCCGCTCGAACCCGGCGATCTCGCTGTCGGGCGGCGAGCGTCGCCGGGTGGAGATCGCGCGCGCCCTGGCGAACTCGCCGCGCTTCATCCTGCTCGACGAACCCTTCGCCGGCGTCGACCCGATCGCCGTGATCGAGATCCAGCGGATCGTGAGATTCCTCAAGGATCGGCGAATCGGTGTGCTGATCACGGATCACAACGTGCGCGAGACACTTGGAATCTGCGACCGGGCGTATATCATTAGAACTGGTACTGTTCTTGCTTCCGGTTCGCCCGAAGAAGTGGTCATGAACGAAGACGTGCGCCGGTACTACCTCGGCGAGCACTTCTCCATGTAGCCGCCCACCGGCGGCCGCCTGGCCGCGGACCCGGCACTGCAGCCCACCGAGTCCGTTTTCGATGAAGCCGTCACTCCAGCTCAAGTACTCTCAGCAACTCACGCTGACCCCCCAGCTGCAGCAGTCGATCCGTCTGCTGCAGATGTCCACGCTCGAGATGAACCAGGAGCTCGAGCAGATCCTGCGCGACAACCCCTTGCTCGAGCGGACCGACGACCCGCTCGACGCCTGCATGCGGATCGCGCCCAACGGCGGCATCGACCAGGTCGCCGGCCCAGGCGCAGGCAATGGCGCCGACGGCGCAGGCGAAGCCGAGCCTGCCGGCCCCGCAACGGCCGACGACGCGGGCGCCGGGCCGGATACCGGCCCCGACGTGAGCATCGACCACGGCGGCGACTGGGGTGGCGACGGCGTCCGACGCACCCGGTCCGACGGCGAGGATGCCGATTTTCCGCAGGTCGCCGCCGCCGAGACCACTCTGCGCGAACATCTCCTCGCCCAGCTCGCGGCGACCCGCTGCGAAGCCCGTGACCGCGCCCTGGTCGAATTGCTGATCGACGACCTCGACGACGACGGTTTCCTCGAATCGAGCCAGGAGGAGATCCTCGCGATGCTGCCCGAGGAGGCCGGCATCGACGCCGACGAGCTCGTCACCGCGCTCAGGCTGCTGCAGAGCTTCGACCCGCCGGGCATCGGCGCGGCCGACCTGCGGGAAAGCCTGCTGCTGCAGTTGCACCGCGACGAGCTGGCGGCGCGGACCGCCGCAACCACCCGGGCGCTGGCGATACGGCTCGTCTCCGAGCATCTGCCGCTACTCGCCAGCCGCGACTTCACCAGGCTCAAGCGCGCCCTGCGCTGCAACGACGACGAGCTGCGCGAGGCCCAGGCCCTGGTGGTGACGCTCAATCCGCGCCCGGGCTCCGCCTTCGGCGGCGGCGAGGCTCGTTTCGTCGTGCCCGATGTGGTGGTGCGGCGCCAGGGAACCGGCTGGACGGTCTCGCTCAACGGCGACGTGATCCCGAAACTGCGGATTCACGACCTGTATGCCAACATTCTCCGGCGCAACCGCGGCGCCCATGCGAACATGACGGCACAGTTGCAGGAAGCACGCTGGTTGATCAAGAATGTCCAGCAGAGGTTCGACACCATCCTGCGGGTTTCGCAGGCCATCGTCGACCGGCAGAAGGCGTTCTTCTCCCACGGGGAGGTCGCAATGCGGCCACTGGTCCTGCGGGAGATCGCCGAAACCCTGGGGCTCCATGAATCCACCGTTTCGCGAGTCACCACCCAGAAATACATGCTCACGCCGCATGGCACCTTCGAGCTCAAGTATTTCTTCGGGAGTCATGTCGCGACCGACAGCGGGGGTGCTGCATCCAGCACCGCGATTCGGGCCCTCATCAAGCAACTCGTCGCCGCGGAGGACTCCAGACACCCGTTATCAGACAACCAGATCGCCGAAACACTCAGCGAACAGGGAATCGTCGTCGCCCGGCGCACCGTGGCGAAGTACCGCGAATCGATGCGGATTCTCCCGGTATCCCAGCGCAAGTCGCTGTGAACCGATCGACACGGACTCCTGTTTCACACCCTGCAACGACCCATACGCCAATCATCTCGGGTCACGCCCCGATGGCGAAGGAGGATGCATGAACCTCTCGATCAGCGGACATCATGTCAGTGTCACCCCGGCCCTGCGTGAGTACGTCACCACCAAGCTCGAGCGGATCAAGCGGCACTTCGATCACGTGATCGATGTCAACGTGTTCCTGTCAGTCGACAAGCTGATCCAGAAAGCGGAGATCACGCTTCATGTCAGGGGCAAGGACCTTTTCGCGGAATGTTCCGATGGTGACCTGTACGCGGCGATCGACTCGCTGGTCGACAAACTGGATCGACAGGTTCTCAAGCACAAGGGCAAGCGGACCGACCACGGCCGCGAATCTCTGAAGCACCATCCAATAGCGCAGCCATCTAGCTGATCGGACTGCGGTTTTCACGATCAAAGGACGCCAAAGGCGTCCTTTCGTTTGTGGTTTTCCCCCTGCAGGGGCTTTGCTGCCGAGCAACATCGCACGTTTTCCACCGGCAGCACTGGCTATAATGGCTCGATCGCCGCTTTGATCGAGCCCCGTGCGATACGGAACTTCTTTTCCGGACGCCAGGGCAAGTGCAGATGAACCGAATCTCCCGGCTGCTGGCACCGA
>JAMLIN010000063.1 GCA_023954135.1 Burkholderiaceae bacterium | reverse complement strand
GTCGACAAGGTGCTGGCGACGCTCGTCACCCCCGCCGAACCGGTGCCGGAAGCGGGGCCGGACGAGCCCGCGCCGGGTTAGGAACGCCGGCTGCCCGCCGCCTCCCGTACTCGTTCGCCGATGGCCCGCTGCCAGGCGCGTTCGGTGCGTAGCGCGCGCGCCCCGAAACCGATCGCGAACAGGCGGCTGTCGCGCGCCCAGCGCCGGGCCGCGGCATCGGCAGGCCCCTGCGCGAAGTGCCCGGTCGCCTCGGCGACGAGAGCATTCCAGCCGGCCAGCGCCCCGGCCAGCGCGATGTGGGTGGTGCCGGCCTGCCGATCGAGCCCTGCCAGAGCGCCCAGCCCGACCAGGACGGCCAGGGCCCGCTCGCGCCAGGCGAGCGGCCAGTCGCGCCGGCCCGCCTCCGCAAGCAGGTAGGCGAGCTCGGCCGCGGTCACCAGAACGTCCTCGATGGTGCGAAAGGGCTTGACGAACTGGTCGTAGGCATCGCCGGGCAGGATCGCGCCGGGCTCGATGCGTACCCCATCGAGCCGTATCCGGGCATGCGGCACCTCGGGCGTGAAATCGGCCTCCGGCATGGGGATGAACTCGAGCCCCGGCACGCCGGCATCGACCCGGACCAGCCGGATCGAAGGCCGGGTGGCTTCGGCCGGAACCGGCTCGCGCGCGGCGACCAGCAGCAGCCCCGCCGCCGGCCCGAGGGTGCTCCAGCGCTTCTCGCCGGAGAGGATGAATCCCTCGCCGTCCGCCACCAGGCTGCTGCGGATCGCCCTGGGCGAGTTCCCGTCGGCCTCCGTGATGCAGAACGCGACCGGCGCATCCTTCGGCAGGTCGGGAATCATGGCCCCGAGCGCCGCCTGGTAACCGGAAGCCAGCGCCCAGCCGAGCCGGTCGGCATGGAGACCGCCGGCCACCGCAAGCTCGAAGGCGGGCGCATCGGGTCGTGTTCGGCGACGGTCGAGCTCGCCGCGCCACCACGCGGGGACATCGGGCGCATCGGAAGCCGGGGACGGATCGAGCAGGGCGGCAAGCAGGGCATCGCCCGCGGGAAAGGCATCGTTCATCCGGCAATGGTAGCGAAATGAGGTCGGACTTCATAAGCGCGGAGGGAAGTCGCCCCCCGCCGGGGGACGCAGGCACATCGATTGCAGAGGCAGTCTCCAGAAGACAGAGCAGGAAACCCTCCCGATGCAAGCAGGTGCGCCATGCTGAATCCGACGCCCCACTTCGCCCGGCCCGGCGACCGGATCCGCGCCGGATTCATGTCCGGAATCGAGCACGTCCGCAGGACCATCCCTGTCGCCGACGGCTTCGAGCAGGAGCCGACGTATCCGGCGGGATCGCTGCTGGTGGCCGGCGACAGCACGGCTCTCGGCGCCGGCGCCGACGAACCCGGCGAGTCCGTGGCGGGACGCCTCGGCAAGCGCTTCCCGGGGCTGAAGATCCGCAACCTGGCGGTCGACGGCGCCCGGATCGCCGATGTCGAAGCGCAGATCGAATCCGTCGGGACGGAACGCTTCGACATGATCCTCATCATGGCCGGCGGCAACGACGTGCTGCGCTTCACCCCGCTCACCCGCCTGCGCACGGAGGCGACGCGGATCAACGCCAGCGCCCTGGCGATCGCCCGCCACGTCGCCTGGATGCCGCCGGGCAATCTCGGCGCGGTACCCGCCTGGTACTGGCCGATGAGCCGGATCATCGAGCGGCGCAGCCGCCGGGTCCGCGCGGCGCTCGTCGACGTCGCCAGCTCGATGGGTGCGATCTACGTCGACCTCTACCATCCCGCGCAGGCCGACCCCTTCGCGGTCGATGCGCAGCGCTTCCTCGCGGCCGACGGCGTGCATCCGAACGGCACCGGCTATTCCTACTGGACGGCAGCGTTGCTCGAGCGCATGCCGACGGAGCTGCGCCGGCGCTGGCGCTGTCCGGTGATGAGGCCGGTGTAAGAGATCGGCGGGCTGCGGCTCGACCTGGCGGAGGCGGAAGCACAGACGCAGCCGGCTATGGGGCGATCCTCGTTTCCTGGTTACTCGTGGATTCCTGGCGCGCCTTGTCTTGTCGACGTACGCCCATTGGGGAATGGTCAGTCCGGTGGATTTCTGATAGGTTACATGTAACTATAGCCGCAAGAGGCGATCGTGGGATCGACATCGGAGTCCACCCGGCGGAAAGTACGCGAACACCGCGACCGGCTCCGCGCACGAGGCTTGCGACCCATCCAGATCTGGGTACCCGATGTGCGCGCTGCCTCGTTCCGGGAGGAAGCGCATCGCCAGTCCCGGACGGTCGCGCAGAGCGACCATGCTCACGAGGACCAGGCGTTCATCGACGCGATCTCCGTCGTCGATCTCGACGATGACGATGAATGAAGCGCAGCGAAGTCTGGACTGTCTCCGGCGGCAAGGGCTATGCAGGCAAGCCACGCCCTGTCGTCATCATCCAGGACGACCGTTTCCACGCCACTGATTCCGTCACCATCTGCGTCTTCACCACCGACCCGACCGACGCACCGCTCTTTCGCCTCGTCGTGAAGCCGAACGAACGCAACGGCCTGCGCTCCGTCTGTCGCCTGATGGTGGACAAGATCACGACGGTTCCCAGGTCGAAGCTCGGCACTCGCATCGGACGGCTCGACGACGAGGACATGCTGCGACTGAATCAGGCGATGATCGTGTTCCTCGGCATGGCGGCTTCTCCCCGAGCTGCGGGGAGAGCGGCAACCTAGCCGCAGTCGCCCTTGAAGTTCAGGTAGATGATCGGTTCCATCGGGGTTGCTCCTGTGGGTTCGTCGGGTCGGAGGAATACGCCGGATTCGAAACGGGGAAGGATCCGCTTCTCGGATCGCGGCCCGGCTCAGAGAGCGCGCGCCAGCTCGACGAGCTGGTCGGCGGCCCGGTTCCAGCCTTCGTGAAAACCCATGTCCTCGTGCTCCTTCACGGCTTCGGCAGTCCAGTGCATCGCGCGGGCCCGATAGCGGGTCCGGCCTGCGCCGGCATCCTCGAAACGGACGTCGGCGACCATGAAGGCGCGCCCCGAGGGCACCCAGCCCGGGCGCATGGCATCGGTGAACACCAGGCGCTCGCCCTCGATCACTTCGAGGAACACGCCCGGCTCGCCGAACTGCTCGCCCTCGGGGCCGTTCATCAGGGTGAAGAACTCGCCGCCCGGGCGCAGGTCCATCCTGGCCTCGGATACGAACCAGGGCTTCGGGCAGAACCACTGCTTGAGCAGCTCGGGTTCGGTCCAGCAGCGCCAGAGCGCCGCGCGCGGCGCATCGAGCACGCGTTCCAGGACCAGTTCGTGCGCGGCGCCGGACGCGCCGGCCCCGGGATTCGCGGAGGTATTCGTGGTCATCGGCTTTTCCTTTGAACGTCGGAGGGAGGCTCGGAGAAGAGCAGCCTGATGTAGCGCTCGAGGTGATCGATGGTGTCGAGCGCGACCGCGCGCTCGCCCGTCGCCTTGGCGAGGATGAACGCGCCCTGCAGGACCGCCTGCGTATGGGCGGCGAGGCTCGCCGCGGTCCATTCCGCCTGCATGCCGCGTGCCTTCATCGCCGCCGCGATGTCCGGCTCGAGCGTCGCCGCGTGGCCGAGGATGCTCGCCGCGCAAGCCTCGCGGATCGCCGGATGCGTGTCGAATACCTCCTGGGTCATGGTGCCGACCAGGCAGGTGAACTGCGCCGGGTCGCCATCGATCAGCGCGCGACGGAAGTCGATGTAGGCGAGCACCCGCGCGAGCGGATCGGCTGGCCAGTGGTAGGGCGCGTTGGCGAAGAGCTCGGACGTGGTCCGCGACCAGTGCTCGGCCGCCGCCACTCCCAGCGCCTCCTTGCTGTCGAAGTGATGGAAGAAGGCGCCCTTGGTGACACCGGCCGCGCGGCACAGGTCGTCCACGGTCGTGGCCGTGAAGCCGCGGCGCCGGATCTCGTCGCGGGCAGCGTCGAGCAGGCGGTTGCGAGCGTCGCCGCGTTCGGGGTGCTTGAGGGTGGGTCGGGGCATGGCTGAATAATACCGACTGTTCGGTATTTTTGTCGATCATGGAGGGAGACAGATGGAAACATCGCATGTCGGGAAGCAGGTTCGCGGCGTGGCGGAAGGTCAGCGCGGCAGCGACACCCTCTTCACCGTGTCCTGGATCACGGTGTAGCGCAGCGCCCGCAAACAGCGCATGTCTCCTGCGCAGTGCCGTCCGGCCGCGGGTAACTCGCGAAGCAGGGCCTCGTTCTCCTGCTCCGCCTGATCAAGGAGCCGCCCGGCGTACTCGGGCATGAGCTGGAGTTGCCTGTCGAGCCGTCTTCTTGCCGTGGCCATGTTCAACCCCAACTCGCGACCCGCCTCGAGCAGAAGCGCGCGGGTCAGGCCGGCGTAGGTCTTCTCGCCCTGGATGGGCCACGAGAAGAAAGTGGCATCAGTCCATTCGGTTCGCTCGAACGCTTGAGTCCCGTAGACGGCCACGCCAACCAGGTCATAGAAGGGTGCGAGCTCGATGCCCTGGGGTGTCACGAGAAAGCTGAGGTTCTTCAGGTGGGCGTCGGTATTGCCCACCAGCACATTGAAGACGAGCCAGGCGTAGAGTCGATTCCTCGCCACGGCCGGAACACGGCAAAGGCGGGCGAGCTCGGCCAGTCGGGAGACACTGCCTTCACTGTACTTGAACGTTCGCGAGATGTTCAGCAGCTGGCAGGCATCGATGGCGTGAAGCCGCTCCCACTCGCTCGCCGGGCCGGGCCGGCGATCGAAACGCTCGACGACGAAGACCGGCGAAGGCACATGGCGCCTGGTCACCGAAGGCACGGGCAGCCCGAGCATCGTGGCGAGCGACATGGTGAACCACTCGTTGGCCACGGAATGCGCGTAGACCGGATCCGGGTGATCGGGCTTGAGGATATGGGTCGATGCCGTCCGGCCTTCCGGTTCGAAGAACCGGCCATCCCGATAGACGACCGCCAGCTTCTGCTGGGCACCGGCAAGGGACATCCGCTTGGGCGCATGCTGGCCGAGAGGGACCGCAGGCAGGTGCTCGATCCGGCTTTCCAGTTCGGCGTCGGTCAGCTCCCGAAGTCCGGTGCCAGCCTGGGGTGCATCCGGCGGCAGCAAAGTGAGCGAACCCGCCGATTCCGCGCCGTAGTGAACCAGCAAGGCGAACGCATCGGCCTCATCGGGCAGACCGGCTGCCCGAGCCAGCAGTGCGCGCTGGCCTTCTTCGGGCAGGAGGTTGTCGAAGTACCACTGAACGGGACGACTGGATCCTCCGTCTTCGATGGCACCGGATTGCAACGGCAGCGCAGGACTCAGAGCGAAACACACCGGGTCCTCGAGCCAGGCGGGATCGTACCGAAAGGACCAGAGATCCCTCTCGGCATGAAGCGTACCGACCCGACGCTCATCGATGGTGGCAACGAGGGTGCGCTCGGCCATGACTATCGAGGCGCTTCGGGTACCCCGGGCGCCGGCACCCCCTGCTTGCGAGCCTGGCGAATGGCCAGCCTGGACTGCTCGGCAAGGAATGCCTCGTCGGAAATGTCGGGAGACTCGAGCACCACCCTGATGCCCAGCCCTTCGAGAACCTGGAAGAGCTTATCCCACCGGACAGTCTCCGCCCCATTCTCGACGCGCACCATGAAGCTCTCGCCCACGCCGGTCCCGCCGGCGGCATCGTCCTGACGCAAGCCCTGCGCCTTGCGAACAACGCGCACGGCCACGCCTGCCTCGGATGCTTTCTGGAGAACGACTCGCATGGGGATATCCAAAATCTCTGCGATTTGAAAGATTACCATGAATGACCTCGCAAGAGGGCTTAAATCTCTCGAATCGCAAAGATATCGAGTGCATTTCCAACAAAACGGCTCTGATCCTTGCGATCGCACAGCCTCTCGGCGACAGGCGGGAAGCGCTGACGAACTGGAGAGTTTCGTCCAAAGGAATGGTGGGGATTCAGTATGCGCATCAACTACGCGCGTCCTTCACGAGCATATACTTGGCAAGCCACTCTCCGCATCATCCGGAAAAGTCGTCTCCATGCCTGCCACCATTCGCCGTCGCACCGCCCTGCGTCCACAAGCTCACGCTACCGACGATACCCCCGCACGCAAGTCGACGAACCTCACCCTGGCAACCGGCCTGGTGGCCGAGGCGCGTGAACTCGGAGTCAACCTCTCGCAGGCGGCCGAAGCGGGCATTGCGGCCGCCGTGGCTCACCGCCGACGGGAGCGCTGGCTTGCCGAGAACCGGGATGCGCTCGACAGCTCGAACGCATTCGTCGAAGAGCACGGGCTGCCGCTGGCCCGATACCGGAACTTCTGAACGTGGCGCGGTTTCATGTCTACGCGAACGCCGAAAGCGGAAGCTATCTGCTCGATGTCCAGGCGAACCTGCTGAACCAGCTCAACACCCGCGTGGTGGTTCCGCTGCTGCCGCTCGATACGGCGCCACAGCCTGTCAAGGTGCTCAATCCGGTCTTCGAGATCGACGGCGTTTCCTGTCTGATGGCCACGCAGTTCCTCGCCGCCGTGCCACGTCGCCTGATCGGCAACGAAGTCCTGAGCCTCGAGGAAAAGGCACACATCATCGTCGACGCCCTGGATTGCCTGTTCCAGGGCGTCTGAAAGCGTAGCTGCGCGGATTCGCGCGCCCTCGTCTCGAAGACCGCGCCGCGTCAGCGCCGCCCCGCCCGCTCCACCAGCAGGTCCACCAGCGCCGCCGCCGCCACCGACAGGCTGCGGCCGGCGCGGGTGACGATGCCCATAGTCCGCTCCACCCGCGGGCGCACGATGGGCACCTCGACCAGCTCCGCGAAGCGCAGCAGCGGCGTGGTGAGCGAAGGCAGGGCCGCGACCCCGAGCCCCTCGCGCACGAGGGCGCCCACGGTGGCGAGATGCTCGGGGTCGTACTCGTTGCGAAGCGCGATCCCGGCCTGGGCGCAGGCTGCATCGATGTGCTGGCGCACGCTCGATGTCCGCGCCATGCCCACGATCGGGTAGCGCACCACCTGCGCCCAGCTCACCTGCCGTCGCCCGGCGAGATCGTGATCCGGCCGGCACAGCAGGACGAAGCGATCGACGATCAGCGGCCGGAACGCCAGGCCCCGGCCCGGCCGGGGCGTGACGGTCAGGCCGAAGTCGGCTTCGCCGCTGCCCACGAGCTCCTGGATCTCGTCGTGCAGGATATCGCGCAGACTGACGTCGACACCGGGGTAGCTCGCCTTCAGCACCGCCAGCGCCGGCGGCAGGGTGATCGCCGCGAGCGACGGCAGGGCGGCGACGACGATGCGGCCCCGACGTCGCGCGAGGTAGTCGCGCAGATCGCCGGTGATCGCCTCGAACTCCTCGAGCAGGCGCCCCGACAGACGCAGGAGCTCCTGTCCTTCCGGGGTCAGGAAGATCCGCCGCGTGCTGCGGTCGAACAGCCGCACTTCGAGCGTTTCCTCGAGCTTGCGGATCGCGCCGCTGGTCGCCGGCTGCGACAGATGCAGCCGCGTGGCCGCCTCGCTGAAGCTGCCGGCTTCGGCGACGGCCCGGAAGATCTGGAGCTGGCGGATTCCCACTCGCATAAGCAAAATCTATGAATCGATCGGACAAATCAGTTTGCCAGACGATCGGCCCATGGGGCAGTCTTGCTGCGGACACAGGATCCGGCCTCGAACGAGGCGGAACGACAAGAGACGAAACACGAGGAGACTATTCGTGCCGGACCACGGTACGGTCAGGGTCGGCTGTGGCGCGGGATTTTCGGGCGACCGTCTCGATGCGCCCCTGCCGGTGGTGCGCAGCCTCATCGCGCAGGGCGGGCCCGCCGCGATCATGTTCGAGACCCTCGGCGAACGCACGCTGGCGCTGGCCCAGCTCGCACGCCTGGAGAATCCGCAGGCCGGCTACGAGCCGCTACTCGAGCGCATGCTCGAGCCGATCCTCTCCCTGTGCCTTGCCCACGGCATCCGCATCATCGGCAACTTCGGCGCGGCCAATCCGCATGGGGCAGCCCAGGCGATCCGGGCCCTCGGCCGCCGGCTCGGCTGTCGCCGGTTCCGGATCGCGGTCGTCACCGGCGACGACCTGATCGCCAGCGGCGCGATCGACGGACTCGAGGACCTGCAGGGCACGCCGCGCCAGCCGGGCGAGGTCATCTGCGCGAACGCCTACGTCGGCGCCGCCCCGCTGGTCGAGGCGCTCGCGGCCGGCGCCGATGTCGTCGTCACCGGCCGCGTCGCCGACCCCTCGCTCGCGCTCGCGCCCTTCGCGTTCTTCCACGGCTGGTCGCTCGACGACACCCGGCTCGCGGCCTGCGGGACGCTGGCCGGCCATCTGCTCGAATGCGGCGCACAGGTCACCGGCGGCTACTACGCCGATCCCGGCTTCAAGGACGTTCCGCACCCGGAGCGCATCGGCTTCCCGATCGTGGCGATGCAGGCCGACGGGAGCTTCACGGTGACGCGCGCCGACGACATCGGCGGCCTCGTCGACCGGCATACCGTCACCGAGCAGATGCTCTACGAGATCCACGACCCGTCCACCTATCTCACGCCGGACGTCACCCTCGACATCACCGGCGTCGAGCTCGCCGAGACGGGCCCCGACTGCGTCCGGGTCGAAGGTGCCCGCGGCCGACCCCGGCCCGAGCGGCTCAAGGTCACTGTCAGCCACGACGCCGGCTGGTTCGGCGAGGCCGAGATCTCCTACGCCGGTCCGAACGCGCTCGCGCGCGCGCGCCTCGCGATGGACGTGGTCCGCCGCCGCATGCCCGAGGGCGTGCGGATGCGCGCCGACCTGGTCGGCGTGGCGAGCGTGTTCAACGACGACGCGGGCGAATGGCTCGACCGCCACGGCGCGGACCCGCTGGCGATGCGTGACGTCCGGCTGCGGGTTGCGGTCAGCGCGCCAAATCGGGCCGTCGCGGCGCGCGCCCCCGAGGAGGTGCTCGCCCTGTACTGCGCCGGCCCGGCAGGCGGCGGCGGCGTGCGCAGCAGCCTGCGCCGGCGCATCTCGACCTCGTCGGGATACATCCGCCGCGAGCTGGTCCGCCCGGTGGTGGAGATCCTCGAATGAGCGGATTCGTCGAGCTGCCGCTGCACCGCATCGCCCACGGGCGCGCCGGCGACAAGGGCGACCGGCTCAACATCAGCGTGATCGCCTACGACGCGGCGCACTATCCGCTGATCCGGGACCAGGTCACCGTCGAGCGGGTGGCCGAGCTCTTCGCCCACCGGCGCCCGGGACACATCGAGCGCTTCGAGCTGCCGCGCCTGTGGGCGCTCAACTTCGTGATCGACGATGTTCTCGAGGGCGGCGTCAACGACGCGCTCAACCTCGACGGCCACGGCAAGACCCATTCCTTCCTCCTCCTGTCCATGATGCTGAGGGTGCCCCGTGACGGCCTGCCGGCCGGCCTCGCGGCATTCTCGACACCCGACGCCAGCCACGTTTCCAGCAACCCACACGAAGGAGCCGGATCATGAACCACAGACTACTCGTCGCCACGCTCGCCGCCTGCGCCAGCCTCGCCCTCGCCGCCCCGGCCGGGGCACAGCAGAAGCTCCTGATCGGCTCGACCTCCGCCTCGTCGAGCCAGTACGGCTACTTCGTGGCTCTCTCGCAGCTCATCAACTCCAAGGTGCCCAACGTCGAGAGCTCGGTCGTCGAGACCGGTGCCACGGTCGACAACCTGCGCCGCATGGACCGCAAGCAGATCGACTTCGGCCTGGTCACGACCAACGTCACCTATCACGCCTATGTCGGCGCGGAAGCGTTCGAAGGCAAGAAGATCGACAACCGGATGCTGTTCGTCTACTCGCCCGCCCCGCAGAACGTGGTGGTGCGCGCCGACAGCGGCGCCGGCTCCCTGGCGGACCTGGCCGGCAAGCGATTCAACCCGGGCCTGAAGGGCTCGGCGACCGAGAAGACCGCGGAGAGCGTGTTCAAGCTGCTGGGCATCGCGCCCGACTGGGTGCGCGGCTCGACCACCGACATCGTCAACTCCATCAAGGACAACCGGGTCGTCGGATACGTCAAGTCCGGCGCCGGCGACAAGCTCGACGGCTCCTCGCTGGACATCGCGACCTTCACACCCGTCAAGGTGCTCGGCCTGAGCGAGGACCAGAAGAAGCTGATCCGCGACAAGATGCCCGACATCGCGGTGGTCGACGTGCCCGCCGGCGCCGCCGACGGCATCCCCGCCTACAGCACCTGGAGCTTCGGCCTCGCGGTGACGGCAAGCCCGGCGCTGCCCGAAGAGACCGCCTACCAGATCGCGAAGGCGGTCTTCGAGGACACCACGGTACAGGTCGGGGCGCTCTCCAGCCTCAAGGACATCGACCTCGTCAAGCTCACCCTCGAGCAGTCCACCGTGCCGCTGCATCCAGGCGTGGTGCGCTACCTGAAGGAGAAGGGCCACGCCATCCCGGACAAGCTGGTGGCGAAGTAGGCATCCTCATGCGCGCCCGGGCAAGCAAGTCGATAGCGGTCCTGCTCGGACTGTTCATCCTCTATACATCGGCTTTCGGCGCGTTCGAGAGCCTGATCCAGCGCGCGATCTTCCTCGCGCTCGTCGTCGTCCTCGGCCTGCTCATGTTCCCCCTGGGCAAGGACAGGCCGTGGCGACCGGCGGGCATCGCCGTCGACATCGTCCTGGGCGCGTTCACCCTCGCGGCCTGCGGCTACGTGATCGTCAACTACGACGCGATCATGGGCGACCTGCCCACGGCAACCTGGTACGACATCGCGCTCACCGCCGGGGTGGTGATCGCGATCCTCGACGTATCGCGCCGCGCGATCGGCGGCATCTTCCCGGCGATCGCGCTCGTCGGGATCGCCTACGCCCTGTTCGGCCAGCACATCGGCGGGCGGCTCGGACATCGTGGCTTCGACATCCAGTTCGTCACCGAAACCCTGCTGCTCGGCGACCTCGGCCTCTGGGGCCTGCTGCTGGGCGTGGCGAGCACCACGATCAGCGCCTTCATCCTGTTCGGCAGCCTGCTGCTGTTCACCGGCGGCGGGCAGACCTTCATGGACCTCGCGATCCGGGTGAGCGGGCGCAGCCCCGGCGGCGCCGCCAAGATGGCCACCGTGGCCTCGGGGCTGTTCGGCACCATCAGCGGCAGCGCGGTCGCCAACGTCGCCACCACCGGCAACTTCACCATCCCGCTGATGAAGCGGCTCGGCTACCCGCCGGCGCTCGCCGGCGGCGTGGAAGCCGTCGCCTCGACCGGCGGGCAGATCGCCCCGCCCGTGATGGGCGCGGCCGCCTTCGTGATGGCCGAGATCATCGGGCGCAGCTACTTCGACATCGCCGTGGCGGCGATCCTGCCCGCCTTCCTCTTCTACCTCGGCTGCTTCGCCACGATACATTTCATCGCGATCAACCGGCATCTGCCGGTCGTTCCCGAATCGGAGATGCCCAGCTGGAAACACGTCCGGGCGCCGCGGCGCACCCTGCCGATCGTCAGCGCCTTCGCGGCCCTGCTCTACGGCGTGCTGACCGGCCGCTCGGTGCAGACCGCCGCCTTCTTCGGGGTGATGGGCCTGTTCATCCCCTACTTCGCGCTCAACGTCCGCTCGGTCGCGGACCTGCGCCGCGCCCTGAAGGTGGTCGTCGATGCCCTCGAGGATTCCGGCAAGGCGCTGGTCATGATCGGCGTGCTGCTCGCCGGCGCGCAGATCCTGGTGAGCATGGTCAACCTGACCGGCTTCGGCGTCACCCTCTCGACGCTGATCGTCGCGATCGCCGGCAGTTCGACCTGGCTCGTCGCACTGGTCACCGCCATCGTGTGCATGATCATCGGCATGGGCATGCCGACCACCGCGGCCTACGTGCTGGTCGCCGCGGTGCTCGCGCCCGCGCTCACCAACGTCGGCATCGAGCCGATCGTGGCGCACATGTTCGTCTTCTACTACGCCAC
>JAMLIN010000062.1 GCA_023954135.1 Burkholderiaceae bacterium | reverse complement strand
TGCGGGTCTTGGCGAGCACGACCGGCTCGAGGCCGAGCTCGACGATGCGCGGCTCCTCCCGGCCTTCGGTCTGCACCCGCACCCGCACGAAGCCCTGGGCGGCGAGATCCTCGAGCAGCTCGGTATGCTCGCCGCGCCGGGCCGTGAGCACCGGCGCGAGGATCATCAGCCGGGACTCCGCCGGCAGCGACTTCACCGCATCGACCATCTGCGAGACCGTCTGCGCCTCGAGCGGATGCTCGGGATGGTTCGGGCAGTACGGGGTGCCGGCGCGGGCGAACAGCAGCCGCAGGTAGTCGTGGATCTCGGTCACCGTGCCGACCGTCGAGCGCGGGTTGTGGCTGGTCGCCTTCTGCTCGATCGAGATCGCCGGCGAGAGCCCCTCGATCAGGTCGACGTCGGGTTTCTCCATCAGCTGCAGGAACTGGCGGGCGTAGGCCGACAGCGATTCGACGTAGCGGCGCTGGCCCTCGGCGTAGAGGGTGTCGAAGGCAAGCGAGGACTTGCCCGAGCCCGACAGGCCTGTGACCACCACGAGCCGCTCGCGGGGGATGTCGATGCTGATGTTCTTGAGGTTGTGCGTGCGGGCGCCGCGGATTCGGATTTCTTCCATCTCGGCTTGGGGGGTTGCGACCGCCCGGCGCATGCGTCGCCGGGCCGGGGAGCGAAGGCCAATCGGCTACTATAACCGGCTGGGCCGGTCGGCCGTATCGACCGGGCGCCCCGCGCCACCGATGCCGCCTCGATGAATCGCAGCGATCACACCGATCAGGTCGGGCATTCCCCGGCCGAGAGCTTCGCCATGACGGCGCCGGAGCGCCGCGCCAGCGTGGCGCTGGCCGCTGTCTACGCGACGCGGATGCTGGGCCTCTTCCTGGTCCTGCCCGTGCTCGCGGTCCATGCGGCGGGCATGCCGGGCGGCGGCGATGCCCGCCTGGTCGGCTGGGCGCTGGGCATCTACGGCCTGACCCAGGCGCTGCTGCAATTGCCTTTCGGGCTCGCGTCCGACCGCTTCGGGCGCAAGCCGGTCATCTACTTCGGCCTGCTGGTCTTCGCGGCCGGCAGCATGATGGCGGCGGTCGCCGATACCCTGCCGATGCTGGTCGCGGCGCGCGCCCTGCAGGGCGCCGGGGCCGTCTCGGCGGCGGTCAGCGCGCTGCTGGCCGATCTCACCCGGGATTCCCAGCGGACCAAGGCGATGGCCATGGTCGGGGCGTCGATCGGGGTCAGCTTCGGCATCTCGCTCATCGCCGCGCCCTGGCTCTACGGTCTGGTCGGCATGGGGGGCCTGTTCGGCCTGACCGCGGCGTGCGCCCTGGCCGGCATCGCCCTGGTGCGCCTGGCCGTTCCCGATCCCGCCCCGGGAGCCGATGCGGCCCCGGTGCGCTTCGCCGACGTTCTGCGCGAGCCCGACCTCCTGCGGCTCGACCTGGGCATCTTCACCCTGCATGCGGTGCAGGTGGCGCTGTTCGTGGTGGTGCCCGGCTGGCTGGTGAGCCGGGGCGGCCTGCCGCTCGCCGAGCACTGGAAGATCTACCTGCCGGTGATGATCGTGTCCTTCCTCCTGATGGTGCCGCCGATCATCTGGGCCGAGAAGCGCGGCCGCATGCGCGGGGTCTTCCTCGCCGCGATCGTGGTGCTGGTCGCCGCCGCGGGCGGCCTGTCCTTCGGGCCGGAAGGCCTAGGCGTCATCGGGGGCTTGCTGCTGGCCTTCTTCTGGGGCTTCAATGTGCTCGAAGCCTGCCTGCCGTCGATGGTGTCGCGGCTGGCGCCGGTGGCGGCCAAGGGGGCGGCGCTGGGGGTCTACAACACGGCCCAGTCGCTCGGCCTGTTCGCCGGCGGCGCGATCGGCGGCTGGATACTCTCTCGCGCCGACGGCGCCGCGGTGTTCATCGCCTGCGCGGCGGTGCTGGTGCTGTGGCTGCTCGTCGCCATCGGCCATCGGCGCTGGCCGCAACGCGGTGGCGCGGCGCCGGTCGCGCAGGCATCGGCGGGCTGAAGGAAGCGTCGGCGGGCGGCAAGGCAGCGTGCCCGCGGGCGCATCGAACCGAATTCAACGGAGGCAACATGGCATCGGTCAACAAGGTGATCCTGGTCGGCAACCTCGGTCGCGATCCCGAAGTGCGCTATTCGCCCAATGGCGCGGCGATCTGCAACATCACGCTGGCCACCTCGCGCAACTGGAAGGACCGCGAGTCCGGCGAGCGGCGCGAGGAAACCGAATGGCACCGGGTGGTGCTCTACAACCGCCTGGCCGAGATCGCCGGCGAATACCTCAAGAAGGGTCGCTCGGTCTACATCGAGGGTCGCCTGCAGACCCGCAAGTGGCAGGACAAGGAAGGCCAGGATCGCTGGACCACCGAGATCGTCGCCGACCAGATGCAGATGCTTGGCGGCCGTGACGGCGGCGAGGGCGGTGGTGGCGGTGGTTATGGCGGCCGCAGCGGTGGCGAAGGCGGTGGCTACGGCGGCCGCAGCGGGGGGTCGGGCGGTGGTGGCCGCGGCGAAACGGGGGGTGGTGGCGGCCGTCCGTCCAACCCGGCGCCCGGCTTCGACGACCTCGACGACGACATTCCGTTCTGACTCAGCGCCGGCGAAGGCCGGTGCTGCTCCATGGCTGCGCCGGCAGCGCGCCCGGGTCGTACCGTCAGCGCGCTTCCTCGGGCGGCCCGGTCAGCGATTCGCGCGCCGGGTCTCGTCGCTGTTCGTCGTCGTCCGCACGCCCTTGAGGTGCATCTCGACGTCGTCGGCGCGATTTCCCACGGCCCTCACCGCATCCTTCACCTGCTGCGGCGTGGCATCGAGCTTCCTCGCCCAGTCCTCCAACTCCTGTTCCCGGTCGATGTCGATTCGCTGGCGCTCGCCGCCTGGCTGGATCCTGCTTTCGGGCATCGCTCCCTCCTGATGGAGAAAACAGCGAAGCTGCAAGCGCCGTTCCCCCGTCCGTCGGGCGGTCTTGCGGAACATGGCGTCCATCATTATTGTAGGCAATATAACTACTTCGAGTCATTGCCATGGAAAAAGCCGTTTCGGCCGCGGACGCCAACCGCAAGTTTTCCCTCATCCTGCGTGGCGTGCGCGAGGGGCACAGCTACGTGGTGACCAGCCATGGGCGGCCCGTAGCCCGCATCGTCCCTGCCGACGAGCGTGGAAGCCTGGCGGGTGGCGCTCGCGTCGCGCTGCTCGCACGTCTCGAGCGCCAGCCCGTGGTCGAGGCCGGCCGCTGGACGCGCGATGAGCTTTACGAGGACGAGCGGTGAAGCTCGCGCTCGACACGAACATCCTCGCGTACGCGGAGGGTGTGAACGGCATCGCGAAGCGCGACGTCGCCCTCGAGCTCGTGCGCAGTCTACCGCCGGAAGCCGTTGTCATTCCCGTTCAAGCGCTTGGCGAGCTGTTCAACGTTCTGGTCCGCAAGGCCGGAAGATCACGTACCGAAGCGCGCGACGCTCTTCTGGGCTGGCGCGATACGTTCGCGGCGGTCGAAACGTCGCCCGAAACCATGCTGATCGCGGCTGATCTTGCGATCGACCATCGTCTCGGCATCTGGGATTCCGTCATCCTCGCCGTTGCATCGCATGCCGGCTGCCGTTTGCTGCTGTCCGAAGACCTGCAGGACGGCTTTACATGGGGCGGGGTGACGATCGTGAATCCTTTCGCATCATCACGCCATGCACTGCTGGAATCGCTATTGGGAAGAGAGGCCGAATAGGCGGCAGGGAAATCGCACGGCAGCAATCGCACGGCAGCAGTATCGGGCCAGGCCGGAGCGATATCGTAGCGTCGCGTTCGTCGACCGTGGTCAGGATGATTGCTCAGGCGTCCGGCGCGTCGTCCTGTGGGGAAGCACCTCCCACTCCGGCTCCTCGAACTCCCCGATCACCGTGATCTCGCATTTCTCCGCATGCTCGGCGAGGATCCGCCGGACGGTCTCGCTGCGGCTGTCGTCCTTCGCGTCGCGATGCGCCTTCGATTCCCAGGTGGCGATCGCGAGCAGGGTATCCGGCTCGCCGATCTTGCGGTGCAGGTAGGTGCCGCGGGCGCCCGGCGCCTGCTGGATGATCCGGCTCGCCTCGACCCAGGCGCGCGCATATTCCTCGACGGTGTAGCCCGGCTTCATCCGGACCTCGAATATGAACTTCATCCCGCTCCCCTCCGTTCTTCGTGCTGCCCGGATGCTTCGATGTATCCCGGATCGGCTCCGTGGTGCAAGCCGCATACCCGAGGATGAAGGGCCGTGAACGATTCGTCCGGCCCGTGCGCGGGTTTCGTGCCGAGCTTGAGGCGGGCGGCTTTTGTCGCTAGCCTGCGGGATCGATGCTTCGATACCGAGGCCCGGAGCCGCGCCTGCGGCAACCGCCGGCCCGGTTCCCTGGAGATGTCCCGACATGCGCCCATCCGCCCTGTTCCCCGTCGCCGAGACCGCCTGCGGGCGGTTGCGCGGCCTCGCCGTCGACGGCACGCTCGCCTTCAAGGGCATCCCTTATGGCGACGACACCGGCGGCGCCAACCGCTTCCTGCCGCCGAAGCCGCCGGTGCCCTGGGCAGGGGTGCGCGATGCGACCGGCCACGGGCCCTGGGCGCCGCAACTCCCCGCCACCCGCAAGGGCGCCTATTCGGATATCACGCTCTACGACCTGCAGCCGGGCCGGATGGGCGAGGACTGCCTGGTGCTCAATGTCTGGACCTCGTCGCTCGATCCGCATGCGAACCGGCCGGTCATGGTGCACCTGCACGGCGGGGGCTGGTATTCCGGCTCGGGCAGCCTGCCGATGTTCGACGGCGCGATGCTCTCGCGCTTCGGTGATGCGGTGGTCGTCACCCTGAACCACCGGCTCGGCGCTTTCGGCTTCCTCGATCTCGGCGCCTTCGGCGACGAGCGCTACGCCGACTCGGGCACCGCCGGCATGATGGACATCGTCGCGGCGCTCGAGTGGATACGCGAGAACATCGCCGCCTTCGGCGGCGATCCGTCCCGGGTGCTCGTCTTCGGGCAGTCGGGCGGCGGGGTGAAGACCTCCGCCCTGCTCGCCATGCCCTCGGCGCAAGGGCTCTTCCATCGCGCCGGCATCATGAGCGCCCCGTCGATGCGGCTGATGGAGCCCGAGGAGTCGGCCGGCTTCGCCGAGGCCTTCCTGCGCCAGCTCGGCGTCGGCCCCGACCGGCTCGATGCCCTGGCCGGTTTTCCGATGGAGGATCTGCTGGCCGCCCAGGCCGCCGTCGAGCGCGATTCCAGGACCCCGGGGCAGGGGCCACGGGTCTTCCGGCCGGTGATCCTGAAGAAGGGCGCCATTCCGCGCCATCCCTTCGATCCGGATGCTCCGCCCACGGCGCGCGACGTCCCGGTCATTCTCGGCTCGACCCTCGACGAGCGCACCTTCCGCCTCAACAACCTGCGCCTCGATTGGGGCGGGCTGGAATACGAGGTGGCCGGTCACGTCGGCGACCAGGCCGGCTGGCTCATCGAGCGCTATCGCGCCGAGGATCCGCAGGCGAGTCCCTACCTGCTGCAGGCCCGGATCGAGACCGACCTGATGTTCCGGCGCGGCATCCACCGCATCGCCGAGCGCAAGCTCGCCCTGGAAGGCGCCCCGGTCTGGCAGTACCTCTGGACCGCGCCGAGCCCGGCCTACGGCGGGCGCTACGGTGCCACGCACAGCGTCGATCTGGGCCCGAGCATGTACGACATCCGCCACGGGCTGAACGGGCCGACCGACGACAACCGGATCCTCGCCGATGCGATCGCTTCGGCCTGGTGTGCGTTCGCCGAAACCGGCGACCCGAACAACGAGCGCATCGCCGACTGGCCGGCCTTCGACGTGCCGCGGCGCGCGACGATGGTGTTCGGCACCGATGCGATCGCCGCGCAGGACGATCCGCGCGGCGAGCTCCGGGCGTTCTGGGAAGCCTACGAAGAATCCGCAAGAGCCGAGCCGCCGCGCTGGATGTAACGTGGCAGGTCGATCGCGTAAGCGATGCGCATGCGTGTGCGAGAAAGAGCATCCAAGAACATCCGGCACGAGGGCGAAGGGCGCCGACGCCGGTGAACCAGGAGGAGATGATGATGAGCCGATACTTCAAGCTCGGTTGCATGGCGATCGCGGCGGTCTGGCTGGTGGGCTGCAGCAGCGGCAGCTCGGGGCCCGATCGCGGCTCGCTCGTCGCACCGGCGGCCGATGGCCTGGTAGCCAGCATGAGCGCGGCGCAGATCGATGCCGCCGCCGCGGCGAGCGGCCTGCAGACGCTTGCCGGCCCGGCCCAGTGCGACGTCGATATCGTCAACCTGGCCTACCGGACCATCGGCGCCCAGGGCGAGGATCGGGTCGAGGGTGGTGATCCGGTCCAGGTGTCCGGTGCGCTGCTGCTGCCGCGCGGCGACTGCGCGGGCAATCCCGCACCGCTGCTCGCCTACGCGAGGGGCACCGACGTCCAGAAGACGCGGACCATGGCCGATCCGCAGGGCGGCGAGACCTTCATGCTCGCGGCGCTGTACGCGGCGCAGGGCTATGCGGTGGTGGCCACCGACTATCTTGGCTACGCCCAATCGAACTATTCCTTCCATCCCTACCTGCACGCGGATTCCGAGGCGAGCGCCGTCATTGACTCGATCCGGGCCGCTCGCCAGGCGGCCGAGGAGCTCGGCGCGCCGCTCAGCGGCAAGGTCGTGCTGAGCGGCTATTCGCAGGGCGGGCATTCATCGATGGCGACCCATCGCGCCATCGAGCGCGACCTCCCGGGCGAGATCGAGGTGGTCGCCGGCGCGCACCTGGCCGGGCCGTACTCTCTGTCGAGCGCCTTCGGGGAGGCCGATCTCGACAATCCGATCGCCGGCTACCAGTACTTCATCCCCTTCATCATCACCGCCTGGCAGAAGGTGTACGGCGACATCTACACCGATCCGGCGGCCATCTTCAAGGCACCGTACGCCGCGGGCATCGAGGACCTGCTGCCGAGCCCGACGCTGGACTTCACCACGCTCATCACCAGCGGCGCGCTGCCGGGCGGAACCCCCGTGGAAGCCCAGGACGCCCTGTTCGATCGTGCGTATCTCCAGGCGATCAAGGACGATCCCGCTCATCCCATGAGGGTCGCCGCCGCGCGCAACGACCTGCTCGACTGGACACCGGTGGCACCCGTCCTGCTCTGCGGCGGCGCCGGCGACCCGACGGTGCCGCCGGCGATGCACCAGGACGTCCTGATGGCCGATTTCACGGCGCGCGGAGTGAGCAACGTGACCTCGATCGACGTCGATCCGCAGATCCAGGCGGTCTACGGGCCTGGCGGCGTCGCGCCGACCGATCCGATGTCGCCCGAGTTCGCGACCTACTACGGCAGTTACCATGGGGTCTACGAGCCGCCGTTCTGTCTCGCCGCGGCGCGGACATTCTTCCAATCGGCGCTCAATCCTGTCCAATAGGAGCACGGCGAAACGCATGACGACAGAGGCGGTGGTCTGGGATTTCGGCGGCGTCATCAGCGACAGCCCGTTCGATGCCTTCATGCGCTACGAGCGCGAGCGCGGCCTGCCCGAGGGCTTCCTGCGCTCGGTCAATGCCCGCAACCCGCTCGACAACGCCTGGGCGAAGATCGAGCGCAGCGCCTGCACGGCGAGCGAGTTCGACGAGCTGTTCGCCGCCGAGAGCGCCGCCCTCGGCCATGAGGTTCGTGGCGCCGAAGTGCTGGCGCTGCTCGATGGGGTCGTGCGCCCCGAGATGGTCGAGGCCCTGCGCCGCTTGCGCGAGCGGATGAAGATCGGCTGCATCACCAACAATTTCCTGCGCGCCGATCCGGATGCGCCGCCGATGTCCGACAAGGCGGCGATCATGGGGCTCTTCCATCACGTCATCGAGAGCGCGAAGGCGGGGGTGCGCAAGCCGGATCCCCGCATCTACCGCATGATGACCGAGGCCCTCGGCGTCGAGCCGCGGGCCTGCGTCTATCTCGACGATCTCGGCATCAATCTCAAGCCGGCGCGCGAGATGGGCATGCGGACCATCAAGGTGGCATCGGCCGCGCAGGCGCTCGAGGAGCTCGAGGCGATCGTCGGCTTTCGGCTGCGCGACTGATGCGGCTTCGCGTTCGATCGTAGAAGTCGAGCCGCTCCGGCGGTTGTCGGCCGGCAGGATGCCCCGCGCGGTCATGCGAATGATGTGGTGCCGTATGAGCGTGTCGGCGGGCGAATCATCCGCGGGGCGAGTTCCTTGCGCTTCATGCTGACGACCATTGCGCTCGCTCCCCTGCTCGCATGGCAGGGGCGGCGGGTCCGGCGCGAGGCCCTGCGGCTTCCGGAGGCCGGCGGGGCGCGGACCGGCGTCGAGGGCGAGGGTTCGCCGCTGCGCCTGCTGCTGCTCGGCGATTCCTCCGCCGCCGGCGTCGGTGTAGCCGACCAGGCCGATGCGCTGGCCGGCCGGCTCGTTGCGCGGCTCGCGGCCGACCACCGGGTGATCTGGCGGCTCGAGGCGGGAACGGGTGACCGGCTCGCCGACCTGCTGGTACGGCTCGATCCGCTGGCGCGTGAGGACTTCGACGCGGTCGTGGTCGCGATCGGCGTCAACGACGCCACTGCGCGCACCCGTGTCGCGGCCTGGCGCGACGGCCTGCGCCGGCTGCTCGCCGATCTGCGGGCGCGCTTCGGCGACCCGCTGGTGCTCGTCTGCGCGATTCCGCCGATGCAGGTGTTTCCGGCGCTGCCCCGGCCGCTTGCCGGCTGGCTCGGCATGGCGGCGGCGAGGCTCAACGAGGCGACCCACGCTGTGCTGGCGCACGAGCCGCGCGCGCATCCGGTCCGCTTCGACTTCGACCCCGATCCCCGATGGATGTGCGAGGATGGCTTCCACCCCTCGGCGGCGGGATACCATCGCTGGGCCGGGGCGGTGGCGGATGCGCTGCGCGAACGCATGGCCGTGGCGCCGCCCGAGAATGATTCCGACCAGGGAGAGTCGTCATGAGGATTGCCAGGTCCGGCGCCGCCGCGCTGCTCGCCGGCATGCTGTTGCTGGCCGGCTGTGCCGGCCTGACCGGACGCGAGCCGGTCGAGGTGATCGTGGCCGGCATCGAGCCGATCGCGGGACAGGGCATGGAGGCGCGCATGCTGGTCAAGCTGCGGGTCCAGAACCCGAACGACCAGGCGCTGAACTTCAGCGGCGTGTTCGTTCGGCTCGATGTCGAAGGCCGGCGCTTCGCTACGGGTGTCAGTGATCAGGCCGGGAGCGTGCCGCGCTACGGCGAGGCCGTCATCGGCATCCCGATGAGCGTGTCGATGCTCGATCTCGCCCGCCAGGCGATGGGCGCCCTGGGCGGACGTGCCCGTGACAAGCTATCGTACGAACTCTCCGGCAAGCTCGACGGCGAGGGTTTCAGCGGCTTGCGCTTCCACTCCACCGGGGAGCTGAGCCTGCCGACGGCGATGGGCACGATGCGCTGAGCGGCGCTGCTGCGCTCGGGAGCGGATCCGGGGCGCCGAGGCGCAATCGTCTTCGATGACGCGATGATGGTCGCTACATGAAGCCGATCCATCGCCCGGCCAGCAGCACCGACAGGCGGCGGGAGATTCGCGGCCCGTCCGGCCTTACCAGCCTCCGCCGCCTCCTCCGCCGCCCCCGCCCCCGGAGCCGCCGCCCGAGAACCCCGACGATGAGGATTTCGGCGGGGGAACCGCGCTGGCGAAGGAGCCCTGCGTCGCCGCCACCATGCCCGAGACCGAGCTCGCGAAGCTGCGGCCTCGCCAGTCCGCGCCATGGCGCCAGGCGGGCCGATAGCCGCTGCGTGGATCCTCCCCCGCGTGCGCCCGCGCGAATGCCGCTTCGAAGGCTTCGGCCCAGGGTTTCTCGACGCCCAGGGCGATGGCATAGGGGAGCAGGCGCTCGAAGCGCTCGGTCGTGAGCTCGGGCGCATCGGCGAGATTGAGCCGCGCGCTTTCGGCCGTGTTCATGTAGAGCCGGAATCCCTCGAGCTGGTCCATGATGCGCCGGCCCGCGACCGTCGGCGCCCGCAGCAGGTAGTAGAACAGGCCGTTCAGGAGGGCGAAACCGCCGACCAGGGCGAAGGGAAAGCCGTTCTCGAGCAGCAGGTCGAGGAGGCTGCGCCCGAAGTCGGACGGCAGCGACACGGCTGCCCCCGATGCGCGCAGCGACAGGTACATGAAGCCGGCCCAGGCGAGCACCGCGAGGTGGATCGAGACGATGAGGATCGTGCGCAGCCTGCTGCCCGCGAGAATCCAGCGCACGAAGCGCACCAGCACCGAGCCGGCAAAGGCGCTGGCCACGCAGGCGCCGCCGAGCAGGGCGGATTCCGCTTCGTTCAGGTCGCCGAAGTACAGGACCGCGGCGACCGTGGCGACGGTCAGCACGAGGCCGATGAGGAAGTGGCCGCGATTGCGCCGGAAGAAACGGTGGCGATTCTCCTTCTCGATCGCCGCCTTGAAGGATGCCAGAGCGCCCGCGACACTGCGTCCGTTGGCGCGATCGACGGATACCCGTCCGCCGTTGCGTTCGAGCCATGCGAGCAGCGCCCGTTCGCCGGCGGGCAAGGTGGGCGCGCCCGTCTCCTCGGCGGTACCCGCCGCCGGTGCGCCGGGCGCGGGTATCGCGGTGCGCAACAGCATCGGCGCGTCGGCACTGCCCTCGAACACCACCAGCCCCTTGACCGCCAGCGAGACGGCCGCAGCGGTGAACTCGCGCCAGCCGCTGCGCCAGCCCCACTGGTGGACGTAGGCCGCCAGTCCGGGCGAGATGCCCTCGGGGGGATGGAACAGGGGAATCGTCACGCCCTTGGGTGGGTCGCGCCCGACCGCCCGCCATGCCAGCAGGTAGAAGGCCAGCACGCCGGCCAGGCCGAGGCCGGCGAGCAGGTGCCGGCGGTAGTCGAGCGCGGCATGGCGCACCGCCTGCACGCCGCTCGGCGCCGCCACCAGGCCGGCGGGAATCTCCGCGACGACGCTGAGCCCTTCGCCGGGCGCGAGCACCCGGGTCGTGGCGAACTCCAGCGCGCCGTCGGCGCCGAGGCCGGCGCGCCAGTCGGTGCCGAGCGCGCCGACACGGCCCGTATAGCCGGTCCAGCGCAGGGGCGCGGCCCGGTCCGGCAGGTGGATCTTGGCGCTGGCGGACTCGATCGGGAACGCCCATTCATTGCCGGTGACGTTCCAGAAGAGCTCGACATGCTCCGGCAGGTGCCGGACCTGGCGGGAGGTGGTGTACCGCAGCCGATAGCTGTGGCGACCGGGCGGCAGCAGCGTGTTCTCGTCGCCGATGTAGATGCGCAGCCCGCGGTCGTTGCGCCGGACGAAGTGCGGCTCGGCCGTCCCGTCGCGGGTGACCGCCAGCAGCTCGAAGCCGACGCGCCGCAGGCGACCCTCGGCATCCTTGAAGCGCAGGGGGAAATCGCGGTAGATGCCGCGCCGGATCTGCTGGCCTTCGGCGTGGACGACGATCGTTTCGCTGACCGACAGCTCGCCGTCGTCGCCCACTTCGATGACGGCGTCGAAGCGCTCGATCGCCTCGGCGGCAGTGGCCGTCGCGCCGGGGCCCACTAACAGGGCGGACAACAGCGCGAGCAGCACGATGCGCGGGAGCCGATTCCGTACGAAGCGCATCGATCCGGGCCGTGCCAGGCGCGTCAATCAGGGTCGCACGGACCGGGCCAGTGGCGCCACATGGCGGCCTAGCGCTGGAAGGAAACCGCAGGCGCGGCGCGGCTCGCCTCGTCGGTCTCGAAGAAATCTCTCCTGGCGAATCCGAACAGGCCGGCGACGAGGTTGCTGGGGAAGGACTCGACCATGACGTTGAGCTCGCGTGTCGCACCGTTGTAGTAGCGTCGGGCCATCTGGATCTCGTTCTCGATGCCGGAGAGCTCCGACTGCAGTTGCAGGAAGTTCTGGCTCGCCTTCAGGTCCGGATAGTTCTCGACCACCGCGAGCAGGCGGCCGATCGCTCCCGACAGCAGGCCTTCGACCTGGGCGCGTCCGGCGATGTCGTCCGGCGACATGGCCCGGGCCTGGTTGCGCAACTCGGTCACCTCCCGTAGCGTGGCCTGCTCGTGGCCGGCATAGCCCTTGACGGCCTCCACCAGGTTCGGGATCAGGTCGGAGCGACGCTTGAGCTGCACGTC
>JAMLIN010000061.1 GCA_023954135.1 Burkholderiaceae bacterium | reverse complement strand
ACCGCGATCGTCCGGGCCGCCGACGAAATGCCGGCTGAAGACGAAGGGCAGGCCCGGCTGGAGCGCGAGCACGCGGGCGAGATCGCCGCCGGCGCCGGGCAACCGCGCGGTATCGGCCAGGGTGATGTCGACCCGCCGCTCGTACTTGGCGCCGGTGGCGAGATCCACCGGATTGCCGACGCCGAGCGCCGGGCCGTCCGGCGGCAGGCTCGCCGGTTCGGACCGTTCGCAGGAGAGGATCTCACCGGCGACGCCCGGCGCGCCGTCAGCCGGCGGACAAGGCTGCGCCGGCAGCGCCACCGGCACGATGGCGAGCAGGATGGCGGACAACCCGGTTCGATACGAACGGGCCAGGATACCGACGATGGCATGAGTACGGTCCATGCCCCCACGGTAGGGGGCCGGACGAGCACGGACAATTGAACTGCCGGCCTACACCCACCGTTCAATCGAGCGGCCGCCGCAGGAAATCCGCCGGGCTGAGGATCTCGATGCCATGGAAGGGATGCAGTTCGAGCAGATCCCGGTCTCCGCTCAGGATCAGATGCGCTTCCCCGCTCAGCGCAACATCGAGGAACCTGTCGTCCCGCGGGTCCCTGCAAGCGACGATCCGCTGAGTGATCGGAACCACCCGGACAACACCGCCGAGAAGGCGCAGGAAGTGTTGCCGGTCCGTGCGAGTGACGTATCGATCGAACCTGTCCCTGGAGAGAACGTCGCTCAGCTCCGCCAGCGTTGCCTCGGACACCAGTGGAACGCCCCAGGACAGCCCATGATCGACCGCTCTGGCGGCTGTCCCGCCGGGCATGAGCAGGCGGCTGACCCAGAGATTGGAGTCGATCACCAATCGGTGATCAGCCCTCACCGTCGAGCAACCCTTGCAGCACCTCTTCCGTCACGCCGGCTTCCCGTGCCCCCTCGCCGACGCGATCGCAGAAGCGCTGGAACTCGGCCACGTTCAGCCTGACGAGGCGCTCGTACTCGTCCATCGACATCACCACGGCCACGTCGCGCTTCTGGCGCCGGATGACAACAGGTTCGCGCCGGGCTGCCTCGATGATCTCCGCGAGCCCCTGCCGGGCTTCACTCGCCGTGACGGTACGCATGTCGTGCCTTTCTACGAATCTGTACATATTGTACATAATTGCAGACGACAGTCATACATCCCGCGAGAGAAGCGGCCGGCCACGCCGCTCAGGACAACCTCAGTACGACTTGTACGGCAGGAACTTGCCGCTCAGCACGACCTTCACCCGGTCGCCCTTCGGATCGACCTCGCGCTGGATGTCCATCGAGAAGTCGATCGCGCTCATGATGCCGTCGCCGAACTCCTCGTGGATCAGCTCCTTGATCGTGGTCCCGTAGACATTGACGACCTCGTACCAGCGGTAGATCAGCGGATCGGTCGGTACGGCGGTCGGCAGCGAGCCCTTGTAGGGAACGGTCTGCAGGAGCAGGACCGCGTCCTCGGGCAGCTCGAGCAGCGCGCCGACCGCTTCGGCCTGCGCTTTCGTCATCTGCATCTGTCCGAGACAGGCGGCGGTCGCCCATTCCTTCGACCGGCCGACCTTCTCCGCGACATCGGCCCATGTGACGCCGAACTTCACGCGCCGGAACAGGATCAGGTCGGTGACATCGTCGCGCTTCATGGACATTTCGGCTCCGGATCTCGTCATGATGGTTCTCTCTCTCAGTGCGCAGGGGACTGCATGGTGGAAACCGGCCCGGCGGCGCGAGCCGCGCTGCGGCCGCATGTTCAGCGCAGGTTCACCACCTTCATGGCGGCCTGCGTCGCGTCGTCGTCATCGCCGGTCGTGACGATCGGCTCGCCCGCTTCGGCGCCGATGCCCGGCCTGACGACGGGCGGATGCTTCGGATCGTGCGCGGCGCGCAACGCCGGATCCTGGAAACTGCGCGAGCGCTCGACCAGGAAGTCGATCAGGTGGTTGCGGATGCGGTAGTACTGGGGGTCGTGATGCATCGTGTGGCGATCGCGATCGCGCGACATGGTGTTCTCGACGATCTCGGCGATCACCGCCCGCGGACCGTTCGACATCAGCACGATCCGGTCGGCGAGCAGGATCGCCTCGTCGACGTCGTGCGTGATCATGAACACCGTCTGCCGGGTGGCGCGGACGATCCTCACCAGCTCGTCCTGGATCGTGCCGCGGGTTAGCGCATCGAGCGCGCCGAACGGCTCGTCGAGCAGCAGCATCTTGGGCTGGATCGCGAAGGCTCGCGCGATGCCGACCCGCTGCTTCATGCCGCCCGAGAGCTCGCTCGGCTTGCGGTCCTCGGCGCCGGCCAGGCCGACCATCGCGATGAACTCCCTGCAGTGCGCGCGGACCTTCTCCCGCGACCACTGCGGCCAGCGCGAGCGCACGCCGAAGGCGACGTTGCTCATCACGGTGAGCCAGGGCATCAGCGCATGGTTCTGGAAGACCACCCCGCGATCCAGGCTGGGGCCCGACACTTCGCGGCCGTCCATGATGATGACGCCGCCCGACGGGGTATCCAGCCCTGCCAGCGCGTTCAGAACGGTGGTCTTGCCGCAGCCCGAGTGGCCGATCACGCAGACGAACTCGCCCTTCTCGATCTGGAAGTTGATGTCGTCGAACACCACGGTGTCCGGGCGCGAGCCCGTGCCGCGGAAGATCTTCTGCAGGCCCTGAATCTCCAGGAATGCCATCGCTTCACTCCACGTAGGTGACCAGCTTCGCGAGTCCCGCGAGCAGCTGGTCGAGGATCATGCCGACCAGGCCGATCGCGAGGATGCCGGTCACGATGTTGGCGATCGACAGGTTGTTCCACTCGTTCCAGACGAAGTAGCCGATGCCGGTGCCCCCCACGAGCATCTCGGCGGCCACGATCACCAGCCAGGCGATGCCGATCGATATCCGCATTCCGGTGAGGATCGTCGGCGCCGCGGCCGGAAGGATCACGGTGAACGCCTTGCGCAAGGGCCCCACCTCCAGCGTTCGCGCCACGTTCAGCCAGTCGCGCCGCACCGAGGCGATGCCGAAGGCGGTGTTGACCAGCATCGGCCACATCGAGCAGATGAAGATGACGAACACCGCCGATACGTTGGAGTCCTTCAGCGTGAAGAGCGCAAGCGGCATCCACGCCAGCGGCGAGATCGGCTTGAGCACCTGGATGAAGGGATCGAGCGCCCGGTAGAGCAGCGGTGACATCCCGATCAGGAAGCCGAGCGGTATCGCCACCAGCGCCGCCAGGGAGAAGCCGAGCAGCACCCGGCCGATCGAATAGGCGAGCTGCAGCCCGATGCCCTTGTCGTTCGGGCCGGCGTCGTAGAAGGGATTGGCGAGATGCTCGACGATCTTCGCGCCGACCTCGCCGGGGCCGGGCAGCGCGCTCTGCTGCCCGCTGGCCGCGGCGGTGCCGACCAGCTTCGCGTACTCGTCGTCGACCGTCTGGGCGCCGCCCCCGGAACCGGTGGCGAAGGACCAGATCGCGATGAAGAGAACGAACAGCAGCGCCGACAGGGCAAGCGCTCGCAGGCGCGATGAATCGCCCATGACTCAGGGCCTCCGGATCGCGAAGCTGGTCACGTACGCCTCGGGCGCCGAAGGATCGAAGGCCTTGCCCATCACCGAGAATCCCTTGGTGGTTTCCGTCGGCGGCGTCAGGCCCGCCTCCTTCATCAGCCGCGCGGCATCGGTGGCGAGGAAGACCTCGCGAGCGACCTTCTGGTAGTCGACATCGCCCTTGATCTGGCCCCAGCGCTTCATCTGGGTGAGGATCCAGACAGCGAACGAATGCCAGGGGAAGGGGTCGAAGTCGATCCGGTTCGGATCCCGCTTCACATTGCCCAGGCCATCGGCATAGGTTCCGGTCAGCACCTGCTCGACGACCGTCACCGGCTGGTTGAGGTAGCTCGGCGGCGCGATCGCCGCGGCGATCTCCTTGCGGTTCTCGGGCTTGTGGGCATAGGCAGCCGCATCGACGATCGCCCTGAGCAGCGCCGTATAGGTGTTCGGCATCGTGTCGACGAACTCCCGGCTCGCGGCGAAGGCGCAGCAGGGATGGCCGTCCCAGATCTCCTTGGTCAGCAGGTGGATGAAGCCGACACCGTCGTAGACCGCGCGCTGGTTGAACGGATCGGGGCCGAGAAAGCCGTCGAGGTTCTCGGCGCGCAGGTTGGCAACCATCTCCGGCGGCGGGACGGAGCGGATCTGGATGTCCTGGTCGGGATCGAGCCCCGCCTCGGCGACGTAGTAGCGCAGCAGGTAGGCATGCATCGAGTAGTCGAAGGGCACACCGAACTTGAAGCCCTTCCACTGCTTCGGATCGCGCTTGTCCTTGTGCTTCATCGCCAGCGTGATCGCCTGGCCATTGATGTTCTCGACCGCCGGCATGGTGTAGGGGGTGGCAGCCGAGCCCGCGCCGAGCGAGATCGCCAGCGGCATCGGCGAGAGCATGTGGGCGGCGTCGTATTCCTTGTTGAGCGTCTTGTCGCGAATCAGCGCCCAGCCTGCGGTCTTCACCACCTCCACGTCGAGGCCCTGCTTCGAGTAGAAGCCCATCGGATGGGCCATGATGATCGGCGTGGCGCAGGTGATCGGGATGAAGCCGACCTTGAGGCTGGTCTTCTCGAGCTTGCCGGTACCTTGCGCGAAGGCCTCGCTCGCCATGCCCAGCGGGAAAATCGCCGAGACCGCGGCGGCGGCGGTACCGGCGCCCACCGCGCTCAGGAAGCGACGGCGCATCGCGTCCTCGGGAAAGAGCGCGCGCATCACCGCCTGCTCGACGACGCGCTCGTAGCGCTTTTCCGTGCCGGCGGACACCTCGGTGTCGGTATCGGCCGCGGCCTGGGCGTCATGCGCCTGCTGCGATGCATGGCGACCGCAACTGCAACGCGAACGCAGGCGGATCGAGGAATCGAAGGGGTTCGAGAATATCGACATCTGGCTTTGCCTCGTCATGGGGTCGGGGCCACCAAAGCAGCAAGCGTGCCAATGCCGCGAAGCGCCCGTCGTTCGGTCACATGCGGTGCGCGATCCCCCGTTGTGGCGCATGAATGCACCAGCACGGCACGCGCATGGCACCCGATCGGCGATCGGGCGGGCCAGCGGCGAACCCCGCGCACGACCCTGCCGGCGCACTGGTTGCTCGTCGCAGGCCACGGCGGAAACGCCGACAATGAAGAAACCTGTGAAGGAGCCGTCCATGTCTTCAGGAACCGTTCGCCTGCACCGGGTCCTGCGCACCACACCCGAAAAGATCTATCGCGCCTTCCTCGAACCCGACGCCATCGCCAAGTGGCTGCCGCCCCACGGCTTCACCTGCACGGTGCACCGGATGGAGCCGTCCGCCGGCGGCGGTTTCCAGATGTCGTTTCGCAACTTCTCGACCGGCAACAGCCATTCGTTCGGGGGCGAGTACATCGAGCTCGTGCCCGATGAGCGCATCCGCTATACGGACAGGTTCGACGACCCCGGCCTCCCGGGTGTCATGCAGGTCGAGATATCGCTGCGGCCGGTGAGCTGCGGCACCGAGCTGTCGGTGGTCCAGGACAACATCCCCGAGGCCATCCCGCTGGAGATGTGCCACCTCGGCTGGCAGGAGAGCCTGTTGCAGCTCGCCGCCCTGGTGGAGCCGGACATTCCCGACGGATGACGAGGCCCATGAAGAGCAGCGAACGCGAAGCGCTTCTCGAGACCCTGCAGGCGCGCTTCCTGAAGAACATGGGGCGGCATGCAGGCATCGACTGGGATGCCGTGCGGGACTCGCTCGAAGGCGATCCGGCGGCGCTGGAGTCGCTGCGCCGGATGGAGGGCACCGCCGGGGAGCCCGATCTCATCGGCCGGGACGAGGACGGACGCTTCGTCTTCTGCGACTGCTCGGCCGAGAGTCCCGCCGGCCGCCGCAGCGTCTGCTACGACCATGAGGCGCTCGAGGCCCGCAAGGAGCACAAGCCGAAGGACAGCGCCGTCGGCATGGCAGCAAGCATGGGGATCGAGCTCCTGACCGAAGCGCAGTACAGGAAGCTGCAGGAACTGGGCGAGTTCGACACGAAGACATCGAGCTGGATCGACACGCCACCCGAGCTCAGGGCACTGGGTGGTGCCCTGTTCTGCGACCGGCGCTACGGTCGGGTCTTCGTGTACCACAACGGCGCGCAGTCCTACTACGCCGCCCGGGGCTTCCGGGGTCTGCTACGAGTCCGAGGACGACGAACATGAAAGGTCATTGCCTGTGCGGTACGGTCCGCTTCACCTGTCCGGATGCGAAGGAGATCGGAGCCTGTCATTGCGGCTTCTGCCGCCGTTGGGGCGGGGGGCCGATGCTGGCGGTCCACTGCGGCTCCGAGGTCGACTTCGAAGGAGAAGACCACATCACCACCTACGCCTCGTCAGACTGGGCGCAACGCGCCTTCTGCAGGCGCTGCGGCACCCACATCTACTACAAGCTCCTCGCGACCGGCGAGCATTTCATCCCGGCCGGGACGTTCGAGTCCGACGATTTCGAGCTGAGCACCCAGATCTACATCGACAACAAGCCGGGTTACTACGCCTTCGCCAACGAGACGCCCATGCTGACCGAGCAGCAGGTGATCGAGCAGTACGGGCCGCCAGGCGACCCGGCGTCGTGATGACGAGGAGATCCAGCGCTCAGCGCCCCTTCGGCCCCCACGGGGTGAGGTGCACCAGGCCCGCCATCGCGATCCCGTAGAAGATCATCACCGCCGCCGTCAGCACAAAGTAGTGCCAGGCGGGCGAACCCTGCGCCGCGAGCCAGAGTCCGACCCCGAGGGCGAGGCCGAGCCGGACGGTGCCGGCGATCACCGGCCCGAGCATCTTGCCGGCGCCCTGCGACGAGAAATACATGGTGAGCGCAGCGCACAGCAGGGGGAACATCGGGCCGGCGATGCGCAGGTACTGGTAGGCATAGCCGAGCACCTGCTCGTCCTCGCTGAACATGCCTGCCCACAGATGCGGCCAGATCGCCACCACGATGCCGACGACCGCGACGATCACGCCGGTTACCCCGGCCGCCACCCAGGCCACGCGGCGGGCCCGGACGACATCGCCGGCGCCGATCGCCATCCCGACCATCGGCACCGAAGCGACACCGACGCCGAAGGAGATCGAGGTGACGAGGAACTCCAGCCGCAGGCCGATCGAGTAGCCGGCCAGGGGCACTTCCCCGAGCCGGGCGAGCAATGAGGTGAACACCAGCATGGTCAGCATCGTCTGCAGCGGCGACAGGCAGGACAGGGCGCCGACCCGCAGGATGTCGACGAGCAGCTCGCGCCGTACCGGGAAACCGCGCAGCCGCAGCTTCAGCCGGCCGATGCCGCTGGCGAGGTACCAGGCGAAGAAGCAGGTGCCGCTGGCATAGGCGATGATGTTGCCGAGCGCGACGCCGACCATTCCCAGCGCCGGGAACGGCCCGAGGCCGAAGGCGAGCACGCCCCCGACCGCGACCTGCGTCAGGCCGATCACCACCAGCCCCGTCGAGGGTACCCGCATGTTGCCCGTGCCGCGAACCACCGACGCGAGGGTGTTGCTCATCCAGACGAAGATCGCGCCGGCGAAGAGCACATCGGCGTAGCGGACCGCTTCGGCGAGCACCCCGCCCTCTCCCCCGAGCCAGCGGAAGATGGTCGCGCCGCCGAGCACGAAGAAGAGCGAATACGCGATCCCCATCGACGCCCCGATCAGGATCGCGTGCATCGCGAGGACATGGGCGCGCGCCATGTCGGCTGCGCCGATCGCGCGGGCGATCGCCGAGGACACGCCGCCGCCCATGGCGCCGGCCGAAAGCGTGCCGGTCAGCATCGCAAAGGGGAAGACCAGGCCGAGCGCCGCCAGCGGCGTGGTGCCGAGCAGGCCGACGTAGAAGGTTTCGGCGATCGCCACGAGCACCGCAAGCGCCATGGCGAGCACGTTCGGCGCCGACAGGCGCAGCAGCGTGGTCAGGATGGGGCCTTGGCGGATCCGGTCGATGCTCGATATCGCTGTAGTCATCTGGGCAGGCTGAAACGGGACGGTCTCGTCGGATCGGACGGGCCGAGCCGCTTGCGGGAATCCCGCATCGTACGGTGCATTGCTAAACTGCGTCGGCGCTCTCCGCCTGCCGGCGCCGCCCCGATGCAACGAAATCCATGAACCGACCCGAAACCATGGCGACCGCGCCCGCCGACCGCCTCCTCGTGCGCTACCGCATCGAGGCCGAACCCGCCCGGATCGAGGCGCGCGCCAGCGCGCTCGCGCTCGAGCAGAGCGTCGAGATGCCGGCCCATGCCATCGCCGATGCCGCGATCCGTGCGGTGGTGCCCGGCCGGGTGGAAGAGATCGCACCCCTGCCGGCCGAGCCGGGCCGCCCGGGCGCCTTCGAAGTCGACATCTCGCTCGCCGCCACGACCATCGGCGACGACCCGGGGCAACTCCTCAACATGCTGTTCGGCAACTGCTCGCTGCAGACCGACGTCCGGCTGGTCGATGCCCGGTTGCCCGATTCGCTGCTCGCCGCCCTGCCCGGCCCGGCCTTCGGCATCGCAGGGCTGCGCGCCGCCTGCGGCGCGGGCGAGCGACCACTTTCATGCACCGCGCTCAAGCCCCAGGGCATGGCGCCGGAAGCACTGGCCGATCTCGCGGGGCGCTTCGCCCGGGCCGGGATCGATGTCATCAAGGACGACCACGGCATCGCCGAGCAGGCGGTAGCTCCCTTCGAAGCCCGGGTTCCGGCGGTGCAGCGGGCGATCGATGCCGCCAATCGCGCCACCGGCGGCCGCACGATCTATGCGCCGAACCTCGCCGGCGGCCCGGGCCGCCTCACCGCCCAGCTGCGCGTCGCCCGCGACGCCGGGGTGGGTGCTCTGCTCGCCTGCCCGATGATCCTCGGCGCACCGGTCTTCGCCGAGCTGCTGCGTGCGGAGGCCGGCGTCCCGCTCATCGCCCATCCAGCGCTCGCCGGCACCGCCATCGCGCCGGCCCTGTTGCTGGGCCGGCTGTTCCGGGCCTTCGGCGCCGATGCCACGATCTTCCCGAACCATGGCGGGCGCTTCGGCTATTCGCTGGCAACCTGCAAAGCGATCGCCGCGGCTGCCCGGGAGCCGCTCGGCAATCTGCACCCGGCGATGCCGGTTCCGGCCGGCGGCATGCGGGTCGATCGGGTCGACGAGATGCTCGCGCTCTTCGGCCCGGACACGATGCTGCTGATCGGCGGCAACCTGCTCGAAGCCGGCGATGGCCTCGAGGCACGGGCGGCCGCGTTCGCGACCCGGGTTCGTGAAGCCGGCGGCGACGCCGGTAGAATCGAGCAATGAACAGGCCGACCGTTCGACACGCGCGCGACGGCTTTCGCTGGGACGGCGTCGATCTGCTGCGCTACAAGGACGAGGGCGCCGCGCCCTTTCGCGACGTCACCCGCCAGGTGCTGTTCGACGAGGTCCCGGCGGGCACCCAGTGGCGCTATTTCGAGGTCGCCCCCGGTGGTCATTCGACCCTCGAGCGCCATCAGCACACCCATGCGGTGCTCGTGCTGCGTGGCCGCGGGCGGGTGCTGGTCGGCAATCGGGTTCATGCCATCGCAGCCCATGACCTGGTCGAGATCGAGCCGCTCGCCTGGCACCAGTTCCGGGCCGACACCGACGAAGCCCTCGGCTTCCTGTGCCTGGTGGCGGCCGATCGCGATCGCCCCCAGCTTCCCGACGATGCGCAGTTCGCGGCGCTGCGCGCCGACCCGGTCGTCGCCGCCTTCCTGCAGCCGGAGAATCCGTGAACCAGGCCACCACCGACATCTCGACCGACCCCTGGACCCGGTTGCTCGCCGCACCGGAGACCCCGCTCGCCGGCTATCCGGGTGCGCCGAAGCTGCGCTCGATCGACAGTTTCCGGCTGCTGCGACTCGATCGACCCGATGAGCACAACCGGCTCGACCCGGCCGATGTCGATGCCCTCGGCACCTTCTTCACCGCCTGCGCGGCCGAGGCGCCGCAAGGCCTGCACGCCCTGGTGATCACCGGTACCGGCGAGCGCACCTTCAGCTCCGGCTATACGCTGGGCGCGATCGGTACCGAGCTCGACCATCGGCTGGAGGACATGCTCGATGCGCTCGAGCGCCTGCCCTGCCTCACGATCGCGGCACTGTCGGGTTCGGTCTACGGCGGAGCGACCGACATGGCGCTCGCCTGCGACCTGCGCATCGGCCGCGACGGCCTGCGGATGTTCATGCCAGCGGCGCGCTTCGGACTGCACTACTACCCCGGCGGGCTGCGCCGCTACCTCGACCGGCTCGGGCTGGGGGCCACCGCCAAGCTGATGCTGACCGGCATGACCATCGAGTCGGCCGAGATGCTGCGCATCGGCTTTCTCACCGAATCGGTGCCGGCCGGAGACTTCGACACCCGGCTCGGAGAGATCCTCGGCGCCGTCGCACTGACCGATCCGGCGACGGTGGCTCGCATGAAGGCCAACCTGCTCGATCTTCTCGCCGGCGGCAGCCGCGCGGAAACCGCGGCGGTGCTCGCCGAGATGGCGCGCTCCCACGTCGAGAGCCGCAACTCGGCGGAGCTCAAGCGCCGGCTGGCGGCGAGGCTCGGCCGATGAACGCACGGGCCGGCACCCGTCCCGTCGTGCGTCTCGGCCTGGCCGCCGGCATCGTCGCGGTGCTGACCATCCTCGGTTGCCGGTCCGGCAAGGTCGAATCGGCGCAGCACTCGGTGCCGGTGCATTCCAGCCTCGGGACGCTGCAGCTCGAGACCATCGCCGAAGGCCTCGCCACGCCCTGGGCGGTGGCCTTCCTGCCCGATGGCCGCTACCTCGTCACGGAACGACCCGGGCGGATGCGCGTCATCAGCGCCGAGGGCGAACTGTCCGAACCCATCGCCGGACTGCCGGAGATCCAGGCCCGCGGCCAGGGCGGACTGCTCGATGTCGCGCTGGCGCCGGACTTCGCCACCAGCGGCACGATCTACTTCGCATATGCCGAGCCGGTCGACGGCAAGGCCCGCACCGCGGTGATGCGCGCCCGGCTGGACATCGGGAACCTGAAGCTCGAGTCCGCCGAACGGATCTTCGCCCAGCATCCCGCGCACCGCGGCAACAACCACTGGGGCGCGCGCCTTGTCTTCGCGCCCGATGGACAGCTCTTCGTGACTCTCGGCGATCGCTACGACCTGCGCGATCAGGCCCGCGACCTGTCGAGCCACATCGGCAAGATCGTTCGACTGCGCCCCGACGGCGGCATCCCGAGCGACAACCCCTTCACGACCCGCAATGGGGCGCTGCCCGAGATATGGTCCTACGGCCACCGCAATGTGCAGGGAGCCGCGATCCATCCCGACACCGGCGATCTCTGGATCCACGAGCATGGCCCGCGCGGCGGCGACGAGGTCAACCGGATCCTCCCCGGGCGCGACTACGGCTGGCCACGGATCACCTTCGGTCGCGAGTACGCCAGCGGCGCCCGGATCGGCGAGGGGACGAGCGCGCCCGACGTCGAGCCGCCGTTGTGGCAGTGGACGCCATCGGTCGCGCCGTCGGGAATGAGCTTCGTGACCGGCGACCGGTGGGGCACCTGGCGCGGCGACCTCCTCGTCGGCACGCTCGCCGGCGAACGGCTGATCCGCCTCGAGGGCGATGCCGGCGGCCTGCGCGAGGCCGAGCGGCTGCTCGACGAGATCAGGATACGGATCCGCGATGTCCGCCAGGGGCCCGACGGCGCGATCTACCTGCTCGACGAATCGAAGGGCCGCCTGCTGCGGCTGCGCCCGCCGGGGGACCAGGGCTGAGCCCTGGCCGTAGCGGGTCAGATCCCTTCGGCGGCCGCCTCGCCTTTGCGATAGGTGGTGTAGACGATGACGGGCACGCCGACATCCCCGAGGTATTGCTGCACCAGCGGCTTCACATGCGCCCAGTCCAGCCCGCCGACGCCGGTAGCCAGCCGGGGCAGGGCGACGCTGGTGATGCCTTCTTCCCTGATGTGCTTCGCCAGGTTCTGCAAGGCATGGCGCACATTCTCCAGCGTCGCCTTGCCGGGTTTGGCGGCCGGGCCCTGGCCGAGCGTCTCCTGGGTCACCAGGTTGACTATCCTGCGCACGCCGCCGCCTTCCTGAACGCCTGCCCACGGCCAGATCTGCCCGGCCTCGATCGCCCTGGAACGGGTGTCGTGGCGATAGTCCTTGACCAGCGATGGCCAGCGTTCGCGCAGCGCCAGCGCAAGGCCGCTGTCGAAGGGATCCTGGGCCGAAATGCCGTGGGCGAGCAGATCGGCCTTGCTCAGCAGGATATCGCCGGTGACTTCCTTGATCATGTTGTCTTTCCTGTCGGGAGGAAGAGAGGTGAACCGCCTTGTTGCTTCGATGATAGGCAGCGGCGAGCCGCCTTCGGCAGTAGTGATCTGAATCAATCAGGCACTGCCGGAAACGAAGGAAACTACGAGAAGATGGGCGTCATCCCAGCCTCGGGATTCGCGCTGTTCACGCATCCAGCGGGCGGATGCGCCGGCAGGCGCGCGGTGGCCCGCGACGCGGCCGGGTTCACTGTCCGGAAGAACCGCCGCGCCGACGAAAGCGGTAGATCGCCTGCGTGGCCCGCAGGGTCGCGAAGGCCGAGACCGGCCGGCCGTCGGCCAGGAAGGCCGAATCCACGATGTCGAGCCCGAGCGAACC
>JAMLIN010000060.1 GCA_023954135.1 Burkholderiaceae bacterium | reverse complement strand
AACGCGATGATCGCCGAGGGCGAGCGGGCCGGCTTCAAGCCGATCGAGATCACCCAGGACGACGTCGCTTTCCTGCAGTACACCGGCGGTACCACCGGCGTCTCGAAAGGGGCCACCCTGCTGCATCGGAACGTGCTCGCCAACGTGCTGCAGTCCGAGGCCTGGAGCGAGCCGGCAATGAACAACCCGGCTCGCGGCGGGCCGCCCGAGCAGTCCATCATCGTCTGCGCGCTGCCGCTCTATCACATCTTCGCGCTGACGGTCTGCTGCCTGCTCGGCATGCGCCAGGGGTCGCTGGTCATCCTGATTCCCAATCCGCGCGACCTGCCGGCGCTCATCAAGGAAGTCCAGCCCTACAAGTTCACCGCCTTTCCAGCGGTCAACACGCTCTACACCGCGCTCGCCAATCACCCGGATTTCGGCAAGCTCGACTTTTCCCAGCTGCGGGTCTCCAATGGCGGCGGCATGGCGGTAACGAGCGCGACCGCCAAGGCCTGGCTCGAGAAGACCGGCTGCCCGATCATCGAAGGCTACGGCCTGTCCGAGACCTCGCCCAGCGTGACCTGCAACCCCGGCGATGCCACCGAGTTCAGCGGCACCATCGGGATCCCGCTGCCGTCGACCGAAGTCGTGATCCTCGATGACGAGGGCAACCCGGTGCCCTACGGACAACCGGGCGAGATCGCGATCCGCGGTCCGCAGGTGATGGCCGGCTACTGGCAGCGGCCCGAAGAGACGGCCAAGGTCATGACCGCCGACAACTTCTTCAAGAGCGGCGACGTCGGCATCATGGACGATCGCGGCTACATCAAGATCGTCGATCGCAAGAAGGACATGATTCTCGTCTCGGGTTTCAACGTGTATCCGAACGAGGTCGAGGAGGTGGCCAGCACCCATCCGGGCGTGCTCGAGGCCGCCGCGGTCGGAGTGCCGGACGAGAAATCGGGCGAGGTGGTCAAGCTCTTCGTGGTCAGGAAGGACGAGTCCCTGACCGAGCGCGATCTCCAGGACTTCCTCCACGACAAGCTGACCGGCTACAAGCGGCCCAAGCACATCGAGTTCCGCAGCGACCTGCCCAAGACCAACGTGGGCAAGATCCTGCGGCGCGAGCTGCGCAGCGCCGAGAGCGGCAAGACTTCATGAGCATCGAAGCAAGCACGGCGAGCCGGACGTTGGTCTGATCTTCTCGCCGGCGTTCGGCAATCGACCCCGGCCTGGCGCCGGGGTTTTCGTTTCCGGCGTCGTTCGATGCTGCTCCGAAAAGAAAAAAGCGCCGGGGTTGCCCCCGGCGCTTTCGTCTCTTGCGAGTACCGGTCTAGACCGGCGCCCGATCAGAAGACGTGGCGAATACCGACACCGAAGCCTTTCAGGCTCGAGCCAGGGGCGCCGTCAGCCGAGTAGCTGTAGCCCGAACCCCAGAGTTGGGCGGGGCCGCCAGGAGCCGAGCTGTCGTCGTTGTTGGCGATGCCGATGTGGGCGTACAGGCTGGTGCGCTTGGACATCGGGTGCACGTAGGCGATGCCGAAGACCTGGCCGTCGTTGTCGTTGCCGTCAGGATCGATCGAGATGAACTGGGCGTGCAGGCTGCCCGTACCCAGCTTCATGATGCCGCCGATGCTGAACACTTCGACTTCGAAGTCGCCGCCGCCAGGCAGATCAGCCGAGCTCTGCGAGTAGCCACCGACCAGCTTGAACGAGCCGAACTGGTAGCCGGCACCGATACCGTAGCGGTCGGTCGACAGAGCGTCCGTACCGTTGGCAGCGTTGGTCTGCTGGTAGAACGCGCCGGCGTTCAGCGGGCCGCCCTTGTACTGAAGGGCGATATCGAAGCCCTGCGTGATGTCGCGGTCATTGGCGCTCACGTCGGCCACACCACGCTCGTCAGAGCTGTGCGCGTTCGTGTAGGCAGCGAGAACCTGCAGACCACCGAACGACGGCGAATCGTACATGATCGCGTTGCTGAAGCGGGTCTGCGCCTGGCCCGCGCCGGCGGTGGCCGACAGCAGGTTGCCGAACAGGCCATAGCTCATCGCGTCCCAGGTGCCGTAGGTACGGAACGCCGGGGTGTAGCCGCGACCGAGCTTGATGGTACCGAAGCCGCCCTGCAGGCCGACTTGCGCGGTCCGCTGGAAGAACGAGCCGTCGTGCGCACCGGTGTCGACGCCGACGCCGGCTTCGAACTGGAACACGGCCTTCAGCCCGCCACCGAGGTCTTCCGAACCGCGGACACCCCAGCGGCTGGTCGACATGCCGCCGCTGTCGACATACAGCGCGCTACGGCTGTTGTCGCCACGGTCGACCATGTTGACGCTGATGTCGGCGATACCGTACATCGTGACGTTGGTTTGTGCCTGGGCAAACGCCGGCAGTGCCGCAACGACGGCAGCTGCGATTAGCGATTTCTTCATTGATCAATCTCCTAAGTTTCTGGAATCAATCGGCAGCCTCCACGCTGCCGCAACTCCCCGAGCCTGGCTGTTGCCCATCCCCGGTTTGAAGTCCATGTCATTCTCGCCAAAATCCATGGGGACTCAAAGCAGCGTGCGATCCGGCAGGCCAAATTCGGTGAAACCTGTCGCTTGTCAGCAACAGGCCATGGAAGGGGCTGCTGCAGGGCTGGAGTGGGGCGTGGGACGGGAGTTGCGCGACAATGGCGGCCAGGAGGTCACATGGGAACCGATATGTCGATGAGCCGGGGTGGATTGCGTCGACCGGCCGACGCCTTGGAGCGGCTTTGCTGCGCGATGGATTCGGCCTTGCGCACTCTCGCGGCGCGCGAGCCGGCATCCCGGCCTGCCCCGGGGCCGCGGGCCGACGAGATCGAGCTCTCTCACGGGGAGGCGCGCCGGGTGGGCGAGCTGCTGCGGGTGGACCATGTCGGGGAGGTTTGCGCCCAGGCGCTCTACGAAGGGCAGGCCCTGACCTGCCGCACCGAATCGGTGCGCTCGCACCTGCGCGCGGCGGCGGGTGAGGAAGCCGACCATCTCGCCTGGACCCGGGAGCGGCTCGAGGAGCTCGGCGACCGGACTTCCCTGCTCAATCCGCTCTGGTATGCAGGCGCTTTCGCGATCGGCGCGGTGGCCGGCCGCATCGGGGACGGCGTGAGCCTCGGCTTCGTCGACGAGACCGAGAGGCAGGTCGAAGCCCATCTGGCGGGCCATCTCGATGCGCTGCCCGCGGCCGACACCCGGTCGCGGGCCATCATCCTGCAGATGCAGCGTGATGAGATGGCCCATGCCGCGGCTGCCCGCGAACGGGGCGCGGTCCGCCTGCCGCCGCCGGTTCCCGGCCTGATGCGGGCCTGCGCCAGGGTAATGACCTCGGTCGCCCGCTATATCTGATCGGCCTTGCATTCGGGCGCATGACCGCGTTGGAGCGCCTTGCCGTACAACCGTACTGTCTGCGGCGCTCCGCCTTGTCCTGCACCCGAATGCAAGGCCTCTGTCAGGTGGTCAGGATTTCCCAGCTGGTCGTGATCTCGGCGGTCGAGGCGAGCATCGCGGTCGCCGAGCAGTACTTTTCCTTGGACCTCCGGATCGCATGCTCGACCAGGTTCGGCTTGAGCCCGGTGCCGCTCACCAGGAAGTGCAGGTGGATCTTCGTGAACACCTTGGGATCAGTCTCCGCCCGCTCCGACTCGAGCCGGACTTCGCAGCCGCTGATCGGCTGGCCGCTCTTGCGCAGGATCAGGACCACGTCGTAGGCGGTGCAGCCGCCGGCGCCCAGCAGGACCATCTCCATGGGGCGGGGGGCCAGGTTGTTGCCGCCGCCTTCGGGCGCGCCGTCCATGACGACCGCATGGCCGCTGCCGGTCTCGGCGAGAAAGCTCATGCCGGCTCCGCCGGTCCATCGGACCTTGCATTGCATTACAGTCCCTCCGCTTCGGGAAGCGCGCCACCGGCGCCTGGCGGGGAATTGTGCGCGATATCGGGCCGGGTCGCCGCTTCGGGCCCGCGGTGGGCCGCGAGCCGCGCTGTGCCGCCTGGCGACGGCCGTCTTTGACGGCGGCCGGATTTTCCCGTTACAATGGCCGGCTTCACGACGCCCGAAGAGTGGCTTGCCGGGGTGACTTGGGCAAAGAACGGGCAAAGCAGGGTAACTGAGCGCATCATGAAAACCTTTTCCGCCAAGCCGCATGAAGTGAACCGCGACTGGTACGTGGTCGATGCCTCCGACAAGGTGCTCGGACGGCTCGCCGCGGAACTCGCGCATCGCCTGCGGGGCAAGCACAAGCCCGAGTTCACGCCGCACGTCGACACCGGCGACTACATCGTAGTCGTCAATGCCGCCCGCCTGCGCGTGACCGGCAACAAGTCGACCGACAAGATCTACTACCGCCACACCGGCTATCCCGGCGGCATCCGCGAGATCAACTTCGAGAAGATGCAGGCCCGTCACCCGGGCCGAGCCCTCCAGAAGGCCGTCAAGGGCATGCTTCCGAAAGGGCCGCTCGGCTACGCGATGATCAAGAAGCTCAAGATCTACGGCGAAGCCACGCATCCGCATACCGCGCAACAGCCCAAAGTGCTGGAGATCTGATTCCGATGATTGGTGAGTACAACTACGGCACCGGCCGGCGCAAGACGTCGGTGGCACGGGTCTTTCTGAAGCGCGGCAACGGCCGTATCATCGTCAACGGCAAGCCGGTCGACGAGTACTTCGCACGCGAAACCGGGCGCATGATCGTCCGCCAGCCGCTCGCGCTGACCGACAATGACGGGGCCTTCGACATCAAGGTCAACGTGCATGGCGGCGGGCAGTCGGGCCAGGCGGGCGCGATCCGCCACGGCATCACCCGTGCGCTGATCGATTTCGACGACGCGCTCAAGCCGACCCTGTCGAAGGCGGGGCTGGTGACGCGGGATGCGCGCGAAGTGGAGCGCAAGAAGGTCGGTCTGCACAAGGCGCGACGTCGCAAGCAGTTCTCCAAGCGCTGACATGCCTCGCGCGGCTGGCATGCTGCGCCGCGCGGGACCGTATCGAAAAAGCCGCCTTGCTCTGCAGGCGGCTTTTTCGTCGCCGGGCCGCCCCAAGGCGAAAAACGCCCCCTTGGGGGGCAGCGATGCCGCGAAGCGGAGGAGCGTGGGGGCTTTTTCTTCTGGCAAGACTGGAGCGGATCATGATCAAGGTCGGAATCGTCGGAGGAACCGGATACACCGGCGTCGAGTTGCTGCGCCTGCTCGCTCAGCATCCGGCGGCCGATCTGCGGGTGATCACCTCGCGCAAGGAAACCGGCGTTCCGGTCGCCGACATGTACGCCTCGCTGCGCGGCCGGGTGGACATCGCCTTTTCCGACCCGGCGGATGCGCCGCTCGCCGACTGCGACGTGGTCTTCTTCGCGACTCCGCATGGCGTCGCGATGTCGCAGGCGCGCGATCTGCTTGCCGCGGGCGTCAGGGTGATCGACCTGGCGGCCGATTTCCGGCTGCGCGATACCGCCGAGTTCGAGCGCTGGTACAAGATGCCGCACGCCTGCCCGGACATCCTCGAGCAATCGGTATATGGCCTGCCGGAAATGAATCGCGAGGCGATCCGCAGGGCGAAGGTCGTCGGCATGGCCGGCTGCTATCCGACGTCCGTCCAGCTCGGTTTCCTGCCGCTGCTCGAGCCGGTCGCCGGCGATCTCGTCGATCCCGAGTCGCTCATCGCGGACTGCAAGTCCGGCGTCTCGGGTGCGGGCCGCGGCGCTTCGGTCGCCAACCTGCTGGCCGAGGCGGGCGACAGCTTCAAGGCCTACGGCGTCGCCGGCCATCGGCACTGGCCCGAGATCCGCCAGGGCCTGTCGGCGATCGCGGGGCGGCCGGTGCGGCTGTCCTTCGTGCCCCACCTGGTACCGATGATCCGCGGCATCCACTCGACCCTCTATGCGCGACTGCGTCCGGGGGCGGCGGATGTCGACTTCCAGGCGCTCTACGAACGGCGCTATGCGGACGAGCCTTTCGTCGATGTCATGCCGGCGGGCTCGACGCCCGAAACCCGGTCGGTGCGGGCGTCGAACATGGTCCGGATCGCGGTGCACCGGCTGCCCGACAGCGATCTCCTGGCAGTGCTCGTGGTCGAGGACAACCTCGTCAAGGGGGCGTCGGGGCAGGCGGTCCAGGTCATGAACATCCTGTTCGACCGGCCCGAGACCGAGGGCCTGATGCAGATTCCGGTCCTGCCCTGAGCCGCGGCCGGAGCGGCGGATGCGCAGATCGAAGCGCCCGGCGGCCTCCGCGGTCGCCTCGGTTCCGGCCCGGGTGACTCTCGGTGGGGAGCCGCCGAGGCGCCGCGCGACGGCCGGTCTGCTGCTCGGTTTCCTGCTGGGTGCCGCGCTCGCGGCGGTCCTGATGGCCTTCCACGGACCCCGGCTCGCCACCGCGCTCGGGCTGGCGGTGCCGATCGCGGCCGACGCCGCGGCGGCCGGTACCCGGCCGTCGCGCCCGACCCCGGAGATGTCCTCGGTGCTCGACATCGACGGCCTCTGGTATCGGGTCGATGCCCTCGAGGCCGAGAACGCGGAAGTCCGTGCCGAGGCGGCGCGCCTGCAGGCACAGGTCGATGCAGCGGAAAGTCGCATTCAGATCGAGAAAACGACCGCTGGTCAGCTCGCGGCGCAGGTCCGGGGGGCGGAAACGGAAAATGCCCGGCTGAAGTCGGACCTGATCTATCTCGAATCCCTGCTCCCGTCGATGGGCGGCAACGAGCCGATGCAGATCCGTGGCCTGCAGATCATGCCCGATGTGGTGCCCGGTCAGGTGCGCTGGCGGGCGATGCTCGTGGTCGGCGGCCGCAAGGCCCGCGAGTTCAGCGGCCATCTGCAGCTGGTGGTGCGTTATGAGCTGGACCGCAAGGCCGCTTCGCTGGTCATCCCGAAGGGTCCCGACGGGGCGGCCGCGGCAGGCATGGAGGTCTCCTTCGAGCGCTATCGGCGCGTCGAGGGCCAGGTCGACCTGCCCGCCGGCGCGGTGCTGAAATCGATCCAGCTGCGGGTGCTCAAGGGCTCGAGCGTCCAGGCGGAACAGTCATTGTCGCTGTAGGCGGCTCATGGGGGCGACACGATGTTCGGAAGCAAGACGACCAGGGTGGAAGGCACGATCGACTGCCTGATCGGCAGCGGGACCGTGATCGAGGGGGATCTGCGCTTTCACGGCGGATTGCGGATCGATGGCGAGGTGATCGGCCGTGTGATCGCCGAAGCGGGCAAGCCGAGCCTGCTGGTGCTCTCCGAGAACGCGAAGGTCAGGGGCGAGATCCGGGCCGCCCACGTCGTCATCGACGGGACGGTGGAGGGGCCGATCCAGGCCGACGAGCTCCTCGAGCTCCAGGCGAAGGCGCGCGTCTCGGGAGACATCCGCTATGCGGTCGTCGAGGTCCACCACGGCGCCATCGTCGAGGGGGCGATCCTCCATATCGAGGCGCAGGCGGCCGACAAGCCCGGCCTCAAGCTGGCGAGCGCGAGCCCTGGCCGGGCCGGCGGCGAGCCGGCAGCCTGATCCTCAGAACCTGTGAATGAATCGGGCGTGGCGGGTTCGTTCACAGGTTCTCAGCTTCCGGAGGGTCCCCGCGACGGCATCCCGAGGCCGTCCAGCACTTCGCGGGTATGTTCGCCCAGGCCGGGCGCGTGCCTTCCCGTGCTGACGTCCACTCCCGAGATGCGAAACGGCGCATTGACCACCTGGTAGTCGCCGGCGGTATCGCTGACGGTGGAGAGCGCGCCCCGGTGCGCGAGTTGCGGATCGCGCAGCACCTCGGCCACGCTGCGGTAAGGTGACGCCGGTACGCCATGGCGGTCGAGCACCGCCATGCATTCGGCCGTGGTGAGCGTGGTCGACCATTTCTCGATCTCTTCGACGAACTGCTTCCAGTTGCGTCGCCGCTCCGCGTACTGTTCGAACCGGGGATCCTTCGTGAGCTCGGGCCGCCCGGCGGCTTCGCACAGCGACACGAAGCTCTTCTCGCTCGCGACGGCCGCCATGACGTAGCCATCGGCCGTCTGCGTGGGCCCGAACATCCGGACCAGCTCGCCGCTCGCCTGGGCGAACTGCACCTCGGTCAGGCACAGCCCGAGCATCGCCTCGAACATCGAGACATCGATCAGCCGGCCACGGCCGGTGCGCTCGCGAAGCTGCAGGGCAGGGCCGATCGCGGCGAAGGCGTGCAGTCCCGCCAGGACGTCGGCAACGAACACGCCGCACCAGTCGGGCCGGTCGCGATCGTCCTGGTAGGCGAGATGCGCGAGGTCGTAGCCCGATGCGGCATGCACGACCGGCGCGTAGGCGGGGGCGCCGGCCGAGGGGCCGGTCTGGCCGTAGCCGGAGATGGAGCAGTAGATCAGCCGCGGGTTGATCTGCGCCAGTCGCGGGTAGTCGAGCCCGAGCCGGGCCGTCACGCCGGGGCGGAAGTTCTCGACCAGCAGGTCGGCCCGGGCGGCCAGCTCGCGGACCGCCTGCGCGTCCTCGGACCGCTTCAGGTCCAGCACCACGCTGCGCTTGCCCGCGTTGAGCTGTCCGAAGACGCGGCTGTGGCCGTCCGGAGCCGGAGGACGGCTGCGCATCATGTCGCCGTCGGGGGCTTCGATCTTGATGACGTCCGCACCGAGGTCGGCAAGCAGGCGGGTGCAATATGGGCCGGCGATGGTGGTCGTCAGGTCGATGACCATCATGCCTTCGTAGGGTTTCTCGCTCACTCGCTACTCTCGTCGTGGGTCGATCGGCGTGTCGTTGCGCTGGATCGGGGCTGCACGGGGCGGGCCGAGGCCGGGTCCGCCGAGGATAGCGCGAAAGAGCCGCACGCCGGCGGACGGACGCGATAGAATGACCTATTCGGAGGACAAGGCATGAATGCTGTGGCTGAAATGCCGGCGCCGCTCGTCTTCACCGACAGCGCCGCCGAGAAAGTCAGGCAACTGATCGAGGAAGAAGGCAACGACCAGCTCAAGCTGCGCGTCTTCGTGCAGGGCGGCGGCTGTTCGGGCTTCCAGTACGGCTTCACGTTCGACGAGGAAGTCAACGAGGACGACACCACCATGGAGAAGGGCGGGGTGGTGCTGCTGATCGACGCCATGAGCTACCAGTACCTGGTCGGCGCCGAGATCGACTACAAGGAAGACCTCGAAGGCGCCCAGTTCGTGATCAGGAATCCGAACGCCACGACCACCTGCGGTTGCGGCTCCTCGTTTTCGGCCTGATATATCCGGCTCGTTGCCGGTCGACGGGGCGCCCTGGCGCCCCGTCTGCGTTTCTAGCCAGCGAAGTGGGGATCATAGAGGGCGCCCAGCACCCTGGGGCCCCGGGCGCCGGTCGCGCTCGGCAGGTTCCCCGGCAACCGGTCGATCCGGCGCGCCGCCAGCCAGGCGAAGGCGCTCGCCTCCACGGCCTGCGGGTCGATGCCGACGACCCCGGTCGATTCGCATCGCGCCGGGGCGAGCAGCGCGCGCAGGCGATCGAGCAGGGCCCGGTTGCGCACGCCGCCGCCGCAGACCAGCACGACATCCGGGCGCAGGGGCGCGAGCGCCCCGGTGATCGTGCGGGCGGTGAGCTCGAGCAGGGTGGCCTGCACGGTTGCCGGCGGCAGGGCGTCGAGCCCGGCCGCCCGGCCCCGCTCGGCGAGCCAGTCGAGATGGAAGGTCTCGCGGCCGGTGCTCTTGGGCGCCGGGCGGCCGAAGTAGGGATCGGCCAGCAGCGCCGCGAGCAGGGCGGGATCGGGGGCGGCGCTCGCGGCCCAGGCGCCGTCCTCGTCGTAGGGGCGGCCGATATGCCGGGCGCACCAGCCGTCGAGCAGGGTGTTGCCCGGTCCGGTATCGAAGCCGAGCACCGGCTCGCCGGGGGCCAGCCAGCTGATGTTGGCGATGCCGCCGATGTTGACGACCGCGCGCCGTTCGTCCGGCGCGCCGAACACCGCCTGGTGATAGGCGGGCACGAGCGGCGCCCCCTCGCCGCCCGCGGCGATGTCGCCGGCGCGGAAGTCGCACACGACCGGCAGGCCGGTGAGCTCCGCCAGCAGGGCGCCATCGATGAGTTGCATCGAGTAGCCCTGTCGGGGTGCATGCCGGACGGTCTGGCCATGGGCGCCGATCGCGGCGATGCCGGCCCGTTCCCTGCCTTCGAGCAGCCGGGCGACGGCATCGGCATAGAGGCGGCTGATCCCGATCGCGGCCTGCCCGGCGGCGTCCAGGCCGTCGTCGGTGGCCTTGCCCAGGGCGAGCATCGTGAGCCGGTCACGAAGGCCCATGGGCATGGGCAGGCTCGCGCTCGCGAGGGTGGTGACGGCCGCACCGTCTGCCGGCAGGTCGGCGAGGACGGCATCGACGCCGTCCATGCTGGTGCCGGACATCAGCCCGATGAACAGGCGTGAGGTCCGAGGCATGGAACGGGCGCTTACTCGAAGCGGGCGAGCTGTAGCGCGCCCATGTGCTCGAAGCGCTCCATGTAGGCTGCGGCGACGGCGTCGAAGCGGGCGAGGGCGGCGCGACCGAGCGGCGCGGCGACCGGCAGGTCCGCGGCCAGCGGGTTGGCCTGCTCGTCGCCGATCCGGAACTCGTAGTGCAGGTGCGGCCCGGTTGCGTAGCCGGTGCTCCCGACGAAGCCGATCACCGTGCCCTGGGCGATCCTGTCGCCCTTGCCCAGATGACGCGCGAAGCCCCTCATGTGGGCGTAGAGTGTCGAGTACTCGCCGTGATGGCGAACGATCACGACATTGCCGTAGCCGCGCTGGCGCCCGATGAACTCGATCACACCGTCGCCGGTGGCCCGGATGGGGGTTCCCGCCGGTGCGGCGAAATCGACGCCCTTGTGAGCCCGCACCCTGCCGAGCACCGGATGCAGCCGGGCATCGGTGAAGCGCGAGCTGATCCGCGAGAACTCGATCGGGTAGCGCAGGAAGGTCTTGCGCAGGCTGTTGCCGTCGATGTCGTAGTACTCGCCGCCGCCTTTGCCTGCGGCGTCGAAGTGAAAGGCGGTGAGCTCGCGCTTGCCGTTGATGAAGCGCAGCGCCAGGACCCGGCCGCCCTGGGGCAGCTCGAGGCTGTCGGGCTCGGACAGGGTCTCGTAGATGACCTCGAGCCGGTCGCCGCGGCGCAGGTCGCGGTACAGGTCGATCTCGCCGCCGAGGATGTCGGCGACCTGGCTGGCGACGGCATCGGGGATGCGCGCGGCGTGGGTGGCGCCGAACAGGGTGCTCGAGATGGTGGCGGTGCGCAGGGCGATGCCGCGCTCGACCTCGATGGTCTCGCCGCGGGCCGAAAGTTGTCCGTCGGCGTCGCGCTCGACCACGATCCGCAGGCCCATGGGCGATTCCTGCGGGTCGACGATGCCCTTCGAATAGACGAGCCGGCTGGCGCGGCCCATGGCGTCCGATTCTGCGTGAAGGGTCTCGCCGGCCCGGAAGGAGAGGATGCCGCGGGCGGTTTCGTCCCGGGTGATGAACTCCACCAGCACCGGATCGATGATGTCCATCCGCGCCAGCACCGACTGCAGGGTGTCGCCGAGCCGGATGCGCGCGCTCTGGATGCCGCCGGCGCCGGGCTCGCTGGCGGGCAGCTCGAGCGCCACCGGGACGGTCACGGTGGTGACAGGGGGCAGGGGAGGTTCAGGAAGGGGCTTTACCAGACCGTATGCGGTCAGGACGGTACCGAAGGCCAGCGTCAACGCCACGACCACCGGCACCACGCGGATGCGGGGACTCCCGATCATTCAGCAGGCTCGTTCCGGGCATGAGCGAGCCCTCGGCTAGAATGCCGGGGCGCCGCTTCGCCCATGTTGTCTTGTCCATACCCGGGTCGATCCTGGCTGGGACCCGGCAGTAGGTGGCAGATTATACGCGGCATGGCAATGAGATATGCCCGCTATTTACATGATCTTTCAAAGGTAGCTCGATGAACGGTGAGAACTGGCCGATCACCGATCGCGTTCGCGAGGCGATGGCGGTCACCCGGCGCGGCTGCGACGAGCTGATCGTCGAATCGGAGTGGCAGCGCAAGCTCGCGCGCAGCGAGGCGACCGGGGTGCCCCTGCGGATCAAGCTCGGCCTCGATCCGACGGCGCCGGACCTGCACCTGGGCCATACCGTCGTGCTGAACAAGCTGCGCCAGCTGCAGGATCTCGGCCATACCGTGATCTTCCTGATCGGGGACTTCACCTCGATGATCGGCGACCCCTCGGGGCGCAACGCGACCCGGCCGCCGCTCACTCGCGAGCAGATCGACGAGAACGCCACGACGTACTTTCGCCAGGCGAGCCTGGTGCTCGATGCCGAGCGCACCGAGATCCGCCGCAATTCGGAATGGAGCGACCCGCTCGGCGCGCGCGGCATGATCCAGCTTGCGGCCCGCTACACCGTGGCGCGCATGATGGAGCGCGACGACTTCTCGAAGCGATTTCGCGCCGGGGTGTCGATCTCGGTGCACGAGTTCCTCTATCCGCTGATGCAGGGCTACGACTCGGTCGCCCTCGAGGCCGACCTCGAGCTCGGCGGCACCGACCAGAAGTTCAACCTGCTGGTCGGCCGCGAGCTGCAGCGCGAGTACGGCCAGGAGCCCCAGTGCATCCTGACGATGCCCTTGCTCGAGGGGCTCGACGGCGTCGAGAAGATGTCGAAGACGAAGAACAACTACATCGGCATCACCGAGCCGCCCGGCGAGATGTTCGGCAAGCTGATGTCGATCAGCGACGAGCTGATGTGGAAGTACTTCACCCTGCTGTCCTTCCGGCCGCTCGCCGATGTCGAACGGTTGCAGGCCGAATGCGCTGGCGGGCGCAATCCGCGCGACGTGAAGGTCGAGCTGGCGCTCGAGATCGTCGAGCGCTTCCACGGCAGGACGGCCGCCGGCGCCGCGCTCGAGGCCTTCGAGGCGCGCTTCCGGCGCGG
>JAMLIN010000006.1 GCA_023954135.1 Burkholderiaceae bacterium | reverse complement strand
GCCGGCCGGATCACAACAAGGACGCGATGGGCGCGAACCTTGTTCAACCGTAAGGAGCAAATCATCATGGCAAATATCGGCACCTTCACCGCGGACAAAGACGGTTTCACCGGCACGCTGCGCACCCTGACGCTCAACGTCAAGGCCAAGCTGGTTCCCAACGACAAGGGGGACAACGAACATGCCCCCGACTTCCGCGTGCAGGCGGCAGGCTTCGATATCGGCGCTGCGTGGCGCAAAGTCAGCAAGGCCGAGCGGCCCTACATCTCCGTGACCCTGGATGATCCTTCGTTCCCGGCAACGGTCTATGCCCGGCTGATCGAGGAGGAAGGCGGCACGCACAACCTGATCTGGTCGCGCAGCAAGCCCCAGGCGGCCTGACGGCTGCCGGTGCCCCGCCCACGCGGCGGGGCGCTGTGCTGCTGATGCTGCACTGCATCGGCAACCAGAAGGGATTGGCCTGGCAGTGTGCGGGATGCGTCTTGCCTTGTTGCGAAGTAATGGCCTGAGTCTGTGGAGGTACATGCGGGGCGGGTCGGTGCTGCGCACCACCGGGCTTTGCGGGCTCCGCCCCGTGCCGACTACGCCGTCACGGCCATTCGGCTCCAATCCCTCCCGCCTTCGCGCCTGCGGCGCTGCGCGCTTCGCTTGCCTCCAGGGGATCGGCGCAAGGCCCATCCCCGCCGCGCGGTGCTTGGCGCCCCTCGATACCGCCGAACCGGCTGGCACCGGATCGGCCTGGCACGCCCCGCCATGATGGCGGGGCTGCGGCGGCTATGCCTGAGCGACCGCCAGCAGTTCTTCGGCCTTGCTCATCAGCACTGCCGTGCTGCATTCGAGCGCGCTGGCGATCTTGAAGATGATCGCCAGCGTGGGCATGTGCTCGCCACGCTCGACCTTGCCCATGTGCGAACGCTCGACACCGGCCAGGTGCGCCAGCGACTCCTGCGCGATGCCGCGTTCCGTCCGCAACGCGCGCACCGCCGCGCCGAAGGCTTGCGCCAACTCGGCATCGTAGGTGGTGGCGCCGGCCGGTCGGCCGCGCTGGATGGATCGCTTCTGCATGGACAGAAGCGTCGAGTCGCAGCACAATTAAAACCACGTTATCTTTAACTCTTTCATCAACGCCTCACTGTTTTGTGTTTTTACGGAAATACGCATCCGTGCCTCTGCGGATTTCCACAAAGGCGCAAAGCCACGAAATCACAATCGTGCTTTTTCTCAAATCCGCCGATGCGGCTTTGCGTTTTCACGCTTGGGCGGATTTGTGAATTGGGAATAGACCGCCATGAAGCCACTCATCACCGAGGACGAGCGCCAGCGCCTGCTGGCCCACGGTCAAGCCCGTGCCGACGGTCAGGCCGGCGACCCGCTGCCCGTGGTACGCCTGTTCACCCCGGACGCGCACCTCACCTGGCGGCTCGCTTCGCTCGACCCGGCAGACGGCGATACGGCCTACGGCCTGATCGACCTAGGCCTGGGGATGCCCGAGCTGGGCACCGTGAAGCTGTCCGACCTGGCATCCATCGTCGGGCCGCGCCAGCAGCCCGTGATGCGGGATCGGTATTTCCAGGCGGTGCGGCCTTTGTCGGAATACCTGCGGCTGATGCAGGAAAACGGCGGCATTGTCGATTAAGCCGTTCGTGTTCTGGCGCAGCCGGACGTATTGAGACTATTTCCGTCGCAATTCGGATTTGTCCGGTCTCAATTCGCACTCTTGCATGAAGCCGAGGCTTTGAGACGGAAACGGTCACGATCTTTGGCGCTGGCTACGGCACCTTGATTTGTGCCGCGTGACGTTCTTGGACTGCGTGGCCGTCGTATTCGGACGCATTGCGCAATACCCCGGAGCCAATCGGTCTTTGACACTTGATGTTACAGCTTAATAAACAGACTCGGACGATGTTTTGATGTGGACGCGGTAGCTCCGTTCTGAATGCCCGTGACGACGTTCCTGCAATTCGACGGGAGCTGGCGTCATGGTCAATCCACACCATATCGCGCACTGGTATCCGACCGCCGCGTACCTCTACATCTTGTGCCTGGACACGCTCGCACTGGCCTGGGAGTACCTGCGCCGTCATCCCGACTACCGGCTCGACTGGCTGCGCCACCGTCGCCGGTCGCAAACACATCAGGCCACGCAACAGGCGGCACTTCGCTGGGGCTTGCGCTTGCTGGAAGACCCGGCCCTGGATGCGCGCGACGCGCATCCGGCCTGGCTTCCCGGCCACGATGCCGTAGTTCAGCTCCATCCCGATGCCGACCCGCCACCCGATGCGCTGACCTTCACGTTCTGGCACATCCCTGGCCACAAACAATTGCTGCATGACGGCAAAGGGCTGGCGCTGATCGCGCGCAGCCCCGGCCATTGCGCGCGCTTCGCGCTGGCGCCCGGCCTGGAAGACGGCATGGCTGTCGCCTATGCCAATCGCGGAAGTGGCGGTGGCGCTGCTGCGCCTACGCGCAGCGCGACGCTGGCCACCGCCAGGCCCCGGCCAGCACCGGCAGCGATGCTGGAGCTGCACACCCTGCAGGCGCTCGACGCGACCCTGGCGGGCGCGTCCTTGCGCGAGGTGGCCGAGGGCCTGTTCGGTGCCGACGCCGTGGCGGCCGACTGGCACGCCGACGGCGACTTGCGTGCCCGCGTGCGTCGCATGGTGCGCCGGGGCAATGCGTTGATGCGCGGCGGCTATCGCCGCCTAGCACAACTACCGCCGCTTGAGAAGGGACGTTTTGATGGGGATGCAAAACGTCCCTGAGCAGCGGAGCTTCGTTTTCTGAGACTGCCTCCATCCGGTTGCGCTGTGTGGCCGGAGCTTCAAAACCGATGGAGGTTCACACCATGCGTCCCGCTCCCTTGCGGCCTGCCGCCACTGTTCCCACCGCTGTCGCCCAGCCGCAGCGCTATCTCACCAACGACGAAGCCGCCGACTACCTGCGCCTGTCGCCGCGCACGCTGGAAAAGCAGCGCGTGATCGGCGGCGGCCCGCGCTTTCGCAAGTTCGGCCGGCGCGTCATGTACGCCGTGGCCGACCTCGATGCCTGGGCTGCCGACCGCAGCTTCGAGACGACTTCCGATCCTGAGTACGCCGAACAGCACGCGGCGGACAGTCGTGCGCGCTGATCGCTGGCACGCGCCAGGCCATCGCCATGTCCAGCCCCGCGCTGCCGTCCCGGCAGCGGCCCTCGCAAGAACGCGAACAGCTCGACCTGTTCCGCGCCTTGCCGGGCGACATGGCACCGCGCGACAGCCAAGATTTGATGGCCTTTCCGTTCTTCTCGTTGGCGAAGTCGCGGCGCACAGCGCCGATCGACTTCCACAGCGGCAACGTCACGATCCGCGTGGAGGGCACGGCCGAGCATGGCATTGCCACGATTTGGGATGCCGACATTCTGATTTGGGCGGCCTCGCAGATTGTGGAAGCCCGCGACGCGGGCCTGCGGCCCTCGCGGCTGATGCAGGCCACGCCCTACGAGATCCTGCGCTTCATCGGGCGCGGTACGTCGCTGCGCGACTATCAGCGCCTCAAAGCGGCCCTGGATCGCCTGCAATCGACCACGGTGGCCACGTCTATCCGCGAGACGACGGGGCGACGCTTGCATCGGTTTTCGTGGATCAACGAGTGGAAGGAACTGGCCGATGCGGAGGGCACACCCTTGGGGCTGGAGCTGATCCTGCCGGACTGGTTCTTTGGCGGGGTGATGGATGCCGCCCTGGTACTGACCATCGACCCGGCGTATTTCCGGCTGACGGGCGGCATCGAGCGATGGCTGTACCGCCTGGTGCGCAAGCACGGCGGGCGGCAGGAAGGCGGCTGGCAATTCGATTTCCGGCACCTGTACCGCAAATCAGGCAGTGTCACGCGCTTCTCGGACTTCGCCTACGACCTGCGCGCGCTGGTCGCGCGGCAGTCGCTGCCCGGTTATGTCCTGAGCATCGAGCGGATGCCGGGCGATGGAGTCGAGTTGCTGATGTTTCGGCCCGTGCCGTTTGCGGCACGGGGATAACTTCGGGAAAAGCGGTGGACGGGCTCGTGCTATCAGGAGTACGGGGTATCGTGCTATCGGGAGTACGACTATCGTGCTATCAGGAGTACGGATCGGCCGCAAAGCCAATAACGGCGCGGGTTTCGGCCTCCCTTAACTTACCTAACTTAAATTCTCTAACTTGTAGTAGAGCAACGCCGTCGCGGTGGACAACCGCCACGCGGCCACAAACGCAGCAGACAAAGCCCGGTTTTCCAGCATGGAGGGCCAGGCCATGATCGTCGCGCTGCTCAACCAGAAAGGCGGCGTGGGCAAGACCACGCTCGCCACCCACATCGCTGGCGAGCTGGCGATGCGTGGCCAGCACGTCGTGCTGCTGGACGCTGACCCGCAAGGTTCGTCACTGGACTGGACACAGCGCCGCAGCCAGCAAGGCTTGCCACGGCTGTTCAGTGCCGTGGGCCTCGCCCGTGAAACGCTGCATCAGGAAGCGCCAGAACTCGCCAGGCGGGCCGATCACGTCGTCATCGACGGCCCACCACGCATCGCCGCCTTGGCGCGCTCCGCGCTGCTGGCGGCCGAGCGCGCGCTGATACCCGTGCAGCCCAGCCCCTATGACTTGTGGGCATCGGCGGAAATGGTGGCGCTGATCCGCGAGGCGCAAGTCTTCCGGCCTGCGCTGCGCGCGGCCTTCGTCATCAACCGGCGCGTCAGTACCACGGTCATCGGACGCGAAGCGCGCCAGGCGCTGGCCGAACAGCCGCTTCCTGCGCTGCGCTCGGAAGTGCATCAACGCATCGTTTTCGCCGACAGCGTGACCGCTGGTCGGCTGGCACGCGAGACGGCACCGGACAGCGCCGCCGCCCGCGAAATCACGGCGCTGGTCGATGAACTGCTGCGGTGGCCGTCATGACCACGAAACCACCGTCCAACGGCAAACGCACTGCCAAGCGCGTCGGTATCGGCGCGCGTCCGCCCGCGAATCCTCACGCCGAGGCGTGGATTCGCCAAGGCGACGCCGATGCGCTGAACAAGGGCGATCTCTACACCGCCCGCCTGACCCTCGACATCACGCCCGCCATGCGCTCGCGCATCAAGGTGTCGGCCTTCACGCAGGGCGTGACCGTGGCCGACCTGCTGCGCGGCCTGCTGGAGCGGGAGTTTCCAGAACACCGCAGGGAGAACACACCATGACGGCATTCGCTTCGCCTGTCTGCGCGCCTGCCACTGGCGCGGCCACGGCTGCGCCTCGACCGGCATCCGCCGCGCTCGCTGGCCAGGCGGCCCGCGTACCGCTGACGCGGGTTGCGCTGGCCTACATCGACCAGCGTTTCGACCTCTATCTGCGCTTCGGCGAGCCGGCGCGCATCCTTCGCCTCGACCAATGGCGGCGCTGCGCATTGTTCTTGCCTGGCGCGATGCTCTGCCGCATCCGCTGGCAGGCCAATGCTTACGGCACGATCCGCTGGCTGCTCATGGTGATGCAGGCTTGCACGCCGCTGGATGGCGCGCAGCGCATCCCCGGCGTGCAGCCCGGCGCACGCCTACTGCTGCACGCCGAGGGCGAGAACTCGGTTCGTGCCGTGCTGGCCCGCATCGACGCCATCGAGGCGCTGGGCATCGCGCCCGCCGACGCCTCGCCCGCGTACTGGCGCACGCTGGGCAATCGGCTCGCTGCGCGCCTGCCGCTGCCCGACTACAGCGCCGAGCGGCACGCCGCCTGGCTGGCCGGGAGGGCGCTGCCATGACCACGGTTTCTGCTGGCGGCACGGTGCCGCGTCCTCGTTCGCGCTTGCGCGCTCGCATCGCCTTGGCGGGCTTGTCCGCCTGCGGCCTCGCTGCGCTGGCCTGGGCGTCCTTCGTGCATCCGCTGCCGCGCCTGACCTACAACCCGTCCGACAGCGTGGCGGTCGGCTGGTATCGCGTCGATCTGCTCGACCATCGCGCCGACTCGCTGCCCCCGGCCTTGCCGGTGGGCAGCATCGTCCTGACCAGACTGCCACCCGATGCCACCACGCTGGCTGCGCGTCGCGGCTATCTGCCGGCCCGCATTCTGTTGCTCAAGCGCGTGGGAGCTATCGCGCCGCAGACGGTGTGCGTGGCCGGTGGCGTTCTGAGCATCGACGGCGTGCCTTCGGCCGCCTTGCTGCCCGCCGACCGGCTGGGCCGTCCGCTGCCGTCCTGGGCGCAGTGCCGGCAGCTTCGCCCCGGCGAACTGTTCCTGCTCAGTGTCACCAGTCCGGCGTCGTTCGACAGCCGGTATTTCGGGCCGGTCAGCGCATCCGCCGTGATCGGAGTCGCGCATCCGGTGTGGTTGGAGACACGTCCATGATCGCCGCCGATTCGCTGCGCATCATCGTGCTATCAGGCGTGTCGATCCGGTGGCGTTCCGTGTGTCGTCGCGCGTGCAGAGCGAGCGCATCCGCGCTGCACTTCGCGCTGCCTTCGGCGCAGCCATCCACCGTGCAGGCGTCTTGCCTTGAACGCGCCCAGCCTGCGGCCATCGGCGCGTTCGCCGGCGCGCTGCCCGCTAGCAGCGCAGCGCCACCGGGCCGCCGCTGCCCGCAGCGCCAGCGAGGGGCAAAGGCGGAAGGCAAGACAAAAGGACGCGGCACTGGCCCGCGTCGAAAACCAGTCTGCACGTGGGGGTGGCGCGGCACGGAGCGGCTTTGCCGCCGTGCCGCGTGGGGCGCGAGGCCCGCGCCAATGCAGGCATGTCCGCGTGCTTTCGCACGACAGGACACGCCCCAGCTTTCAGGGAGCACAGCCATGAGCGACCGCCGCGATGACGATTTCCGCGTGCGCCCCAGCGCCCCGAAGAACCGGGGCAAGGGCCAGGGGCAGAGCTTCGTCTCCAAGGTGCTCAAGCAGGCGGGCAAGGCCAGCAGCGGCAAGTCCACGGTGCGCCGTCCGGCGTCGGCTCATGGCACCGGCCAGCGTCCCGGCTCGCGCCTGGGGCGCGGCCACACGGCAGCTCGATTCGCCGGGGCGAGGCTGACGCCCATGTCCCGGCGCGTGACCATCAAGACCTTGCTGGTGAATCACCAGCGGGCCAGCCCGCAGTCGCTCGCCAAGCACCTGCGCTACATCGAGCGCGATGGCGTGGGCCGCGACGGCGAGCCGGGCCAAGCCTACGGGCCGCAGACCGATACCGCCGACCTCGACGCCTTCAAGGAACGCTGCGCCGACGACAGGCACCATTTCCGCTTCATCCTCTCGCCCGAAGATGGCGCGGAACTGGAAGACCTGCGCACCTACACGCGGCACCTCATGGGCCGCATGGAGGCCGACCTGGGCACGGGCCTCGACTGGGTGGCCGTAAACCATTGGAACACCGACAACCCCCATACCCACCTGATCGTGCGCGGGCGCGATGACACCGGCAAAGACCTCATCATCGCGGGCGATTACATCGCCGACGGCTTCCGCCACCGGGCCGCCGAACTGGCGACCGAGTGGCTGGGGCCGCGCACCGAGCTGGAGATCCAGCAGACCTTGCAGCGCGAGGTGGCGCAAGAGCGGTGGACGAGCCTGGATCGCACCTTGAAGCGCGAGGCCGGCGAGGATGGCCGCGTGCAGATCGAACGCTTCAACGAGCCGAACTTGCAACGCCAGCGCCTGCTGCTGATTGGCCGCCTGCAACGCTTGCAGCGCCTGGGCTTGGCCGACGAGACGCAGCCGGGCGCCTGGGCCGTCCATGCCGATGCGGAGAAGACCCTGCGCGCCCTGGGCGAGCGTGGCGACATCATCCGCACCATGCAGCGGGCAATGAGTGGGAAGCCGCGCGAACTGGCGGTATTCGAGCCTGGAGACAATGGCAGAACCATCCTCGGGCGCGTGGCCGCGAAGGGGCTGGCCGACGAACTGCGCGACCGGGGCTATCTGGTCATCGACGGCGTGGACGGCAAGGCCCACTACGTCGCCCTGAACGCCCGCGACGAGCTGGCGAACTACCCGACCGGGGCCGTGGTGGAGGTGAAGGGATCGACCGACGTGCGCGCGGCCGACAGGAACATCGCCGCGCTGGCGAGCGATGGCCTGTACCGCACCGATCATCACCTGGCCGTGGCGCAGGGGCAGGCCGCACCGGGCCGTGACCCGCAGGAGGTCGTGGCCACCCATGTGCGCAGGCTGGAAGCCCTGCGCCGGGCTGGCATCGTGGAGCGCGTGGCCGAAGGGCTATGGAAGGTGCCGGGCGACCTGCCAGAGCAAGGCCGCCGCTACGACGCGCAACGGCTGGGCGGCGTGGCCGTGGAGCTGAAATCGCACCTGCCCATCGAGCGGCAGGCGCGCGTGATCGGGGCCACCTGGATCGACCAGCAGTTGATCGACGGCGGCTCGGGCTTGGGCGACCTGGGCTTTGGTGGCGAGGCCAAGCAGGCGATGCAGCAGCGCGCCGACTTCCTGGCCGAACAGGGGCTGGCCGTGCGGCGCGGGCAGCGTGTGATCCTGGCGCGCAACCTGCTGGGCACGCTGCGCAACCGGGAACTAGCGCAGGCCGCGAAGGACATTGCCGGCGAAACCGGCCTAGAGCATCGCCCGGTGGCCGACGGGCAACGCGTGGCCGGCATCTACCGGCGAAGCATCATGCTTGCCAGTGGGCGTTATGCGATGCTCGACGACGGCATGGGGTTTTCGCTGGTGCCGTGGAAGCCGGTGATCGAGCAGCGGCTGGGGAAGCAACTGGCCGCGACGGTGCGCGGCGGCGGGGTGTCATGGGAGATTGGGTGGCATCGGGGGCCAACCATTTCTTGAGTCAAGGTAATGCCACAAGCCGGCGGAAAAAATTAGATCCTATTCATTGATGATTGATCAATCCAAAGCGTTTCCAAAGGTTGGGATGTCAGAATTAAAATTTTCTGTAATTGCGGATACATGGTCACATTCAAAGGCACGCTATCGCTTATCTGGATTGATGGTTTCCGACCAGTACCGCATGCGCCTTCCGCAGAATTTGGGGCAAATCCACGATGAAGAGAATAATTTGGACGTTCTGGGTTTTTGCGCTGGCATTGAGCGCTCTATGGTTTTTTGCCGATACGCTGTGGCCTGCACAGTCCAACTACTTCGCCCTGCGGACGGTATGGATTCAATACAGCGGCGTACTGGCCATCGGCACGATGTCCGTGGCGATGGTGCTGGCCACGCGCCCTGCGTGGCTGGAGCCCCGCTTGAACGGACTGGACAAGATGTACCGCCTGCACAAGTGGCTCGGCATAGCCGCTCTGGCCGCCGCAACAGTGCACTGGCTGTGGGCGCAGGGCACCAAGTGGGCCGTGGGCTGGGGCTGGCTGACGCGCCCGGCGCGCAAGCCCCGCGCAGAGGCTGATTCAATGGGCTCCATTGAATCGGCGTTGCGCGGCTGGCGCGGGCTGGCCGAAGACTTGGGCGAATGGGCCTTCTACGCCGTCGCGGTGCTACTGGTACTGGCGTTGCTCAAGCGCTTTCCATACCGGCTGTTCGCCAAGACGCACCACTGGATGGCAGCGATCTACCTGGTGCTGGCCTTCCACACCTTGGTGCTGGTGCAGTTCACCTACTGGGCGCAGCCCGTGGGCTGGGCTTTGGCTATGCTGCTGGCGAGCGGCACGGTATCGGCGGTGTGGGTGCTGCTGGGCCGGATCGGCGCGCAGCGCACCGCGCGCGGCGTTATCGAGTCGCTGCAAGCCTACCCGGCGCTGAATGTGCTGGAAACCACCCTGCGGATGGATCCGGGTTGGCCCGGCCACCGGCCCGGGCAGTTTGCCTTCGCTATGTCCAACCCGAAAGAAGGCCCGCACCCCTACACGCTGGCCTCAGCCTGGGTGCCGGAAGACCGGCGCATTACCTTCATCACCAAGGCGCTGGGCGACCACACCCGCCGGCTGCCTGAGCGCCTACGGGTCGGCGACCGGGTAACGGTCGAGGGGCCTTACGGCTGCTTCACTTTCGACGACGGGCGTGCCCGCCAGATCTGGATCGGTGCTGGCATCGGCATCACGCCGTTCATCGCGCGCATGAAGTTCCTGGCGCAGCACGAGGGCCAGGACGCACGTCCCATCGATTTGTTTCATCCGACGAGCGACGTTGATCCGAAGGCCATCGAGAAACTGCGCGCCGACAGCCAGGCGGCCGGCGTTGCGCTACACCTGTTCATCGACAAAAAGGACGGTCGCCTGACAGGTGAGCGCCTGCGTGCCATGGTGCCGGGTTGGAAAGACGCCAGCGTCTGGTTCTGCGGCCCCACGGCCTTCGGCCGCGCGTTGCGCGCCGACCTGCTGGCCCAGGGGCTGGAGCCGGAGGCGTTCCACCAGGAGCTTTTCGAGATGCGCTGAATGGAAGAAAGCATATGCGCGTATTGATCGTGGAAGACTCGCAAACGCTGGCCGAAGCCCTGAGCCAGAGCCTTCAGTCGGAAGGCTATGCCTGCGATACAGCAGCCGATGGCGTGTCCGCGCTGAAGTTTCTTGCCAGCTACCGGTACGACGCCATTATTCTGGACTTGATGCTGCCCCGGCTGGACGGCTTTGGCGTGTTGCGCGCATTGAGCCGGGAGGCCCATGCCGCACCGGTGTTGGTGCTCTCCGCGCGCGAGTTGCTCGACGACCGGGTGCGGGCCTTGGATGCGGGTGCCGATGACTACCTGACAAAACCCTTCGAGCTGGCCGAACTGCTGGCTCGCCTGCGGGCGCTGGTGCGGCGTCCGCCGCAACGGGACGTTCCAGTTCTGCGCCACGGCGATCTGGAAGTCGATCCGCGCTCGCGCACCGCGAGGTTCAAGGGCATTGATCTTGGGCTCACGCCGAAGGAATATGGACTACTCGACTTGCTGCTGCGTCGGCGCGGCGCCACGCTGTCGCGCCCGCAGATTTTTGAACATTTGTACGACAGCCGCAGCGATGCATCGGACAAGGTGGTGGAGGTGATTGTCAGCACCTTGCGAACCAAGCTCGCCCAGTGCGGCCTGGATGAACTGATCGTGACACGACGTGGCTTCGGCTACATACTGCCCTGAACGATGGTACGTCCCGATTCCGAAGCCCTCTCTGATACGAGTCAAGGCAGATCCTGGTCCTTGCAGCGGCGGCTGGCTGCCAGCCTCGTGATCTGCATTGGAGGAACCTTCGCGATCCTGTTTCCCGTCCTCGACCACTGGATCGACCACGAAATCTACCGACGGATGGATACCACCCTGATGCAACGATCAGCGGCGGTGGGGCGCGTGCTGCAGGAGTTGGATGCGAGAAAGCTCGAAAGCCTCATGCCGGAATACGAGCCTGGCGGGCATACCGAGTTCTTCACGATCTTCGATCCGCAGACCCACCGGGCCTTGCTGCGTTCGCCCAGCAGTGCTGGGGCCGAGCTGGCGCTTGGACCGGTGGAGCAAGGCACCCCACGCTACTACGACGTGATACTCCCGGACGGCCACGCGGGCCGCGCGCTGGCGACGCGCGTGCCGGTAAGAGGTGAGGAATCTCGATTGCTGGTTGTGGCAACAGAACGTCGGGATTGGGATCAAACCGAGCGGCGCATCCACTTCACGCTCCTGGGCGGTATCGCACTGGCGACGCTCCTGGCCACAGGCCTGGCGCTGCTCATGGTTCGGCGCATCGTGGTCATGCTGGAGCGCGTCGGCGTGCAACTGGCCGACCTGCGTTCGGATCGGCCGATTGCGCGGATCGGAGCGGACTTTCCACGCGAACTGCGGCCGTTTGCCGAAGCCTTCAATCAGGGCTTGCATCACCTGTATGCGGCCATTGCCCGCGAGCGCCGCTTCTCCCGCGACGTGGCCCACGAGTTGCGCACGCCCCTGGCAGAAATCCGCATCAGCGCAGAAAGCGCTTTGATCGATGCCGACCCGACCCGAATCCAGCACGCCCTAAATGCAACGATCCAGGCCAGTTCACGCATGCAGCGCAGTGTGGACACTCTGCTGTTGTTGGCGCGGCTTGAATCCGGCCAACACACACTTGCGCTTGATCCTCTGGATCTAACAGCTTTGCTGGAAGAGTTACTGGCGGGATTCAACGTCCAGCAAATGGCGCCCAAGTCACCCATCCGCGTGACTTTGCCTGAATCGGCATGGGTGCAAAGCGATCAGGGCGTGATCGAACGCATCGTCTCCAACCTCTTGCGCAATGCCATCGAATACGCGCCCGAAGGCGACGACATTCAATGTCGGCTGGAGCGCGTGGCTTCCGGCTGGATGCTAACCATCGTCAACACAGCTCCCAATTTGCAGGCATCCGATCTGGATCAATTCGGCCTTCGCTTCTGGCGAAAGGATTCCGAAGGCGGCACGGTGCATCATGCCGGACTGGGGCTGGCGCTTGCGCTGGCGCTCGCACATGCCATAGACCTGCCGCTGGCGTTCTCGCTGGCCAACGGCCGCCTGTCCGCCCGGCTTGGCCCCTGGTCGCCGCTGCTCTGAGATGGATGCAGCGGTGCCGTTATCTACACGGCAGTACCGAACACGGCCCCCACGCCCGCTGTCACCGCCATGGCCAATGTGCCCCAGAACGCGACGCGCAGCGCACTTTTGAAGAGCGGCGTACCACCCACGGCAGCGGCCGCAGCGCCGAGCAGGGCCAGGAAGACAATCGCCGTCGCAACGATCCAATAGAGCAGACTCTGCTCTGGCGCCAACAGAACCACGGCCAGCGGCATGGCCGCACCCACGGCGAAGCTTCCTGCGGACGCTATGGCGGCTTGCAGCGGGCGAGCGCTCAAGGTTTCAGAAATGCCCAATTCATCGCGCGCGTGCGCGCCCAGCGCATCATGCGCCATCAATTGCGTGGCGACCTGATCCGCGAGTCGATGATCCAGGCCACGCCGGACGTAGATGGCTGTCAGTTCCCGGTGCTCTGCTTCCGGACTGTTCTTCAGTTCATCACGTTCCCGCGCCAGGTCTGCCTTCTCCGTATCAGCTTGTGAATAGACCGATACGAATTCGCCTGCAGCCATGGACATGGCACCGGCTACCAGCCCCGCGATGGCCGTGGTCATAATGCTGGCATGGCTTGCATGGGCCGCAGCCACGCCGGCGACCAGGCTGGCCGTGGAAATAATGCCGTCATTGGCACCCAGAACAGCGGCGCGCAGCCATCCGATATGTTCAGTGCGATGACTTTCAGGGTGAGCGCGATGGTGGAATTTTGTCATTGGAAAATCAAACCCATGTGAAGCAATCTGAGGCCAGCAGTTCAGGGGTGATGACCGGGAAGCATGCGAACCAGAGTGTTGTCACGCATGACGTAGTGGTGCAACAGCGCCGCCATCGCATGCAATCCGATCAAGACATAGCCCAATGTCGCCAGCGCCTCATGGACATCCTTGAGTTGGCGAGACAGAGCGACATTGGCATCGATCAGAGAGGGAATCGGCAAGCCAAACAGAATGATCGGCTTGCCTGCCGCGCTCAAGGTGAGCCACCCGAGCAGCGGCATGGCGAGTATGAAGATGTAGAGCGCATAGTGCATGGCATCCGCGAGCGTGGCCTGCCAGCGTGGCATGGGTGGTCGGATAGCGGGCTTCGCTCCCGCCTGGATGCGCACCCAAATGCGGATCACGACGACCGCCAGAACACCCAGGCCCAGCAGGTAGTGCGAGGATTTCATAGCGTCTCTCAAGGAGCTGCCCTTGGGTGCCAGTCCGCGCAGTTCCATGCTCGCATAGACCGCGATGATGAGGAGCACGGTCAGCCAATGCAGTCCTATGACAAAAGGACTGAAACGGTATTCGGAATTTCTGATGCTCATGGTATATGGCTCCGACGTTTCAGATAGTAAAGGCGCACCGCTGGCATATCAGAGCAGGTTACTGAAAAATCAGTTTATCGATTGCTTGCTGCTCAAAACAGGCGTTTCGCCAAAATACATCGTACTGAGCAAATTTCGTTTTCTCCAAAGCTTTCTCAAAGCTTCACCGAGGAAGATGAGTCGATCTTTAAGTAAGAGATCGACAGCATGTTTCGCCTCGCCAACTTCGCGCACCGCTTCATCTGCGACGGATTCTCAATCCACGCTGTGTGCTCGCTACTCTGTTCTACGTCGTTTGGGGCGGCACAAACATGAGCTTCTCGACCTTGAAAGCGGCGGGCACTTCCAGCCGAACCAAGACCCTGGCCCTGTCCGCCATCGGTGTGACGGCTCTGGCTACCGCAGGGTACGGCTGGTGGGCTTGGACAACGCAGCAGACAACCGTAGCCGATAAAGACGCGAGCGAGGCTGTCGCCCAACCGAACGCTGGCGGCGTTCGCCTCAACGCCTCTCAGCTTCGTGCGCAGGGTGTGGAAACCGCACTCGTCAAGGATGCCGCAGTGATACCGCTGGATGGCTTACCCGCCCAGACGGTGGCACCACTCTCGACCAGCGCGCAGGTCGTGGCGCCATATGGCGGTGTGGTGACGCGCGTTCTGGTCGATGAAGGCGCCTCAGTGCGCCAAGGACAGGCGCTGGCGCGCATCCAGAGCAAGGACGTTCTGACGTTACAGGCTGATCTGGCGCGTGCTCGCACCGAAGCGGCGGTAGCCGCGGCGCAGGCCCGGCGCGATGCCGCGCTCTTGGCCGAGGGCATCATCCCAGCCACGCGCAACGAGCAAACCCAGGCGCGCGCGGCGGCTGCGCAAAGTACGTTGCAAGAGGCCAATGGCGCTCTTGCGCGGCTTCGACCCGTTAGCGGCGGGCAGGCCGGCGAGTATGAATTGCTGGCGCCTTTGTCCGGGCGGGTGATGCGTCGTCACCTGAGCCTCGGGCAGGCGGTCGCGCCGCTCGACATCGCCTTCATAGTGGCTCAGCCTGGCCCGCTGGATGTCAGCGTCGCGGTTCCGCTGCGCTGGCGCTCGGATCTCCACCCCGGCTTGGAAGTACGTCTTCCCGATGGCACGACCGCTCGCGTGACGGCTGTTGGTGGCGACACTGACCTCAGTAGCCAGAGCCTGCGGGTACGTGCCCGCGTCGATGCCGATCAGGCAGGGGCAGACCGCTATGCGGCCGGGCAGCAGATCAGTGTCGCGCTGTTGCTGCCAGCATCGCAGGGCACCTTGAGCGTGCCAACGTCCGCACTGCTGCCAGCGGGCAGCGGCCACGTGCTCTACGTTGCGGAACCGACATCGCAAGACAAGCAAGGCGACCTGCGCGTCCGCGCCGTTCCAGTGCAACTGCTGGGGCAAGACGAATCAGAGGCGTCAAGCGCCGTGCGTGCCGTCTCGCCAGACACTGCGCCGCTTGCGGCAGGCATGCAGGTCGTCGTGCGCGGTACGGCACTGCTCAAATCCATGATTCCATTGCAATGAGGGGCGACCACGCATGTTGTCCCGTCTGATTGAGTTTTCCCTGCGCCAACGCGCGCTGGTGCTGCTCGGCGTGCTGGCTTTGGCGGGCGCGGGCCTGGCGGCCTTCCTGCAATTGCCGATCGACGCCTATCCGGACATTTCTCCAACGCAGGTCAAGATGATTATCAAGGCCCCTGGCATGACGCCCGAGGAGGTGGAGTCACGCGTGATCACGCCGCTGGAGATGGAGTTGCTCGGCGTGCCGCGAGGCGTGATGCTGCGCTCCACCGCCAAGTACGCCATCGCGGACATCACGCTGGACTTCGCCGAAGGCAGCGACATCTACTGGGCGCGTCAGCAAGTGGCCGAACGCTATGCCGGCGTTTCGGGCAGCCTGCCCGAAGGCGTCAGCGGCGGGTTGGCGCCGATTTCGACACCGCTGTCGGACGTGTTCATGTTCACCATCGAAGGCGGTGGCCTCACGTTGAGCGAGCGCCGCGCCCTGCTGGACTGGACGCTGCGCCCGGCCCTGCGCACGCTGCCCGGTGTTGCTGATGTCAACGTGCTGGGTGGAGAAGCCAAGAGCTTTGCCGTGGTGCCGGATCGTGCACGGCTTTCCGCTGCGGGCCTCAGCTTCTCTGATGTCATCACGGCGATCGGCCGCAACAACCGCAATGACGGTGCGGGCCGCCTGGATGCAGGCGAAGACACGCTGATCGTGCGCGCTGAAGGCGCGATCCACACTTTGGACGATTTGTCCCGTCTGATCCTGCGCGCGGGGGCCAATGGCACGGCCCCAGTTCGCCTGGGCGACGTGGCCCAGGTGCGCATCGAAGGCGTGACGCGCTATGGCGCCGTCACCCGGGACGGCGCGGGCGAAGCGGTGGAAGGCATCGTGGTGGCGCTGCGCGGGGCCGATGCCTCGGCGCTGGTCAAAGCTATTCGAGCGCGGCTGGACGAGGTGACTCCCAGCTTGCCGCCCGGCGTCAAGGTGGTGCCGTTTTATGACCGCAGTACGTTGATCGAGCGCGCTGTGGGCACGGTGGAAAGCGCCTTGCTGGAAGCGACGGTACTGGTTGTCATCCTGCTGCTTCTGTTCCTCGGCGAGCTGCGCGCCGCGCTGGTGGTGGCGGTGATGCTGCCGCTGGCGGCGCTGGGTACCTTCTTGCTGATGCGCCTTGTCGGCATGAGCGCTAACTTGATGAGCTTAGGGGGCCTCGCAATCGCCATCGGCATGCTGGTGGACGCTGCCGTAGTGGTGGTGGAAAACGCCGTCAGTCGGCTCGACCCGCACGCACCCAGTGCGCACCAGCCGCGCCTGCACCGCATATTCGCGTCGGCGCGCGAGGTCGCCGTGCCCGTGGCCTCCGGCATCCTCATCATCTGTCTGACCTTCATGCCCCTGCTCACGCTGCAAGGGTTGGAAGGCAAACTGTTCGTGCCGGTGGCGCTGACCATCGTGTTCGCCCTGGGCGTCTCGCTGCTGCTGTCGCTCACGTTGGTGCCGGTGCTTGCCTCCCTGCTGCTCAAGGAACACGCGCACACCGAGCCGTGGGTGATGCGCTGGGCCACGCGCCTGTACCAACCGCTGCTGGAGGCTGCGCTTCACCACCCGCTACGCGCATCGGCGGTCGCCATCGCGGCCCTGGCATTGGGTGTGGTGGCCTACCTCGGCACGGGCAAGGCGTTCATGCCGACGATGGACGAGGGCGATATCCTGCTGCAACTGCAAAAACCGCCGTCCATTGGGCTGCAGCGCTCGCTAGAGATTGACCTGGCGGTGCAGAAGGCCATCGGTACGGCGGTGCCCGAGGTGCGGCACAGCATCGGGCGGGTGGGCTCCGACGAGCTGGGGCTCGACCCGATGGGCCTGAACGAAACCGACCTGTTCATGCAGCTCGCACCGCGCAAGGATTGGCATGCAGCTAACAAGGACGCGTTGAGTGCCGAGATACGCAAGGTGATGGATGCCTTCCCCGGCCTGGAATTCGGCTTTACCCAGCCCATCGAGATGCGCATCTCGGAAATGCTCACCGGCAGCCGGGGCGACGTGGCCGTCAAGCTGTTCGGCCCTGATCTGCAAACACTGGGCGATCTGGCGCAGCGCATGGCCGCTCGCATCGAGAAAGTGCCCGGTGCGCGCGACGTGCTCACCCAGGCCAGCGACAGCGTGGAATACCTGCAGGTGAAGGTGGATGCGCAGGCCGCAGGCCGCGCCGGGCTGGCCGTGACACAGGTTCAGGACGAGTTGCGCGCGCAGCTCGAAGGCGTGCCGGCCGGGCTGGTGATCGAGCCGGACAGGCGCACGCCCATCGTGGTGCGCGGGGATGCCCGGCTGCGCGGATCGGCCGAGCGGTTCAAGGACTTGCAACTCGCCCGTGGCGATCAGGGCGAAATCCCCCTGGCCTCGCTGGCGCGCATCGCCACCACCGATGGCCCCGTGCTGGTGCGGCGCGAGAACGGCTCGCGCTTCGCGCTGATCCAGTCCAGCGTGAGCGGGCGCGATCTGGTCGGCTTCGTGGATGAAGCGCGTGCCGCCGTGGCGCGCGACGTGCCGCTGCCGCCCGGCTACCGCGTCGAATGGGGCGGCCAGTTCGAGAACCAGCAGCGCGCGGCGGCCCGCCTTGGCATGGTGGTGCCGGTGGCCCTGGCGTTGATCTTCTTCGTGTTGTTCATGACCTTCGGCTCGGTGCGGCAGGCCGCGCTCATCCTCGGCAACGTGCCGTTTGCCATGGTCGGCGGCGTGGCGGCGCTGTGGCTGTCGGGGCAGTACCTGTCGGTGCCTGCTTCGGTCGGCTTCATCGCGCTGCTGGGCATCGCCGTGCTCAACGGATTGGTGCTGGTGACGCACTTCAACCACTTGCACGCGCTAGGCCTGCCCATGGAACAGGTGGTGCGCGAAGGTTCGTTGCGACGGCTGCGCCCAGTGCTGATGACGGCTTCCATCACCGCCTTTGGCCTGGTGCCCCTGCTGCTGGCCAGTGGCCCTGGCTCTGAGATCCAGCGCCCACTCGCCATCGTGGTGATTGGCGGACTGGTCAGCTCCACGGCGCTGACCCTGGTCCTGCTGCCGGTGCTGTACCGGCGATTCGGCCAGGCCATCTCCTCACAACAAGGAGTCCGCGCATGAACGGATTGAAAGAAGCGCAACTGGTGCGCCTGAATCTGGTGTTTCCACCCACGCTCGAAGACGCCGTCACCGATGCCCTGATGGCCGACCCGGTGCTGCCAGGGTTCACCCTGTTGCACGCAGAAGGGCATACCGGCGACTTCGCGCGCGCGTCCATTCGCGAGAAGGTTCGCGGCCGTGTGGATCGGCGTGTCATCTGGGTGTTGATCGAACCCGAACGGCTGGAACAGGTTCTGGCGCATCTGCGCCAGCGCATCGCATCGAGCGACGTGCGCTGGTGGGTGGAGCCGGTGTTGGCAAGTGGAAGACTGGTATGACGAATAAAAACAAAGGATGCAGCCTGGTACTACCGACTGGTGCCGTCATGGTGGCCATCGCGGCTTTGACATTCCATCCCGCGCAAGCGCGTGCCGATGATCTCTCCTGGCTGCCTGCGCAGGCGCAAGTCGAAACGGCGATGAAAACCCAGCCGGTCGTGAATGCCGCAGCCGCTCGCTTGAACGCGGCGGCTGCCACGCAAAGCGCCCTTGAAGCCGGTAGTCACGAATTTGAACTCAGCAGCGGCCTACAACGCCGCAACGTGACCAACGAAGCGCGCCGCTACAACGAATGGGAAATCCAGCTCAGCCGTGCTGTTCGCCTGCCGAACAAGGCGCGTCTGGATCGGGACATCGGCAGCAGCACCCGCAGGGTGGCCGACATGCGCCTTGAAGATGCCGAGCACCAAATGGCAAGGCGACTGTTGGAAGTCTGGGCCGGATGGCTGCGCAGTTTCGTCGTAGCCGACGAGATGCAAGCGCAGGAAAAGTTGCTTATTCGTGAGCAGGAAGCAATGGCCCGGCGCGTGGCCCTGGGCGATGCCGCGCGGCGGGACAGCGACGTTCTGCAAGCCGAGCTTGCAATGCTTGCAGCCCAGGTCAGCGCTGCGCGCGACGCAGAACGGGCAGCGCGTCAAACGGTGGTGATCGAATTCCCCGGCATTGAGATTCCCGCCCGGCCATCCACGCTGCCAGATCCCGCTCCCTTACCAGGAGGCTCACAGGACTGGCTGGCGCGTATCGTGCGGCAGAGCGTCGAAATCGGCATTGCAGATGGAGAGGCGGCCCGTCTTGCCAAGGTGGCTGAGCGCGCCCACGCCAACCGCACGCCCGACCCCACAGTCGGGGTACGCATGATGTCTGAACGCGGCGGGGCGGAACGTGTCATTGGCGTTGTCCTGACGGTGCCATTTGGCACAGACTATCGCAGTGCAATGGCTGCCACGGAAAGCGCCAACGCGGCGGCCGCAGAGGCGGAGGCGCTCGGCGTGCGGCGCGCGGTGGAGCAAAGTGCGTGGGTCGCCGCGCAGGCTGTTGACAGCAAGCGCACGCAGTGGCAGTCATTCGCGCAGGCGCTGGCCGCGCAGACCACGGCCAGCAACCACACGCGGCGGGCTTGGGAACTGGGAGAGGCCGCCTTGGCCGAATACCTCTTGACGTTGCGCAACCTGCGCCAGACACGACTCGCCGAGGCACAGGCTCGCGTCGATGCGCTGCAAGCGTCAGCACTGGTGCGTATCGATGCGCATGCGCTGTGGCATTCGAAGGAGGCACATGTCGATGCCCCCCAATGAATTCCGACTACTGGGCAACGCCCCACCATCCAACGCACCATTCGCACCTCGATTCTTAATCACTCATCTAGCGCTACCAGCGGGTGCGGCGCTGATCATAAGCAGTCTATTGATGGATGGCGGTGGGGACTTCTGGGTCGCCGATCATCTCTATCGCTTGCAGGGCAGCCGATGGGCTTTGCGAGATGCCTGGCTAACCAACAATCTGCTGCATCGGGGAGGAAAGAATCTTTCCACCTTGCTGGCAATTGCGGTTGCAGCAACGTGCATCTGGGCTTGGAGAAAAAAACGTAGCAACAAATGCGCGGCATACCTACGCTGGCCGCTACTGTATCTTTTTTGTGCGTACTTGATAGGGGCACTGACGGTTTCGGCGCTGAAATCGTTCACTAACATGGATTGCCCTTGGAACTTGGTGCGCTATGGCGGAGCGCGAGTGTTTGTGGGCCTGTTTGAAACACGCCCGCTCGGTATGCCCCGCGGTGTGTGCTTTCCCGCAGGGCATGCAAGTGCCGGATATGCATGGGTCAGCCTATATTTCTTTACCTTGATGGTTCGTCCTGCCTGGCGTTGGATGGCCTTGGCCGCAAGTTTGATGATAGGTGCCATCTTTGGATGGACCCAGCAGGTGCGCGGAGCCCACTTCCTTTCCCATGACTTGTGGACGCTCCTGATTTGTTGGGTCGTTGCCTTGGGTCTTTTCATGGTCTGGCAACGCTGGTTTGTTGATGGCTCAGGCGATGTCCATTCATCGGGGTTCCAAGCATGAGAACTTTCAAACAGGCTCTCGGTATGGTGCCGCGATTCAGAACTGCAAACCTCAAGAACCTAAGCCATTGGCGACCACAATGCAGCGTCGAGTGGCTGATCTTGATGACCAGTATTTTCTTTGCACTGGCCTGCAATGGTCTATTTTGGAGTAGCGCCTTAGGCATCCAGTCCAGCTTACGCATGGGCACATCCGTACTGCTGTTTTTGGTGGGAATTCATAGTCTGCTGTTGAGTTTGATTGTGTGGCGCTGGAATGCCAAGGTTTTACTTGCGGTGCTGTTTGTTGCCTCTGCCCTCGCGACACACTACATGCGCAGCTTTCATATCTACCTCGATTCGAGCATGTTGCGCAATGTTCTAGCCACAGACTTCAAGGAAAGTCGCGAGCTACTGACGCCTGCATTGATTGCTCCACTAAGCCTGCTGGCAGTAGTGCCGATTATTTTGCTTTGGCGAATCCGATTGATCGGGCGTACTTGGCTGAAAGCAACCGTGTGGCGTATGGGATTGATGCTGTTTTCGGCACTGATGATTTCAGGTGGTGCCATGCTGTCATTTCAGGACATGTCCGCACTGATGAGAAATCATCGCGAAGTTCGATACTTGATTACACCGGGAAACTATTTGGTGGGCTTGCCAAAGGCACTGAAAGGTTCCTCTATCACGCAATCCGCTGAAAAAAAAACCATTGGAGCTGATGCCGTCGCAACAGTCAGGCCCGAAGGCAGTCGGCCACGTTTATTAGTCTTCGTCGTAGGTGAGACGGCTCGCGCCCAAAACTGGGGATTGAACGGCTATGCACGCGAAACAACGCCTCAATTGACTCAGATGGGTGTGATCAATTTCTCCGACATGCACTCCTGTGGAACTAACACCGAGGTTTCTGTGCCTTGCATGTTCTCGTCCTTTGGTCGCCGAAACTACGATGAGGACAAGATTCGCTCACACCAATCCTTACTGCATGTTCTGGAGCGCGCCGGTATTACCACCTTGTGGAGGGATAACCAGTCAGGCTGCAAAGGGGTGTGCGATGGTCTCGAATATCAACACCTAGGGAGTGCACAAAGTCCCTCTTTATGCGTTGATGGTCGGTGTTTCGATGAGATTTTGCTTGAAGACTTACCAGCTCAGGCTCGAAAAATTCCCGGTGATCGTGTGATTTTTTTGCACCAGCTTGGAAATCATGGCCCGAGCTACTTTCAACGATACCCAGCAGCGTATCGCAAATTCATCCCAACATGCGACACACCGGAAATGGGGAAATGCACCCGCGAACAGATCGTGAATAGCTACGACAACGCTATTCTCTACACAGATCATTTCCTAACCCAAGTCATCAAAAAATTGCAGGGGCTTTCCGACTACGACACAGCTATGATATTCGTCTCGGATCACGGCGAATCCCTGGGCGAGAAGGGACTTTTTCTGCACGGTATGCCTTATTCGATTGCTCCACAAGAGCAGACTCGTGTTCCTTTGGTTATGTGGTTCTCTTCAACGTTTACGCAAAGTCGCGGGCTGAATATTGGCTGTTTGAGTGCGCGAGCCCGCTCTTATGCGAATCACGACGCATTGTTTCCGTCTGTCTTGGGGCTAATGCAGGTTAAAACAATTGAGTACGACAAGAATTTCGATTTTTTCTTTGGCTGTGATGATAAGAATATGTAAGAGTTATTCTCATGAAAGATGAAAAACACACGGTCACAACTGCGCCCTTGTCCGCATTCGAAAATAAACAAAAATCTCGCCGAGGAATATTGAGAGTTTGGCATGCATCCCATTACTCAATTCAGGGATTGCGCGCTGGATGGAATGAGCCGGCCTTTAGACTTGAGTCAGTACTTTCCTTTGTGTTGGTCCCATTGGCCTTCTGGTTGGGGCGGGGCTGGGTGGAGGTCGCTCTTCTCTCAGGAAGTATCCTTATTTTGATGGTTGTGGAGCTGCTCAATACTGCTGTGGAATCGGCGATTGATCGTATTGGCCCTCAATGGCATGAGCTATCAAAGCGTGCAAAGGACATGGGAAGCGCTGCCGTGCTGTTAGCCACTTTGTTGACCGGGGGGGTTTGGCTGTCAGCACTCTGGCAAAGGCTAATTAATTAGCCGCGCAAATGAAATTAGACGAATTAAAGTGGAGTGAGCACAATGGAGCTTCGACATCTTCGCTGTTTTCTCATCGTTGCGGAGGAGCTTCATTTCGCTCGCGCCGCTGAACGACTACATATCGACCAATCTCCACTTTCACGCACTATCAAAGAATTAGAAGAGGAACTTGGTGCTCGTTTATTCATTCGTACTACCCGAAGCACTCAACTAACCCGTGCCGGGCGACAGCTTTTGGAGCATGTCCCGCGCATTTTTACCGCATTGGATCAGGCCCGTGATGGCGTCAAGTCAGCCACCAACGGATTTTTAGGCCAGTTACGCATTGCCTTGTCTGATGTGTCTGATGGTGTAACACCCGCACGATTGTCAACTTTGCTGGCGCGATGCCGTGAAGAGGACCCTGAAGTTGAGATACGTCTGTTTGAGGTGCCGCTCGGGCTGCAGATCAAGGGTTTGCATGAAGATCTGTATGACGTAGGTTTTTCGATGGCAGAGGATGGAGGCGATGGTATCTTGGTCACACCTGCTTGGGAAGATGAACTGATGGTAGCGGTGCCTGCTCGCCATTCGCTACTTGCCCATAAGCGTGTCCCGCCGGAAGAGGTACTACGTCACCCGTTGGTGCTCGGCGACCCCGCGGTGTGCGAAGGCCATGCTCGCCAAGTCGATCGTTTCCTCCGCAAACTCAATCAGGAGCCATTGATAGTCCAGCGCGTAGCGACCTTTGACGTGATGATGGCTTTGGTATCTGCCGGTCTGGCTTTGGGCCTGGCAGGCACGGCGCATATAGCATCCTGCCGAGAGTTAGGCATCGTAGGTCGTCCGTTGGCGGGCAAGCCGCCAATGCTGAGTACCTATCTGCTGTGCCGTGATGCGGAGCCTTCTCAGATGCTGGCCCGGTTCATCGAACGAGTGACCTTCATTGATTCAGCGGATCACCTGAACACCGGCGAAGGATCTCCTCCTACCCGATGAAAGGACTGGAACCATGAACAAAGTGCTGCCGCTGATGATGATGACCGCCACGCTGACCGCATGTGGCCAATCCCAACCTTCGGAAACCGTGGACTACCTTGTGGCCCATCCCGACCGCATCAAGGAACTCCAGCGCCAATGCAAGGAGGATCGCGCAAAGGTCAGTGATGAACTCTGCGTGCGCGCGGCCGAAGCCGCCAACCGACGCTTCTTCGGTGATCGGCCGGAGCAAAAGACGAAGTAACGTCCGCTGCTGTCGTATCGCTGCGACGAAGCTCTCACTATTACCTCCATACGCCACAACGCGCCCGCGTTCGCGGCGTTTTTATTGTCTTCGCCCCTGCAAGAAATCTGGCCTTTTCAGCCTGAATTACCGCCATAACGGCCTTTGACCGGCCTGCGCACGCGCCTTGATCCTCCGTGCTGCGGCACCTCCGTGTGCCGTGATTGGAGGCAAGGTCATGCAAGGGACGAACGTGCTGTTCGGTCAGATTGCCGTTGTATTCGGCATCGTGATCGCCGGCGTGTGGGCAGCCACACAATGGACGGCAGCAGCCCTTGGCTATCAAGTACGCCTTGGCTCGCCCTGGTTCGATTTCCTGGGCACGCCGGTCTACCACCCGTGGCGGCTGTTCGAGTGGTGGTTCTTCTTCGACGCCTACGCGCCCCGTGTTTTTGACATCGGTGGTGCGATTGCCGGTGGCAGCGGCCTTGTCGCCGTGCTGGTCGCCATCGGCATGTCGATCTGGCGTTCGCGCCAATCACGCCTCGTCACCACCTACGGCTCGGCACGCTGGGCGAACGCGGATGACATTCGCAAGGCTGGGTTATCGAGCCCGGCGGGCGTCTTCCTTGGCCAACACCACGGCCAGTACTTGCGGCACGAAGGCCCGGAACACGTCCTGACCTTCGCGCCGACGCGCTCCGGCAAGGGCGTCGGCCTGGTGGTGCCGACGCTGTTGAGCTGGCCGGCGTCCGCCGTCGTCCACGACATCAAGGGCGAAAACTGGCAGATCACTGCCGGCTGGCGCTCGCGCTTCTCGCACTGCCTGCTGTTCAACCCGACGGATGCGAAGTCGGCGGCCTACAACCCGCTACTGGAAGTTCGACGCGGCGCGCACGAGGTGCGCGACGTACAGAACATCGCGGACATCCTGGTCGATCCCGAAGGCGCGCTCGAACGCCGCAACCATTGGGAGAAGACTTCGCACGCGCTGCTGGTCGGCGCCATCCTGCATGTGCTGTACGCAGGCGAAGACAAGACGCTGCGCGGCGTAGCGAACTTCCTCAGTGATCCGGCTTGCCCGTTCGAGGTGACGCTGCACCGGATGATGACCACGCGGCATCTGGTGAGTGTGGAAGGTGGTGGCCCGCATCCGGTCGTCGCCTCGGCTGCGCGTGAAGTCCTGAACAAATCCGACAACGAACGCTCGGGCGTGCTGTCCACGGCCATGTCGTTCCTTGGCCTGTACCGCGACCCGACGGTAGCCGAAGTCACGTCGCGCTGCGATTGGCGCATCGCCGACCTGATCGCCGCCGAACATCCGGTGTCGTTGTACCTGGTGGTGCCGCCCTCGGATATTTCGCGCACCAAGCCGCTGATCCGTCTGATCCTCAACCAGATCGGGCGGCGCCTCACCGAATCGCTGGACGGCTCCGACGGCATCGAGCGCCGTCACAAGCTACTGCTGATGCTCGATGAGTTCCCGGCCCTGGGGCGCCTGGATTTCTTCGAGACGGCCTTGGCCTTCATGGCGGGCTACGGCATCCGCAGTTTCCTCATCGCGCAAAGCCTGAACCAGATCGACAAGGCGTATGGGCAGAACCACTCGATTCTGGACAACTGCCATGTCCGGGTGACGTTCGCCACGAACGACGAGCGCACGGCCAAGCGCATCTCCGAAACCCTCGGCACCGCCACCGAGCTGCGCGCGCAGCGCAACTACGCCGGCCACCGGCTCGCGCCGTGGCTGGGGCACCTCATGGTGTCGCGCCAGGAGACGGCCCGCCCGCTGCTCACGCCGGGCGAGGTGATGCAGCTACCGACCGACGAGGCCGTGGTGATGGTATCCAGCGTGGCACCGATCAAGGCCAAGAAGTTGCGCTATTACGCGGACACCAATTTCAAGCGCCGCGTGCTGAAGCCGCCTGTGCTGGCTGCCGGGCGCTATGCCGATGTTCCTCCGGCACGCGCTGACGATTGGAGTGGCCTGGCGATTCCCGCTGTTCCAGCCGCCCCGGCTACCGAAGCCGTCGAGGGCATCGGCAGCGCCGACGACGGCGGCCCACGCCGCCAGCCCGAGCTTTCCGAAACCGTCGCCTACGACCCCGAGTTGGCCACCAGCACTGCCGACCTCGGCCTGCTCGATGACGACGACCTGCCGCTTCCCCTTCCTCGCCAGCTTGATCCGGCCATGCAGCGCACGGCCCGGCTGGCATCCCTCGACCCCAACGACGGAATCGAGCTATGAGCCACTACCGCCTGAATCTCTTTATCCAGCCCGAGCACGCCCAGCGGCTCGATGAACTGGCCGCCAAGAAAGGCGTGTCCAAGTCATCCATCGTCGCAGCGGCGCTCGCATCGTGGCTGTCGCCCGATGCGGCCGACCAGCGCGAGGCGGCCATCGCCAAGCGGCTGGATCGCCTGTCGCGCCAGGCCGAACGCATCGAGCGCGACCAGAACATCGCCATCGAAACGCTGGCGCTATTCATCCGCTATTACCTCACGGTCAGCACGCCGATTCCCGAGGCGCACCAAGACGCGGCCCGCGCCCAGGGCAAGGCGCGCTTCGAGCAGTTCACCGAGCAGCTTGGCCGCCACCTGCTGCGCGGACGCAGCCTGGTGCGTGACGTGGTGGAGGAGTTGCATCCCGACATCACGACCATGGCGGATGCGGCGGTACGGGCCGAAACGCAGGAGCGTGTGTCATGAGCGCCGTTCCCCAATCCATGACCACCGCCGCGCTCGACCGGCGCATCCAGATGCTGCGCACGGCGATGGGGCCGTTGATCGCCGCTGCGCTCGAAGACCCGGACGTGGTGGAAATCATGCTCAACCCGGATCGCACCCTCTGGGTGGATCGCCTGTCCTCGGGGCGCGCGCCGATGGGCGTGGAGATGCCCGAGGCAGATGGCGAGCGAATCATCCGCCTGGTCGCGGCCCACGTCGGTGCAGAAGTCCATCGCGGCCAGCCGCTGCTATCGGCCGAGCTGCCCGAAACCGGCGAACGCTTCGAGGGCATCTTGCCACCCGCCGCTCCGGGGCCGGCCTTCGCGCTGCGCAAGCGCGCCATCGGCGTGATCCCGCTGGAGCGGTACGTCGTGGACGGCATGATGACCGCTGCCCAGGCGGGCTTTCTGGTACGCGCCGTGCGCGAGCGCCAGAACGTCCTGATCGCCGGGGCCACCAGCAGCGGCAAGACTACGCTCGCCAATGCCTTGCTCGCTGAAATCGCTGCCACCGGCGACCGCGTGCTGGTGCTCGAAGATACGGTAGAGCTGCAATGCGCAGCCCGTGACCACGTGCCGCTGCGCACCCGCTCCGGCGTGGTGTCCATGACCGAGCTGGTGCGCTCGTCCATGCGCCTGCGACCTGATCGCGTCGTCGTCGGCGAGGTGCGCGGTGCCGAGGCGCTGGATCTCATCAAGGTGTGGGGCACCGGCCACCCCGGCGGTATCGCCACGATCCATGCGGGTTCCGCGCTGGGCGCACTGCTGCGCATGGAACAACTGATTCTCGAAGTGGCGGTGAACCCGCCGCGTGCGTTGATCGCCGAGGCGGTCAACGTGGTGATCCACATCGCCGGACGCGGACGCAAGCGCCGCATCGAGAGCATCGCCCGCGTCGTCGGCTTCGACGGTGTGTGCTACCAACTGGCGGACGCGCTGGAAACGCCGTTTCCCGAACTGCCGCTATTTCCCGAGGCCGCACCCGCTGCGGCGACTTCCCCGTCCCCTGACCAACTTGGAGAACTGCCATGACGCAGATGATCGTTCCTGCTTTCCGTTTTTCTGCAAATCCGGCTTTGTGCCTCGCACGGCTGCGCAGCCTGGCCCGCCCTGCGGCACAAGGGCTGATGCTGGCCGCGCTGCTGCTGTTCCTGGCCGGAACCGCGCAGGCCGCCGGTTCCTCGATGCCGTGGGAAGGCCCGCTGCAATCCATCCTCGAATCCATCCAGGGGCCGGTGGCGCGCATCGTCGCGGTCATCATCATCATCGCCACGGGCCTCGCGCTCGCGTTCGGCGACACGTCGGGCGGCTTTCGCAAGCTGATCCAGATCGTGTTCGGCTTGAGCATCGCCTTCGCCGCCTCCTCGTTCTTCCTGTCGTTCTTCAGCTTCTCCGGCGGGGCTGTCGTATGAGCGCGCCGGATAGCTTCGCGGTCGGGTTCGAGGTGCCTTTGCATCGCTCGCTCACCGAGCCGATCTTGCTGGGCGGCGCACCGCGCACCGTGGCGATTGCCAACGGCACGCTGGCCGCCGCCGTCGGGCTGGGCCTGCAATTGTGGATTCCTGGCGTCGTGCTTTGGATCGTCGGCCATTCGCTGGCGGTATGGGGTGCGCGCGTCGATCCGCAGTTCATGGCCGTGTTCGCCCGGCACATCAAGCACCGTCCGCTGCTGGACGTGTGAGGGGACGCCACCATGCTGAACCTCGCCGAATACCGCCAGCGGCCCGCGCTGCTGGCCGACTGGCTGCCCTGGGCCGGACTGGTCGCGCTGGGTGTCGTCTTGAACAAGGACGGTAGTTTCCAGCGCACGGCCCGGTTTCGCGGGCCTGACCTCGACAGCGCCACGCAAGGCGAGCTGATCGCCACGTCGGCCCGCTTGAACAACGCGCTGCGCCGGCTGGGTTCGGGCTGGGCGCTGTTCATTGAGGCCGAGCGCCGCACCGCTGCCGACTACCCGCACTCGGAGTTTCCCGAGCCGCTGTCGTGGCTGGTGGACGAAGAACGCCGCTCGGCCTTCGAGGATACCGGCCATCACTTCGAGAGCGGCTATCACCTGACGCTGGTGTATCTGCCGCCCGAGGAATCCCGCGCTCGTGCCGCCAAGATGCTCTACGAGAACACGCCGACGAATGGCGTGGACTGGCGCGAGCGGCTGCAAGCCTTCGTCGCGGAAACGGATCGGGTCTTTGACCTGCTCGATGGCGTCATGCCGGAAATCGCCTGGCTGGACGACAGCCAGACGCTGACCTATCTGCACTCGACCATCTCGACGCGACGCTATCGCGTCGGCGTTCCCGAGGTGCCGTTCCACATTGACGCGCTGCTGACCGACTCGCCGCTGGTCGGTGGCCTGGCCCCCATGCTGGGCGACAGGCATCTGCGCGTGGTGTCGGTGCGCGGTTTCCCGACCTCGACCTGGCCGGGGATTCTGGACGACCTCAACCGCCTGGGATTTGGGTATCGCTGGAGTACGCGCTTTCTGTGCCTCGATAAATCCGAGGCGGAACGGGAATTGGTGCGCTTGCGCCGCCAGTGGTTCGCCAAGCGCAAGAACGTCATCGCGCTGCTGCGCGAAACGATCTTTCAGCAGGAAAGCCCGCTGGTCGATACCGACGCCAGCAACAAGGCCGCCGATGCCGACGCCGCCTTGCAGGAGCTGGGCAGCGATCAAGTCGCCTTCGGCTACCTGACGGCGACCGTCACCGTCATGGACGAAGACGCCGCCGTGGCCGACGAGAAGCTGCGCATGGTGGAGCGCGTCATTCAGGGGCGCGGGTTCGTCACCATCCCCGAAACGCTCAATGCCGTGGATGCCTGGCTGTCCTCGCTTCCCGGCAACGCCTACGCGAACGTGCGCCAGCCCATCGTCTCAACGCTGAACCTGGCGCACATGATGCCGGTATCGGCGGTATGGGCCGGGCCGGAGAAGAACGACCACCTGGGCGGCCCGCCGCTGATCGTCACCCGCACCGATGGCGCGACGCCGTTCCGGCTGGTGACGCACATCGGCGACGTGGGCCACACGCTGGTAGCGGGGCCGACCGGCATGGGCAAGTCGGTCTTGCTCGCCACGCTGGCGATGCAGTTCCGCCGCTATCGCGGCTCGTGCATCTTCGCCTTCGACATGGGGCGCTCGATGCGAGCCACCATCCTCGGGCTGGGTGGCGAGCACTACGACCTGGGCACGGACGGCGAAATCGCCTTCCAGCCGCTCGCCCGCATCGACCACGAGGGCTACCGCACCTGGGCCGCCGAATGGATCGAAGGGCGCTTGCTGCACGAAGGCGTGGCAGTCGGCCCCGACGAGAAGGCGGCCATCTGGTCGGCATTGGGAAGCCTTGCCGGTGCGCCGTTAGAGCAGCGCACGATGACGGGCTTGTCGGTGCTGCTGCAATCGAACGCGCTGCGTCAGGCGCTCGCGCCCTATGTGCTGGGCGGCGCGCACGGCAAGCTGCTGGACGCCGACCACAACCGGCTGGGCATGGCCGACGTGCAGTGCTTCGAGATGGAGGAGCTGATGCACAGCAAGGCCGCCGTCATGGCCGTGCTGCACTACCTCTTTGCGCGCTTCGACGAACGCTTTGACGGTGCACCCACGCTGCTGATCCTTGATGAGGCATGGCTGTTTCTCGATGACCCGGTGTTTGCCGCACGCATCCGGCAGTGGCTCAAGACGCTGCGCAAGAAAAACGTCAGCGTCATCTTCGCCACGCAGAGTCTGGCCGACATCAAGGATTCGAGCATCGCGCCAGCAATCATCGAGAGCTGCGCCAGCCGCATCTTCCTGCCGAACCCACAGGCGACCGAGCCGCAGATTCGCACGATCTACGAGGGTTTCGGACTGAATTCGCGCCAGATCGAGATCGTCGCCACCGCGCAGCCCAAACGCGACTACTACTACCAATCCCGCCTCGGCAACCGCCTGTTCGACCTTGACCTGGGGCCGGCGACGCTGGCCTTCGCGGGCGCTTCCACGCCGCAAGACCAGCGCGACATGGACGCGGTGCTCGCCGCAGCCGATGCCAGCTCCGCAGCGTCTTCCCCGTTCGCAGCCGCCTGGCTGCGCCATCGCGGCCTCGATTGGGCGGCCGACCTGCTGCCCTCATTCCCCGGCCTCGCGCCGGGCTCCGTCCGTACCGCCAACCACTCACAGGAGAACCAGCCATGAAACTGCATACCCCCAAGCTCGCCGCATTGACCGCAGCCTGCGTGCTCGCCTTCGGCATCGTGCAGCCCGCGCACGCGCTGTTCGGCGTCGGCGACATCGTGCTCGACCCGACCAATCTGGTGCAGAACACGCTCACCGCCGTTCGCACCTTGGAGCAGATCAACAACCAGATCCGCCAGCTCCAGAACGAAGCGCAGATGCTCATCAACCAGGCCCGCAACCTGGCAAGCCTGCCGTCCAGCGTGGTGGGCCAGTTGCGCGCGAACCTGGCGACCACCCAGCGGCTTATCGCGCAGGCCAAGGGCCTGGCCTACGACGTGACGAGCATCGACCGCGAGTTTGCGCGCCTGTATCCCGAGAAGTACGCCGCCACGGTGAGCGGCAATCAGATGTACCTCGATGCACAGGAGCGTTGGAAAAACACGCTCAACGGCTTGCAGACCACCATGCAGATGCAGGCACAGGCATCGCAGAACCTGAGCGACGACGAAAGCTTGCTGGCCGACCTCGTGGGCAAGAGCCAGTCGGCAGAAGGCGCGTTGCAGGCGATGCAGGCCATGAACCAGTTGCTCGCCCTGCAAGCCAAGCAGTCGATCCAGACGCAGCGGCTCCAGATCACACAAGACCGGGCCGCTTCGCTGGAGCTGGCGCGGCAGGCCGCGGCCACGGAGCGCGGGCGCGAGGTGACGCGCCGCTTCCTGGGTGAAGGCACGCCGTACACGCCGCAGCCCGTCAATTTCTACAACCGCTGAGGGGGACGGCCATGAAGAACGCGCCCGTCCTGTTCGCTCTCGCGTCCCTGCTGGCCAGCTGCGACCGGCCGCCTTCGGTGGATGCGCTGGCCGCCGACCCGTCCCGGCTGCACGCGCTGCGCACGCAATGCTGCGCGGGCGAGCACGGCGGCGCGTTCTGCGCGCAGGTGGCCCAAGCCGACCTGCGCCGCTTTCTCTCCGGCAAGGCCGGCCCCGGTGAGTACCAGACGCTCGCTGACCTGCCGCCGATTCCGCCCAGCTTCGATGAACCCGCCAATGACAACGGGCTTGGGCAGGAGAACTCGCCATGAATGACGTGACCATCATCGACCGCTTCCTCGATACGTTCTCGCGCTACATCGACTCGGGCTTTGGCCTGCTGCATGGCGAGGTGGCGTTTCTGACTGCCACGCTGATCGTCATCGACATGACGATCGCCGGCCTGCTCTGGGCGATGGGCCATGCCACCGGCCAGGGCGAGGACGTGATCGCCAAGCTGATCCGCAAGGTGCTCTACGTCGGCGCCTTCGCCTACATCATCGGCAACTTCAACTGGCTGGCCGGCATCGTGTTCCGTTCGTTCGCGAGCCTGGGCCTGACGGCAAGCGGCTCGACCTTGAGCATGGAGAATTTCCTGCAACCGGGCAGGCTGGCCAAGGTCGGCATCGACGCCGGGGCGCCGATCCTCAAACAGATCGGCGACATGGCGGGATTCCCCGAGGTGTTCGTGAACATCACGCCCATCGTCGTGATGTTCCTCGCGTGGCTGATCGTCCTGCTGTGCTTCTTCGTGCTGGCGATCCAGCTTTTCATCACGCTGATCGAGTTCAAGCTGACGACGCTGGCGGGCTTCGTTCTGGTGCCGTTCGCGCTCTGGAACAAGACCGCGTTCCTCGCTGAAAAGGTCTTGGGCAACGTGGTGTCGTCGGGCATCAAGGTGTTGGTGCTGGCCATCATCGTGGGCATCGGCTCGGGCCTGTTCGCCGAGTTCCAGGTGCAGCCAGCCGAGCCGTCCATCGACCATTCGGTCGTCGTCATGCTGGCCTCGCTGACCCTGCTGGCGCTGGGCATCTTCGGGCCGGGTATTGCGACCGGGTTGGTTTCAGGTGGCCCGCAGCTTGGCGCGGGCGCGATGGCCGGTGCCGCGCTGGGCGCGGCCGGCGCTGCGGTTGCCGTGGGCGCAGCGGCCACGGGCGTCGGTGGCGCCGTCGCAGCCGGCGCACGCATGGCCCCGGCTGCGGCCAAACTGGCCGGCAGCGGTGCTCGCGCGATGGCATCGACCGCCGGCGTGGGCAATGTCGCCAAGACCGGCGCGCAAGCCGCCGGGCAGAAGGTTGCCGATGGCGCACGCTCGATGAAGGAGCGTGTCGCTGCCGCCTTCCGGCCCGATGACGCCGCCGCGTCTGGCGGCCCGCAGGGCGCAGCCGATTCCGCAGCGCCTGCCGCTGCCGAACAGCCCGCCTGGGCCAAACGCCTGCACCGCAGGCAGCAACTCACCCACGCCGCGACCACCGCCGCCCACACGCTGCGCGGTGGCGATGGCGGCAGCTCCAGCCAAGGCCCGAGCCTGCGCGATTCCGATTCATAAGGAGACGAACCATGCGATTCAAAAGACCCCAAGTGCGCTACGCCGACACGCCGCAGCCAGCCACGCCGTACCAAGCCGCCGGCCAGGTGTGGGACGAGCGCATCGGCTCGCCGCGCGTGCAGGCGAAGAACTGGCGCTTGATGGCCTTCGGCTGCCTCGCGCTCGCGCTGCTGATGGCCGGTGGCCTGGTCTGGCGCTCGGCGCAGTCCATCGTCACGCCCTATGTGATCGAGGTCGATCAGGCTGGGCAGGTGCGTACCGTGGGCGAAGCCGCCACGCCGTACCGGCCCAGCGATGCCCAGGTGGCCTACCACCTGGGCCGCTTCATCGGCCTGGTGCGTTCGCTGTCCATCGACCCCATCGTGGTGCGGCAGAACTGGCTCGATGCCTACAACTACACCACCGACAAGGGCGCCGTGGTGCTCAACGACTACGCCCGCATGAACGACCCGTTCGCGCGCATCGGCAAGGAGTCGGTGACGGTGCAGATCACTTCCGTGACCCGCGCCAGCGACACGTCGTTCAACGTGCGCTGGACGGAGACGCGCTACGTCAACGGCGCACTGGATCGCACCGAACGCTGGAACGCGGTGATTTCCATCGTGCAGCAGACCCCGCGCACCGAGCAGCGGCTGCGCAAGAACCCCTTGGGCATCTACGTCAACGGCCTGTCGTGGAGCCGCGAACTCGATTCATCCGAAGGAGCCAAGCCATGAATCCGTATTTCCGTAAATCCGTTTTGCCGCTGATCCTGCTGGCAACAAGCGTCTTGTTTGCAGGCTGCGCCACGCAAGGCACGCCGCCGCCGGTCATCTCGCTGGATGAGCCCGTGCAGGCCCAGCCGCTGCCCGAGGCACCGAAGCCGGTGGAGGTCGTGACCGTGCCCGAGGTGTTGCCGATGCCGGCGCAGATGAAGCCTGTAGCGGACGCCAAGCCTGCGGCGGAGCCCGCCGACGAAACCGTGCGCGTAGCCCGCGCCAATGCCGAGGCGCGCATTGCGCCCACGCGCGAGGGCTACGTCAATGCCATTCAGGTCTGGCCCTTCACTGATGGCGCACTGTACCAGGTCTATGCGGCCGTGGGCCGCGTGACTGTGATCGCGCTCCAGCCGGGCGAAGAACTGGTGACGGTCGCCGCTGGCGATACCGTGCGCTGGATCGTGGGTGACACATCGAGCGGCAGCGGCGATGCGCTGCGCGTCAATGTGATGGTGAAGCCCATCCGTTCGGGCCTGAAGACCAATCTCGTCATCACGACCAGCCGCCGGACGTACCTGCTGGAGCTGACCTCGACCGAGAAGACGTGGATGGCCTCGGTGTCCTGGGAGTACCCCAAGGACAAGATGCTGGCCCTGCAGCGCCAGGCGCAGGCAGCGAGCGCCGCTGCGCCGGTCGATACCGGCTTGTCGCTGGAGAAGATCCGTTTCCGCTACGCGGTCAGCGGCAGCAATCCGCCGTGGAAGCCGCTGCGCGCTTTTGATGACGGGGAGAAGGTCTACATCCAGTTCCCGCCGGGCATTGCCCAGGGCGAGCTGCCGCCTCTGTTCGTGATCGGCGCGCAGGGTGACGGGCAGTTGGTGAACTACCGATTCCGCTCCCCGTACTACATCGTGGATCGGCTGTTCGGCGCGGCCGAACTGCGCCTGGGCGGGGACAAGAGCGACGTGGTGCGGATCGAACGCACGGATGGCACGCGGAGGAACTGACCATGAGCCAGGACGACATTTCTGACCATGCCGCGCCGCAGGCCGGCAAGGTGGCGCCCGAGGCAATGGCGCTGCGCGCGCAGCCGCGCCCGGTCACGCGCCTGAACCGGCGCACGTTGGCCATCCTCACCGGCGGCCTGTCGGTCGCCGTGCTCGGCGCCACGATCTGGTCGTTGCAGCCGCATCGGCGCAATGCGGGCGAGCAGACCGAGCTGTACAACGTGGATCGCGTGTCCAAGTCCGAAGGGTTGGACGGCCTGCCTTCGGACTATTCCAAGCTGCCGCCGAAGGTGCCGGAGCTGGGGCCGCCGTTGCCGGGCGACCTTGGCCCGGCCATCGTGAAGTCTCAGCAGCCCGTGACACCGACCTATGCGCCGCCGGGCCACGACCCGGAGGATGCGCGGCGCAAGGAGGCCGACGCTGCGGCGGCCTCGACGGTGTTCTTCCGCGCGGGCCAGCAGGGCAAGGCCGCAGCGCCTGCCGCTACGGCTGTGCCGGGCGGCGCCTTGGCGGGCTTCGACCCGCTCGCCGCTGGGCCAGCCTCGACGGCGGCCCAGCCATCCGACCCGACTGCCGTGCAAAACCGGCAAGACCAGAAAGAGGCTTTCCTGAAAGGCGGTTCTACGGAAACTCGCAATTCCGGCAATCTGCAAATGCCGGCCTCGCCCTACCAGGTGATGGCCGGAACGGTGATCGCGGGCGCGCTGGTGACGGGCATCAAGTCCGACCTGCCGGGCGACGTGATCGGCACGGTGACGGAGCCGGTCTACGACTCGGCCGCGGGAAAGTTCCTGCTGATCCCGCAGGGCTCGCGCATCCTGGGCAAGTACAACAGCCAGGTGAGCTATGGGCAGAGCCGCGTGCAGGTGGTGTGGAACCGCATCATCCTGCCCGACACGTCTTCGCTGAAGCTCGACAATCTGGCAGGCACCGACCCGGCCGGCTACGCCGGCCTGGAGGATGGGGTCGATTGGCATTGGGATCGCGTCTTTGCCGGCGCGGCGCTGACCACGCTGCTGGGCGTAGGCGCCGAGTTGGCCGCACCACAGAACCGGCAGAACGGCAACCGCGTCATCATTGCCGGACAGGGCAGCTTGCAGGACAGCGTGAACCAAGTCGGTCAGGAGATGACCCGGCGCAACATCAACATCCAGCCGACGCTGACCGAACGGCCGGGCCTGCCGGTTCGCATCATCGTCAACCGCGATTTGGTGCTGCGGCCGTACCAGCCGCTTTTCTTCAACAGGGGGGCAATGCGATGAGCACGACCAAGAAGCTGCGGCTGGGGCCGCTGCCCAATACCGAGAGTGTCAAGCTGACCTTTGCTTGTCCGGCCAGCTTGAAGGCCGACCTCGACCGCTACGCCGCGCTGCACGCGCAGGCGTATGGCGAGGTTGTAGATGTCGAGAAGTTGATCCCGCACATGCTGGAGGCATTCATGGCGGGGGATCGTGGATTCAGGAAAGGAACGAGCGCCAAGGTCGTCCCTCAGAAACAGACCTGACGACCTTGTCGTTCCGGGGGGCAGTTGGGCTACTATGGAGAAAGGCAAGTCGGCCTGCTGTTGGGAAACGTACCCGATGCAACGCGCCCCGGCTTTCTCCCTCGTCGCTCTTATGTGGCACCTAGCCCACAACGCAGCAGTCAATCCAAACTGCCCGAAACAGAGCTAACCTAACGTCCCATATAGAGTTTCAAGCCCTGGGCAATTTTCACTCAGGGCTTGACACGAGAAATTTTTTGTCGCCGGGCCGCCCCAAGACAAAAAGCGTCCCCTTGGGGGACCGGGCAATCGCGAAGCGGTTGGCCGAGGGGCATGTTTTCTGTTTTCTGGAGCACCATCTTGACGAATTCCGCAGACCCCTACGAACGGCCTCTCCCCGACGGACTGTCGCTCGAGACGCTCGCGATACGCTCAGGGCTAGCCCGTACCCAGTACCTGGAGCATGGCGATCCGATCTTCCCGACCTCGAGCTTCGTGTTCCAGAACGCCGCCCAGGCGGCGGCGCGCTTCGCCGGCGACGAGGAAGGCTTCATCTATTCGCGTACCGACAACCCGACGGTGTCGAGCTTCTGCAGGCGCCTCGCCGCCCTCGAAGGCGGCGAGGCGTGTGTCGCCACCGCATCGGGCATGGCGGCGATCTCGGCCACCATGATGAGCCTGACCCGCGCTGGCGACCATGTGGTGGCGGCGCGCGAGCTCTTCGGCGCGACGGTCCAGCTCTTCGGCATCCTCGACCGCTTCGGCGTGTCCTCGAGCTTCGTGCCGCTCACCGATACCGAGGCCTGGGCTCGCGCGATCCGGCCGCAGACCCGGCTGCTCTACCTCGAGTCGCCCTCGAATCCCCTGAACGGGATCGCCGACATCCGCGCGATCGGCGCGCTAGCCCGCTCGCACGGCATTCCCCTGGTGATCGACAACTGCTTCTGCTCGCCGGCATTGCAGAAGCCGCTCGATCTCGGCGCGCAGATCGTGGTGCATTCGGCGACCAAGTATCTCGATGGCCAGGGGCGGGTTCTCGGCGGCGCCGTCATCGGTGATCGTTCCTACATCCACGATACGCTCGGCCCCTTCCTGCGGACCACCGGGCCGACGCTTTCGCCCTTCAACGCCTGGGTTCTTCTCAAGGGCTGCGAGACCCTTTCGGTGCGGATGCACCAGCAGTCGGCCAACGCGCTCGAGATTGCCCGCTGGCTCGAGGACCAGCCCGGCGTCGAGCGGGTCCTGTATCCCGGGCTCGAGTCGCACCCCCAGCATGCGCTCGCGATGTCGCAGCAGAAGACCGGCGGCGCGATCGTCTCCTTCGAGGTGGCCGGCGCCGACGACGCGGCCCGCAGGCGCAACGCCTGGGCGCTGATCGACCATACCCGCATCGTGTCGATCACCGCCAACGTCGGCGACGTCAAGACCACGATCACCCACCCGGCTAGCACGACCCATGGCCGGGTCGGTGCCGAGGCCCGTCGCGAGGGCGGCATCGGCGAAGGCCTCATCCGGCTCGCCGTCGGACTGGAGTCGCCGGCGGACATCATCGCCGACCTGGAGCGAGGGCTGTCGCGGACGGGGAAGTGAGGCAACCCGCCTGCACGGCGCAGTTTGCGAGCATTCGATACGCCCCCGAGCGACAATCGGCGGTCTCGAATACCTGTTGAGAGGCCGCGATGCGCGCGACGGCGAGCGGGCAGTGGATCGGTTTCCTGTGCCTCGGCATCACGTCGATCGGCTGGGCGCTCAACTGGCCGCTGATCAAGATCCTGCTGCAGGAATGGCCGCCCCTGTTCGCCCGTGGCCTGGCCGGCGTGATCGCCGCGTTCCTCCTTGCCGGCCTCGCGCTTGCCCGGGGCCAGTCGCTCGCGGTGTCGGGCGCGGCCTGGCCGCGGCTGCTCTTCGCATCCTTCACCAATGTCTTTGCCTGGATGGGCTTCGCCACGGTCGCGATGAAGTTCATCACCGTCGGCGAAGGCGCGCTGATCTGCTACACGATGCCGATCTGGACGATGCTGTTCGCCTGGCCCCTGGCGGGCAGGCGCCCGGGCATCCGGGATGTGATCTCTCTCGTCCTCGGCATGACGGGTGTCGGCCTGCTGCTGGGCGGCGGCGGGTTCGAGTTCGATGGCGCCAGGCTGCTCGGCATCGTGCTCTCGCTCGGGTCGGCCGTGTTCTTCGCGCTCGGCAACGTGGTCAACCGGACGCGGGTGCCCCTGCCGCCGCTGGTGGACGTGGCCTGGCAGGTGGGCCTCGGCTGCCTCGTCATGCTGGTCCTCGGCGTTTTCTTCGAGCATCCCGACTACGGGGCGCTCTCCGCCGTCGGCTTCGCCTGCTTCGCCTACATGGTGGTCGTTCCGATGGGCGTGTGCTATCTCGCCTGGTTCGAGACCCTGCGCCGTCTTTCGCCCGTGACGGCTTCGACCGGCATCCTGCTGGTGCCGGCGCTCGCCGTGGTCGCTGCCGCCATGATGCTGGGCGAGCCGCTCGGCATCAGGGAAGTGCTCGCCATCGGGCTCACGCTCGGCGGCGTGGCGCTGGCGTTGCGGCGCACGTGATCCCGGCGCCGGCCAGCAGGGTCATCACCGCCGCCTTGGCCGAGCGGGCGATGCCGGCGCCGCCGCCGCGCACGAGCGCAGTGGCGATGGCACCTTCGAACACGATCATCAGCTGATCGGCCAGATCTGCCGGATCGTCCGCGCCGGCTTCGCGCATGGCCCGCTCGAACCAAGCGCGACGTTCCTCCTTCAGGCGCACCGCCACGACGACCGCCGGATGTGTCGGTTCGGCGCCGAGCTCGGAGACGGCGTTGACGAAGGGACAGCCCCGGAATCGGGAGCTGGCGAACCAGTGCTCGAGGCCGGCGAAGGCCTTGAGCACGCGCTCGCAGGGATCGCCCTCATGCGAGATCAGGGCATGGGCGCGGCGCTGCAGGTAGGCCGCCACCAGGAGGTCCTTGGAGGGGAAGTGCCGATACAGGGTGCGCTTGCTGACGTGGGCGGCGGCGGCGATCGCGTCGACGCCGATCGCCTGGATGCCCTGGCCGTAGAACAGGTGCTCGGCGGCCTCGAGGATCCGCTCTCCGATCTCGGCGGCTTGCGCCGCCTGGGGCGGCACTCCGCTCATATAGCCCCCTCGTCGCTGCGCGCCGGTCCCCCCGTGGGGGACGTGAGCCCGGCTTCGGGCGGCCGTGCGCTCGGGCTCATGTTGCCCCCTCGTCGCTGCGCGCCGGTCCCCCCGTGGGGGACGTGAGCCCGGCTTCGGGCGGCCGTGCGCTCGGGCTCATGCCGGGGCCGGCACCGGCGGACGGGGCGGCTTGCCGAGGAATGCGAACGCGATCTGCATGATCCCGGCGGCCAGGCCGAGCGAGACGCCGATCTGCCAGGCCGCGTCGTAGGAGCCGGCGGCGTCGAAGATCAGCCCGCCGCCGAAGGCGCCGGTGGTGCTGCCGATCTGGTGGCTGACGAAGGCGATGCCGCCGAGCATGGCTTGCCAGCGCAGGCCGAAGGCCTCGACGAGCCAGCCGGCGACCAGTGGTCCGACCCCCATCCAGAGGAAGCCCATGATCGAGGCGAACACCAGGGTCGAGGTCGGCGTCGGCGGCGCGATGAAATACATCCCGAGGACCAGCGAGCGGGTGAAGTAGATGATTCCGAGCAGCATCAGCTTGTTCCAGCGACCGCCTGCCCAGCCGAAGAACAGGCTGCCGAGGATGTTGAAGGCGCCGATCGCGCCGAGCGCCTGCGCGCTCAGCATCGGGTCCATGCCGCAAAGGTCGAGGTAGGTCGGCAGGTGGGTCGTGAGGAAGACGAGCTGCATGCCGCAGACGAAATAGGCGAGCGCCATCACGATGAAGGCCGGGGTGGTCATCGCGACCTTCGCCGCGGCTCGCGCGCCGAGCTTGTCGGTGGACGTCGGCGGCGTCGGACTGGGTACATCGTCGACCTTGCCGGCATACCAGGCGGCCGGCAGCATCACCAGGCCGAGCACCACGAAGCCGGCGACCCCGATCCGCCAGTCCCAGGCTTGCGCGAGCACCTGGCCCATTGGCGCGGCGACCATCGCGCCGAGCGAGCCGGCGGCCGAGACGATGCCCAGCACGGTGCTGCGCACCGCGGCCGACACCGGCTTGGCCGAGACCGCCATCGTGATCGCGGGGCCGGTCGCGGCCATCGATGCGCCGATCGCGATGCCGGCGCCGATCAGCACCGCGATGAAGCCCTGCGCCAGCATCAGCATGACCAGGCCGAAGATATAGAGGACCGCGCCGCCGATCATCAGGCGGCGATAGCCGAGACGGTCGGCCCAGGCGCCGGCGAAGGGCTGGAAGAAGCCCCATGCGAGGTTCTGCACCGCGATCGCGAGCGTGAACTGGCCGACCGAGATGCCGACGTCCTGGGTGAGCGGCGGCACGAAGATGCCCAGGCTCTGGCGCAGCCCCATGGACAGCGTCAGCAGCAGCGAGGCGCCGATCAGGATCGGCAGGATGGGGCGCAGGGCGCGCAGGTCGTTCATCGGGACTGTCTCCGGGGCGCATCGGGCTGCGCCTGCGGCCGTCCGGTGCATGGGTAAACCGATCGGTTTACCTCGGCCGTCATGCTAGCACCGATCGGCCGGGCGCGTCGGCGGGTCGCATGGGTGTCGCTTCGGAGCATCGGGCAGGCATGACCACGATGCCCGACAGGGTCAGCGGAAGTCGCGTGAGCGTGTCGCGAGCCGGCCGAGCAGGGCGCTGTGGTCGAGGATCCGCCTCGCGACCAGGTGGCGGACCTGGCCGCTGCCGGGATCGCATTGCCAGATGCCGTAGACGGTCATGAGCCGGGCGCCGACCACCGCGGCGCGATAGCGCTCGATCAGGTGGCGCCAGACGATGACGTTGATCTGGCCGGTGTCGTCCTCGAGGGTGACGAAGACGACGCCCTTCGCGGTTCCGGGCCGTTGCCGATGGGTGACCAGGCCGCTCGCCCGCGCCGGCTGGCCGTTGGCATATCCGGCCAGCTCGCTCGCCGGGCGCACGCCGAAGCGATCGAGATGCCGTCGTAGCAGGGCGACCGGATGGGCGCCCATCGGAATGCCGAGCGCGCGGTAGTCGGCGATGGTCTCGTCGCCGATGGCGGGCGTGGGCAACAGGACTGGCGCCTCGTCGAAACGGGCCGGTTCGAGCAGCGCCGGCAGGCCGGCCAGCCCGGCGGCTTCCCAGTGGGCCTGCGCCCGGTGGCCGGCAAGCCGGCGCAGTGCGTCGGCCCGCGCCAGCGCCTCCAGGTCGCGAGTGTCGAGCCGGGCTTCGCGCGCGAGGTCCTCGACGCTGTCGAATGCGAGGCGGCCCGGGGCTTCATCGTCGCGGGCAGGCACGGCTTTGCGGTCGGGCGCTTCGGCCCGGTGCCCGATCCCGCGTTCGGCTTCGCGCTGCCGCCGTGCTTCCAGCAGGCGCTCGATGCCTTCGGCGGACAGGCCGCGTACCTGCGCCAGGCCGAGCCGCACCGCCGGCTGCGGACGACGGTCGATGCCGTCGCGTATCTGCACGTCGGACCCGACGGCCCCGACGCTGTCCTGCTCCTCGAGGGTGCAGCCGGCCTCGCTCGCCAGCACGTCGACGCCCCGGACCTCGACGCCGTGCTCGCGCGCATCGCGCACCAGCTGCGCCGGCGCATAGAAGCCCATCGGCTGGCTGTCGAGCATCGCGGCGAGGAAGGCGGCCGGCTCATGGCACTTGATCCAGCTGCTGACATAGACGAGCTGGGCGAAGCCCGCCGCATGGCTTTCGGGGAAGCCGTATTCGCCGAAGCCCTCGATCTGGCGGAAGATGCGGTCGGCGAAATAGGGCGGATAGCCTTTCTTGCGCATGCCCGCGATCACCCGCTCCTGGAACGGCCCGAGCCCGCCCTTGCGCTTCCAGGCGGCCATCGCCCGGCGCAGCTGGTCGGCTTCGCCGGGAGTGAAGTCGGCGGCGATGATCGCGACCTGCATCACCTGCTCCTGGAAGATCGGCACGCCGAAGGTGCGCTCGAGCGCCGGCCTGATCTCGTCGAGCGGATAGTCGACCGGCTCGAGTCCCTGGCGGCGGCGCAGGTAAGGATGCACCATGTCGCCCTGGATCGGGCCGGGCCGCACGATCGCCACCTGCACGACGAGGTCGTAGAACTTGCGCGGCCGCAGGCGCGGCAGCATGCTCATCTGGGCGCGCGATTCGATCTGGAAGACCCCGATGGTGTCGGCCTTGCAGATCATGTCGTAGGTTTCGGTGTCGTCGTCGGGGATGTCCTGCATCCGGAACGGTGCCTCCCGCCCGCAGGGCAGGCGGCCGGCGTGATTTCCCGTACGGCGCAGGTTGATGAACTCCAGCGCCCGGCGGATCGCGCTCAGCATGCCGAGCGCGAGCACGTCCACCTTCAGCAGCCCGAGCGCATCGAGATCGTCCTTGTCCCACTGGATGACGCTGCGATCGGCCATCGCGGCGTTCTCGATCGGCACCAGCCGGCTCAGGCGATCGCGCGCGATCACGAAGCCGCCGGTGTGCTGCGACAGGTGGCGCGGGAAGCGGATCAGGATGTTCACCATCCGCATCCAGTGCTGCACCACGGGGGAGGCGGGATCGAAGCCGACCTCGGCGAGCCGTTCGGGTATCACTTCGCGGCCGTCCCACCACTGCTGCGAGCGCGCCATCAGGTCGAGCCGCTGCGCATCGATGCCGAGCGCGCGGCCGACGTCGCGCAATGCCGAGCGCGGGCGGTAGCTGATCACGGTCGCGGTCAGCGCGGCGCGCTCGCGGCCGTATTTCGCGTACAGGTACTGGATGACCTCCTCGCGGCGCTGGTGCTCGAAGTCGACGTCGATGTCGGGCGGCTCGTTGCGCTCGCGGCTGATGAAGCGTTCGAACAGCAGGCTGCTGTGCGCCGGGTCGACGGCGGTGATGCCCAGGCAATAGCAGATCGCGGAATTCGCCGCCGAGCCGCGGCCCTGGCAGAGGATGCCGCGTTCGCGGGCGAAGGCGACGAGGTCGGCGACCGTCAGGAAATAGGGCTCGTAGCGCAGCTCGGCGACCAGTGCCAGCTCGCGCTCGATCTGCTCGCGGACCGCTTCTGGCGGGCCGGCGGGATAGCGGCGCTGCAGCCCCTCCAGAGTGAGCTTGCGCAGCCAGCCGGCAGGCGTCTCGTCCGCCGGGACGATCTCCTCGGGGTATTCGTAGCGCAGCTCATCGAGCGAGAAGCGACAGCTCGCGGCGAGCCGGACGGTTTCCTCGAGAAGATCCGGCGGATAGCGCTGGGCGAGCCGCAGCCGGCTGCGCAGGTGCTGCTCGGCATTGGGAGCAAGCGCGAGTCCGCACTCGGCAAGCGGCTTGCGGAGCCGGATGGCGGCCAGGGTGTCGTGCAGGCTCTTGCGGGCGCGGCGATGGTAGTGGACGTCGCCGGCAGCCACCAGCGGCAGGCCGATCTCGCGTGCGACATCGCGCAGCATGCCGAGCAATGCGGTGTCGTGGCCGCGGGTGAGCAGCTCGGCGGCGAGCCGGCCGCGCTGTCCGAAGCGCTCGCGTACGAAACCGGCCTGCGTGAGCAGGCGCCGATGCGCCGCGGGCTCGACGAGCGCCGCGGCTTCCGGGACGAGCAGGGCGAGGCAGCCCGGGATGCCGTCGGCAAGATCGGCCGCCTCGAGCCGGTAGCTGCCCTTGGCGGCCCGCATCCGGGCGCGGGTGATGAGCTCGGAGAGGTTGCCGTAGCCCTCGCGGTCGGTCGCGAGCAGGACCAGGCGGGCATCGTGCTCGGGCCGGCAGGCGGCAGCGGGCAGGGCGATGCCGTCCGGACGGCGCGGCCAGATGTCGCGCAGCGAGAATTCGGCGCCGACGACCAGGGGCAGGCTGCTTGCGCGAGCCTGCAGATGGGCGCGCACGACCCCCGCAAGCGAGCATTCGTCGGTGATCGCGAGCGCTGCGTAACCGAGCGCCTGGGCCCGGTCGACGAGTTCCTCGGGGTGGGATGCGCCGCGCAGGAACGAGAAGTTCGAGACGCAGTGCAACTCGGCATAGGGAGCGAGCATCGCGAGCCCGTGCTGCAGGATCGGAAGAGGGCGGGCCTTGCCTGGCAAGACCGAAAGACTGTATGAATATACATATCATAGCGGCGATCGGGGCAGCCGCCAATCCGCGGCCATCGGGGATGCTCCCGCCGAGTTGATCCAGTCCGCGGCGGACACCGGATCCGCGAAGCTCTGGCAGACTTGTCCGATTGGCTCGCGGCGGCCGGCCGCGGCAACCGACTGGAGTGCGCGCATGAGCGTCTGGAAACGACCGATCTCCCTCGAGATCCTGAACTCCTCCCATAACGACACCGCCGTCGAGCACGTCGGCCTCGAGTTCCTCGAGGTCGGCGACGACTTCATCCGGGCGCGGGTACCGGTCGACAAGCGCACCAAGCAGCCGGCTGGCCTGCTTCACGGCGGCATGTCGGTCGTGCTCGCCGAAACCCTCGGATCCTGCGGCGCGGCCTTCGCCGCCGCCCCCGGGCACCAGGTCGTCGGCCTCGAGATCAACGCCAATCACCTCAAGGGGGCGACCTCGGGCTGGGTCACCGGCATCGCCCGGCCGATCCACATCGGCCGCTCGACCCACGTCTGGCACATCGAGATGCGCAACGATGCCGGAGATCTCACCTGCATCTCACGGATCACGATGGCGGTGCTCCAGCCCCGGCCGGCCACCGTCGCAACCCAGTCATGACGCAGCCCTACAGCGAGGAGCAGCCCGATCGCGCCGAGGTCGATGCGGCTTCCGGACCGATGGTCCTCGAGTTCGGCAACGACTGGTGCGGCCACTGCCGGGCCGCCCAGCCGCACATCGCCGAGGCGTTCGCAGGCCACGCCGGCATCGCGCACCTGAAGCTCGCCGATGCCCGCGACAAGCGGCTCGGGCGTTCGTTCGGCGTCAAGCTCTGGCCGACGCTCGTGTTCCTGCGCGATGGCCGCGAGATCGACCGGGTGGTGCGTCCGCGCAGTGCCGCCGAGGTTGCCGACGCCCTGGCCGTGATCGCCGGACCCGCGTCGGAATGAGCTTCGTCGTGGCCTTGCCGAGGCTCCGCTCGCTCGCGGTACGGGCCGATTCGTCGGTATTGCGACACGGCGCTGGCCAGTCGACGAAATGTGCAACGTAGAATAGTCCGCTATGTTCGGACGATCCAAACCCGTTGTCTTCGAACCGCACGGCTACCGGCGCGGACGATCCTGGAAGATTCCGCGCTGGTTGCTCATCCTGCTGGCCGGCATCGTGATCGGCGTGGGCGGCCTGCTCTACGCGCAGGAGGAATACGGCCCGCAACGCCTGACGGCTGCCGAGTCGCAGCGCCTGCAGGCGACGCTCGACCAGACCGAATCGGAGCGCCAGCGGCTCCAGGACGAGCTCGGCGCGACCACCCGCAAGCTCGAAGCGGCCGTTGCCGAGGGCAAGACCCTGTCCGAGCAGCTCGCCGAGAGTCGCGGCTCGGTCGGGGCGCTGCAGCAGGACATCGACCTCTTCCTGCAGGCGCTGCCGCCCGACCCCCGCGGCGGCCCGACCCAGATCCGTTCTGCGCGCTTCTTCCAGGATGGCGGCAGGCTCGGCTATCACGTCGTCGTCACCCGCGACAAGCCGACCGCCAGGCCCTACACGGGTGTGATGCAGTTCGTGGTCGCGGGGACGCGGGGCAACAGCAGCGCCGAGACCAATGTCACCCTCGACCCGATCGAGGTGGTTCTGCCCGCCTACGTTCACCTGCGCGGCAGCATGCCGCTGCCCGAAGGCTTCAACCCGCGCGAGACCACGGTCCGGGTCATGGACTCCGTGGGCGGCGCTACTCGCGCAATGCGCGTCCTCTACGTCCGTTGAGTGCTCGCCTTCGGGCGAGTCACTCTAGACTTGTAGTCGCCAGGCATCGCCGTCGCGGATGATGTGTCCGGCCGTTGCGCCGGCGAAATGGGTGCCGATCACCAGGACCGGGGAGCCGGCGAGCTCCTCGAACATGCGCCGCCGCGTCGCCGTCGAGGCGGCCTGATCGTAGTCGACGGTGGCGGCCCAGTCGGGGCGCGCGAGCTGGCAGGGATGGTGGATGAAGTCCCCGGTGATCAGCGCCGCCTCGCCGCCCGAATCGATGCGCACGCTGACGTGGCCCGGCGTGTGGCCGGTCGTCGGCACCAGACGGACCTCGTCGCAGATGCGGCTGTCGGTGTCGACGAGATCGACGAGGCCGGCCTCGAACACCGGCGCGATCGAGTCCGCATAGAGCGGCGAGGCCTCGACGTTGCGGTGCTGGTCGGTCCAGTAGTCGAATTCCACGCGGCCCATCAGGTAGCGGGCATTGGGGAAGGTCGGCACCCATCGGCCGTCGACGAGCATGGTGTTCCAGCCGACGTGGTCGACATGCAGGTGGGTGCACATCACGGTGTCGATCGATTCGCGCGGATGGCCGGCGGCGGCGAGCCTTGCGAGGAAGTCGGTCTGCAGCCCGTTCCAGCCGGGCACGTCGCGTCCCTGCTTGTCGTTGCCGAGACAGGTATCGACGATGATCCGTCGTTGCGGCGTCTCGATCACGAGCGCGTGGATGCTCATGATGAGCCGGCCTTCCTCGGTCATGAAATGGGGGCGCATCCACTGGTAGGGCAGCACCGCTTCGCGGCTCGCCTGCGGCAGGATGAAGCGGGTCCCGCCGGCAACCTCCATCTCGACGATCTTGGTGACCGTGACTTCGCCGATGCGCCATTTCATGCCCGTCTCCTGTTCATGGCCCGCGCTCGCCGGCCGGGGCTGCGCGTCGCCGTTGCTGCGGCGACATTAGCACAGAGGGCTCCCGGCCACTCGCTGCCCCGCGCCGTACAATGGCGCTGTGAGCGCGTGTAACGCGGCTCGCATCGGCTTCGAAGCTGCACTAGTCTCCACGCATGTCCGACTATCTGCACAGCTCCGCCATCGTCGACTGGCAGGATCCGCGCATCATGCGCAAGGCGCGCGAGCTTGCTGTCGCCTGCACTTCCGAGAACGCGCTCGTCAAGCGCAGCTTCGAGTTCGTGCGTGATGCGGTGCGTGAACCCGCTCCGGCCGCCCCGCTTGCGGTCAGCGCTTCCGATGTCCTCGCCACCGGCTCGGGCTGCAGCTTCGCGAAGACCCACCTGCTCGTCGCGCTGTTGCGGGCGAACCGGATTCCGGCCGGCCTGTGCTACCAGCGCCTTGCCTGCCGCGACGATCCGGGGCGCTTCGGCCTGCATGGACTGGCCGCGGCGCGGCTTTCCAGGCATGGCTGGTACCGGCTCGATCCGAGTCGCGGCACCGATGGGCTCGGTGCCGGTGAATTCTGCCCACCCGTCGAGCGCTTCGCCCGCCATGCTCTCCAGGACGGCGAGGGCAACCTGCCCGAGGTCTGGACCGAACCGCTGCCGATCGTCATCGACGCGATGCGTGCCAGCAACGACAGCATCGAGCTAGGGCGTCGGATCCCTGACATCGAGCTGGTCGGCGCACCGCGCTGAGTCGTCTATTCGCATGAACCGTCCGTCGGCCCGACGATGACGGTGGTTCCGGCCGCTCCCCGCCTGTCGGCGCATCTCCGCCATCGTGCCGTGCTTCACTGCGTGCCGGCCGCGCCAGGCCTAGGATGATGCCGGTCGTCGCCTCCTCGGCGACCATGCCCCGATCGGCCAGCCGCCATGATCCGGAATCTCCTTCTCTTCGCTGCGGCAGCGCTCGCTGCCTGCGCCTCGAGCGATTCGCCGACGCCCGGCGAGGCGCCGCTCGTCGTTGCGCGGGTGGAGCGGGTGGCGGCGCCGGTCTCGATGGCCGCTTCGCCGGTATTCGACGCGCTCGGCCCCATCGGGCTCGCGCTGCGCGCGCTGGCGGGAGAGGGCGGATACCCCAGGGAAGCGATCCTGCTGACGCAGACCGGCGAGCGTGTCCAGCTCGCCCTCGGGCCCTCCACAGGCCGGTTGATCGCCGCCGGCGACTGCGTGGGCGTCCTCCCGGTCGACACCAGCGCCGGCCTGCGGGCGCACTACCGCGCCGGCGAGGCGCGGCTGGCGCCGAGCCGCGACTGCGGCCAGCTCGGCAAGTAGCGCCATCCGGCTTCGGCATGGCGGCGGCTGCGCCGCGCTTCGGGCTCCGGTATCCTCATGGCGATCGAACACAAGCCGATTGCACAGGAGACAAGTCATGGCCGAAGAAGCCGAGATCATCTATGAAGTCCGCGACCGGATCGCCCGGATCGTTTTCAATCGCCCCGACAAGCTCAACGCGATCACCCGCTCGATGCAGGTCGAATTGCGCCAGAGGGTGGCCGAGGCATCGACCGATCCGGCGGTGCGGGTCATCGTGCTGACCGGTGCGGGCCGGGGCTTCTGCGCCGGTGCCGACATGAACCTGCTCTCGGGCATCAGCGCCCAGGGCGGGGACGCTCCCAAGGCGGCGCCTCCGGAGCCGCCGGCGGTGAGCAATCCGTTCGGCGCCAATCTCGGCGAGCTCTATCAGGGCCGGCATACCTACCTGCTCCAGTGCCCCAAGCCGATCATCGCGGCGATCAACGGTCCGGCGGCCGGGCTCGGGCTGGTGCTCGCCCTCTACGCCGATGTCCGTCTCGCGGCGGCCGGGGCGCGCTTCACCACCTCCTTCTCCCAGCGCGGCCTCATCGCCGAGCATGGCTCGAGCTGGCTGCTGCCGCGCCTGGTCGGCCATGCCAATGCGCTCGACCTGCTGATGACGAGCCGGAAGTTCGGCGCCGAGGAGGCGCTGCGGATGGGCCTGGTCAACCAGGTCTACGACGATGCGGATTTCGAGGCCGCCGTCACCGAATATGCCCGGATGCTCGCCGATACGGTGTCGCCGCGCTCGCTCGCCGTGATCAAGGCCCAGGTCTATGCGGCGCTGGTGCAGGGCTTCCCGGAAGCGATGTCCATCGCCGACGCTGCGATGGAGGCAAGCTTCGGTCGCCCCGACTTCAAGGAAGGGGTGGCGCATTTCATGGAGAAGCGTCCGGCCCGCTTCGCGGATCTCGGAAAATATTGAGTTTTGACCGAAATCCCATTGAATAATATGGATATTCGATGAAAAGCCCTGGCGCCAGCCTTCGGGAGTGGCCGTATCCACGGTTCATCGCCCATCGGGGCGCCGGGCGGCTCACTCCCGAGAACACGATCGCAGCGCTGCGCACGGGCTGGCAGCATGGCTACCGGATGTTCGAGTTCGATACCAGGCTGACGGCCGATGGCAAGGTCGTGCTGCTGCACGATGAAACCCTCGAGCGCACCACCGACGGGGTGGGGCCGCTGGCCACCCGCTCCTGGGACGAGGTGTCCCGGCTCGATGCGGGGTACTGGCATTCGGCCAGCATGGCCGGCGAGCGGGTGCCGGATCTCGACCAGGCGGCGGACTGGCTGCTCGGTTGCGGTGGCCTCGCCAATATCGAGATCAAGCCCTGCCGGGGGCGCGAGGTCGAGGCCGGAGTGGCGGTTGCGCTGGCCGCGACCCGCTGCTGGGCGGGTGTCGAGCCGCCGCCGCTGCTGTCCTCGTTTTCGGTCGAGACGCTGGCCGCGGCCCGGCAGACGGCGCCCGATCTGCCGCGCGGCCTGCTTTTCGGCCGCCCGCCCGCCGATTGCGTCGCGCAGGCGGTCGCGCTCGACTGCGTTGCGCTGCACGTCGACTGGCGCTTCGCCGATGCCGCCTTGCTGCGAGCGGCGCATGCGGCCGGTTTGCGGCTGCTTTGCTACACGGTGAACGATCCGGCCGAAGCGATGCGGCTGCGCGAGATCGGGCTCGATGGCCTGATCACCGATTCGGTCGACCGGATCGCGGCGCTCGACTAGCCGCGACCACTGATCTCGGTCAACCAGCCTTCCTCATGCCCGTTCGGGGGCCCGCACGGCTGGCCTATACTGGCACCAGAGGATGTATGCGGATCCGAGGAACGATTGGGAGCGAGCCAATGAGCCTGAGTGCGGCCGAACGCCAGGAACTGGCGAAGCAACTGCGCGAGCGCGCGGTCGCCCTGCGCAAGGAAATGGAGTCCAAGCTCGACGAGGCGACCGACGAGGCCCGCGATGCCGGTGCACGCGGCGACTCGGGGGATCGCAGTTTCGCCGCCGCCGAGAGCGAGGTCGATGCGGGCGAGGCGCAGCGCGACCAGAGCGAGCTCGGCGCGATCGAGCGGACGCTCGCGCGGATCGAGGAAGGCAGCTATGGCGTGTGCATCGAGTGCGGCGCCGACATCCCGATCGAGCGCCTGCGGGCGCAGCCGCTGGCGTCGCGTTGCACGAAATGCCAGAGCGACAGGGAGGCCCGCGAAGCTCGCCTGCGTTGAGCGCCTAGCCGAATCGTCCCTGCATGAACCATCCCGGCGAGGCGCCGGCCGGTGCCGTGCGCTCCCGGTAGATCCAGTACAGGACATGGTGCGCGTCTTCGGCGATGAAGTAGTCACGCTGCACCAGCGACTGATCCCACCAGCCGGTCTCGATCCGCTCCGGTCCCGCCAGCAGGGCCAGCGGTGTGCCCCACCAGGGCTGGTCGTTGCGTTCGCGAAGCCGCAGCGGGTCGGGCAGCAGCCATAGCGGACGAGGCAGGGTGCCGGGTTCGGCCACGCCGCCCGGCACACCCGGGCCCGGCGTCGACCGTGGTCCGGCATCGGGGAGCCGCTCGAGCATGCTCGAGCGCCAGGCGACCTCGGGCCGATGGTCGGTGACCAGGTGCAGGCGCCGTACCCGTTCCCGTCCGAGCCGGGCCTGCAGCCTTTCGAGCAGCAGACCGAAGCCGTGTTGCGCGCTGGCCGCCGACGGCAGCAGGCTCGCGCTGTCGCCGGGCAGCGGCAGGATCTCGGCGCATCCGAGCTCGAGGACGTCGACCGGAGCGCGCAGGCGAAAGCCTGCCAGCCGTTCGCGCAATACGCCGAAGAGCCTGTCGACCTCGCGCCCCGGGTCGGCGAGCCGGATCTCGATGGGCGTGTCGCTGCCGTCGTCGTGGCGCAGGCCCAGGATGAAGCCGCGCACTGCCGCCTGGCGGGCCGCCAGCCAGGCGGCCAGTTCGCCGAGCAGGCGGCGGGCGGCGAACAGCAGGGGCTCGGTTCCGGTGACCCTGGCGAGCAGCTCGAGTCGGCCGGAGAACTCGGCGGGAGCCTGCAGCCACGCATGGGCCTCGGGCAACAGGCCCCGGGCCCGATCGACTTCCTCGATCAGGGCCGGGCCGAATCGACGGCCGAGGCCCGCCCTGGGCAGGGCATCGAGGTCGGCGAGACGATGGACGCCGATCGATTCGAGCGTGGACAAGTGGGCGCGTGCCGCGGCGAGCAGGCTTATCGGCAGGGAATCGAGCTGCCGGCGCAGGGATTCATGAGTCCGGATCTGGATGCCGTCGCGGTGCCGGGCGAGCAGCCAGGCACCGGTCGCGGTGGGCGCGACGGCGAATGCCGAGCGATAGCCGAACAGCTCCAGGCCGGCCCGGATCCGGGCGAGCAGGGCCGGCAGGCCACCGAACAGCCGCAGGCTGGGCTCGATCTCGAGCAGCAATCCCGCGGGCGCTGGCATGGTGGACCGGGCGGCCTGTGCCGGAGGTGGTTCGGGAAAGGTGACCGATGGCGTGAATTGCAGCGCCCAGCCGCCCAGGCTGTCGAGCGCCGCCCGCTCACGGGCGGGGTCGCGTTCGATGAGCCGCAGGCCGGGCAGCAGGGCCAGGGCGCTTGCCCGGCGCATGCCGGGGCCGACCCCTGTGCTGCGGGCCCGGGGATCGGCGAACAGGATGTCCAGCCGGTCGCAGATCGCGAGCGGGGCCGGGCCGAGGCCGTCGACGTCCGACGACGGCCTCGCTCGTTCGAAGACGTCGAGTGGCAGGTCGGGAAAATGCAGCGCGAGCCACAGCATGCTCAGTTCAGGGTGTGCTGTCCGGGCCCGGACCCGATGGGGGTGGCGTCATGAGCATGGATCGTTGCCGCCGGTACTTCGGACGGGCGATAGCGCAGCGCCAGGGCGCTGTCCGGCCGGGGAAGCTCGATGACCAGAGGCTGGCCGAGCACCGGGCCGCGCCGCTTGAGGATCCGGACCGAGAGCCGATCGGCGGGCAGGGGCAGCAGCAGCAGTCGCAGCGGCGCGGGGGAAGGCTCCATCTGGGCGGACAGATCCCGGAACAGGAAGACGGGGCCTGTCGTGCCTTGCGCGGCGGATTGCAGCCGGCGCAAGTGCTCGGGCCGGGTGTGCGCCCGGGGCAGCCAGGCGAGCAGGGCGCCGAAGCTGGCGCTGCGCAGCGTCTGTTCGATCGCCCACAGGCGATCGGCCGGATTGCGGGCATCGATGATGACGAGATAGTCGAGGTCGATGCCGAAATCGGCCAGTGCCGGGGCGTAGGGGATCAGGGGTGGCCCGAGCAGGACGACGATCCGGCGTTCGCGGGTCAGCCGGCGCAACGCCGGCATCAGCAGGCGCAGCTCGCCGATGCCGGCCTCGCGGCCGATGAGCTCGGTGAGCATGCCGATCGGCCAGCCCTGGCCCGGCAGCTCGGCATCGAGCTCGGGGTGCAGGCTGCCCAGGGCCCGGATGGCGCCATGGCCGAGTTGTCCGGCCCGCCATACCGCCGGATGCGGGCAGGCTTTCATGGGGTGAAGTCGTATCAGTGGCGCCCGGCCGCCCGAAGCCACTGATAGCCCCTCGGGGGCAGCGAGCGACAGCGAGCGTGGGGCTGTTTCACTTCAGAGGCCGCGGCCCGCGCGCAGCAAGCCGACCCCCAGTCCTTCGAGCGCGAACTGATCGTGCCGGGTGTCGAGCAGGATTGGCTCGAACTCGGGGTTCTCGGGCAGCAACTGGACCTGGGTTCCCTGCCGGCGCCAGCGCTTGACGGTGACCTCGTCGCCGATCCGGGCGACCACGATCTGGCCGTTGCGCACTTCCTGGGTCCGCTTGACGGCGAGCAGGTCGCCGTCGAGGATGCCGGCATCGCGCATGCTCATGCCGCGCACCCGGAGCAGGTAGTCGGGAGGGAGGGAGAACAGCGCCGGATCGACCGCATAGCTGGCCTCGACATGCTCCTGGGCGAGGATCGGGCTGCCGGCGGCCACCCGGCCCACCAGGGGCAGTCGCATCGCGATCTGGACCGCGCTGCCGGTATCGCCTTCGGGGCCGGGACCGGGCATCAGCTTGAGCCGGATGCCGCGCGAGGCGCCCGAGGTGAGCTCGATCACGCCCTTGCGGGCCAGTGCCTTGAGATGCTCCTCGGCGGCGTTTGGCGACCGGAAGCCGAGCTGGCGGGCGATCTCCATGCGGGTGGGGGGGAAGCCGGTGTCGGCGATGTGCTGCTTGATCAGCGCGAGGATTTCCTGCTGTCGGGCGGTCAGTGCGCGCACGGTGGTGCTCCGGTCGATGATCGGTGTCTGCCTGTATTTTTATACAGGATGCGACCGAACTCAAGCAGGGCCAAGGGTTTTCGACGGGCAGCGGGTTTCCCGTACTCCCGTCATGGTCCTGTGCAAATGCCCGGGCTTGTGGCAGAGTGGCGTTTCCGCAGGGCCCACCGCTTGCGAAACTCTAACCCCGCAACAGGCCTTGTGTGGGGTTGCATTTCCCGGTTCGCTGAAATCGGTTCGCCTCGAAATGCAATGCATTCAACGATTCGATGGACTCCGATTTCATGTCAACAAAGATCTACGTGGGCAATCTGCCGTGGCGGGCTACCGATGCGCAACTCTCCGAACTGTTCGGAGCGCATGGTGATGTCACCGAGGCCAAGATCGTCACCGATCGCGAAACCGGCCGTTCGCGGGGTTTCGGCTTCGTCACCATGACCGATGATGGCGCCGCCCAGAACGCCATCCGTGCCATGAACGGCTATTCGCTCGAGGGCCGCAATCTCGTCGTCAACGAAGCCCGTGACCAGGGCGGCGGTGGCGGCGGCGGTGGCGGGTTCCGGCGCGGCGGCGGCGGCGGTGGTGGCGGCTACGGTGGCGGTGGCGGCGGCGGTCGCGGCGGCTACGGTGGTGGCGGCGGTGGCTATGGCGGCGGCGGTGGTGGCCGGGGTGGCTACGGCGGCGGCGGTGGTGGCGGTGGTGGCGGCCGTGGCGGCTACGGCGATCGCGGCGCCTGAAGCCCGCTGATCCGCTGACGCAAAAGCGCCCCCACGCTCCCTCGCTTCGCGGGCTCGCTGCCCCCCGAGGGGGCGTTTTTCATCTTGGGACGGCCCGACGCTGAAAAAGCGCCGGATGGCGCCGGACTAACCCGGCACCTCCGGCGTTTCCCATTTCGGCGGCTTCGGATTCAGGCGCATGGCTGCGTTGGGGCTCCTTGCCGTACAACCGCAGTATCTGGAGTGCCCCGCCACGGCCGCGCTGGCAGGCGCGGCCGGTCTCGCCGGCGCGAAGCGGTGCTTCGCGAATTCCCGGCTCGACTCCTGCACCCGAATCCGAAGCCGCGTCGATGCTGGCGTCACATGTTCGGGTAGTTGGGGCCGCCCCCACCTTCCGGAACCACCCAGACGATGTTCTGCGTCGGGTCCTTGATGTCGCAGGTCTTGCAGTGGACGCAGTTCTGGGCGTTGATCTGCAGGCGATCGGCGCCGGTGCCATCGTCCTTCACGAACTCGTAGACGCCGGCCGGGCAGTAGCGTTGCTCCGGCCCGGCATAGCGGGCGAGGTTGGTGTCCACCGGGATCGACTGATCCTTCAGGGTCAGGTGGATCGGCTGGTTCTCCTCGTGGTTGGTGTTCGAGATGAACACCGACGAGAGCTTGTCGAAGCTGATCTTGCCGTCGGGCTTCGGGTAGTCGATCGGGGTGCATTCGGCAGCCGGCCTGAGGTACTCGTTGTCGGGCTTGCTGGTATGCAGGGTGAACGGCGCCTTGCCCTTGAAGACGACCTGGTCGATGCCGACGAGCAGGGTGCCCATCCAGAGGCCCTTGCTCATCGCGGGCTTGAAGTTGCGGGCCCGGTAGAGCTCGTCGTGCAGCCAGGACGATTCGAATGCCTTCGGGTACGACTCGAGCACATCGTTGGAGCGATCGGCGCCCAGGGCCTCGAAGGCGGCTTCGGCGGCGAGCATCCCGGTCTTGATCGCCGCATGGCTGCCCTTGATGCGCGAGGCGTTCAGGTAGCCGGCTTCGCAGCCGATGAGGGCGCCGCCCGGGAACACCGTCTTCGGCAATGCATTGAGGCCGCCGGCGGTGATCGCCCGGGCGCCATAGGCCACCCGCTTGCCGCCCTCGAAGAAGCGCCGGATCATTGGATGGGTCTTGTAGCGCTGGAACTCGTCGAAGGGCGAGAGGTAGGGGTTCGTGTAGTTCAGACCGACGACGAAGCCGACTGCGACCTGGTTGTTCTCGAAGTGGTAGAGGAAGGAGCCGCCATAGGTGTCGTTCGACAGCGGCCAGCCGGCGGTGTGCATCACCAGGCCTTCCTCGTGGCGGGCCGGGTCGATCTCCCAGAGCTCCTTCAGGCCGATGCCGTAGCTCTGCGGATCGCGGTCGCGGGCGAGCTCGTAGCGGGCGATGAGCTGGCGGCCGAGATGGCCGCGCGAGCCTTCGGCAAAGAGGGTGTACTTCGCGTGCAGCTCGATGCCGGGCTGGAACTGGTCGGTGGGCTCGCCTTCACGGCTTACGCCCATGTTGCCGGTCGCCACGCCGCGCACCGCGCCGTCCTCGGAATACAGGATCTCGGCCGCGGCGAAGCCGGGGTAGATCTCTATGCCGAGCTCCTCGGCCTGCTGGCCGAGCCAGCGCACGACGTTGGCGAGGCTGACGATGTAGTTGCCGTGGTTCTTGAAGCAGGCGGGCAGCATCCAGTTGGGGGTGCTGCGCCCACCGGTGGCACTGAGGAATACGAAGCGGTCCTCGGTGACCGGCGTGTTGAGCGGAGCGCCGCGCTCCTTCCAGTCCGGGAAGAGCTCGCTGATCGCGCCCGGATCCATGACCGCCCCCGACAGGATGTGGGCGCCGATCTCCGAACCCTTCTCGATGACACAGACGCTGACCTCGCGGCCGTGCTCTGCTTCGAGCTGCTTGAGCCGGATCGCCGCCGCGAGGCCGGCCGGGCCACCGCCGACGATGACGACGTCGAACTCCATCGCGTCGCGTTCAATTTCCATGAGGCGTCTCCAGGGTCAGGGCGCTGCGCATTCGCGGGGCGGCGGGCACCCCGGGTGTCGGATCGTGCAATTGTCGCGGAAACCGCCGCGCCCGTCCAAATCGGATCGATCGGCTATGATCCACGCCATCGGAGTTGACAGACAGACGGAACCGGAGACGCGCATGGCGACCTCATTCGATCTCACCGGCAAGACAGCGCTGGTCACCGGCGCTTCGAGCGGGCTGGGAGCCCGGTTCGCGACCGTTCTTGCCGAGAATGGCGCGCATGTGGTGCTCGCTTCGCGTCGTGTGGAGCGGCTCAAGGAACTGCGCGCCGCCATCGAGGCGGCCGGCGGGGCGGCGAGCGTGCTCGCGCTCGACGTCACCGATACCGGCGCGATCGACGCGGCGATCGCGGCCGCCGAGGAACAGGCGGGGCCGATCGATATCCTTGTCAACAACTCCGGCGTGAGCACCACCCAGCGCCTGCTCGATGTCACGGCAGCGGATTTCGACTTCGTCATGGATACCAATCTGAAGGGGGCGTTCTTCGTCGCCCAGGCGGTCGGTCGCCGGATGGTCGAGCGTGCGAAATCGCAGCCGGGCCGCGAGGCGCGGATCATCAACGTCGCGTCGATGGCGGGGCTCAAGGCGCTCGCGCAGATCGGCATCTACGCCATGAGCAAGGCGGCGGTGGTCCACATGACCCGGGCGATGGCGCTCGAGTGGGGGCGCTACGGCATCAATGTCAACGCGATCTGCCCGGGGTACATCCGTACCGAGCTCAACGACGCCCACTGGGAAACCGAGGGCGGGCGGCGCCTGGTCGCGATGCTGCCGCGCCGGCGCGTCGGCGATCCCGAGGATCTCGACGGCCTGCTGGTGCTGCTCGCGTCCGGGCGCTCCGGATTCATCAACGGCGCGGTGATCGCGGCCGACGACGGGTTCGCGATCTAGCGCCGGTGGCCGGGCTCATGCGGGGGGCATGACGACATGAACGAAGAAGCGGCACAGTTCGATCCGGTCCCGGTGCTCGAGATCGAGTTGCCGATCCGCTGGGGTGACATGGACGCGATGGGCCATGTCAACAACGCGGTGTACTTCACCTACATGGAGCAGCTGCGGATCGACTGGTTCGGCCGGCTCGGGTTCTCGCCCGATCCCGGCGGCGAGGGGCCGGTCATCGTCAATGCCCACTGCAGCTTCATGCACGAGATGCGTTATCCCGGCACCGTCCGGGCCCGGTTGCTGGTCGGCCGAATCGGCCGGTCGACCGTCGAGACGGTGACCGAGATGAGCCGAAGCGACGAACCCGATCGCATCTGCGCCCGGGGCGGCGCCACGGTCGTCTGGGTGAATTTCCCGGAGAAGAGATCGGCTCCGCTGCCCGATTGGGTGCGCGAGATCGTTCTGAAGCCTCTGATCTAGCGGGCCGCCCGGGCCGTATGGCCCGGACGAGAGGCACGTTCAGGCGAAGGCGCTGACGTCGACCGGGCAGCCGGTCTTGCTCTGCAGTTCCTCGGCCGTGACGCCCGGCGCAAGCTCGACCAGACGCAGGCCGGTGGGTGCGACCTCGAGCACGCCGAGATCGGTGATGATCTCGTTGACGACCCCCACGCCGGTGAGCGGCAGGTTGCACTCGGGCAGGATCTTGAAATCCTCGGTGCCGTCCTTCTTGCGGGCGGTGTGCTCCATCAGGACCAGCACGCGTCCGACGCCGCCGACGAGGTCCATCGCCCCGCCCATGCCCTTGACCATCTTGCCCGGGATCATCCAGTTGGCGAGGTCGCCTTTCGCGCTGACCTGCATCGCGCCGAGGATGGCGAGGTTGATCTTGCCGCCGCGGATCATCGCGAAGGAGTCGGCGCTCGCGAAGATCGACGAGCCGGGCAGGGTGGTGACGGTCTGCTTGCCGGCGTTGATCAGGTCGGGGTCGACCTCGTCCTCGGTCGGGAAGGGGCCGATCCCGAGCAGGCCGTTCTCGCTCTGCAGCCAGACCTCCATGCCCTCGGGGACATAGTTGGCGACGAGGGTCGGCAGGCCGATGCCGAGATTCACGTAGAAGCCGTCGCGCAGTTCCTTGGCGGCGCGGGCGGCCATCTGGTCACGGGTCCAGGGCATGACGATCTCCTCAGCGGGTCGGGCGCGTGGTGCGCTGTTCGATGCGTTTTTCCGGCGCCGGGTTGTGCACGATCCGGTGCACGTAGATGCCGGGCAGGTGGACGTGGTCGGGGTCGATCTCGCCGGTGGGCACGATCACCTCGACCTCGGCAATGCACACCTTGCCGGCCATCGCCACGTTGGGATTGAAGTTGCGCGCGGTGCGCCGGAACACCAGGTTGCCCGACTCGTCGGCCATCCAGGCCTTGACGAGGGAGACGTCGGGCACGAGCGAGCGTTCCATGACGTACATGTGCCCGTCGAACTCGCGGGTTTCCTTGCCTTCGGCGACCAGGGTGCCGTAGCCGGTGCGGGTGAAGAAGGCCGGAATGCCGGCGCCGCCGGCGCGCAGCTTCTCGGCCAGCGTGCCCTGGGGAGTGAATTCCAGCTCGAGCTCGCCGCTCAGGTACTGGCGCTCGAACTCCTTGTTCTCGCCCACGTAGCTCGCGATCATCTTGCGGACCTGGCGGCTCTGGAGCAGCAGGCCGAGTCCGAAATCGTCGACGCCGGCGTTGTTCGACACGCAGGTCAGGTTCTTGACGCCCGAATCGCGCAGGCCGGCGATCAGGGCCTCGGGGATGCCGCAAAGGCCGAATCCGCCGACGGCGATCATCTGGCCGTCGGCAACGACGTCGGCCAGCGCGCTGGTGGCGTTCGGGTAGACCTTGCTCATGGAAAACCTCGCTAGCTGGGGCGGGTGGCGATGAGGGATTATAAGCACCGTCCGAAGGCCCGCGCCGGGCCGCCGACCCCCCGGATTCCCCTGTGGTCGCCGGGCGCGCGCCGGCCGGCGAAGGCCTGCCGCGACGTGTCCGCGGTGGCCTCTTTCGCCCGGTCGGCCGGGGCCTGCGACGGGATATAATCCCCTTTTCCGGCGGGCTGTTCATGACCAAATTCGTTTTCGTCACCGGCGGCGTGGTGTCGTCACTCGGCAAGGGCATTGCCGCGGCATCGATGGCGGCGCTGCTCGAATCGCGCGGCGTCCGGGTGACCCTGCTCAAGCTCGATCCCTACATCAACGTCGATCCGGGCACGATGAGCCCGTTCCAGCACGGCGAGGTCTTCGTCACCGAGGACGGCGCCGAGACCGACCTCGACCTCGGCCACTACGAGCGTTTCATCTCCGCCAGGATGCGGCGCTCGAACAACTTCACCACCGGCCAGATCTACGAGTCGGTCATCAAGAAGGAGCGCCGCGGCGAGTACCTAGGGCGCACCGTCCAGGTGATCCCGCACATCACCAACGAGATCCAGGCCTTCATCGAGCGGGGCGCCGGCGTCGGCACCCCGGATGCGGTCGAGGTCGCGATCGTCGAGATCGGCGGCACCGTGGGCGACATCGAGTCGCTGCCCTTCATCGAGGCGGCCCGGCAGATGAGCCTCAAGCTCGGCCGCGGCAACTGCTGCTTCGTGCACCTGACCCTGGTGCCGTTCATCCCTTCGGCCGGCGAGCTCAAGACCAAGCCGACCCAGCATTCGGTCCAGAAGCTGCGCGAGATCGGCATCCAGGCCGACCTTCTGCTGTGCCGTGCCGATCGCCGCATCCCCGAGGACGAACGCGCCAAGATCTCGCTGTTCTCGAACGTCCCGCTCGATTCCGTGATCTCGGTCTGGGACGCCGACAGCATCTACAAGATTCCCCGCATGCTCCATGAGCAGCGCGTCGACGACCTGCTCTGCGAGGTGCTCAGGCTCGACGTGCCGCAGGCCGATCTCGCGGTCTGGGACCGGCTGGTAGAAGCCCAGGCGAACCCGAGGCGCGCCGTGCGCATCGCGATGGTCGGCAAGTACGTCGAGCTCACCGAGTCGTACAAGTCGCTGACCGAGGCGCTCACCCACGCCGGCATCCACACGACGAGCCGGGTCGAGATCGACTACATCGATTCCGAGCGCATCGAGGCCGAAGGCGCGGACGAGCTCGCCCGCTACGACGCCATCCTCGTGCCTGGCGGGTTCGGCCGGCGCGGTGTCGAGGGCAAGATCCGGGCGATCCGCTTCGCCCGCGAATCCGGCATCCCCTTCCTCGGCATCTGTCTCGGGATGCAGCTCGCCGTGGTCGAGTTCGCCCGCAACGTCTGCGGCCTGGAGAACGCCAACAGCACGGAGTTCGACCCGCTCACGCCGCACCCGGTGATCGGGCTCATCACCGAGTGGACCGATCGCGAGGGCAAGGTCGAGCGGCGCAGCGAGGCATCGGGCCTCGGCGGCACGATGCGGCTCGGGGCCCAGCGCTGCGCGGTCGCGCCCGACACCCTCGCGGCTTCGATATACGGCGATACCGTCAACGAACGCCATCGTCATCGCTACGAGGTCAACAACCACTACGTCGAGCGCCTCGAGGCGGCGGGCTTGCGGATCGCGGCGCGCACGCCCTCGGAGCGGCTCACCGAGATCGTCGAGCTGGCGCGCCAGGGCGCCGGCTCGCATCCCTGGTTCCTCGGGGTCCAGTTCCATCCGGAATTCACCTCGACCCCGCGGGCCGGGCATCCCCTGTTCATCAGCTACATCCGCGCCGCGATCGCACGCTCGCAGCAGGCGGCCGAACGCAAGGTTGCGTAGGGAAGCCGTGCCACGCACGGGTTCCGACCCTTGGCGCGGTGTAGCAGCGTCCGGAGATCCGACGATGAAGCTCTGCCATTTCGATGCCGGCCTCGATCGCCCCCTGTTCCTGATCGCGGGGCCCTGCGTGATCGAGTCGGCCGGCCTCGCCTTCGACACCGCCGGGCGGCTCAAGGAGATCACCGACCGTCTCGGCGTCCCGTTCATCTACAAGTCGTCCTTCGACAAGGCCAATCGCAGCTCGGGCAAGTCCTTCCGCGGCCCGGGTTTCGATGCCGGGCTGCGGATCCTGGCCGACGTCCGGGAGCGCATCGGCGTTCCGGTGCTGACCGATGTCCACGAGGTCGACCAGATCGGCCCGGTGGCCGAGGTGGTCGACGTTCTCCAGACGCCCGCCTTCCTCGTGCGCCAGACCGACTTCATCCGGGCGGTCGCGACCTGCGGCAAGCCGGTCAACATCAAGAAGGGGCAGTTCCTCGCGCCCCACGACATGAAGAACGTGATCGACAAGGCGCGCGAGGCCGCGATCGAGGCGGCCGGCGGTGACCCGTCCGCGGGCGAGCGCTTCATGGTCTGCGAGCGGGGCGTGAGCTTCGGCTACAACAATCTCGTCTCCGACATGCGCGCGCTGGCGATCATGCGCGAGACGGGCTGCCCGGTGGTGTTCGACGCCACCCACTCGGTGCAGCTGCCGGGCGGGCAGGGCACCGCCTCCGGCGGCCAGCGCGAGTTCGTCCCGGTGCTGGCCAGGGCGGCGGTGGCCGTCGGCGTCGCGGGCGTCTTCATGGAAACCCATCCGGACCCCGCCAGGGCGCTTTCGGACGGCCCCAACGCCTGGCCGCTCGATCGCATGGAGGACCTGCTCGGCACCCTGCGCGAGATCGACGTGCTGGTCAAGACGGCGGGCTTCCCCGAATCGGAGCTGGCCGCATGACGACGCCGGACGCGATCCTTTACATTCCGACGTCCATTCCCGTCTATCATTCGGGCATCTGCGCCCGCTCGGCGCCATCGCCCTGCCTCCGTTCATCATCGCCAGGACCAGAAGACCTCCCATGAGCACCATCGTCGACATCATCGGCCGCGAGATCATCGATTCCCGCGGCAATCCGACCGTCGAATGCGACGTCCTCCTCGAATCCGGCGTGATGGGCCGGGCGGCGGTTCCCTCGGGCGCGTCGACCGGCTCGCGCGAGGCGATCGAGCTGCGTGACGGCGACATGGGTCGCTATCTCGGCAAGGGTGTCCTCGGCGCGGTCGAGCACATCAACACCGAGATATCCGAAGCCCTGATGGGGCTCGACGCGACCGAGCAGGCCTGGATCGATCGCACCCTGCTCGATCTCGACGGCACCGACAACAAGTCGCGCCTGGGCGCCAACGCCACCCTGGCGGTCTCGATGGCGGTCGCCCGCGCCGCGGCCGAGGAGTCCGGCCTGCCGCTGTATCGCTACTTCGGCGGCTCGGGCGCCATGTCGCTGCCGGTGCCGATGATGAACGTCATCAACGGCGGGGCGCATGCCAACAATTCGCTCGACCTGCAGGAGTTCATGATCCTGCCGGTCGGCGCGCCGACCTTCCGCGAATCCCTGCGCTACGGGGCCGAGGTCTTCCATGCGCTCAAGAAGCTGATCCACGACCGCGGCATGTCGACCGCGGTCGGCGACGAGGGCGGCTTCGCCCCCAGCGTCGGCAGCCACGAGGAAGCGATCCAGCTGATCCTCGCGGCGATCGAGTCGGCCGGCTACGAGCCCGGTCGCCAGGTCGCGCTCGGGCTCGATTGCGCCAGCTCGGAGTTCTACCGCGACGGCAAATACCATCTCGCCGGCGAGAACATGGTCCTGTCGGCGGGTGACTTCGCCAACCTGCTCTCGACCTGGTGCGACAAGTACCCGATCATCTCGATCGAGGACGGCATGGCCGAGGACGACTGGGACGGCTGGAAGCTGCTCACCGACGTGCTCGGCGACCGGGTCCAGCTGGTCGGCGACGATCTCTTCGTCACCAACACGAAGATCCTCCAGCGCGGCATCGAGCAGGGGATCGCCAACTCGATCCTGATCAAGATCAACCAGATCGGGACGCTCACCGAGACCTTCTCGGCGATCGAGCTCGCCAAGCGCTTCAACTACACGGCGGTGGTGTCGCATCGATCGGGCGAGACCGAGGACACCACGATCGCCGACATCGCGGTCGCGACCAATGCCCTGCAGATCAAGACCGGCTCGATGAGCCGGACCGACCGCATCGCGAAGTACAACCAGCTGCTGCGCATCGAGGAAGACCTCGGCGACGTCGCCAGCTATCCCGGGCGCAACGCCTTCTACAACCTGCGCTAGGCGTGATCGAAGCGATGCGCCCCCTGACGCTCGTGCTGTGCGCGCTCCTGGTCGCGATCCAGTATCCGCTCTGGTTCGGCGAGCGGGGCTGGCGCGAGGTATGGCGCCTGAGCGGTCAGCTCGCCGAGCAGCAGCAGACCAATGCCCGGATGTCGGTCCACAACGCCGGGCTCGAGGCCGAGCTGCGCGACCTCGCCGAGGGGCGCCAGGCGGTCGAGGAACGCGCCCGCTACGACCTCGGCATGGTGGGGCGTGGCGAGGTCTTCGTGCAGATCAACCAGGCCGGCGAATCCAGCGGCGGCACCCGGATACAGACCGCCGACGCCGGGCGCTGACGACGGCGACGCCTTCGGGCGCATGGCCGCGTTGGGGCTTCCTTGCCGTACAACCGTACTGTCTGCGTCGCCCCGCCTTTCGGCCGCGCTCGCAGGCGCGGCCGGTCTCGCCGGCGCGAAGCAGTGCTTCGCGAATTCCCGGCTCGACCCCGTGCGCCCGACGGCGACGCCGTCCGCCTTCTTTTATTGGCGGGTGGGGTGCTCGGGAGCCAGGCCCTCGACGAAGAGCGCGGCGCAATCGACCGCGTCGAAGCGCCAGGCCTCGTTGCAGAATTCGCAGCGCACCTCGACCACGCCCTGTTCGTCGAGCACCGATTCGACCTCGTCGCGACCCAGCATCCGGAGCATCGCGGCGACCTTGCCGCGCGAGCAGCGGCAGGCAAAGCGCAGGGTGCGCGCGTCGCGACCGGCGAGCCGTTCCTGCCAGAACAGCCGGTGCAGCAGTTTCTCGGCCGGCGTATCGAGCAGCTCCGCCGGCTCCAGCGTGGCGGCGAGTTGGGTGAAGCGGGGCCACGCATCCTCGTCGACTTCGCCGGCCAGGCCGCCGGCCGACGGCATGCGCTGGAGCATCAGGCCGCGGACCGCGCCGGCGTCGGCTGCCAGCCAGAGCCGGGTGGGGATCTGCTCCGAATGGCTCATGTAGCGCTCGATCACCTCGGCGACGGAATCGCCGTCGAGCGGCACCACTCCCTGGTAAGTATGGCCGGTGTCGCCGCTGGTGCCGTCGAGCGTCACCACGCAGCGCCCACGGCCGTTGGCATTGAGCAGCGAGGTGAAATCCGCGTCGTCCGCGATCGGCGCCTCGCCCAGCTTCACGGTCGCGCGGAAGCTGCCGTCGGAGCGGCATTCGACGACCACCAGGCTGACCGGGCCGTCGCCGTGCAGTTGCAGGATCAGGGCGCCGTCGTGCTTGATCGTCGCGGCCAGCAGGAGCGCGGCACCGATCAGCTCCCCGAGCCGGTCGCGGACCGCCGGCGGCAGCTCGTGGCGCGCGAGCACCGCCTGCCACGCGGCGCCGAGCTCGACGCATTCGCCGCGCACCGACGCGGCCGCGGCGCTGAACCGGAGCAGGCGATCGGGTGAGGGTCGTTCCATCTCAGCGGCGCCCGGCCGCCCGAAGCCGCTGAGGCGCCCCCTCGGGCGGGGTCGAGCCGGGAATTCGCGAAGCACCGCTTCGCGCCGGCAAGACCGGCCGCGCCTGTGAGCGCGGCCGAAGCGAACGAAGTGAGCGTGGGGGCTTCATATCTCAGTCCTGCGTGATCAGGCGCATCTTGTCGCGGAACATCGCAGCGCGCTTGACGTAGCCCTGCGCGCTGGCGAGCAGCCGGGCGGCATCGGCCGGCGCGAGCTGGCGGACCACCTTGCCGGGCGAGCCCATGACGAGGCTGCCGTCGGGGATCTCCTTGCCTTCCGTGATCAGGGCGCCGGCCCCGATCAGGCAGCCGCGACCGATCTTCGCACCGTTGAGGATGACTGCCTGGATGCCGATCAGCGAGCCGTCGCCGATGGTGCAGCCGTGCAGCATCGCCTGATGGCCGATCGTGACGAGCTCGCCGACCGTCAGCGGATTGCCGGGATCGGTATGCAGGACGGCATTGTCCTGGACGTTGCTGCCGGTGCCGATCCGGATGGGCGCGTTGTCGCCGCGCAGGACGGCGCCGAACCAGACGCTCGCATCGCGGCCGAGGTCCACGTTGCCGATCACGCTCGCGGTGTGGGCAACCCAGGCGCCTGGGCCGATCGACGGGACGATCGTATCGAGTGCGAAGACGCTCATCGCGTTCCTCCGGGGATAATCACGGGATGCGTGCAAGTGTAAGTCATCGGTCCGATGCGCTCCGGGCCTGGGCCGCCTGCGGCTGGCTGGCAGCCGAGCCGGCGCGCAAGCTCGAGTGCGTCGCGGCGATCGCCGCGCTGCTCGACGGGGGCGTACCGGCGGAGCCGACGCCGGTGCCGGACCGGCGCGCGCTCGCGGCGAGCGAGCCCGGCCGTCCCGCGAGGCCGCGGCTGGTCGATCCGCGCAGCGTGCCCGCGCGACCGGTCGGCAGTGCGCAAGGCAGGGCGGCGCTGCTTCACGCGATCGCGCACATCGAGTTCAACGCGATCAATCTCGCGCTCGATGCCGCCTGGCGTTTCGAGATGCCCGAGGACTTCGTGCGCGACTGGTTGTCGGTCGCGATCGACGAGGCGAAGCACTTCCGGCTCCTGCGCGATGAGCTGCGGGCGCGGGGCTGCGAGTACGGCGACTTCGATGCCCACGACGGCCTCTGGCAGCTTGCCTGGCGAACCCGCGACGACGTGCTCGCCCGCATGGCGCTCGTGCCCCGGGTGATGGAGGCGCGCGGCCTGGATGCGACGCCACCCCTGCAGCGCCGGCTGCGGGGCGCGGGCGACATGCGCGCGGTCGAGATCCTGCAGGTGATCCTCGACGAGGAGGTGCGTCACGTCGCGATCGGCAATCGCTGGTACCACGAGCTGTGCATCGCGCGCGGCGTCGACCCGCGGGCGACCTTCGTCGATCTCTTTCGTCGCCATGCGGCGCCGCCCGCGCGCGGGCCCCTGAACCGCGAGGCCCGGCTTGCCGCCGGCTTCACCGAAGCCGAGCTCGACTGGCTCAGCGAGGCGGCGCCCGCCGGCCGGCTGCCGCCTCCTCTTCCCGCAGCCTGAGGATCCGCCGCTGGACCTTCCCGGTGGTGGTCATCGGCAACTCGTCGATGAAGGCGATCTCCTTGGGATACTCGTAGGGCGCGAGCCGGCCGCGGACATGCTGCTGAAGCTCGGCAACCAGGGCGGGGCCCGGTTCATGGCCGGGGGCGAGCACCACGTAGGCCTTCACGAGATTGCCGCGTTCCGCGTCGGGCTTGGGCACCACGGCGGCATTGACGACGGCCGGATGGCCGATGAGGCAGTTCTCGACCTCGCTCGGTCCGATGCGGTAGCCGGCCGCCTTGAACATGTCGTCGGCCCGGCCGCCGTACCAGTAATAGCCGTCGGCATCGATGCTCGCGAGGTCGCCGGTACGGCACCAGTCGCCGGTGTACTTGGCGGCGGTCGCTTCCGGGCGGTTCCAGTAGCCGAGGAAGATCACCGGATCCGGATGGCCGTGGATGTCGTAGCGGTTCACGGCGATCTCGCCGATCCTGCCGGTCGGCACCGGATCGCCCCGGTCGTCCAGCAGCGCGATCCGGTGGCCGGGGTAGGGCCGGCCGATCGCGCCCGATCGCGCCGGCCAGCGCTGCGAGGATCCGCCCATGATGTAGTTGGCTTCGGTCTGCCCGAAGATCTCGTTGACGGTGATGCCGAGGGCATCGCGGCACCAGTCGAACACCGCATCGCCGACCGATTCGCCGCCGCTCATGATGGCGCGCATCCGCAGGCTGTAGCGCTCGCGCGGCCTGGGCACCGCCTTCATCATCATCTTGAGCGCGGTCGGGAACAGGAAGGTGTTGCTCACCTGGTGGCGCTCGATCAGCTCGAAAGCGCCTTCGGCCGAGAAGCGGCTGCGCGAGGCGACGATCGGGCGCCCGAAATAGAGAGTCGGCAGCAGAGCGTCCATCAGGCCACCGGTCCAGGCCCAGTCGGCGGGCGACCAGAATACGTCGTCGGGCCGGGGAAACCAGTCCTGGGAGGCCACGAAGCCGGGCAGGTTGCCGATCAGCGCCCGGTGAGGAATCAGTGTTCCCTTCGGCGGCCCGGTGGTGCCGCTGGTGTAGATCAGCAGCGCCGGATCGTCGGCAAGAGTGTCGATGGTCCGGTAACGGTCCGACGCACGGCCGAGGAGATCCTGCCAGCGTGCCTCGCCATGGCCATCGAGCGGCACCGGATCGTCGCCGACGACGACGACCCGCGTCACGGCGCTGGCATCGAGGCGGGCCTCGCGCAGCGTGCCGAGGGCGCTCGCATCGACGATCACGGTCCGGGTATCGCTGTCCTGAAGGCGGTAGGCGATCGCGTCGGCACCGAAGAGGATCGACAGCGGCATCGCGATCGCACCCATGCGCAGGATCCCCATCTGCGCGATGGCGGTCTCGGGGCACTGGGGCAGCAGCAGGGCGACCCGGTCGCCGCGGCGTACGCCGCTCGCCGTCAGGGCGTTGGCAAGCCGGTTCGCGTCGGCGTCGAGCCGGGCGTAGGAGAGCATGTCGATCGGTCCGTCGTCGCCATGGACCCGGATCGCGATCCGCCGCGGGTCGCGCGCCCAGCGGGTCGAGCAGACGGTCGAAATGTTGAACCGGGCCGGCACCAGCCAGCGGAATTCGCGATAGAGCCGGTCATGATCGTCGACCTGGGGGTCCGGCATGGGCAGGGGTCTCCTCGGGGCGCCGGGATGCATGATCCGGCCCTCGCCGGTCCCGACGGATCGATTGTGCCCGCCCTCGCGATGTCCGCAAAGGCCGATCCGGTTCATCCTGCACTGCAGCAGGATAGGGCGTATCCTTCGGTCCATGAAATCGAGTATCGCTGCGGGTCGGGCCGATCCGCGCAGGATCAACGCCGACCTGCATTGCCATTCGCTGATGTCCGACGGGACCCTGTCCCCGTCCGCGGTGGTCGAGCGAGCCGCCGCCCAGGGCGTCGAGATGCTCGCCCTGACCGACCATGACAATCTCGCCGGCCTCGGCGAGGCGGCTGCCCGGGCCGCCGGGCTCGGCCTGCCTTTCGTGCCCGGCGTGGAGGTCTCGGTCACCTGGGGTGGCGAGACGATCCATGTGGTCGGGCTGAACGTCGATCCGCAGGATGCGACGCTCGAGGAGGGCCTGGCCCGCACCCGCAGCGGCCGGGACGCGCGGGCCGTCGAGATCGGGGAGCAGCTCGCCGCGGTAGGCATCCCCGGCGCCTACGAGGGCGCGCTGCGCTATGTCGGCAATCCGGCTCTCGTGTCGCGCACGCATTTCGCCCGGTTCCTGGTCGAGCGGGGCTTCTGCCGCGACGTGTCGGACGTGTTCTCGCGCTTTCTCGTCGAAGGCCGGCCCGGTTTCGTGCCGCAGCGCTGGGCGGCGATGGACGAAGCCGTCGAGTGGATCCTGTGCGCCGGCGGGCAGGCGGTGCTCGCCCATCCTGGCCGCTACCGGCTCGATCGAGTCCAGCACCATGCGATGATCAGCGACTTCCGCGACGCCGGTGGCGTCGCCATCGAGGTCGTCAGCGGCAGCCATACCGTTGCCCAGTACGCCGAGTACGCCAGGGTGGCCGTCGAGTTCGGCCTGCTGGCATCGCGCGGATCCGATTTCCATGGCCCGGGCGAGAGCCACGTCGAGCTGGGCCAGGTGCCGCCGCTGCCGGATTCGGTCGTTCCCGTCTGGCACGACTGGGAGATCGCCGCATGACCGTCCGCTACCAGATCCATCCCGTCGATCCGCAGACCCGGCTGCTGCACCAGGCCGCCGAGATGCTGCGTGCGGGGAATCTGGTCGCGATGCCGACCGACGCCTGCTACGTGCTTGCCTGCCGGCTGGGCGACAAGGGGGCGGTCGATCGCCTGCGCGCGCTGCGCCAGCTGGGCGACCGGCACCTGCTCACCCTGATGTGCGCGGACCTGTCGCAACTCGCCGTCTATGCGCAGGTCGACAACCGGCAGTTCCGCTTCCTGAAGGAAATCACCCCCGGTCCCTATACCTTCATCCTGCCGGCGACCAAGGAAACCCCGCGCCGGCTCTGGCATCCGTCGCGGCGCACGATCGGGCTGCGGGTGCCCGATTCGCGGGTCGCGCTCGGTGTCCTCGAGGCTCTCGGCGAGCCGGTCCTGTGCACCAGCCTGATCCTGCCCGGCGAGTCCGAACCCCTGCACGAAGCCGACGAGATCGTCGAGCGGGTCGGCAGGCAGATCGACGCGGTCATCGACGCCGGCGGCCAGGGGTTCGAGCCAACCACGATGGTGGACATGACCGGCCCCGAGCCGGTCATTGCCCGGGCCGGGCGCGGCTCGATCGAGCGCATCGCCGGCTGAGCGCGGGTTCCACGAATCCGCGAAGGCGAGCCTCGACCCGCTTGCTACAATCGCGCCATGGACTTATCGCTGCCGCAGCTGATCGCGGTCTTCGCCGTTCCGGCGATCCTCGCCATCACGCTGCACGAGGCCGCGCACGGCTATGTGGCGTGGCTGCTCGGCGACCCGACCGCCAGGCTCGCCGGGCGCGTTTCCGCCAATCCACTCAAGCACATCGACCCGATCGGCACGATCGCCGTGCCCGGCCTGTTGCTGCTGGTTTCCAAGCTCTCCGGTACCGGCCTGGCGCTGTTCGGCTGGGCCAAGCCGGTCCCGGTGGTCTACAGCAACCTGCGCAGGCCCCGGCGCGACATGGGACTGGTGGCGGCCGCAGGCCCGGCCTCGAACATCGTCATGGCGCTCGGCTGGGCGCTGCTGGCGCGCCTGGCGGTGGGCGAGGGCGACGTGGCGCGCTTCCTGGTGCTGACGGGCATCGCCGGGGTCCAGGTGAACATGATCCTGGCCCTGCTCAACCTGCTGCCGGTGCCGCCGCTCGATGGCGGCCGGGTCGTCGCGAGCCTGTTGCCGCCGCGCCTGGCTGCCGTCTATTCCCGCATCGAGCCCTATGGCCTGATGATCCTCGTGGCCCTGCTGGTGACGGGCGTGCTCGGGCGTATCCTCTTTCCCCTGGTCGCCTGGTCGAGCCGGGCAATCCTATCCCTGACTGGATTCTGAACACATGTTTCCCGAACGCGTCGTCTCCGGCATGCGTCCGACGGGTGCCCTGCACCTCGGTCACTATCACGGCGCCCTGAAGAACTGGGTGCGGCTGCAGGACGAATACCCCTGCTACTTCTTCGTCGCCGACTGGCACGCGCTCACCACGCACTACGAATCGACCGAGGTCATCGAGGAGAGCATCTGGGAGATGGTCATCGATTGGCTGGCCGCCGGTGTCGATCCGTCCCAGTCGGTGCTGTTCGTGCAGTCGCGGGTGCCCGAGCATGCGGAGCTCCACCTGCTGCTGTCGATGGTCACCCCGCTGGGCTGGCTCGAGCGGGTGCCGACCTACAAGGACCAGCAGGAACGCCTGACCGACCGCGACCTCGCGACCTACGGGTTCCTCGGCTATCCGCTGCTGCAGGCGGCCGACATCCTGATCTACCGGGCATCGCACGTCCCGGTCGGCGAGGACCAGGTCCCGCATATCGAGCTCACCCGCGAGGTGGCCCGGCGCTTCAACCACCTGTTCGGCCGCGAGGCCGGCTTCGAGGAGAAGGCCCGCGAGGCGATCAGGAAGCTCGGCAGCAAGCGCGCTCGCATCTACAACCAGATGCGTACCGCCTACCAGGAGCAGGGCGACGAGCAGGCGCTCGAACGCGGCCGCGAGCTGCTCGACCAGGCGCAGAACATCAGCCTCGGCGATCGCGAGCGGCTCTTCGGCTTTCTGGAGGGCAGCCGCCGGATCATCCTGGCCGAGCCGCAGGCGTTGCTCACCGAGACTTCGCGGATGCCCGGCATCGATGGGCAGAAGATGTCCAAGAGCTACGGCAACACGATCGCGATGCGCGAGGACCCCGCTTCGGTCGAGAAGAAGGTCCGCACCATGCCGACCGATCCGGCGCGTGTCCGGCGTACCGATCCGGGCGAGCCGGAGAAGTGCCCGGTCTGGCAGCTGCACCTCACGTACTCGGACGAAGGGGTCCGCGACTGGGTGCAGACGGGCTGCCGCAGTGCCGGCATCGGCTGCCTCGAGTGCAAGCAGCCGGTGATCGACGCGATCCTGCGCGAGCAGGCGCAGTTCCGCGAGCGCGCCCAGCCCTACGTCGATGATCCGCACCTCGTGCAGAACATCATCGCCGATGGCTGCGATCGTGCCCGCAAGATGGCGGGCGAGACGATGCGCGAAGTGCGCGAGGCGATGGGCCTGCTCTACGATTGAAGCGGGGGCGAACCTACCGCGTGCAATGGCCCACCCGCCAGATGCATCTGGCGCAGCGCGGGCAGGGATTCGAGCAGGTCGGCGAGCTCCGCGTAGGGCACGGGCTCGTAGATCAGCGTGCCCTGCATGACCTCGCAGTCGAGCTCGCGCAGGCCGCGCATCTCGGCCGGGGTCTCGACGCCCTCGGCCATTGCCCGCATGCCGAGCTTGGCCGCCAGGGTGGTGATCGCCTGGACGATCGCGGCGTTGCCGCGATCGGCGGGCAGGTCCCTGACGAAGGCGCGATCGATCTTCAGCCCGTCGACCGGCAGGTTCTTGATGTACGACAGCGAGGCGTAGCCGGTGCCGAAATTGTCGATGATGACGGCGACCCCGAGCCGTCGCAACTCCCCGATCAGCTGGATCGTCTTCTCGGGGTTCTCGATGAACGAGCTCTCGGTGAGCTCGAGCCGCAGCAGTTTCGGCGGGAAGGCGCGCTCGGTCATGAGCCGGTTGAGATTCTCGAGGAAGCCGTCCTCGGCAAGCTGGCGCACCGAGATGTTCACGGTCACCGCCATGTCCTCGAAGCGGTCCAGGCCGAGCCGGATGCGGTCGTCGATCGCGCGGCGCACCGCCCAGAAGCCGATCTCCCGGATCAGGTTGCTCTGCTCGGCCATCGGCAGGAACTTCTCGGGCAGGAGCAGCCCGCGGGCCGGATGACGCCAGCGCAGCAGCCCCTCGATGCTGATCACCTTGCGCTGGGCGACATCGAGGATCGGCTGGTAGAAGAGGTCGACCTCCTCGCGGCTGATCGCCATGGGCAGTTCCGCGGCCAGCTGCATCTGTTCGGTGCGCTCGTCCGACAGGCGACCGGCGAAGAACTGGACATCGTTGCGACCCTCGGACTTGACCTTGTACATCGCGCCGTCGGCGGCCTTGATCAGCTGCTGGGGATCGGTGGTGTCCTCGGGCGACAGGGCGACGCCGATCGAGGCCGACAGGAAATAGGCCCGGTTGTTCAGGATGAAGGGCTTCTCGATCGAAGCGAGCACGTCGCGCGCGATCGCCTCGACCTCGCTGCGGTCGCTGGTGTCGTTCACCAGCACGATGAACTCGTCGCCGCCCATCCGGCCGGCGGTGTCGCCGGGGCGGATCGCGGCCTTCAGGCGCGCGGCAACCTCGATGAGCACCTTGTCGCCGGCGGCATGGCCGAGCGTGTCGTTGATCAGCTTGTAGCGATCGAGGTCGATGTAGAGCAGGGCGATCTCGCGTCGGCGCTTCAGGCTCGCCTTGAGCTGGTGCGACACGAAGGCCCGGTTCGGCAGGTCGGTCAGCGCGTCGTGCAGGGAGGCGTGCAGGAGCTGTTTCTCGGCCGATTTGCGCTGCAGGTAGAGCGAGAGCGTCCGCGACAGCACTTCGGCGACCTGGCCGAGGAATGCGTCGCCGCGCAGGCTGACCGGGGAGAGGAACAGCAGCACGCTCATCACCTCGTCGTGCTCGTTGAGGATCGGCGCGAGGAAGGCCGCCTGGGCGCCGACTGCCGCGGTCTGGTATCGCTTGGCGAAGGCGGGCTCCTCGGCAACCTCCGAGAGCCAGACGGCCTTGCGCAGCGTCCATGCCTTGGCCTCGGCCGAGCCGGGCGTGATCGGCAGCACCGCCGGCAGCTCGGCGAGCATCCGGGTGAAGGTCGGGTAGCCCCAGCGCTCGCGCACCGCGAATCCATCGCCTGCACGCACCATGTGGGCGCCGCCCAGCCAGGCGAGCTTGCCGCAGACGGTGATCAGCACCGCGGTGACGACCCGTTCCGGATCGGTCTGCTCGCGCATGATCGAGGCGATGTCGCCGTCGATCTCGAGCAGCATCCGTTGCTGCTTCTCGCGGGTGATGTTGCGTCCGGTGCCCCGGTAGCCCATGAAGCGGCCGGCGTCGTCGAAAACCGGCCGCCCCGACAGCGACAGGTGATAGACATTGCCTTCGTCATCGAGCCGGCTGATCTCGAAGTGCTCGAACGGCTTGTGCGCATCGAGGGTCTGGCGATGCTGGGCCCAGTCGGCCGGCATCGATTCGGCGGACATGCCGTCGCCCTCCCAGCGGCGGCGTCCTATCCAGCGCCGCTTCCATTGCCCGAGCACGGCGTCGACGCTGTCCGAGAGCCAGGACAGCCGATGCTGGGGGTCGGTTTCCCAGATCCAGTCCGAGCTCAGCTGGGTGAGCTCGCGGAACTTCGATTCGCTCGCCGCGAGCTGGCGCTGCATCGCCCGCATCCCGGAGATGTCGAGGACGATGCCTTCGAGCCGGTCGATCGCGCCGTCGCGCCCGCGTACCGGCCGGGCGACCGACCGGACCCAGACGGTCTCGCCGCTGGGGCGCAGGTAGCGGTACTCGATCCTGGCTTCGCCGCCGTTGCGCGCCACCCGGCGGTGCACGTCGGACCAGCGTCGCTGGTCATCGCGGTGCAGGCAGATCAGGAAGCCTTTCGGGGAAGGGGGGCCGGATTCGGGGTCGACGCCGAACAGCCGGAAGGCGCCCGCGCTCCATTCGAGGCGGTTCTCGGCCAGCACGTGGACCCAGGTGCCGAGCGATGCGAGCGTTTCGGCGGCATCGTGCTGCGCGCGCAGCCGCTCGAGCTCCTCGATCCGGCTCGCCTGGCGCTCCAGCGCCCGGTGCCGGGCGCGCACCAGCAGGCTGATGCCGACGATGGCCAGCCCGCACGCGAGCGGAACCGCGAAGGCCAGCTCGATCCAGTCGGGCCTCGATATGCCGATGGCCAGCACGACCAGGGCGACTGCGAGGCAGGCGGCGGCGAGGGGGCGGCTGAATCGACCGGGGGGCCGTGAAGTCTGGGTCTGGCTCACAATCTCATGATGTCCCTAACCGATTCGATCCATCACCAGCCCGGCCCCGATCCCTGGATCGAGGCCTGGCTGGCCCGCCTGCCCGCCGGCTCCCGCGTGCTCGACTTCGCTTGCGGCTCCGGGCGCCATGCCCGTGCCGCGGCGTCGCTGGGCCTGGCGGTCGTCGCCGTCGACCGCGACACGCAGGCGCTGGCGTCGGTGGGCGAGGGCATCGACGTGGTCCGGGCCGAGCTCGAAGCCGCGCCATGGCCCTTCGCCGCAGCGGGGTTCGACGCCGTGATTGTCTCGAACTACCTGTTTCGTCCCCGCCTCGATCTGCTGTGCGGGCTGATCCGGCCGACGGGTGTTCTCTTGTATCAGACATTCGCGGTGGGCAACGAATCCCTGGGCCGCCCCCGCAACCCGGATTTCCTGCTGCGGCCGGGCGAGCTGCTCGAGATGGCGGCGCGCAACGGCCTGCATGTGCTCGCCTACGAGGACGGCATCGTCGGCTCCCCGCCGCGGGCCCGGATCCAGCGTATCGTGGCCTGCCGGCCACCCTTGCGGCTCGAGGCGCTGCCGCTTGCGGGATGAACCGGGCTTCCCGCCCCGGGCCGCCGCCCGAGCCGCTTCGCCGGCCGTTCATCGGCCCGCCGGTCCGTTAAACTACTTGTTTTTGTCGCCGGGCCGCCCCAAGGCAAAAAGCGCCCCCTCGGGGGGCAGCGAGCCGAAGGCGCAGCGTGGGGGCTTTTTTTGCGGGCGCATGACCATGATCAAGGGCAGCATCGTTGCGATCGTCAGTCCGATGCACGAGGACGGTCGGCTCGACTTCGAGCGCTATCGCGCTCTGATCGACTGGCATGTCGCCGAAGGCACCGCCGCGATCGTTGCCGTCGGTACCACCGGGGAGTCCCCGACCGTCGATCCCGACGAGCACATCGAGCTGATCCGGGTGGCGGTGGAGCAGGCAGCCGGGCGCATTCCGATCATCGCCGGGACCGGGGGCAACTCGACGCGCGAGGCGGTCGAGCTCACCGAGGGTGCCGCCCGGGTGGGAGCCGCCGCCACCCTGCAGGTCGTTCCCTACTACAACAAGCCGACCCAGGAAGGCATGCGCCGGCATTTCGAGACCGTCGCCGAGCGCGGCGGGCTGCCGGTCATCCTCTACAACGTTCCGAGCCGTACGGTCGCCGATCTCTCCAACGAGACGGTGCTGCGCCTGGCGCAGGTGCCGAACATCATCGGCCTGAAGGAGTCGACCGGCGACATTCCGCGGGTCTCCGACCTGCTTGCCAGGGTGCCCGAGGGCTTCGCGGTCTACAGCGGTAACGACGATTGCGCGCTCGCCCTGATCGGCATGGGTGGGCACGGCACCATCTCGGTGACCGCCAACGTCGCGCCGGGTCCGATGGCGCGGATGTGCGCGGCGGCGCTCGAGCGCCGCTGGGACGAGGCCCTCGAGCTCAACCGGCAGCTCCTGCCGCTGCATTTCAAGCTGTTCGTCGAAGCCAACCCGATACCGGTCAAGTGGGCGCTTGCCGAGATGGGCCGCATCGGCACCGGAATCCGGCTGCCGATGACCCCACTCGATGCCGCCTGTCACGAGGTCGTTCGACAGGCGCTGATGGACTCCGGAGTACTTCCCCGATGAACCGACGCTTCTCCGCCGGCCCACTGATCCGCGTCGCGATGGCGCTCACCCTGGCGGTCGCCATCGGCGGCTGCTCCCTCGGCAGAAAGCTCGAGGAAAGGAGCCAGATCGACTACAAGTCGGCTGGCGAGAAACGGACCGCGGCGCTCGACATTCCGCCGGATCTCGCCTCACCGCGCGGTTCCGAGCGCTATCGGCTCCCCGACGCCGCCTCCGAGCCGACCTACTCCGGCTATGAGCGGGGTCAGCGCCAGGCACAGGCCGCCCCGGGCGAGGCAGTGGCCGGCAACGCGGTGCAGGTCGATGCCGGCGCCATGCGGATCGAACGCGAAGGCCAGCAGCGCTGGCTCAGCACCTCGATGACACCCGAGCAGCTCTGGCCGCTGGTGCGCGACTTCTGGCAGGAGTCGGGCTTCATCATCGACACCGAGTCTCCCGACACCGGGATCATGGAAACCGACTGGGCGGAGAACCGCGCCAAGCTGCCCCAGGATTTCGTCCGGCGCACGGTCGGACGGGTTTTCGACAGCCTCTATTCGACCGGCGAGCGCGACAGGTTCCGCACCCGGCTCGAGCGCACGGCGGGAGGCACCGAGATCTACGTGACGCACCGCGGGATGGTCGAGGTCTACCAGGACAGCACGGAGAAGGACGCCACCGTCTGGCAGCCGCGGCCGAGCGACCCCGAACTGGAGGTCGAGTTCCTGCGTCGCCTCATGGTCAGGCTCGGCGCCGATACCGAACGGGCCGAGTCGGCCGCGGCGGCGGTACGCAGCCAGGGATCGGACCGAACGGGCACCGAGCTCGGGCGTGGGGCGGACGGGACCGCCCAGCTGGCGATTCCGGACGGGTTCGAGCGAGCCTGGCGGCGCGTGGGCCTGGCGCTCGATCGCGGCGGCTTCGCGGTCGAGGACCGGGACCGTTCCAACGGCGTCTATTTCGTGCGCTACATCGATCCCGAGAGCGACGCCCGGCGAGAGAAGGAGCCCGGCTTCTTCTCCCGCATGTTCGGTTCGTCGCGCAAGGAGGCGAAGCAGACCGAAGTCTTCCAGATCCGGGTGGAGTCGACCAACGAGCAGTCCATCGTCCGGGTGCGCTCGGGCGACGGCGAGGCGGTACGCGAGACCGACCGCGCGACGGCGTCCCGGATGCTTGCGCTGATCCAGGAACAGCTTCAACTCTGACGGCCCGAGAACCGGAGAACATGCGTTTCGCGAGCCTGGGCAGCGGCAGCGAGGGCAATGCCCTTGTGGTGCAGGCCGACGGCGGCGCCGGCGGACGTCGCACCAGCGTGCTGGTCGATTGCGGCTTCGGGCTGCGTGAGGCGCAACGCCGCCTGCAGGCGCTCGATGTGGCGGCCGACTCCCTGGCCGGCATCCTCGTCACTCACGAGCACGGCGACCATGTCGGCGGCGTGTTCAGGCTGGCGCGAACCCATCGGATACCGGTCTACCTGACGCACGGCACCTGGCAGGCCGTCGCCGCGATGCCGGGCGCGGCCGAATGCGAGCATCGCTTCATCGACCCGGGCAAGGTCTTCGAGATCGACGGAATCTCCATCGAACCGGTGGCCGTGCCGCACGATGCGCGCGAGCCGGTGCAGTTCGTCCTCGATTCCGGTCGCTCGCGGCTCGGCGTGCTCACCGACCTCGGGCACGGCACGCCGCACGTGGTGCAGGCGTTCTCGGGGCTCGATGCGATCGTGCTCGAGTGCAACCACGATCCCGATCTGCTGGCGGCGAATCCGCGCTATCCGCCGGCGCTCAAGCGGCGCATCGGCGGACCCTACGGCCATCTGTCGAATGCGGCGGCGGCCGAGATCGCCGCCGCGATCAACGGCACCCGGCTGCGCAGGATCGCAGCCGCTCATCTGTCGACGCACAACAATCGTCCCGAGCTCGCGCGCTCGGCGCTCGCGACCGCGCTCGGCGCTTCACCCGAGGACATCCGGGTCGCCCAGCAGCAGACCGGGCTCGCCTGGGTCGAGCTGGGAGTCTCGATGGCGGCATAGGAGCCCGTGGGCTCCCCGCCGCCATCCGGGATATCAGTTGCTGGCGGCCTTCCTGGCTTCGTCGACCTTGTCCGAGGCGGCGGCACCGAGATCCGCCGCCTTTTCCCTGGTCGCATCGACCATCTCGCCCGCCTTGTCCTTCGCGGCCGCGCCCATCTCGCCGGCCTTGTCGGCGGCATCCCGGGCGGCTTCCTTCGTCGCATCCACTGCCGCGCCGGCCGCTTCCTTCGTCGCGTCGACCGCCGAGGCGGCGCTCTCCTTCGCGGCGGCGCCCATCTCGCTGGCCTTGTCCGCCGCGTTGCCTGCTGCTTCCCTGGTTGCATCGACGGCGGCGCCGGCGGCTTCCTTCGTGGCTTCGGCGGCTTCCGACGCCTTCTGCTTCGCGTTGTCGATCGCGGTCTGGGTTTCCTTGTCGCCACAGGCGGCCAGGCCGAGCGCGATGAGCGATACGAGGAGGATTCGATTCTTCATTGTGGTCTTTCCTGGAGGGTGAGGGGATACCGCGACGCGAGTCTAGCGGCCGAATCTGACGTTCCGCGGCATGCGATCTGACGTTCTGGGGGCAGGTGGGTACACTGCGGACATTCGACCGTTGATGAGCCAGGCAGGACGAAACGATGCAGGAATCCGACGACGTCGTGTGCGAAGGGCGCTGGGTGTCGCTGCGCTACCGGCTGTACGACTCGACCGCCCAGGCTCTCGAGGACCATGACCGCGAGGAGACCTACCTGCACGGCGGGTTCGGGCACCTGTTCCCGAAGATCGAGGAGCTCCTCGAGGGCCGGCACGCCGGCGAGAAGGTATCGGCCTATCTCGAGCCCGAGGATGCCTTCGGCGATTACGATCCGGAACTGCTGCACATCGCCGCCCGCGAGCGCTTCCCCGAGGCGCTCGAGATCGGCATGGATTTCGAGGGCATCCCGGGCGAAGCGCCCGACGGCCGGATCTACACGGTGACGGACATCGCCGGCGACACGGTTGTGGTCGACGGCAACCATCCGCTGGCCGGGATCGCGATCCGCTTCGATCTCGAGATCACCGGCCTGCGGCCGGCGACCGAAGAGGAAATTGACACCGAACGCGCCCGCTGGGGCCACTGATCCTGGCCCGGATTCGAGCACATGGCCGCGTTGGGGCACCTTGCCGTACAACCGTACTGTCTGCGGCGCCCCGCCTTGCCCTGCACTCGAATCCGGGCCAGGATGAATTGGTGCGGTTACTCAGTCCCGGATCGCGAGCTGGCGTAGCGCGTAGACGAGCTCGAGCGCCGCGCGCGGCGTGAGCGCATCGGGATCGATGTCGAGCAGGCGGGCGAGCACCGCCTCCGCGACCGGGTCGGCCGGGGCCGAGGCATCGTCGACCGCCGCGGGCAGGTCGACACCGAAGAGATCCATCTGGTCGCCGTCCTCGCGGGCGCGTTCCTCGAGACGGGCGAGCAGGGCGCCGGCGGCGCGCACCACGGGGGTCGGCATGCCGGCGAGCCGCGCCACCTGCAGTCCGTAGCTGCGGCTCGCCGGGCCGTCGCGGACCTCGTGCAGGAACACGATGCCATTGCGGTGCTCGGCGGCGGCCAGGTGCAGGTTGACCGCATGCGGGTCGCGCGCCGCGATCGCGGTCAGCTCGAAATAGTGCGTCGCGAACAGCGCGAGCGAGCGATTGTGGGCGAGCAGCCGGTCGGCGATCGCGTGCGCCAGCGAGAGCCCGTCGAAGGTCGAGGTACCCCGGCCGATCTCGTCCATCAACACGAGCGACCGGTCGCTGGCGGCGTTCAGGATCGCGGCGGCCTCGGTCATCTCGACCATGAAGGTCGAGCGACCGCCGGCGAGATCGTCCGATGCGCCGATGCGGGTGAAGATCCGGTCGATCGGTCCGAGCGTGCAGGCATCGGCCGGCACGAAGCTGCCACAGTACGCCAGCAGGACGATCAGCGCGACCGAGCGCATGTAGGTGGACTTGCCGCCCATGTTGGGGCCGGTCAGGATCAGCAGCCGGCGCTGGGGATGCATCACGCAGTCGTTGGGCACGTAGCGCTCGACATGCGCCTCGACCACGGGATGACGGGCGCCGCGGATCTCGATGCCCGGCAGGGGGGTGAACCGTGGTCGCACCCAGCCCATCCGGGCGCCACGCGCCGCGAGCGCGGCGAGCACGTCGATCTCGGCCACCGCCCGGCCGAGCGCCTGCCAGGCGGCGACCGAGGGCCTCAGCGCGGCGACGAGCGCCTCGTAGAGCAGCCGCTCGCGGGCGAGCGCCCGTTCGCGCGCCGACAGGGCCCGGTCCTCGAACTGCTTGAGCTCCGGCGTGATGAAGCGTTCGGCGTTCTTCAGGGTCTGGCGGCGCCGGTAGTCGTCGGGAACCTTGTCGGCCGAGCCGCGGCCGACCTCGATGTAGAAGCCGTGCACCTGGTTGAATCCGACCCGCAGCGAGGCGATGCCGCTGCGCTCGCGCTCGCGGGCCTCGAGGGCGGTGAGGAAGTCGCCGCAGCCTGCATCGAGCTCGCGCAACTCATCGAGCTGCGCATCGAATCCGTCGCGGATCACGCCGCCGTCGCGGGCCTGGGCCGACGGTTCGTCGGCGATCGTCTCGCGCAGCATCGCGAGCGCGTCGGCAGGCGGCACGAGCGCCGCCCGCAGGTCGGCGAAGGCGGCCGGCGCGAGCTCGGTGACGCGTTCGGCGATGCCGGCAAGTGCCGGCGCCGAATCGCGCAGTGCCGCGAGCTCGCGCGGCCGCACCGAGCCGAGCGCGATGCGCGCGGCCACCCGTTCGTAGTCGGGCAGGCCGCGCAGCAGGGGCCGCAGGCTGCGATGCGCGCCTTCGATCAGCGCCTCGATGCGGTCGTGGCGGGCGGCCGCGACGGCCTGCTCCCGCACCGGCTGCTGCAGCCAGCGCCGCAGCAGCCGGCCGCCGGCGCTGCCGGCGCATTCGTCGAGGATCCGCAGCAGGCTCGGGCCATCGTCGCCGCGCAGGCTCTCGATGACCTCGAGGTTGCGCCGCGCCGTCTCGTCCAGGGTGATGAAGGCATCGTCGCGCCAGGCGTGCAGCCGCTGCAGGTGACTCGGCGCCTGGCCCTGGGTCAGGGTGGCGTAGGCAAGCAGGGCGCCAGCGGCCGCCAGCGCCTGCGGCTGGTCGGCGACCCCGAAGGCGCCGAGGTCGGCGACGTCGAGGGTCTCGCAGAGCTCCTTGCGGGCCCGTGCCGTATCGAAGCGCCAGTCGGGCTGGCTCGCGACCGAGCCGAGCATGGCCGGATCGACGCCCGCGAAGAGCCGCGCCGGATCGGCCGATTCCGGCAGGACGATCTCGGCCGCCCCGATCCGGGCCATCGCGGCGGGTAGCGCCGCGGAATCGACCTCGGCGAGCCAGCATTCACCGGCCGCGAGCGACATCCAGGCGAGACCCGCCGGGTGGCCCGGAAGGACGGCGAGCAGCAACGGGTCCTCGCGCTCGGGCAGCAGCTGCTCGTCGGTGAGGGTGCCGGGGGTGACGATGCGCACCACCTTGCGCTCTACCGGCCCCTTGGAAGTGGCCGGGTCGCCGATCTGCTCGCAGATCGCCACCGACTCGCCCAGCCGGATCAGGCGGGCGAGATACTGCTCGACCGACTGCACCGGCACGCCCGCCATGGGTATCGGCTCGCCCTTGGACATGCCGCGCTGGGTGAGGGTGATGCCGAGCAGGGCAGCGCCGCGCTCGGCATCGTCGTAGAAGAGCTCGTAGAAATCCCCCATCCGGTAGAGCAGCAGCGTGTCGGGGTGGCCCGCCTTGAGGGCGAGGTACTGCTGCATCATCGGCGTGTGGGACTGTTCCCCGTTTTCGTGGCTCACTGTTGCACCATCGCCGTCAGCGAGCCCCGGCTGGCCCGGCAGCCTCCTCGACCTGCTGCGCCCGCCGGGCATATTCGTCCCGGAGATGGCGCTTGGAGACCTTGCCGATGTCGTTCCTCGGCAGGGCGCTCGCCAGCCAGGCGGCGGCGATGCGCTGCGTCTTGCCCAGGCGCGCATTGGCCCACTCGCGGATCTCGTCGGCCGTCACGGCGGTGAAGCCCTCGTTCGGGACGATGACGGCGATCGGGGTTTCGCCCCAGCGATCCGAGGGCACGCCGACCACGGCGGCCTCCGCGACCGCTTCATGCTGTGCGAGAACCGCTTCGATGTCGCTCGGGTAGATGTTGAAGCCGCCCGAGATGATGGTGTCCTTGGCCCGGTCCATGATGGTCAGGAACCCGTCCTCGTCGAAGCGGCCGATGTCGCCGGTGCGGATGAAGCGCTTGCCGGCCGGATCCGTCCAGATGGTGGCGGCGGATTTCTCCGGCTCCTTGTTGTAACCGGTCATCATGAACGGCGAGTGGCCGACGATCTCGCCGATGCTTCCGGCGGGCAGCTCGACGCCATCCTCGTCGATGATGCGGATGTCGTGGCCGTCCATCGGCCGGCCGACGCTCCCGAGCTTGTCCGGGTGCTCGTGGGCCAGCAGCATGCAGCTGCCGCCGCCTTCGGTCATGCCGTAGTACTCGACCAGTCCGCCGGGCCAGCGCCGCAGCACCTCGGCCTTGAGACTGGCGGAGAAGGGTGCGCTGGTGCTGAACTTGATACGGAAGCTCGACAGATCGTGGCGATCGAAGCCGGGATGCTCCATCAGGCGGCGATACTGCACCGGTACCAGCATGGCGTTGGTGGCACGATGCTTTTCCGCCAGCGCGAGGAATCCGGCCGGGTCGAACTTCTTCATCAGGACGACGGTGCCGCCGCCGCCCAGCGCCGGCAGGAAACTTACCAGCGTCGTGTTGGAGTACAGCGGCGTGGAGACGATCGTGACGCTGTCCGGCTGATAGGCCGACAGCGTACCACCGCAGATCTGCGGCCAGCGCAGCCGGTTGGTGTGGACTATCCCCTTGGGGGTGCCGGTGGTGCCGGACGAATAGATGATGTTGAACACCGCGTCCGGATCGGCCGGTACCGGCGCCGGCGCGGTGCCTTGCGGCGCCAGCCATTGGTCGAAGGCCGGAAACGGCGTCGCCTCGTCCAGGCCCACCGCCTCGAGCGGACGGGCCGCCTGGCCGGCCGCGGCGACGCCGTTGCCCGCGCCGTCGGCGAGGAGGATCTTGGCGTCGCAGTTGTCCAGCATCAGGCCAAGGGCTTCCGGCGTGGTCAGCGGTGCCAGCGGGGCGACTGCGGCGCCGGCTCGCAGGGCGGCGATGAATGCGACGGCATAGCGGATCGAGTTCAGCGCGCAGATGGCGACGACGTCGCCGGGGCGGATTCCGTCGCGCTGCAGGGCCGCGGCTGCCCGGTCGACCAGCCGATCCAGCGCCGCGTACTCGATCTGCCCGGCATCCTGGATCAATGCCGTTTTCCGCGGCGCCAGCCTGGCGTGCAGTCGAAGCAGATCCGGCAGGGTGCCGAACTCCTTCGTTCGCATCGCGTCGAGCGTCTCCAGCCTCTCGTTCGTCGTCATCGTGCAATTCCCTCGTTCGAGCGATCGGTCGACGCAGCGATTCGCGAGGCGCCGTCGTGCATTCTAGTGTCGACGCCATCGACACCGACCTGCGCGGTGCCACCTGGTTCGAGCCGCGCTTCGTGGTCGAGGTCTTCCATCGCGGCATCGGCAGGCAGCAGCTGCCTGTCGCGCCCGGCGGAGGAAACCGACTGAGGTTCGCTCAGGCGCCGGCCTTGCCGCCGGCGCCTGCCGCCGCCGGCTCGGGATCCAGGCTCTTCACGCCGGACGAGGCGATCAGCTGGACGAGGGCCGCGAACACCTTGGGATTGCCGGCGATGATCCGCTCGCCGAAGAGGTAGTTCGAGTCGCCTTCGAAATCCCCGACGAGGCCGCCGGCCTCGCTCATCAGCAGGCTGCCGGCGGCAACGTCCCAGGGCTTGAGGCCGATCTCGAAGAAGCCGTCGTAGCGGCCGCAGGCGGCATAGGCGAGATCGAGCGTGGCCGCGCCCGGCCGGCGGACTCCCCCGCTGCGCTCGATCAGCAGCCGGAACAGCTTCAGGTAGTCCTCGAGATTGTCGAGCCGGCTCTGGGGAAAGCCGGTGCCGATCAGCGCCTGGTCGAGCCGGGCGCGGTTCGACACCCGGATCCGGCGATTGTTCAGGAAGGCGCCGCGGCCGCGGGTGGCGGTGAAGAGCTCGTCGCGGTTGGGGTCGTAGACCAGCCCCTGGGTGACCACGCCGCGCTGCATGAGCGCGATCGAGATCGCGTACTGGGGCATCCCGTGGATGAAGTTGGTGGTGCCGTCGAGCGGGTCGACGATCCAGATGTGCTCGGCCTGCTCGATCGGCGCGCCGTGATGGCCGGCGGTGTGCCCGGACTCCTCTGCTAAGATGGCGTGCCCCGGGTAGGCGCCGAGCAGTGTCTCGATGATCGCCACCTCCGCCGCCTGGTCGACCTCGGTCACGAAGTCGTTGCGCTGCTTGCGTGCGATCTTGATCGTCTCCAGATCGAGCGCGGCGCGATTGATGATCCGGGCGGCGCGACGCGCGGCCTGGATCGCGATGTTGAGCATCGGGTGCATGGGCTTCGGGCAAATCCAAACAGGCAATTCTAAGGTATCGCTTCGACGATCATGAATCCGTGCCCTGCCGCGCCTGCCGGGCGCGTCGATTTCGTCCTCGTCGAACCGAGCCACCCTGGCAATGTCGGCGCTGCCGCGCGCGCGATCCGGGTCATGGGCTTCTCGCGACTGGTGCTGGTGGCGCCGCGCGATCCCGGTGTCCTGGAGCATCCGCAGGCGATCGCCATGGCCAGCGGTGCCGACGATGTCCTGGCCGCGGCGCGTCGCTGCGACAGCCTCGAGGCGGCGCTCGCGGACACGACCCTGGCGCTGGGCCTGAGCGCTTCCGGACGGGAGTTCGGCCCCACGCCGGCTCCGCCTCGGCCGGCCTGCGAGGAGCTCGTCCGCGAGTTGGGGGCGAGTGCACGGACGCGGGTGGCACTCGTCTTCGGCACCGAGCGCACCGGCCTGTCGATCGGCCAGCTGCAGCTGTGCCAGCGCCTGTGCGCCATCCCCGGTGCCGGCGACTATCGTTCGCTCAACCTTGCGCAGGCGGTCCAGGTGATGGCCTTCGTGATGAGCGAGGCCCTGGCGGCCGACGCGGCCGGTGGCGGTGCGCCGTTAAGCAGCCCGGGGCGGGCGCCCGGTACGCCCGAGGGTGAGCCGGCAAGCGGCGCGCAGATCGAGGCGATGTACGCCCATCTCGAACGCGCTCTCGTCGGGATCGGCTTTCTCGATCCCGCCCATCCGAAGAAGCTGATGCCGCGGCTGCGCCGCCTGTTCTCCCGGACCCGCCTCGGCGTCGAGGAGGTCGATCTGCTGCGCGGCATCTGTACGAAAATCGAGCGCTCCAGCGCAAAGGACGATAGATGAAGCAGCGACGCATCCCGGCGGTCTACATGCGGGGCGGGACCAGCAAGGGCGTGTTCTTCCATGAGCGGGACCTGCCGAGGGTGGCCAGCGAGCGCGATGCGCTGCTCGCCCGGGTGATCGGCAGCCCCGATCCCTATCATCGCCACATCGACGGCATGGGCGGCGCCACCTCGAGCACCAGCAAGGTGGTGCTGATCGCGCCGTCGCGGCGCGACGACTGCGACGTCGACTACACCTTCGGCGCCGTGTCGATCGAGGACGGGCTGATCGACTACAGCGGCAATTGCGGCAACCTGTCGGCGGCGGTCGGCCCCTTCGCGATCGCCGAAGGGCTGGTCCCGGCGCGAGAGGGTGAAACCCGCGTGCGGATCTGGCAGCGCAACCTCGGCCAGCGCATCGACGCGATCGTGCCGGTGTGCGACGGGGAAGTGCTCGAATCCGGCATGTTCCAGGAGGACGGGGTGCCGTTCCCGGGGGCCGAGGTGCGCCTCGAATACCATGAGCCGGTGCTGGTGCCCGGCGCGCCGGCCCTGCTGCCCACCGGCAATCCCCAGGACCTTCTCGAGGTCCCCGGACTCGGGCGGCTGGCGGTGACGATGATCACCGCCGGCAACCCGACGGTCTTCTTCCGGGCCGATGCGCTCGGCCTGTCCGGTCGCGAGCTGCCCGAGGAGGTCGATCGCGACCGGAAGCTGCTCGAGCGGCTCGAAGCGATCCGCGCCCATGCCTCGGTGGCCATGGGGCTTGCCGATACGCCCGCCGAGGCGAGCCGTCTGCGCCCGGCGACGCCGAAAGTCTCCTGGCTGGCCAAGCCCGCGCCTTTTCGCACCAGCGCCGGGGTCGAGGTGGGCGCCGCGCGCATCGACGTGCTCGCCCGCATCATGTCGATGGGCCGGTTGCACCACGCCTACACCGGCACCGGCTCGATCGCGCTGGGCGCGGCGGCGGCGCTGCCGGGCAGCCTCGCCAACGAGATCGCCCGCACCCTGCCGGGGGTCGCGACCCGCATCGGGCACGTTTCGGGCGTGCTGGCGGTGGGCGCCGAGGTGGTCTGCGACAATGGCACCTGGCGGATGGACCGGGCGCTCATGTCGCGCAGCGCCCGGCGCCTGATGAGCGGCTGGGTACACGTCCCCACGCAGGGGGCTTGAGACCGCGCCTACACTGATACGGATCCGCATTCGATCGCATGACCGCGTTGGGACGCCTTGCCGTGCAAGCGCACTGTCTTCGGCGCCCCGCCTTGTCCTGCAATCGAATGCGAACCCGTGTGAAATGATGAGCGGGCCCGCCGGACCAGCCGGGGGCCACAGAGGGAGAACTGACGATGTTCGAGCGCATCCGCGAAGACATGGCGGCGGTACGGGAACGGGATCCGGCCGCGCGTTCGTCGCTCGAGGTGCTGTTGTGCTATCCGGGCATCCATGCGCTCGCCCTGCATCGGCTCGGCCATGCGCTGTGGATCAACCGCTTCCGCACCCTCGGGCGCTGGGTGTCGCACCTGTCGCGCTGGCTGACCGGCATCGAGATCCACCCGGCCGCGCTGGTCGGACGGCGCGTCTTCATCGACCATGGCATGGGCGTCGTGATCGGCGAGACCGCTGAGGTCGGCGACGACTGCACCATCTACCAGGGCGTCACCCTCGGGGGCACCTCGCTCAACGGCGGCAAGCGCCATCCGACCCTGGGCGAGCGGGTGGTGGTCGGGGCCGGTGCCAAGGTGCTCGGACCCTTCACCATCGGCGACGATGCCAACATCGGATCGAACTCGGTGGTGCTGAAGTCGGTGCCGGCTGGTGTGACTGCGGTCGGCATCCCGGCGCGGATCATCGCCCGCGATGCCGAGCACGACGTCGAGCCGAAGGCCGCGCACCCGGCATTCGCCGCCTATGCGGTGACCCGCGATGGCGATGATCCGCTGTCGGTGGCGCTGCACCGGCTGATCGACCATGTCGCCGCGCAGGACCGGCGCATCGAGGAGATGCAGGCCGAGCTCAAGCGCATGGGCGTCCGGCTCGAGAAGGACTGCGAGCCGCTCGATGCGAACGACCTGAATCGCCTGGTCGAATAGGGGGCCGGCGGCGGCCCGGCGCCCACGATCGCTGCCGGGCCGTCGCGCCCGGCTACCAGTCCCCGAGCCGGCTCCAGCCCGATGCGTCGATCCGCAGGAAGCCGCCGCGGCGCGGTTCGAGCGTCCAGTCCGGCAGTACCCAGCGCTCGCGTTGCCGCCCGGCATGCTGCCAGTGGTGGATGGCCGGCCGATGGGTGTGCCCATGGACCAGCAGGTCGGCGCCGGCGGCATCCATGAGCCAGTCGACCGCGCCGGGATTCGCGTCCATCAGGAACCCGGCCTTGGCCTGCTTGCTCGCTTCGCTGGCGTCGCGATAGCCGCGCGCGAGCCGCTCGCGCTCGTCGAGCGGATGGGCGAGGAAGGCGTCCTGCCATGCGGCTTCGCGGCTGGCGGCGCGAAAGCGCTGGTACTCGAGGTCATCGGTGCAGAGCGCATCGCCATGGCAGACGGCGATGCGCCGCCCGAAGGCCTCGAGGACGAGCGGCTCGTCGCAGAGCTCGAAGCGGGCGCGTCGCGGATAGGGGGCGACGGCGGGTGGCGATGGCTGGCACCCGAGCAGGAAGTCCCGGTTGCCCCGCAGGACCCGGGTCCGGACGCCGGTGTCCGCCAGCCGGGCGAGGGCGTCTGCGAGCGCCTCGGCCGCCGGGTCGGCGGTATCGTCGCCGGTCCAGGCCTCGAAGAGGTCGCCGAGCAGGAAGAGCTCGGTCACCCCTGCGATGGCTTCGTCCAGCGCCGCGATGAAATGCCCGGTGAGGGCGGGATCATGCCCGCCCAGATGCATGTCGGATGCGAACAGCGCGCGCTGCCCGCCTTCGATGCGGATCGCCGGCTCAGTTGCCAACCCTGCGCACCGACTCGATCAGCACCGGCGTCCTGGGCACGTCCTGGAAAGGCCCCATGGAGCCCGTCGGAACGTGGCGGATCCGGTCGACCACGTCCATGCCTTCGACGACCTTGCCGAAGACCGTATAGCCGTAGCCGTCATGGCCCGGATAGTTGAGCGAGGCGTTGTCGACCACGTTGATGTAGAACTGGGCGGTGGCCGAGTTCGGATCCCCGGTGCGGGCCATCGCGATCGCGCCGCGGTCGTTCTTGAGGCCGTTCTTCGATTCGATCTCGATCGGCGCACGGGTCTTGCGGGTCTGCAGGTTGCCTTCGTAGAAGTCCTGGCCGAAGCCGCCGCCCTGGATCATGAAGCCGCTGATCACCCGGTGGAACACGGTGCCGGCGTAGTGGTCGTCGTCGACGTACTGCAGGAAGTTGGCCACCGACTTGGGTGCCTTGTCGGGATAGAGCTCGACGACGATCTCGCCTTCGGACGTCTTGATCAGGACCTGCGGGTTCGACGCGGCCGAGGCGCCGCCGGGGGCTACCGCCAGTCCGAAGGCGAGGGCGCAGATCGCGGGGATTTTCTTGAGCAGCATGGGGACTCCGTCGTTGTGTCGTTCGATTCCGTCATTGCCCGGCCGGCGGCTCTGGGTCGGGGGTGGTGCGTCGGATCAGCTCGTCGATGAGCTCGAGCTTGCGCGACGCGGTGGCCGTGGTCGTGGCGCTGCGCGCCGCGAGATCGTACTCGCGCCGGGCAAGGCGCAGCAGCACGTCGCCGAGGTTCTCGTGGGCGAGCGCATAGGAGGGCTGCACGCGGGTCGCCTGCTCGAGCGTGGCGCGGGCGCGCTCGAGCTCGTCGCGACCGGCGTAGAGCGCAGCCAGGTTGTTGTAGGGCTCGGCGAGCTCCGGGTAGTCCCGGGTCAGGGCTTCGAAGGTCGCGATCGCTTCATCGTTGCGCCCGAGCCGGGTCTGCGCGACACCGGTCAGGAAGGCGATCTCGACCCGCCGGGGGTGTCGCTCGCCGGCCTTGGCGGCCTCCGCGAGGGCCGCTTCGTAGCTGCCTTCGCCGATCAGTCGCTGGATCTGCTCGACGGCCGTCGCCGCCAGGCGCGGATCGGACAGCCGGCCGGGGGCCGGCGGAGGCTCGAGTTGCGGTGGCGGCAGGGTCTGCGCGCCGGCCGGCATGGCGAGCACCAGCAGCCAGAGCGCGCCGATGAGGCCGGCCCGGGCCGGAAGGGGCAGACGGCCCGATGCTATACTCGATCGCATGGCGGCATTCTAGCAATCGCCATGCGAATCCGCGTGTGCCCGTGCCATGTGCGGGCTGGTGTGCCGGCCAGCCTGAATCCCGAGACCGACCGGGCTCGGGCCTCTGCCATGCGGCATGGGGCCGGGCGGCGCGGTGCCCGGCGGAATTCGAGTACGATGCGCCGCTGATCCGGCCTCCCGCGACTTCGTCCGATGCTCCGAATCCACAATACCGAATCCCGCCGCAAGGAAGTGTTCGAGCCGATCGAGCCGGGGCGGGTGCGCATGTACGTCTGCGGCATGACCGTCTACGACTATTGCCACATCGGCCATGCCCGGGTCCTGGTCGTGTTCGACATGATCCAGCGCTGGCTGCGGGCAAGCGGCTACGAAGTGCGCTACGTGCGCAACGTCACCGACATCGAGGACAAGATCATCCGCCGGGCGGTCGAGAACAACGAGTCGATCCGCTCGCTCACCGATCGCTTCATCGCCGCGATGCACGAGGACGAGGCCGCGCTGGGCGTCGAGCGGCCCGACTTCGAGCCCCGCGCCACCGACCACGTCCCGCAGATGCTGGCGATGATCGAGCGCCTGCGCGAGAACGAACTCGCCTACCAGGCCGACAACGGCGACGTCAATTTCGCGGTGCGGCGCTTTCCGCGCTACGGCCGGCTTTCCGGGAAGTCGCTCGACGACCTGCGCGCCGGCGAGCGGGTGGCGGTCGATGCGGGCAAGCAGGATCCGCTCGATTTCGTGCTCTGGAAGGCGGCCAAGGCGGACGAGCCGGCCGATGCCACCTGGGCATCGAAGCTCGGTCCCGGGCGGCCCGGCTGGCATATCGAGTGCTCGGCGATGGCGACCACCCTGCTGGGCGAGACGCTCGACATCCATGGCGGCGGCGCCGACCTGCAGTTCCCGCACCACGAGAACGAGATCGCGCAGAGCGAGGGCGCCAATTTCCACGGTCGCGAGGGGCGCTTCGTCAACTACTGGATCCACAACGGCTTCGTGCGGATCGACGACGAGAAGATGTCGAAGTCGCTCGGCAACTTCTTCACCGTGCGCGACGTCCTGCGCCGCTTCGACCCCGAGGTGCTGCGCCTGTTCATCCTGCGGGCGCACTACCGCAGCCCGCTCAACTATTCGGATGCCCATCTCGAGGATGCGCGCGCTTCGCTGCTGCGCCTGTACAACGCCCTCGGACAGCAGGGCGCGGCTGGTGCCGCGAACGTCGATACGGCGGGTTCCGCGGCGTCCGTCGGCGGTTTCGCCGAGCGGTTTCGCGAGGCGATGGACGACGACTTCAATACCCCGGTCGCGCTCGCCGTGCTCTTCGAGATGGCGGCCGAGCTCAATCGCCAGCCCGATGCCGGCCTCGAGCAGGAGCTGCGTCGCCTGGCCGGCCATCTCGGCCTGCTCGGGCGCGATCCGCACGAAGTGAGGCGATCGGGCCTGCTCGGCGCCGATGCCGTCACCGCCAGCGGTCCCGACGATGCCGCCATCGCCGCGGCCATCGCCGAGCGTGCCGCCGCCAAGAAGTCGCGCGACTTCGCGCTCGCCGACCGGATTCGCGACGATCTCGCGCAGCAGGGCATCGTGCTCGAGGATTCGGCGGCCGGCACCACATGGCGCCGCCAATGACGGCGGTCGCCGGTCCCGGAGCGCTTCGATGAAGCCACCGTGGTGGGACGAGGCGGGCCTCGCGCTGGCCGCCCGTGATCCGACGCTGGCACGGGTCATGGGCGAGTGCGGGCCGGGCCATATCGTCCAGCGCGGCGATCCCTTCCAGACGCTCGCCCGCTCGATCGTCGGCCAGCAGATCTCCGTGGCCGCCGCCCAGGCGGTCTGGGGCCGGGTCGTGGCGCGCGCCCGCAGGGTCGACCCGGACCGGATATCGCGGATGCGCATCGCCACCCTGCGCGATTGCGGCCTGTCGGCACGCAAGGCCGAATACCTCAAGGATCTCGCCGCCCGCTTCGCCAGCGGCGAGGTCGATCCGGCGCGCTGGGCGGGGCTGGACGACGACGAGCTGGTCGCCGAGCTCAGTCGGGTGCGGGGCGTCGGTCGCTGGACAGCCGAGATGCTTTTGATATTCAATCTGCACCGGCCGGATGTCTTTCCGGTCGATGATGTCGGATTGCTGCGCGGAATCGCCCGCAACTACACGGACGGCATGGTCCCGACGCGCAGCGAGGCACTGGCCATCGGCGAGCGCTGGCGCCCGTGGCGAAGCCTGGCCACCTGGTACATGTGGCGCTGCCTCGATCCGCTGCCGGTGGAGAATCGATGAAGACGACGTTTCTGGATTTCGAACAGCCGATCGCTGACCTCGAGCAGAAGATCGATGCGCTTCGCTTCGTCCAGGACGATTCGGCCGTCGACATCGCCGAGGAGATCGGCCGCCTGCGCAAGAAGAGCGAGGCGCTCCTCAAGGATACCTACGCGAAGCTGACGCCCTGGCAGGTCGCGATGGTCGCGCGGCATCCGCAACGGCCCCAGACCCTCGAGTACATCCGCTCGCTGCTGACCGATTTCCACGAACTGCACGGCGACCGGACCTTCGGCGACGACCGGTCCATCGTCGCGGGGCTCGCGCGCTTCAACGGCCAGTCGGTCATGGTGATCGGCCACCAGAAGGGACACGACACCAAGGAGCGTGGCCTGCGCAACTTCGGCATGCCGCGCCCCGAGGGCTATCGCAAGGCGCTGCGCCTGATGCGCACCGCGGAGAAGTTCGGCATTCCCATCCTCAGCTTCGTCGACACGATGGGCGCCTACCCGGGAATCGGCGCCGAGGAGCGCGGCCAGTCCGAGGCGATCGGCCGGAACCTGTTCGAGATGTCCGCCCTGAAGGTGCCGATCATCACCATCGTGATCGGCGAAGGCGGCTCGGGCGGCGCGCTCGCGCTCGCGGTGGCCGACACGGTGCTGATGCTGCAGTACGCGATCTACTCGGTGATCTCCCCGGAAGGCTGCGCGGCGATCCTCTGGAAAAGCGCCGACAAGGCCGCCGAGGCGGCGGCCACGCTGGGCATCACCGCGCAGCGGCTGAAGTCCCTCGGCCTCGTCGACCGCGTGATCAACGAGCCGATCGGTGGCGCGCATCGCGATGTCGATGCGATGTCGCAGGCCCTGCGCCGGGCGATCGCCGATGCCCTGCGCCAGGTCCAGGGCCTGCGGCCCGAGGAGCTGATCGCCAAGCGCCAGGAGCGCCTGCTCTCGTATGGCAAGTTCAAGGAGGCCGGCGCCTGACACGGGCGCTTCGGCGGTAGTCGATACCCTGGTCGGCTGGCTGGCCGGGCCAGCGGCCGGGCGGCGCATCCTGGTGGCGGTGAGCGGCGGGCTCGATTCGATGGTGTTGCTCGACGCCCTGGCGGGTCTCGTCCCTCCGGAGCGGCTCCATGTCGGCCATGTCGACCACGCGCTGCAGCCCGGGTCCGGGCGCTGGGCGCGGTTCGTCGCCGAGCGGGCGAGGGCGATCGGTGTCGATGCGACCTCCCACCGGCTCGACGGCATGCCGGCGGCCGGCGACAGCGTCGAGGCCTGGGCCCGCAGGGCCCGCTACGCCGCGCTGGACCGTATCGCGACGGATGCCGGCTGCGATCTGGTCTCCTGCGCCCATCATGCCGACGACCAGGTCGAGACCCTGCTGATCGCCCTCGGGCGCGGCGCCGGGCCCCGCGGGCTCGCCGCGATGGCGTCCGCCCATCCGGCCGAGCGCGGCCTGCATCGCCCGCTGCTGGCGCTGCCGCGCATCGCGCTCGAGGCCCATGCCCGCGCCCGTGGCCTCGAATTCGTCCAGGACCCTTCCAACGGCGACTGCCGGTTCGCGCGCAATGCCCTGCGCCATCAGGCCCTGCCGGCGCTCGAGGCGGCGATGCCGGGCTTCCGTGTCGGGGCGATGCGTGCGATCGGGCATCTCGCCGAAGCCCGGGCCCTGCTCGCCGGGATTGCCGCCGAGGAGCTCGACAGGCTGGTCGATGCCGACGGCCGGCTCGATGCTCGCGGGCTGGCCGGCCTGTCCGACGCCCGCCATGCCCTGGTGCTGCGCGCCTGGGTCGACGGGCAGGGCCTCCCGGCGCCCAGCGCGGCGCGGCTGGCCGACTGGCGGCGCCAGCTCGGTGCGGCCGGCGCGCCGCCGCTGCGCCTGCCGCATGCCGGCGCATGGCTATGCCGCTATCGCGACTCGGTCTGGATCGAGCGGGGCGGGATCGACGCCACGCCGGGCGAGATCCGCTGGCACTGGCAGGGGGAGCCGGATCTCGCGTTGCCGGACCATGATGCCCGGCTGCGCATCGTGCCGGGCGGACCGCTGCCGGCCGACTGGCTGAGGTCGCGGCCCCTGCTGGTCCGCCGTGCCCGTGCCGGCGATCGCCTGCGCACCGTTGCCGGCCGGCCGTCGCGGACCCTGAAGAATCTCTGGCAGGAGCGGGCGGTGCCGCCCTGGCTGCGGACGGGCCTGCCGGTGGTGGAGATCGACGGCCGGGTGGTGTACGCGGCCGGTTTCGGCTGTAACGTCGACGGGAACGCGGTGGCGGCTTCCGGCGGCGGCGGCTCGGCCGGCGTCGGGCTGCGCTTCGAGCCGCGCGCCGCGGACGACCCGCGCCGGCGCTTTCTTTGCGCAGGCCCGGACGCCTCCTGAAGCGGGCGGCCGCATCTCCTATAATTGAATGTTTTGCCGCCGTGTCCTCGCGAGGGCGGGGCGGCGTGCGCAAGCCGGAAATCACACGCCATGTCCCTCATCGTCCACAAGTACGGCGGCACTTCGATGGGCTCGGTCGAGCGCATCCGCAATGTCGCCGAACGCGTCGCCAAGTGGCATCGCGCCGGGCACCAGGTCGTCGTCGTACCCTCGGCGATGTCGGGCGAGACCAATCGCCTGCTCGGCCTCGCCCACGAGATCAGCGAAGCCCCGTCGCGGCGCGAGCTCGACATGATCGCTTCCACCGGCGAGCAGGTCTCGGTCGGGCTGCTCGCGATCGCGCTGCAGTCGGTCGGCATCGATGCGGTGAGCTTCACCGGCTGGCAGGTGCCGGTGCGCACCGATGATGCCTACGGCAAGGCACGGATCGAATCGATCGACGACAGCCGCATCCGGGCGGAGCTCACCGCCGGCCGGGTGGTCATCGTGACCGGATTCCAGGGCGTGGATCCGAACGGCAACATCACGACCCTGGGCCGCGGCGGATCGGATACTTCGGCGGTGGCGGTCGCCGCGGCGATGGGCGCCGCGGAATGCCTGATCTTCACCGATGTCGACGGCGTCTACACCACCGATCCGCGGGTGGTCCCGGACGCACGGCGCCTCGCGCGCATCACCTTCGAGGAGATGCTCGAGATGGCGAGCCTCGGCTCGAAGGTCCTGCAGATCCGTTCGGTCGAGTTCGCCGGCAAGTACCAGGTGCGGACCCGGGTCCTGTCGAGCCTGACCCCGCCGGACATCCCGGTCGAGGAAGAGGCTGCCTCGGGAACCCTGATCACATTCGAGGAAGACGAGAACATGGAAAAGGCCGTCATATCGGGCATCGCGTTCAGCCGCGACGCCGCCAAGATCACCGTCATGCACGTGCCCGACCGGCCGGGGATCGCCTTCCAGATCCTCGGGCCCATCGCGGCGGCGAACATCGACGTCGACGTCATCATCCAGAACCAGTCGGTCGGCGGCATGACGGACTTTTCCTTCACGGTGCCGCACTCCGAGTACAAGCGTACCCTCGAGATCATGGAGCGCGAGGTCCGCGGTCCGCTCGGAACCGGCGAGATCGTCGGCGACCCGGACATCTGCAAGGTCTCGGCGGTCGGCATCGGGATGCGCTCGCACGCGGGCGTGGCGAGCGAGATGTTCCGCACCCTGTACGAGGAAGGCATCAACATCCAGATGATCTCGACATCGGAGATCAAGATCTCGGTGGTGATCGCCGACAAGTACATGGAGCTCGCGGTCCGGGCGCTGCACAAGGCCTTCGGGCTGGAGCAGGAGATCGTCTGAAAGGGGACTCCGGGGAAACCCGGCCTTTTCCCCTTCGAATCCCTCGCGCACAGCGCGCAGGCGCTGTGCTGTCCCCGCCAAACAACAACGCCCGCTATCGCGGGCGCAGTTGTTTGGCGGAGACGGAGGGATTCGAACCCTCGATGCAGGTTTTGGCCCGCATGCTCCCTTAGCAGGGGAGTGCCTTCGACCTCTCGGCCACGTCTCCTGGCTTCAAGATTGCTCTCGATGCCGGCTCGGGGCGCATTGTACCCGAAGCTGGCCGGAATCTTGGGCCTGTCGGCCACCGTGTGTCCGCAATGGGTCGCAAGCCGCGCCATTGCTCGATTCAGGGATCACCCGAACTCGAAAGTCGTGACCCCGAAGATCCGTTCGTGGCGCAAGACCGGCGGGGTTCCCAGATACATCCGTGCGCAACCGAAAACCTCGGTCATGCTTTCATCGTGCAGGTAGCCAAGCGCAAGAGCGTCGGATTGGGAGATCCACGCTTTCAGAAACTTCGCGCGGCTGGCGGGAAAGCAGCTCCGATCATAGTCGAGGATCTGCTCGAAAGGCGCGTCCGCAAGCGGAACGATGTGCCGGCTGCTCGCAGGCAGGTCCGTCGGCGAGTCAGCGATCTCGGTGCGAAAACGCAAGTCCCGGTGGGAAAAGACGAAGCCGCCTTTTGCATAGTAGCCTTGCATACTGAAGACGCCGTCCATGCCAATGCTTGCGCCAGGCTTCAGGCGGCTCGACAGGCGCTCTCGGCGAGTGAGAAGAGCCTCCTCGCGATAGCGGGCGTTGTTCTCTAATGTCCCGAACATCAACGGAGAACCCATGGCCACACTCTCGACACGACTAACCAAGGTGCTCGGCCTGCGGCACCCGGTGGTCTCGGCGCCCATGGCGTTCGCCGCCGGCGGCGCTCTCGCGGCAGCGGTGAGCCGGGCCGGAGGGCTCGGATTGATCGGTGGCGGCTACGGCGATGCTTCCTGGCTCGAGGAGCAGTTCGAGGCGGCTGCCGGTGCGCGGGTGGGGGTCGGCTTCATCACCTGGTCGCTGCGGAAGTCGCCGTCGATGCTGACCGACGTGCTCGCGCATCGGCCGGCCGCGGTCATGCTGTCCTTCGGCGATCCGCGCCCCTTCGTCGACGAGATCCGCGCTGCCGGCGCGCGCGTCATCTGCCAGTGCCAGGACATGGACCATGTGATGGACGCCGTGGACGTGGGTGCCGACGTGGTCGTCGCGCAAGGCTCGGAGGCGGGCGGACACGGCGCGCTGCGGGGGACGCTGACATTCGTTCCCGAAGTCGCCGACCATCTCGCCGCGCATGCTCCCGATACGCTGCTGCTGGCGGCGGGCGGCATCGCCGATGGACGGGGACTGGCGGCAGCGCTCGCCCTCGGCGCCGATGGCGTCCTGGTCGGAACCCGCCTGTGGGCGTCCAGGGAAGCCCTGGTCCACGACGGACACCACCGCGCCATCCTCGAAACCGACGGCGACGGCACGCTGCGCACCGCGGTGGCCGACATCGCCCGCCAGATACCCTGGCCGCGCGGGTTCAGCGCCCGGATCCGGCGAAATGCCTTCACCGACCGCTGGCACGGGCGCGAGGCGGAGCTGGAGCGCCAGGTCGCGGTGGAAGGCCCGCGCTACCGGCAGGCCTTCACCGCCGGGGATCCGGAGAACACCGGGGTCTGGTTCGGGGAGGCCGCGGGCCTGATCGATTCCATCGAGCCCGCGGCACGGATCGTCGAACGGATGGCGGACGAAGCCGCGGCTCGGCTTGCGGGACTTGGCGTGGAGCCGAACGTGACGATCTGATCGGCCGAAGCTCAGGGGGGCGGCATTGACGACCGACGAACGGGCAGGCACCGAACAGCAGACGGGCCGGGAAGAGCTGGCTTTCCTGCTGCCCTTCTTCGGCACCCTGCTGCTGGTGCCGCCCCTGGTCAACCTGTTCGTCGGCAGGCGGCTGATCCTGTTCGGCCTGCCGCTCGAGATCCTCTACCTCTTCGCCGTCTGGTTGCTCATCATCGTCGGCACCCTGGTTCTCTCATGGTGCCGGCCGTTCAGTGATCCGCTCGCGCCGGGTGCCGAGCAGCCGCCGGCCGGCCCGGATCCCGGCCCACGAAGCGAAAGGCTGGCTGGCGACGACTGATGCTGTCGCCCGACTTCGTCATTCTCACGGCCATCGGCTATGTCGGGCTGCTGTTCCTGCTCGCCTATGCGTCGGATGCCCTCTCGGCCCGGGGACATGTCGGCTTTCTTCGCTCGCCGCTCGTCTACACGCTCTCGATCTCGGTGTACTGCACGAGCTGGACCTTCTACGGGGCGGCCGGCACCGCCGCGCGTCGCGGCCTCGAGTTCCTGCCGATCTACATGGGGCCGTCGCTCGTCTTCATTGCCTGGTGGTTCATCCTGCGCAAGCTGATCCGCATCAGTCACTCCCAGCGCATCACCTCGATCGCCGACTTCCTGTCGTCGCGCTTCGGCAAGTCGAACGCGCTCGCGGTGCTCGTCACCATGATCGTGGTGGTCGTCGTCACGCCCTACATCGCGCTGCAGCTCAAGGCGATCGCCGCGTCGATCCAGGCCGTCTCGGTCACCCGGGGGACGGGGGAGGATCATCTCGCCGCGCTCGACGAGGCCACCCTGGCGTTCGGCATCGCGGTCGTCCTCGCGGCCTTCACGATCCTGTTCGGAACCCGCAACGTCGATGCGCGCGAGCAGCACCTCGGGGTGGTCGCCGCGATCGCTTTCGAGGCGGTCGTCAAGCTGATCGCGCTGCTCGCCGTAGGGGTCTTCGTCGTCTACGGCGCCAACGACGGTTTCGGCGATGTCTATGCCCGCGCGGTCGCGGCCGGCGTCGACATCCAGACCAACGAAGGCTTCGGCAGCCGCTGGGTGGCCGTGCTGTTCCTGTCGGCCTGCGCCGTGATCTGCCTGCCGCGACAGTTCCAGATCACCGTCGTCGAGAACTCGAACGAGAACCACCTGCGCACGGCCGGCTGGGCCTTCCCCGCCTACATGCTGCTGATGAGCATCTTCACGATGCCGATCGCGCTCCATGGGCTCGCCACCATGCCGGCCGGATCCAATCCCGACATGTTCGTGCTGACCCTGCCCATGGTCGCGGGACAGGATGCGCTGGCGCTGCTGGTGTTCATCGGCGGTTTCTCGAGCGCCACCTCGATGATCATCGTGGCGTCGATCGCCCTGTCCATCATGGTGTCGAACCACGTCGTGCTTCCCCTGATGCTGCGCCGGGCAAGCCGCCGCCACGAGGAGGGCGAGCACGACATCGCACGCCTGCTGCTGCGCAGCCGGCGGATCTCCATCGCGGGCCTGCTCGGGCTCGGCTTCCTGTACTTCCGGCTGACGTCGGCCTCGGCCGCGCTCGCGCAGATCGGGCTGATCTCCTTCGCCGGCGTCGCCCAGCTGCTGCCAGCGATGCTGGCCGCCCTGTACTGGCGAAACGCGAACGTCAGGGGCGCGCTCGCGGGCATATCCATCGGGTTCGTCGTCTGGGCGTGGACCCTGTTCCTGCCCTCGCTGTCCTCGGTCAGTCCGCTGATGATGTCGCTGCTCGACGAAGGCCCCTGGGGCATCCACGCGCTTCGCCCGCAGGCCCTGTTCGGCATGGAGGGCGTCGATCCCCTGGTGCACGCCGTCTTCTGGAGCCTGCTCCTCAACACCGCGGCGCTGCTCTGCGTTTCCGTGGCCACCAGCCGGAGCGTCCTGGAGCGGATCCAGGCGGCGCTCTTCGTCGACGTGTTCCGGCGCGGCGCCTCGCTGCAGCCCCAGGTGATCCGCGGATCGACCACGACCCGCGAGCTCTTCTACGTCGCCGAGCGGGTGCTCGGATGGAACCGCGCGCGATCCCTGTTCGAATCGGCCGGCCTGTCGCGGGGGACGAGGGCATGGCAGCGGGATGTCTCCCCCGGATTCATCGCGAGGCTCGAGCGCGAGCTGGCCGGGTCGATCGGCTCGGCTTCGGCCCATATCCTGCTGACCAAGGGGCTGGCCGGCGACACGGTGTCGCTCGAGGAGGTGATGCGGATCGCCGACGAGACCCAGCAGGTAATCGAGTACTCGCATGTGCTCGAGATGAAGTCGCAGGAGCTGCACACCGCCGCGCAGAAGCTCCAGGAAGCCAATGCCTTGCTGCAGGAGCTGCATCGGCAGAAGGACGATTTCCTGTCGCAGGTCAGCCATGAGGTGCGCACGCCGATGACCTCGATCCGTTCGTTCGCCGAGATCCTGCTCTCGGTCGACGATCTCCCGCCGGCGCAGCGCCAGCGCTTCATCACGACGATCCACAACGAAAGCGTGCGGCTGACCCGCCTGCTCGACGACATTCTCGACCTGAGCGCGCTCGAGCAGGGCGAGCGCGGCTGGGAGAACGTTCCGGTCGACGCCGAGGAGGTGCTCGATCAGGCGGCCATGGTCTGCGAGGCGATCGCCCGCAAGCGGTTCGTCGTGATCGAGAACGGCCCGCGGGCCGGCAGCGCGATCGTGCTGGCGGACGCCGGCCGGCTCAGCCAGGTCTTCATCAACATCATCTCGAATGCGATCTCGTACAACGATGCGGCCGAGCCGCGGGTGAACATCGCATCCCGGGTCGTCGACGGCATGTACATCGTCGAGATATCCGACAACGGCCCCGGAATCCCGCTCCAGTATCGCAGCTCGATATTCGAGAAGTTCATCCGTGCCGAGCCGGGGGCGGCGACCGGCTCGCGAGGCCTCGGCCTGGGGCTGAACATCTCGCGGAACATCATCGGCAAGCTCGACGGTACGGTGGAGCTCGCCCGCGGCGTCCTGCCGGGTGCCTGCTTCCGCGTGATGCTGCCGGTCGCGCCGGCGCAGGCCGGCGCCGGGCAGGCCCTGCGCGCCTGATACGGGTTCGCATTCGATCGTAGAACAAGGCGGGGAGCCGCAGACAGTGCGATTGCACGGCAAGGCGACCCAACGCGGTTATACGGTTGAAGGCGAATCCGTATGATCGGGCCCGGGTCCGTCAGCGCTTTACCAGCTTGTCGACCAGCTCGACGAGCTCGCGGTTGGAGAAGGGTTTGGTCATGAACCCCTCCACGCCGATGTCCTCGGCCATCCGGCGGTCGCGCGCCTGGCCCTTGGCCGTAAGGACGATGACGGGGACCTGCTTCAGGGCGGGATCGGATTTCACCGTCTTGAGGACCTCGAAGCCGTTGATTCCCGGCAGCATCAGGTCGAGGATCAGCAGGTCGGGCGCGCTGCTGCGCAGGATGCCCAGCGCAGCCTCGCCGTCCAGCGCGGAAGTGACGGCATGGCCCGCGCGCTGCAGCACGAAGCTCAGCGACTCGACGATGTTCGGCTCGTCCTCGACGATCAGCACGCCCGTGGCCATGGCCCGTATCTCCCCCTTGAGCTGCCTTCTCCGGTCTTTCCGCCGCAGTGTAGCCCGTCGGGCGGTTTCGCATTCGTTCGCATCGGATCAGGCGTCGACGATCGGATCCTCTTCGCGATACAGGCAGTCGCGGCGCACGCAAAGTCGGCAGTTGGGCCCGACCGGCACGGCCGGTGCCGATGAAGACAGGTCGAGCCCGTCGCCGTAGACCGTCTGGTCGGCATAGAGGGCATCGCAGGCGAGCATGATCGACAGGAGGCGCCGCGGCGCGGTGAACGCTGGGCGGGGTTTGTCGACGGTACGGGCGATGAACAGCAGGCGGTCGCCCGCGGGGAGTTCGACGAGCTGGCGCACCACGGTACCGGGGGTGAGGAAGGCCTGGTAGATCGCCCACATCGGGCATGCCGGGCCATGGCGGGGCAGGGTGAGCCGTTCCAGGGGAAAGCGCTTGCTGGTGAAGCCGGCGGCATCGACGCGCATCAGTCCGAACGGGATCCCCGCCGCGCCCGGGCGGCGCATCGTGGCGAGGCGATGGCAGACCTGCTCGAAGCTCGTGCCGAAGCGCCGCGCCAAGTGGTCGATGTCGTACCGCGAGGCGCGCGCCGCCTCGAGGAAGGCTTCGTACGGCATCAGCACCGCCGCCGCCAGGTAGGACGCGAGAACGCGGCGGGTACGCTGGCGGGCGGCGTCGGTGGTGAGCTGCGTTGCCTGGGCGATCTCGGTGTCGATCGCGCGCCCCTGCCGGAACAGCTCGACCGCCAGCCGGGCGAGCTGGAAGCGCCGCGTCGGAGGTGGCGCCGATTCGGCCAGGGCCATGGTTCGCGATCGCGGATCGAAGGTGGCGGGCCTCGGTGCTCCGGCGCGGCTCTCGTGCGTGGATGGCCGGGTGCTCACCGCCACGCCGTGGACGCGCTGCAGGTAGTCCGCCAGCGCGGATTCATGGCACTCGATCCCGATCCCGGCCGCGGCGCGGAAATCCTGCGCGACTTCCTCGAGCCCGGGGAAGTGGTCGTCCCGGTCGAAGATGAAATCATCGACCTCGTCGACGGGGGTGAGCGAGCGCGTGCCGGTGTGGCCCTTGTCGAAGAATGCGGTCAGCGACTGGGCCACTTCGGCGAGGCGTGCGCTTTCGCTGCTGACGATGCCGAGAAAGCGCCGGCGTTGCGCCGGCTCGAGGTCCTCGATGTTCTCGAGGATCTCGGACGACGAGTGGATCGCCGTCACCTGGGTGAGCATGCTGTGCACCGCGCCGCCGAGGAAGGGATCCTGGCCGAGACGATCCGACAGCGCGTTCACCGCGCGGCCGCGATCGAGCCAGGCCCGGTGCAGGCGGACGAGGGCGCGCGCCCAGTCGCGGCGACGGCTGGCGAGCTCATGGGTGACGGCGGGATCCAGGCGCAGGTCGGCGAGCAGCGGCTCGCCGGTGAGCTCCTCGAGATCGCTCGCCAGTCGCCGCTCGGCTGCCCCGTCGAGCTCGTCGACCGCGATCCCGAGGGCGTCAGCAAGGCGCTTGAGAAGCGCGCCCCCGATGTTGCGCTTGTTCCCCTCGATCAGGTTCAGGTACGACGCCGAGATGCCGGCCTCGGCCGCGAGCCTCGATTGCGTGATGCCGAGGCGTCGCCTGCGCTCGCGCAGGGTGGGCCCGATCAGCGAGCGCGGCATGGGTCCACCGCCTCGGGTCGCGTTGCGCACGCCGGTCGCCCGAATCGTGGCCAGGGGTGGATCGCAGGCCGCGCATGCTGCGTCGCAAGGTGAAGAATCGACGGATTTTCATTCATCTCGATCAATTCTTTACAAGAAATATCAATCAAGTCAATTCCTTGTTGAGTCATTGACTCATCGAGTCGATGCTTGTCGACAGAAATCGAAGATCCACAGGAGGAGAAACATGTCGGAGTTCAAGTCCGGAAACGGGTTGCCCTTCTTCTCGCGCCGCCAGGTGCTTCGGGTAGGCGCCGGCGCGGCAGGCGCGGCGCTCATTCCAGGCCTCGGCCACATCGGCTGGGCTCATGCGCAGGACAAGCCGCCGATCGGCAGCTGGCCCGCGGGCTCGCAGGGCGACACGGTCTACATCGGCGGGGCGGTCCCGCTGACCGGCACCTATGCGGTGCAGGGCGATGACGAGCGCAAGGGCATGGAGCTCGCCATCGAGCACATCAACGGCAACCACGAGCTGATGAAGATGCTCGCGCCGAAGATCGACAAGGGCGTGCTCGGCAAGAAGGTCGCGTTCGTGCACGCCGATTCGGCCGCCAAGCCCAACCAGGCCCTGCAGGTCCAGCAGACCTTCATCAACCAGCACAAGATCATCGCCATGATCGGCTCGACCTCGTCGGCCGTGGCCGTGGCGATGAACAAGTTCGCGCAGCGCGAGAAGATCCTCTACATGGCCGGGATCTCGGGGTCGAACGACACCACGGGCAAGGACTGCGTGCGCTACGGCGTGCGCCAGGGTTTCTTCGGCGAGATGGCGGCCAACGCGATCGGCCCGGTCCTGGTCAAGAACTTCGGCAAGAACCGCAAGGCCGCGTTCATGACGCCGGACTACACCTACGGCCACACCACGACGAAGTCGGTCGCCGACTACCTCACCAAGGAAGCCGGCTGGACGGTGGTGACCAACCAGGTGTCGCCCCTGGGTACCCAGGACTTCAGCCAGTACCTGACCAACATCGCGAACTCGGGCGCGGAATTCCTCGTCAACGTCAACTGGGGACGCGACGCGGTGCTCTCGAGCCAGCAGGCCAAGCAGTTCGGGCTGCTGCCCAGCATGACCCTGGTGATCCCGTACCAGATTCCCTTCCTCGCGCGCGAGGCCGGGGTCGACATCACCGCGGGCGTGTTCGCGGCGACCGACTTCTGGTGGACGCTGGAGGACAAGTACCCGAACGCCAAGCTGTTCGTCGAGGCCTTCCAGAAGAAGTGGGGGTACCGGCCGGAGTGGGGCGCCGAGAACGGCTACGTCAGCTTCGCCCACTGGGCGCGCATGGTCACCGAAGCCGGCAGCTTCTATCCGCCCGACGTCATCAGGCAGTACGAGAAGGGCGAGACCATCCCGTCGCTCATCGGTGATGTCCACTACCGCCCGGAAGACCACCAGTGCGTGCGTCCCGTCGTCCTCGTGCGAGGCAAGGCGAAGAAGGACATGAAGAACGACGAGGACTTCTGGGAGGTGCTCGAAGTCGTCCCCGGCGAGAAGGTGATCCAGGCCGCCGACGCCTTCGGCTGCAAGCTCGGCGACTACACCTGACCACTTCCGACGGTCCGCGGCGCTTTCGTGCCGCGGGTCGCTCGTCACCGGAGCCGGCGGCGGGCCATCGACTCGACCCATGATCAGGACGTCATCGCGTGCTCAACTGGGCCAATTTCGTATCTCAGCTCTTCAACGGGCTGGTGCTGGGTGCGCTGCTGGCGCTCATCGCCTCGGGCCTGACGATCATCTACGGCACGCTCGGGGTGCTGAACCTCGCCCATGGCGCGCTGTTCATGCTCGGAGGCTATGCCGGATGGATGGCCTACGAGTACACCGAATCGTTCCTCGCGGCGGTCGCGGCCGGCGCGTTGTTCGTGATGGTGGTCGGGATCGTCACCGAGCAGCTCATCATCCGCCACTTCTATGCGCGCCCCGCCGAGGACCAGCTGCTCGTCACCTTCGGGCTGGGCATCGTCTGCGTCGAGGCGGTGCGCTTCTTCTTCGGCAGCCTGTCGAAATCGGTGCCGCCGCCGGATTCCCTGGTCGGCATCACCAATCTCGGCTTCATGGTCTACCCGACCTACCGGCTCGCGCTCCTGGGCATCGTCACGGTGGCCTTGCTGGCCCTGTACTTCGTGCTCTATCGCACCCGCATCGGCATGATCGTGCGCGCCGGCATCGAGGATGCGGTGATGGTCGATTCGCTGGGAATCAACATCCAGAAGGTCTTCATGCTGGTGTTCGGGATCGGCGCGATGGCCGCCGGATTCGCAGGCATCGTGAACGCGCCTGTCGTGTCGATCGCTCCGGACGTCGGCGAAGCCATCCTGGTGCAGACCTTCGTCGTGGTCGTCATCGGCGGGGTCGGCTCCTTTCCCGGAGCGGTGCTCGGAGGGCTCATCGCCGGCGAGATCATCAGCCTGACATCGATGGTCAATCCCGCCTATTCGTACATCATGCTGTTCGTGGTGATGACACTGGTGCTGGTGCTGCGTCCCCACGGGCTGCTCGGCACGGTCGGTCGCGAGTGATCCGATGCGCAGACAACGCCCCCTTCTCGTCGAAACCCTGCTGCTGATCGGCCTGATCGCAGTGCCGTTCATCCTGCCCCATCTCGGCTTTCCCCTGACCACCATCAACCGCATCCTGATCTGGGCGCTGGTGGGCATCGGCTTCGACCTGCTGTTCGGGTACACCGGCCTGCTGTCCTTCGGCCAGGCGGCGTTCTTCGGCACCGGGGGCATGTTCGCGGCCTACCTGCTGACCGAGACGTCCTTCGACAACACGATCGGCGCGCTCTTCGTCGGCACGGTCGCGGCCGGGATCGTCGGCTACCTGGTGGGGCTGATCGCGCTGCGGCGCACCGGCATCTACTTCGCCATGATCACGGTGGCGATCGCCGAGGTGTTCTTCTTCCTCGAGTTCAATCCGCTGTCGGAGTACACCGGCGGGGAGAACGGCATACCGGGGGTGCCGCCGCCCGCCATCGACCTCGGTTTCTTCGCGTACGAATTCTCCAGCAACCTCGAGATGTACGTCTTCTTCGCGTTCTGCTACTTCGTCGGGATGGTGGTGGCGCTGCGCATCGTGCGCTCCCCGGTCGGCCTGCTGCTGCGCGGCATCCGCGACAATCCGCAGCGAGCCCGGGCGCTGGGCCACGACATCCATGGCTACAAGCTGGCGGTGTTCGTGGTCGCCGCGATGTACGCCGGCCTCTCGGGCGGCCTGCTGGCGATGATGCAGGGCTTCATGCCGCCCGATGCCTTCATGTTCCATACCTCGGGGGAGATCGTCATCCAGACCGCCATCGGAGGGGCCGGGACTCTCTTCGGTCCGCTGCTCGGGGCGGCCACCTGGCTGCTGCTGAGCGACTTCCTGCAGACGACTCTCGGCCTGGGCGCCACCTGGAAGCTGATCCTCGGCATCGTGTTCGTGATCCTGGTGGTCTTCTTCCGGCGCGGCCTCGTCGGTGCCGTCGTGGACCTCTACCACCTGGCGACGAAGAGGCGCGGCGAGACGGGTGGGGATCCCGGCCCCGCGGCGGCCGGGCCGGCTTCCCCGTCTCCGGTCGGCGGCGCGACGATCCGGCCGCAGGCGCGAAGCAGCGGCCGCAAGCAGGGCCCCATCCTGGAGGCCATCGGCCTGACCCGGCACTACGGCGGGGTCGTCGCCAACAGCGACATCGACTTCGTCGTCGAGCACGGCGAGGTGCGCGGGATCATCGGCCCGAACGGCGCCGGCAAGAGCACCTTCTTCAAGATGCTGACCTGCGAGGTGCCGCCCACCGCGGGACGGATCGTGTTCGACGGACAGGACATCACCGGCATGGACGTCTCCGATGCCTGCCAGCGCGGACTCACCAAGAGCTACCAGATCAACCAGCTCTTCGATCGCCTGACCGTGCGGCAGAACCTGGAGATCGCCGCGCTCGGCCAGCTTCGGGGCAAGTTCCGGCTGGACATGCTCAGGAACCTGGCGAAGGTCCGCGGGCTCGCCGAGCAGGTGGAGGGGACGGCGGCCCTGGTCAACCTGACGAGCCGGCTCGACGCGAGGGTGTCCGAGCTCGCATACGGCGAGAAGCGGCGCCTCGAGATCGGGCTGGCGCTGGCGAGCTCGCCGAGCCTGCTCCTGCTCGACGAGCCCCTCGCCGGCATGAGCCCGCAAGAGCGCGTCGACACGGTGGCACTGCTGAAATCGATCGCCGAAGGACGCACGATGGTCGTCATCGACCACGACATGGATTCGCTGTTCGAGCTCGTCGGGAAGGTGACCGTGCTCCAGGAAGGGCGCGTTCTGGTCGAAGGCACTCCCGAGGAGATCAAGGCCAACGCGAAGGTCCAGGAAGCCTATCTCGGCGGCATGCACGAAGGGATGGAGACCACCGCATGAGCCTGCTCGAAGTCAGCGGCCTGAACAGCTACTACGGTGACAGCCACATCCTGTTCGACATCTCGCTGCGGATCGAGAAGAACGAGGTCGTCGCACTGCTCGGGCGCAACGGCGCCGGCAAGTCGACCACGCTCAAGAGCCTGATGGGCGTGGTGCGCCCCAGGAGCGGCAGCGTCAGGCTCGACGGCGTCGAGCTGGCCGGCAGGAAGGCGCACGACATCGCCCGGGCCGGGGTGCAGCTCGTGCACGAGGACCGGCGGATCTTCGGCAGCCTGAACGTCGAGGAGAACATCGTCCTCGCGGGCCTTACCGCGACCGACCGGTGGCCGCTCGAGCGCATCTACGAGATGTTTCCGCGCCTGCATCAGCGTCGCGCCAGCCGGGGAACCGATCTTTCGGGGGGCGAGCAGCAGATGCTCGCGATCGCCCGCGCACTGGTGCGCGATCCGAAGATCATCCTGCTGGACGAACCCTTCGAAGGCCTCGCCCCGGTGATCGTGCAGGACCTGGTGCGGGCCTGCCGGGAGCTCGCCCATGCCGGACAGACGATCGTGCTGGTCGAGCAGAACATTGCCGCGACGCTGGCGCTCGCGAGTCGTGCCTACATCATCAACAACGGGCATATCGCGCACGAGGGACCGGCCTCGGAGCTCAGGGCAGACCCGGAGATACTGAAGCGCTACCTGGGCGTGTAGGAGGCAGGCGCAGGGAAGTAAGCACGAATGAGATAAAATCGATAATCAATCTCATTCCTGCCCGGGAGATCTCACTTGAAGCGTTTCGTCACCACCGTCCTGGCCATGGCCAGCCTGGCCGCTCCCCTGGCACACGCCCAGTCCGAGCCGGCCGTGACCGTCTACTCCTCGCGAATCGAGCAGCTGATCAAGCCGCTGTTCGACCGCTACACCAAGGAGACCGGCGTCAGGATCAACCTGCTGACCGACCGTGGCGGCGCGATCGCCGAGCGGTTGGCCGCCGAAGGCGAGGGATCGCCCGCCGACGTGCTGCTCACGGTGGACATGGGCAACCTCTGGAGCGCGGCCGAGCGCGGCCTGCTGCGCCGGATCGAATCGCCGACGCTCGACGGCAACGTGCCGGCCAACTTCCGCGATCCGGGCAGTCGCTGGTGGGGCTTGTCGCGCCGCGAACGCACGATCTTCTTCGACCCCTCCAAGCTGAAGCCGGCGCAGTTGTCCACCTACGAGGATCTCGCCGATCCCCGATGGAAGGGCAAGCTGTGCCTGCGTACCGGCAAGCAGACCTACACGCAGTCGCTGGTCGCGATGCTGCTGGTCAAGCACGGCGAGGAGAAGACCGAGCAAATCGTGCGGGGCTGGGTGGACAATCTCGCCACCGACGTCTTCACCAACGATGCCAGCCTGTTGCAGGCGATCGCTGCCGGCCAGTGCGAGGTCGGCATCGCCAACACCTACTACTATGGCCGTCTCATCTCGCGCGATGCCGCCATCAGAGACAAGGTGCACCTGTTCTGGGCCAACCAGGGCGCGGACGAAGGCGGCGCCCACGTGAATCTCTCGGGTGGCGGCGTGACCCGTCATGCCAAGAACCCGGCCGGTGCGCAGAAGCTGCTCGAATGGCTGTCCTCGGTCGAGGCACAGAGCGGCTACACCCACGGCACCTTCGAGAGTCCGGTGAATCCGGCGGTCGAGCCCGACGACATCATCAAGGGCTGGGGCATCCAGTTCACCCCGAGCCCGCTCAACGCGGCCGACATCGGCGCGAAGCAGCCCGATGCGATTCGCCTGCTGGACCGCGTCGGCTACCGATGATACGGGTTCGCGTTCGACCGTAGAGCAAGGCGGGGGGGCCGCAGACAGTGCGCTTGCACGGCAAGGCGACCCAACGCGGCTATACGGTTGAAGGCGAATCCGTATGAGCCTGTCGCTGGCGCAGCCGGCCATGCCCCATGCCGTGCGTCTGCCGGGCTGGGTGCTGGCCCTGCCCATCGCCCTGCTGACCCTGATCCCGGTGGCCGCCGTGATCGGGGTCGCGCTGTCTCCCCAGCCCGATGTGTGGGATCACCTGATCCGGCACGTGCTGCCGCGGGTCACCATCAATACCGCCCTGCTCATGCTGCTGGTCGGGCTCGGCGTGCTGCTGGTCGGCGTGCCGCTCGCCTGGCTCACCGCGCTGTGCGAGTTCCCGGGCCAGCGCTTCTTCGCCTGGGCGCTGATGCTGCCGCTGGCCTTTCCCGCCTACGTGCTGGCCTTCGTGCAGATGGGCCTGTTCGAGTTCGCCGGCCCGGTGCAGAGCTGGCTGCGCGCCTGGTTCGGCAGCAGCGCCTGGTTTCCCGAGATCCGGGGCAGCCGGTGGGGCACCGTGATGGTGCTGACGATGGCCTTCTACCCCTACGTCTATCTGCTCGCCCGCAATGCCTTCGTGACGCAGGGGCGGCGTGCGCTCGAGGCGGCGCGCACGCTGGGCCATAGCGCGCCGCAGGCCTTCTGGCGGGTATCGATCCCGATGGCGCGGCCCTGGATCGCCGGCGGCCTGATGCTGACCCTGATGGAAACCCTCGCCGACTTCGGCGCGGTGGCGGTCTTCAACTACGACACCTTCACCACCGCTCTCTACAAGGCCTGGTTCGACCTGCACAGTCTCGACGCCGCGGCCCAGCTCGCCTCCCTGGTGGTGGTGCTCGTGCTGGTGCTGGTAGCGGCCGAGCAGCGCTCCCGACGCGGCCGCAGCTACCAGGTGTCCACCAGCCACAGTCCTCCCGTCGTCCTGCGCGGCTGGCGCCGCTGGGCCGCGCTCGCCGCCTGCGCGCTCGTGTTCATCGCCAGCTTCGTGGTGCCGATCGTGCAGCTCGCGCTGTGGTCGCTGACCACCTGGCGCGAGGAACTGGACCCGCGTTTCTGGGGGTTCGTGCGCAACACCGTGCTGCTCTCGCTGGGCACCGCGGCCATCGCCACGGCGCTGGCGCTCGCGCTGGCGTGGCTGCGGCGTCGTCACTCCGACCAGGCCACCGCCTGGACGATCCGCCTCGCCATCATCGGCTATGCGGTCCCCGGCGCGGTGCTCGCGGTCGGCGTGTTCATCCCGATCGCCTGGCTCGACAACCTGCTGATCGGCTGGCTGAGGCCCCTGGGCTTCGAGGGCTTCCAGTTGTTGAAGGGCAGCGTGGCCGTCATGCTGCTGGCGCTCTCGGCGCGCTTCCTGGCGGTGGCCTACCAGGCCGGCGACAGCGCCATGCAGCGCATCTCGCCACGCCAGGAAGAGGCCGCGCGCCTGCTCGGCCTCACCACCTGGCCGCTGCTGCGCCGTCTCTTCCTGCCCCTGATGCGCGGCGGCCTCCTGACGGCGTTCCTGATGGTGATGGTCGACGTGATGAAGGAGATGCCGATCACCCTGATGACGCGAAGCTTCGGCTGGGACACGCTCGCGGTCCGGATCTTCCAGCTGACCGCCGAATCGATGTGGGAGAACGCCGCGGTGCCGGCGCTGGCCATCGTTGCCGTCGGGCTGCTGCCGGTGATCCTCATCATCAACCAGACCGGGCGCAGCTAGGGCGGCAGCAGCCAGGGCACCAGCGCGACGCAGGCGAACCCGGTCAGGATCGCCAGCGGTACGCCGATGCGCACGAAATCCAGGAAGGAATAGCCGCCCGGCCCGACGACCAGGACGTTGACCGGGGAGGATACCGGGGTCATGAATGCGGCGGACGAGGCCAGGGCGACGGTCATTGCGAAGGGGTAGGGCGAGGCGCCGAGGCTCGATGCGACCGACAGGGCAATCGGCGCCATCAGGACGGCGGTGGCGGTGTTGGAGATGAACAGCCCCAGCAGCGTCGTGACGGCGAAGAGGGCGCCGAGGACCAGCCGCGGGCTCGCCTCGCCGACCATGCCGAGCAGCGCGTCGGCGGCGAGGTCGACGCCACCGGTGCGCTGCAGGGCCAGCGCGAAGGGCAGCATGCCGATGATCAGCACCAGCGTCTGCCAGTGGATCGAGCGATACGCCGAGGCCATGTCGATGCAGCGGAACAGACCGAGAAGCAGGCAGGCGATCAGTGCCGCCTGGACGTTGGGCACCATCCCGCCCGCCATCAGCGCGACCATCAGCGCCAGGATCGCGAGTGCGGGCAGGGCGCGCGATGCGGCGGGCGCCACTTCCTCGAACTCGACGGGCAGGCTGGCCACGATCAGGTCCCGGCGCGCCCGCGCTAGCCTGCGGATCGCCCGCCAGGGACCGACCACCAGAAGGGTGTCGCCGACCTGCAGGGGAATCTCAGCGAGGCGTTCGAGGCGGGGACCGGATCCGCGCTTGAGGCCGATCACCGCGAGATCGTGGATCGAGCGAAAGCGAGCCTGCGTCAGCGTCTTGCCGACCAGTGCGGACTGGTCGGGCAGGATCAGCTCGGCCATGCCGATGTCCTGGCGATAGTCGGCGTAGTAGCCGCCCGCCAGAGGGAGCGGCTCGAGCGCGAACCGGCGCATCAGCGCCTGGAGATCCCCGGCCGGGTCGAATACGTCGAGGAACAGCACGTCGCCGGCCGCGAGCACGGTGCTCGCGGCCGGCGTGACCAGTCGCTTGCCGAAGCGCTCGGCGCGCTCGATCGCGAGCAGGTTGATGCCTTCGCGGGCGCGCAGGTCCAGCGTTTCGAGCGCCTGGCCGACCAGCGGCGACGAGGCGGCGATGCGCAGACGGAACTCGCGCCCCGCGAGCGCGTATTCGTCGATCCACGTGGCCATGGTCTCCTGCCCCGATGCCGCTGGCGCAGCGTCGGTGCGCGGCCGCCCGAGCCAGCGGCGCAGGCACAGGACATAGGCGATCGCCAGTGCCAGGATCGGCAGACCGAAGGGGGTGAAGGCGAAGAAGCCGAAGCCTTCATGGCCGTTGCGCACCAGCTCGGCGTGGACGATCATATTCGGCGCCGTCGCGACCAGGGTCATCATGCCGCTCACCAGCGCCGCGATGGAAAGCGGCATGAACAGCCGGCTCGCGGCGATGCCGGTCCTGCGGGCGATCCGCGTGACGATCGGAATGAAGATCGCCACCACGCCGGTCGAGCTCATCACCGATCCGGTGGTGGTGACGATCGCCATCAGCAACGCGATCAGACGGGTTTCGCTGGAGCCGGCCCGCTGGACCAGCCAGTCGCCGGCGCGACGGGCGATGCCGGTTCGCACCAGGGCTTCGCCGACCACGAAGAGCAGCGCGATCATGATGACGGTGGGGTCGGCAAAGCCCACCAGCGCGTCGGCCATGTCGATCACGCCGGTCAGGGGCAGGGCGACGATCATCATCAGCCCGACCACGTCGCTGCGCGGCCGCCCGATCGCGAACATCAGCACCGCGGCGGCAAGCAGGAAGAGAACGATCGCGAGCTCGGGATTCATGGGCGCGACGATACGGCATCCGTCGCGTTCATGTCCGTTTCGGCTTGTCTCTGGTCAATCCTCGGGTTCGCCCCGGTAGTTGGCGAACACGTGGCCCAGCTTGGCGCGCTTGGTCAGCAGGTAGCGATGGTTCGCCGGGTTCAGCCCCGCGATCAGAGGGATGCGTTCCGCGACCTGGATGCCGGATTTCTCGAGGGCCTCGGGCTTGCGCGGATTGTTCGTCATCAGGCGCAGGGCCCGGACCCCGAGATGCTCGAGCATCGGCTTGCAGAGATCGTAGCGCCGCATGTCGGCCGGAAATCCCAGAGCATGGTTGGCCTCGACGGTGTCGGCGCCGCCGTCCTGCAGCCGATAGGCGCGGATCTTGTTCAGCAGGCCGATGCCCCGGCCCTCCTGGCGCAGGTAGAGGACGATGCCGCGGCCCTGCTCGGCGATCCGCTTGAGCGCCTCGTTGAGCTGGGCGCCGCAGTCGCAGCGCTGGCTGAACAGGGCGTCGCCCGTCAGGCATTCGGAATGGATGCGCGCCAGCACCGGGGCGCCGTCGCTGAAGTCGCCGAGACTGAGCGCGACATGCTCCTTGCCGGTGCTCCGGTCGATGAATCCGTGCAGCCGGAACACCGCCCAGGGCGTCGGCAGGTCGCAGGACTCGACGAATTCGACCCGGGGCGGCAAGGGCTCGCCCTGCGGTGCTCCGGGACCGGTGCTGGCCGTCGTGGCATGGTCCGCCCCGGGCCCGGGGAATCCGTCTTGCTTCATCTTCCTGATCCAGTCGGAAGGCGACCGGCGCTGGCGCCGATCGCTCTTTCGGAAACCCCCGGCCGGTCAGGGCCGGGTCATCTGACATCCACCAGCACGAGCTCGGCGTCTTCCAGTGCCGTCACGCGCAATTCTTCCTCGTCGCGGATCGCCGCGCCGTCCCGGGCTTCGAGGACGATCCCGTTGATCTCGATCCTGCCGGTCGCGGGCACCAGATAGCCGAGGCGTTCCCTGCCGAGTGTATAGGTAGTCGACTCGCCCGCCGCGAGACGGGCCCCGAGCACCTTGGCATCGGCATGGATTCGCAGGGCCTCGGCGTCCTCTTCCAGGCCGCTGGCCAGGGCGACGAACCGGCCGGCGCGATCCGCGCCGGGAAACGGCCGGGAGCCCCAGGATGGCGGCAGGCCGCGTCGGTTCGGCAGGATCCAGATCTGGAAGATCCGGGTCGTGCCGGGCTCCAGATTGTATTCGCTATGGACGATGCCGGTGCCCGCGCTCATGACCTGGACGTCGCCGGCTTCGGTCCGGCCCTGGTTCCCCTGATTGTCGCGATGGCTGATCGCTCCCTCGCGGACGTAGGTGATGATCTCCATGTCCGCGTGCGGATGCGGCGGGAAGCCGGTGCCGGCCTGTATCGTGTCGTCGTTCCAGACCCGCAGCGGCCCCCAGTGCACCCGTGCGGGGTCGTGGTAGTCGGCGAACGAGAAGTGATGCTTCGCGTCCAGCCAGCCGTGGTCGGCGCGGCCGAGGCTGTCGAAGGGTCTGCGTTCGATCATGGCAAGAACTCCGGAAGTCGTCGATATCCGAAGAATGGGGGCGCGGGCGCGGTTAGACTAGCTGCCGGGTGCGGGACTGATCGTTGCGCTGGCAGGACGAAGTCGCGCAAGACCATGGCGGGGCGAATATCCCGCCCGTTCGCGATCGATACGGGCGGTGACCGAGGACGATGACATGAGCAGGGATTCCTTCATCGAGATCGAGCGCGACGGCCGGATCGCGACCGTGCGCTTCGATCGCGGCTTTCGCGCCAATCCGCTCTCCCTGGCGGGCCTGCGCGAGCTCGCCGAGGTCGCCCGCGGCCTTCATGACTGCCCGGACGTCTCGGCCGTGATCCTCACCGGCCGGCCCGACGGTTTCTGCATGGGCATGGACCTGAAGGATCCGGCGCAGGCCGCGTCGCGCGCCGGCGGCATGGCCAGCCGGCGGATCGACCTGCGCTCGGGGCCTCGCATGTGCCAGGCCTGGGAGGACGTGGACGCCATCACGATCTGCGCGATCGAGGGCTGGTGCGTCGGCGGTGGGGCCGCGCTGGCAGCCGCCTGCGACCTGCGGGTGATGGCCGAGTCGTCGCGCATCTACGTGCCCGAGGTCGAGCGCGGCATGAACATGAGCTGGGGATCGATTCCCCGCTTCACCGCCCTGGTCGGGCCGGCCCGGGCCAAGCGGATCGCCGCCCTGTGCGAGCAGATCGACGCCCGGACCGCCTTCGACTGGGGGCTTGCCGACGCGGTCTGCGCCGACGGCGAGGCACTTGCCACGGCGCGCGCCATCGCCGCGCGCGCGGCCGGGCTGCCGCCGACCGCCATGAAGATGGTCAAGCACGACGTCAACATCGCGGCCCACGCCCTGGCGAAGGCCGCCGCTCACCGCGACTTCGATGCCTTCGCCCTGACCGAGAGATCCGCCGACTTCCGCGAGGGAGTGGATTCCTTCCTGGAAGGGAGGGAACCCCGCTTCACCGGCGACTGAGTAACCGTGTTCCTCGTCAAGCGATGGAGGGAAGGTTTTGAGGCGTCCGCCGCGCCAGCCGCCCGGACCTCTGCGTCGACCGCTCGACGGAAGTCGCCGGTCGGCGGCGCCATTCGTTCTCCCTGGAATCCTGTTCGTCCGGCCGCTTCTTCCCCGTGGCCGCGTCGAGGCTAGGCTGCGCCGTACAAGAAAGCAGTCAGAACAAGCACAACTACCAGGGATGAAGGAATGCACACGGGATTCCATGGCGATACGCTGACGCATCGCGGTCGCGAATTCGCATTGATCGACCAGCCGCTCGAAGCCTATTTCCAGCTGATCGGCAGCCGGCCCGACTTCCACGCCGGCAACGGCCGGGGCTATGCCGCCCACTGGGTCATCGAGGACGGCTGGCTCTACCTCGCGAGGCTTACCGGGCGCTGGGCCCATTCCGAGCCGCTCTCCATGCGCCACATGTTCCCGTTCGCGGGTTCGAAGGTCTATGCGGCCTGGCTTTCCGGATCCCTGCGGGGCTATCGGACCGACAGGGCGCTGCCGGCGGAATCCTTCCCCGCGCAGATGCGCTATCCGGACATCGTGCTGCGAATCGACAACGGGCGACTCGACACCGCGAGCATCGTCCATCGCGGCACGGCACCGGCAAGGCCGGCCATCATGACCGTGCCGCGGATGATGAGCCCGGCTGCCTGCGCACGGCACGGCGCCTGGACCGAAGCGGTCGTCTGATCCGGCCTCGCCCGTAGTCAGGTGCTGCCTTCGCCCCTGGCCGCCATGCGGGCGACGGTCCAGGCGCAGAAGGCGCTGCAGGCGGAGCAGATCAGCCCGCCGACGAGCGCGATGTCATAGGAGCCGGTTGCATCGAACACCGCGCCGGCAAGCACCGGCCCGATGATCGAGCCGAAGGCCGCGCCGGAGTAGAGCACCCCGATGCCGCCGGCGACCGCGCGGGTACCGTACAGATCGGTGACGATCGGGGGCAGCAGGGACACGATCCCGCCGTAGCTGAATCCGAACACCAGCGCGAACACGGCGAACACGAGCCAGGAACCGGAGTACTGGCCGGCGAGCCAGATCAGCATCGACCCTCCGACCATGAGCTCGACGGCGACCCTGCTCTCGAGCCGGCCGAAGCGGTCGGCGAGCGTCCCGACCCCGAAGCGCCCGATCAGGCTGCCGATGCCGATGAGGCCGACCAGCGCAACCGCCTGGGCTTCACCGATGCCGGCATCCCGCGCGCCCGCCGACAGGTGGGCGAAGGGCACGAACATGGAGACGCCGGCGACCATGAGCGATACGTACATCCAGCGAAAGCTCCGGGTCCGCACGATCTCGCGCAGGGCAAGGCCGTTCGGCCCCGAGCCACCGGCCGGCGCGCCGGCCGGGGCCGCATCGCCGTCGGGCCACAGGCCGTAGCGACGCGGGTCGCGCTCGAGCCGCCAGGCGGCGGAGATGCCGGCGATGAGGGTGATCGCCGCGAGCCATTGCATCGCCGAGCGCCAGCCGCCGGCGTCGATCAGGATGGCCGCGACCAGGGGCAGGGCGAAGGTGCCCATTCCGATCCCGGCGCTCGCGACGCCGGAGGCGAGGCCGCGGCGGCGCAGGAACCAGGGCTGCACCGCACCCATCGACGGCGTGTAGACCAGCGCGATCCCCAGCCCGACGCCGATGCCGTAGCCGGCGTAGACGACCGGCAGCGAATCGGCGAGGCTCGCCACCATCAGGCCTGCGGCGATCAGCAGCATGCCGGCAACGCCGACCACCCGGGGCCCCCAGCGGTCGCTCGCCATGCCGCCGAAGGCGCCGAGCCCGAAGTAGAGCAGGGACGCGAGGCCGAAGACCAGCGAGACATCGGCGCGCTGTGCGTGGAACTCCGACTCGAAGGCGGCGAAGAAGGCCGCGAACGAGTAGGCGACGCCGAAGATGACGGTCATGCAGGCGAATGCCGCCCAGACGACGATCCAACCCCTGAATACCGGCATGTCTCCCCCGCTGATGAAGGCATCGCCGGTTTGTTTCCTCGGTCCGGCGGCAGACAGTGTAGACCGGCTCGTATCGACCACGATCGCGGGCGGCAAGCGGCTTGCGGTCGCGCGTTCATGCCCCGGAACCGGCCGCTCGTCGTCCCGTCGGCTTGATCCTCGCCTCGTTTGTCAAGTACCCTTCGTGCTCGGAAGGGTTGGAGTGTGGCGTTCGTCACACAGCGGCCGCCCCGACTGGTGCGTGCGGGCGACGCGGAAACACGGAGAACAAGGCATGACGATGGTGAACGACCACCGCCGGCGACTATTGCGTGGACTGACTGCCGGCGGCCTGCTGCTGCCGTTCTCCACTTCGGCGCTGGCGCGGGTATCGGACCTCGGACCCGGCGGGCCGAAAGCGATCACGATGCGCCATCTGCATACCGGGGAATCCCTGGCGATTCCCTCCGATCCGCATGTGCTGGACCGTCGGGCGCTCACGAAGGTCAACGTCTTCCTGCGCGATCACTATTCCGGCGATATCGGCATCATCGACCCGGACCTGATCGTCCTGCTCGCGAAGCTGCGCCGCGAGCTCGGTACCGATCGCAGCATCCACATCATCTCGGGCTTCCGCTCGGAGGCAACCAACCTGATGCTGCGCAAGCGCGGCGGCGGCGGGGTTGCCAGGCGCAGCATGCACATGGACGGCAGGGCGATCGACATCCGGATCCCCGGCGTGCCCCTCGCCGACGTGCGCGACGCCGCGATCGACCTCAAGGGCGGCGGCGTCGGCTTCTACCGGAAGTCGCAGTTCGTCCATCTCGACACCGGGCGCTTCCGCACCTGGTAGGCGCGGCCCCGGGGCCGGATCAGCCGGCCTGGCCGGCGGCGACCTTGCCGGCCGAGCGCAGGCTGGCGAGCGCATCGCGATCGTAGTCGTAGATGTCCGGGTAGAAGCGGATCGAACCGTCCGGATCGACCATCGTCGTCACATAGAAGATCACCACCGGTATCGGCCGGCGCAGCCCGGCGATGGTCCGCTGGCCCGAGTCGATCGCCTGCATGATCGATTCCTGCGGCCATTTGCCGGTGTTGGCGAGCAGCCGCTGCGCCAGGGTCTCGGGCGATTCGACCCGGATGCAGCCATGGCTGAAGGCGCGCCGGGAGCGGCTGAACAGCCCTCGGCTCGGCGTATCGTGCAGATAGATCGACATGTCGTTCGGCAGGACGAACTTCACCTTGCCGAGGGCGTTCGTCGCCCCGGGGTCCTGGCGGATCCGGTAGGTTCCGTCGGCCAGGCCCTCGAGAATCTCGGGGGTCGGAGGGCCCGCGTTCACGCCTTGCCGGTCGAGAATCCGCATCGACTGGCGATCGAGGTAGAGCGGGTCCTGGTGCAGCTTCGGCAGAAGCTCGCGGCGGGTGATCGAGCGCGGGACGTGCCAGTACGGATTGAATTCGATCCAGCGCATGTGGTCGACGAAGATCGGAGTACGGGTGCTCGCATCGCCGACCACGATCCGGGTGTCCCAGACGTCCGGCTCGCCGCCGTTGCCCCTGTCGAAGGCCCAGAGCCGGAACGCCGGGATGTTGATGGCGACGAAGGTGTCGGCGTCGATCTCGGGCAGCCAGCGCAGGCGCTCGAGGGCCAGCTCGATCTGCACGATGCGCGCCGTGATCGGCACCGAGAGCTCGGCATGGGTCTGCCTGCCGATGATGCCGTCGACGTCCAGGCCATGGCGGCCCTGGAAGCGGCGCACCGCGTCGACGAGCTCCGGTTCGTAGATGTCGGTGACGAGCGCTTGTCCGGGAAGGTCGCCGAGGGCGTGGAGCAACTGGCTCAGTCCTGGGACGCCGTCCCAGTGCTCGCCCGGCTCGAGCTTGCCCCTGGCGGGCAGGGGGGCGAGCGGCGGCAGCGGGACGGGGCTCGCCGCGATCGAGCGGTAGTCGGCCAGCGCCTTGCGCAGGCGACCGTACATCGGCAAGGGCGGGGCGGCGCGTTCGCGCAGTCGCTCCACCGTCCGATGGCGCAGGGCATCGGCGAGCAAGGCTTCGGCGTCGAAGCTGCGCGCCGGGAGCCGGACGCCCCGATGGGCCTTGGCCGGATCCATGCGGCCGAGATGCAGATGGCGCAGGAAGCGCAGGGCGGACTCGGTCAGCAGGCGATCGGCGGCGGCGAGCCGCGGGTCGTCGGGCGAGGACGCGCGCATCGTCGCCAGGTCGTCGAAACGGCGCGCGATCTCGTCGAGACCGTAGTCGTTGCGGTCGAGCCCGTCGCTCGCGGCATCGTCGAGCAGGCCGGCCATCACCCATGCATGGGCGGCGGGCAGCCGCGTCTCGTCGAGCCAGAGCATGGCAGGCGCTCCGGCATACAGGCGCACCCGCTCGTAGGCATCGGCGGGAAGCGCGGGCGTGGGCATGCCATCGGCCGCCGGTCCGGGAATCGGGGCAGCCGGCAATGCGTCCGCCGGCGGGTGGGTCCTGCCCGGCAGGAAGGATTCGTTGGCCAGCGCAAGCGGTGCCGCCAATGCCCAGGCGACGCACGCGACGAAACCGCGCAGCATCGCGGTGGGCGGACGGGAACGGAGGGGATGGATCATGGGCCGATTCTATGTCGCGCCCTGCGCGGACGCTCGGGCGCGGCGCCGGGCGGCAGCGGCCGGACGCCGGATGTCGATCTCATGCGCCTGCGTTCAGGATTCCTGCCTTCCTTCCGCTTGCCCGATCGCCTTCCTGTCGGCCGCTTCCTCGATCGCTTCCCGGCGGGCTTCCTCGCGGACCTCTTCGTGCGTCTCGGCGCGCACCTTCTCGGGCGAGACGAACAGGTTCCACGCCGCCACGAACAGCACCGCGATCAGCGGCCCGATGACGAAGCCGTTGAGGCCGAACAGGGTAAGGCCGCCGATCGTGGTGATCAGCACCATGTAGTCCGGCAGCTTGGTGTCCTTGCCCACCAGTATCGGCCGCAGCGCGTTGTCGACCAGCCCGATCACGAAGATGCCGTAGGCGATCAGGACGATGCCCTGCCAGGTGGCCCCGGTGGCGAGGAAGTACAGCGCGATCGGGCCCCAGATCAGGCCGGCGCCCACCGCCGGCAGCAGCGAGAGGAAGGCCATCACCACTGACCAGAGCAGCACGCCCTGGATGCCGAGCAGCCACAGGATGAGGCCGCCGAGCGCGCCTTGGGTCGCGGCGACCGCGATGTTCCCCTTCACGGTGGCCTTGATGACGGTGACGAAATTGCGCAGCAGATGGAGCTTCTGTTCCTCGGCGAGAGGAATCGCGCGGCTCACGTGCGCGGCGAGCGTCCGGCCGTCGCGCAGCAGGAAGTACAGCAGGTAGAGCATGATCCCGAGGCTCACCAGGAACTGCAGGGTATTCTGGCCGATGTTGATCGCCTGGGGCGCCACGACATGGCCGATCTGCGCCAGGCCTTCGCGCAGGCGCTCCTGGACGCCGGCGATGTCGAGCAGGCCGAGCTCGGCCATTCGCGAGTGAGCCCAGGCGGGCATAAGCGAAAGGATCTGCTGCAGGTAGAGCCCGAAGTCGATCTCGCCCGAGGTGATGCGGCCGTAGATCGCGGTCGCCTGGCGAACCAGGGCCACCAGGATCAGCGAGATCGGCAGGATCACGAGGAACATGATCACCGCGAGTGAGATCAGCGCGGCGAGGTTGGGGCGCGACGGCATGCGGCGCAGCACCACCCGCTGCAGGGGAGCGAACAGCATCGCGAGGATCAGCGCCCAGAACACCGCGCCGTAGAACGGGTAGAGCACCGCCATGAAGGCGATCGTCACCAGGGCGAGCAGCAGCAGGAAGAAGCGCTGCTGCAGGGTCTGCGAGTTCATGGGAGGGGACATGATGCGTGGCTGGGGTCGCGCGGCCCATGCGGCTTCGGGCTGCCGGTGCCGCTGCGAATGTCGAGGGACGCCCAGTATGTCCGAAGAGCGTTCAGGTGGGCGAGAGGAAACGGATGACTTTCCGACGCTGGTGGACGCGAGACTCGAAAAGCAAAGGGCCGAAAAGCAAAGGGCCAACCCCGAAGAGTTGGCCCAAGTGCTTGATTCTTTTGGCGCGGCTGGCAGGATTCGAACCCACGACCCCCTGGTTCGTAGCCAGGTACTCTATCCAACTGAGCTACAGCCGCCCGAGGGAAACGAGAATTATAGCGGGCGCGCCATGCCGATCGCAAGCTGGAAGCGCTGCGCAGGTCCGGCTCCCCGGTATTCCGTGTACCGATAAGAAAATATCGTATCGTGGGATTGCATTCCAAGATTCGAAAAAAACTGTTGTCTTTGTCCGGAACCATTCATAGAATGGGCCGCAGTAGAGCCTGACTGGAAACGCGCGTCGACCCGACGGCACGGCATTGGTCCCGGCCGTGTCGTTGGTGAGCGATGGGACGCCAAAAGCGAGGAGACCCCATGTCCGCCGTGCCTCACGACAGCCCGGAATCACGCCACCCGGACGACATCGATCCGGTCGAAACCAAGGAATGGCTCGACGCCCTCGAGGCGGTCATCGACCGGGAAGGCCCCGAGCGCGCCCATCACCTGCTCGAGCGGCTCGTCGACAAGGCCCGTCGCAACGGGGCCTACCTGCCGTTCTCGGCCAACACTGCCTACGTCAATACGATCCCTCTCCACCTCGAGGAGCGCAGCCCCGGCAACGCGGAATACGAGGAGCGGATCCGCTCGTTCATCCGCTGGAACGCCATGGCGATGGTCGTGCGCGCCAACCGGCACGAAACGCCCGACGGCGGCTCGCTGGGCGGCCATCTGGCGTCCTTCGCCTCGCTGGCGACGATGATCGGCACCGGCATGAACCATTTCTGGCATGCCCCCCACGAGGGCCACGGAGGCGACCTCGTCTACTTCCAGGGACATTCGGCGCCCGGGCTGTACGGGCGCGCCTTTCTCGAGGGCCGCCTGACCGAGGATCAACTGGAGAACTTCCGCCAGGAATGCGAGGGCAAGGGCCTGCCGTCCTATCCCCATCCCAAGCTGATGCCGGATTTCTGGCAGTTCCCGACGGTTTCGATGGGCCTGGGGCCGCTGATGGCGATCTACCAGGCGCGCTTCCTCAAGTACCTGCATGCCAGGGGCATCGCCGACACGTCCAACCGCAAGGTCTGGGTCTTCTGCGGCGACGGCGAGATGGACGAGCCCGAGTCGCTCGGGGCGATCAGCCTGGCCTCGCGCGAGAAGCTCGACAACCTGATCTTCGTCATCAACTGCAACCTGCAGCGGCTCGACGGGCCGGTGCGCGGCAACGGCAAGATCATCCAGGAGCTCGAGTCCGACTTCCGCGGCTCGGGCTGGAACGTGATCAAGCTGATCTGGGGTTCGTACTGGGATCCGCTGTTCGCCCTCGACAACGAAGGCATCCTGCAGCGGGTGATGCTCGAGACGGTCGACGGCGAGTACCAGGCCTACAAGGCCAACGACGGCGCCTATGTCCGGGCGAAGTTCTTCGGCAAGCATCCGAAGCTGCTCGAGATGGTCTCGCGCATGACCGACGAGGACGTCTGGCGCCTGAACCGCGGCGGCCATGATCCCCACAAGGTCTACGCCGCCTTCCACAGTGCGGCCAATCATCCCGGACAGCCTTCGGTGATTCTCGCCAAGACCGTCAAGGGCTACGGGATGGGCCGCGCCGGGGAGGCCAAGAATCCGACCCACCAGCTGAAGAAGCTCGAGACCGACAGCATCCGCGAGTTCCGCGACCGCTTCAACATCCCGATCCCGGACGATCAGCTCGAGGCATTGCCGTTCTACAAGCCGGACGAGTCCTCGCCGGAGATGCAGTATCTCCTCGAGCGGCGCCGGGCGCTGGGCGGTTCCCTGCCGCAGCGTCGCCGCAAGGCCGACGAGGAGCTCGCGATCCCGCCGCTCGAAACCTTCAAGTCGGTGCTGGAGCCCACCGCGGAAGGCCGCGAGATCTCCACCACCCAGGCTTTCGTGCGGCAGCTCACCCTGCTGCTGCGCGACAAGGAACTCGGCAAGCGGATCGTGCCGATCGTCCCCGACGAGGCCCGCACCTTCGGGATGGAGGGCATGTTCCGTCAGCTCGGGATCTATGCGCCGGAGGGGCAGAAGTACGAGCCGGTCGACCGCGACCAGGTCATGTACTACAAGGAGGATGCGAAGGGGCAGGTCCTCCAGGAAGGGATCAACGAGGCGGGCGCGTTCTGCTCGTGGCTGGCGGCGGCGACGTCGTACTCGACGAACAACCGCATCATGATCCCCTTCTTCATCTACTACTCGATGTTCGGCTTCCAGCGGATCGGCGATCTCGCCTGGGCGGCCGGCGACATGCAGGCGCGCGGCTTCCTGCTCGGCGGCACGGCGGGGCGCACCACCTTGAACGGCGAAGGCCTGCAGCACCAGGATGGTCACAGCCACATCCTCTCGAGCCAGATCCCCAATTGCGTGTCCTACGACCCGACCTTCGCCCACGAGGTGGCGGTCATCGTCCATCACGGCCTCGAGCGGATGATCGGCAATCAGGAGAACGTCTACTTCTACCTGACGGTCATGAACGAGAACTACGCCCAGCCGGGCCTGGTCGTCGGTGACGAGGAAGGCATCATCCGCGGGATGTATCGCCTGCGCGGTGCCGTCGGCAACGGCAAGTCCGGGGGGAGCAAGACGAAGCGGCCGCGGGTGCAGCTGCTGGGTTCGGGCACGATCCTGCGCGAGGTGATCGCGGCGGCCGAGTTGCTGGAGTCCGACTGGAAGGTGTCCGCCGATGTCTGGAGCGCCACCAGCTTCACCGAGCTGCGGCGTGACGGCCTCGCCTGCGAGCGTCACAACCTGCTGCATCCCGACGGCGAGCAGCGCGTTCCCTACGTCACGCAGCTGCTGGCGGACACCGCCGGCCCGATCGTCGCGTCGACCGACTACACCAAGCTCTTCGCCGACCAGATCCGTCCGTTCATCCCGAAAGGGCGCAGCTACCGGGTGCTGGGCACCGACGGCTTCGGCCGGTCCGACTTCCGGTACCGGCTGCGCCGCCACTTCGAGGTCGACCGCCATTTCGTCGTCCTCGCCGCGGTGCGGGATCTCGTCGACGAGGGAGCGCTGCCGGCCGGAACGGTTGCCGCGGTCATCGAGAAATACGGCATCGATCCCGACAAGGTCGATCCCGCCTACGCCTGAGTCGGAGACGAGTGATGAGCGGGACGATCGAGGTACGGGTACCGGACATTGGTGACTTCGAGGAGGTGGAGGTCATCGAGGTGATGGTGTCGTCAGGCGACGAGGTGCAAGCCGAGCAGAGCCTGGTGACGGTGGAGAGCGACAAGGCGTCGATGGAGATACCGTCATCGGCGTCGGGTCGTGTGGTCGAGCTGCGTGTGAAGGTGGGCGACAAGGTATCGGAAGGCAGCGTGCTGCTGGTGCTGGAGGAAGGGGCAGGGGGCTCGGCCGGGTCGAAGGAGGCGCCGGCGCCGGCCCCTGCGCCGAAGGCTGCGAAGGAGGAACCGGCCCGGGCTCCGGCTCCTTCGCCCGCGCCCGACCCGGATGCGCCGGGGCCGGCCGAGGATCCGGACGATTCGCCGCCCGCCCCCGGCAACGTGGAACGCAGCCACCCGGTTCCCGTCGAGATGCGTGACGGGATCTCGGTGCTCAAGCCCCATGCGTCGCCGTCGGTGCGCCATTTCGCCCGCGAGCTCGGGGTCGATCTCGCCCGGGTCACCGGCACCGGCCCGAAGCAGCGGATCACGCGCGACGACGTGCTCGCCTTCGTGAAGTCGGTGGTCGCCAAGCCGGCGAGCGCGCCGGCCGAGGGCGCCGGCCTCGGGCTGATCCCCTGGCCGAAGGTCGACTTCGCCCGCTTCGGCCCGATCGAGAGGAAGCCGCTCGCCAGGGTCCGCAAGCTGTCGGCGGCCAACCTGCATCGCAACTGGGTGATGATCCCGCACGTCACCAATCATGACGATGCGGACGTCACCGAGCTGGAGGCCTTCCGCCTGCAGCTCAACGACGAGGCGGCGAAGGACAAGTCCGGCGTCAAGATCACCATGCTCGCGTTCCTCATCAAGGCCTGCGTGGCGACGTTGCGGCGCTTCCCGGAGTTCAACTGCTCGCTCGAGGGCGAGGAGCTCGTGCTCAAGCAGTACTACCACATCGGTTTCGCCGCCGACACGCCCAACGGTCTGGTGGTGCCCGTCATCCGCGACGCCGACAAGAAGGGCCTGATCGAGCTCGCATCCGAGACCGCGACGCTTGCGGCCAAGGCGCGCGAAGGCAAGCTCTCGCCCAAGGACATGCAGGGCGGAACCTTCTCGATCTCGAGCCTCGGCGGGATCGGGGGAACCTATTTCACCCCGATCATCAATGCGCCGGAGGTGGCGATCCTGGGCGTGTCCCGGGCTGCCCGCCGGCCGATCTGGGACGGCGACAAGTTCGTCCCGCGCCTCGTGGTGCCCCTGTCGCTTTCCTACGATCACCGCGTGATCGACGGGGCTGCTGCCGCGCGCTTCAATGCCTATCTGGCGCAGCTGCTGGCGGACTTCCGCCGCTCCATGTTGTGAGAACCCGTGGGTGAGTCGGAGAGACGAGCGATGAGCGCGATCGAGGTACGGGTACCGGACATTGGTGACTTCGAGGAGGTGGAGGTCATCGAGGTGATGGTGTCGTCAGGCGACGAGGTGCAAGCCGAGCAGAGCCTGGTGACGGTGGAGAGCGACAAGGCGTCGATGGAGATACCGTCATCGGCGTCGGGTCGTGTGGTCGAGCTGCGTGTGAAGGTGGGCGACAAGGTATCGGAAGGCAGCGTGCTGCTGGTGCTGGAGGAAGGGGCAGGGGGCTCGGCCGGGTCGAAGGAGGCGCCGGCGCCGGCCCCTGCGCCGAAGGCTGCGAAGGAGGAACCGGCCCGAGCCCCGGCTCCTTCGCCCGCCGCGCGCCCGACCGGTTCGGTCGGTTCGCGCAAGCCCGATAGCAGCTGCGCCCTCGTGGTGATCGGCGGCGGGCCGGGTGGCTATGCCGCGGCCTTCCGGGCAGCCGATCTCGGCCTCGAGGTCGTGCTGGTGGAGCGCTATCCGACCCTCGGCGGCGTCTGCCTCAACGTCGGCTGCATTCCGTCGAAGGCCTTGCTGCATACCGCCGCCGTCATCGACGAAGCGCGTGCGCTGGCGTCCCACGGCGTCGACTTCGGCGAACCGAGGATCGATCTCGATCGCCTGCGCGGCTGGAAGTCGGAGGTGGTGGGCAAGCTGACCGGCGGCCTGGCCGGAATGGCGAAGGGGCGCAAGGTCGAGGTGATCCGCGGGACGGCGCGTTTCGCCGATCCGCATCATCTCGAGATCGAGCTCACCGACGGGCCGGGCCGCGCGACCACGGGCGAGACCCGCCTGCTGCGCTTCGATCAGGCCATCGTCGCGGCCGGCTCGCAGGCGGTCAGGCTGCCGTTCCTGCCCGATGACCCGCGCGTGGTCGATTCCACCGGCGCGCTGGCGCTCGAGTCGATCCCGGGGCGGATGCTGGTGATCGGCGGGGGCATCATCGGTCTGGAGATGGGCACCGTCTACGCCACGCTCGGCGCGAAGGTCGAGGTCGTCGAGATGCTCGACGGCCTGATGGCCGGCGCCGACGCCGACCTGGTCCGGGTCTGGCAGAAGCACAACGCGGGGCGCTTCGCGCGCGTCATGCTCGGTACGCGGACGACGGGCGCGCGGGCGACGCCCGGCGGCATCGAGGTCAGCTTCGAGGGGAAGAACGCGCCCGACGCGCCGGAGGTCTACGACCTCGTTCTGTGCGCGGTGGGGCGCCGTCCCAACGGAGCTGCGATCGGCGCCGAGGCCGCGGGCATCATGCTCGACGACCGGGGCTTCATCCGGGTCGATGCCCAGATGCGCACCAGCGTCCCCCATGTCTTCGCGATCGGCGACATCGTCGGCGATCCGATGCTCGCCCACAAGGCCGCCCACGAGGGCCATGTGGCGGCCGAGGCAGCGGCCGGGCAGAAATCGCGCTTCGATGCCCGGGTGATCCCTTCGGTCGCCTATACCGATCCGGAGGTCGCCTGGGTCGGGGTGACCGAGGCGCAGGCGAAGGCCGAATCGATCCCCATCGGGCGCGCGGTGTTCCCCTGGGCGGCTTCGGGCCGGGCGACCGCCAACGGGCGCGCCGAGGGTTTCACCAAGCTGATCTTCGACGAGGCGACCCACCGGGTGATCGGCGGGGCGATCGTGGGCGTCCATGCCGGCGACATGATCGGCGAGGTCGCGTTGGCGATCGAGATGGGGGCCGATGCGACCGACATCGGGGCGACCATCCATCCGCACCCGACGCTCGGCGAAACCATCGGCCTGGCGGCCGAGCTCTTCGAAGGTGCCTGCACCGAGCTGCCGCCTCCCCGCAAGCGCTAGCCGCAACCGGGCATACCGGACTCTCGTGGCTTGTCCGCATTGACCTTGCGTCAATTCGGGGGTTTACAATTTGCAACCGCCGAAGGCCCGGGATGTCCTTGCATGCAGGACATCGTCGGGCCACCGGATTCACTTGCCCCAAGGAGACTCATCCGATGGATCGCCGTTCCGTCCTCAAGAAAACACTGACCGCCGGGGCTGCCGCCGGCGCCGCCACGATCGCCGCCCCGGCCATCTCGCAGGGCAAGATGGAATGGCGGATGGTCACCACCTGGCCCAAGAACTTTCCCGGCCTCGGCGTCGGCGCCGAGAACCTCGCCAAGCGCATCACCACCATGTCGGGCGGCCGCCTGACGGTCAAGGTCTACTCCGCCGGCGAGATGGTGCCGCCGCTGCAGGCGCTCGACGCCGTCATCAACGGCACCGCCGAGATGAGCCATGGCGCCGCCTACTACTGGCAGAACAAGAACCCCGGCCTGTCGTTCTTCACCGGCGTGCCCTACGGCATGACCTCGCGCGAGTTCACCGCCTGGGTGCGCTTCCTCGGCGGCCAGGAGATCTGGGACGAGATCTACGACCAGTTCGGCGTCCAGGGCTTCCTCTCGGGCGATACCGGCACCCAGGCGGGTGGCTGGTTCCGCAAGGAGCTCAAGGGCCTCGAGGACATCAAGGGCCTGCGCTTCCGCACCCCCGGCCTCGGCGGCCAGGTGTGGCAGAAGCTCGGCGCATCGGTCACCAATCTCGCGGCGGGCGAGATCTTCCAGGCCCTCCAGACCGGTACGCTCGACGCGGCGGAGTTCGTCGGTCCGTATAACGATCTGGCCCTGGGCTTCTACCAGATCGCCAAGAACTACTACTTCCCGAGCTTCATCGAGCCGGGCCTGGCGACCGAGGCGGTCGTCAACAAGTCGAAGTACAAGGCGTTGCCGGCCGACCTGCAGGAGATCGTGCGGACCGCCTGCCAGGCCGAGTACGACAACGTGTCGTCGGACATGTTCGCGAACGACCCGCGTGCCCTGAAGACCCTGGTCGAGAAGCATGGTGTCAAGACCCACCAGTTCCCCGATTCGATTCTCGAAGCCGGTGCCAAGGCGTCCGCCGAGGTGATCGGCGCGGTGCGCGACGGCGACAATGCGCTTGCGAAGAAGACCGCCGAGAGCTTCATCAGTGCGCTCGCCCTGTTGCGCACGCGCTCGGAGAGCACCGACAGCCCGTACATCAGGGCCCGCGAGAAGTACTTCAAGATCTAGGCTCGAGTCTCTCTCGGCCGCTGGATTCCCGTCGCTGCAGCGGGGCGGGCATCCGGCGGCTACCGGTTAATTCCGCTTCGCGTCGTATCGCCCATGAAATGGCTCGCCCTGTTCGTCGTCGCCGTCGGCCGGCTCAATGGCTTCGTGGGCCGTTCGCTGGCCTGGCTGGCCCTGGCGGGCGTGGTCCTGTGCTTCACGGTGGTCGTGCAGCGCTATGTGTTCGCGACCACGCATCTGTGGATGCAGGATCTCTACGTCTGGGTCAACGGCGCGATGTTCATGGGCGTGGCCGGCTATGCGCTGCTGACCGACGCGCATGTCCGGGTCGACATCTTCTATCGCCCGGCCAGCGTCCGGCGCAAGGCGCTGCTCGACCTGATCGGCGTGCTCCTGTTCCTGCTGCCCTTCTGCGCCGTGGTGTGGATCTGGGGTAGCGAGTACGTCTTCCGTTCGTGGGCCCTGCGAGAGGCGTCGGCGAATCCGGGCGGCATGCCGGGCCTGTACATCCTCAAGACCTTCATCCTGGTGTTCGTGTTCCTGGTGGCGCTGCAGGGGCTCTCGATGCTCTCTCGCAGCATCCTCGTCCTCTCCGGCAGGCAGGACCTGATCCCGGAGCGCTTCCGCTATCCGCAGGAGTAAGCCCACTTGGACTCCGTCTTGATCGGCGAGATCCTCGCCGTCGGTCTGTTTTTCGGGATCATCGCCACGCTGCTGATCGGTTTTCCGGTCGCGTTCTCGCTCGCCGGAACCTCCCTCGTCTTCGCGCTGATCGGCTGGCTGCTGGGCGTGTTCGATCCGTCGAATTTCGGTGCGCTCGCCTCGCGCTACATCGGCTTCATGACCAACGAGGTCCTGGTGGCGGTGCCGTTGTTCATCTTCATGGGCACGGTTCTGGAGCGCTCGGGGATCGCCGAGGAGCTGCTCACCACGATGGGACGGCTGTTCGGCCGGGTGCGCGGCGGGCTGGCATTCTCGGTGATCGCGGTCGGTGCGCTGCTCGCCGCCTCGACCGGCGTGGTCGGCGCCACCGTGGTGACCATGGGCCTGATCAGCCTGCCCGCGATGATGCGCGCCGGCTACGATCCGAAGCTCGCCAGCGGCGTCATCTGCGCCTCCGGCACTCTCGGGCAGATCATCCCGCCATCGACGGTGCTGATCTTCATGGGCGACATGCTGGCGGGCATCAATGCCCAGGTGCAGATGTCCAAGGGCAATTTCGCGCCGTCGCCCGTATCGGTCGGCGACCTGTTCGCCGGCGCGATGATCCCGGGCCTGCTGCTCGTGCTGCTCTACTTCCTGTTCACGGCCTGGAAGGCGATCTTCGATCCCGAGAGCTGCCCGGCGATGGAGGTCAGCGACGCCGAGCGCGCCCGGCTGGGGAAGGATGTCCTGACCGCCCTGGTGCCGCCGTTGCTGCTCATCGTGGCGGTGCTCGGCTCGATCCTCGGGGGCATCGCCACGCCGACCGAGTCGGCATCGGTCGGCGCGATGGGCGCGATCCTGCTCACCCTCGTCAAGGGACGCTTCAAGTGGGGCATGTTGCGCGAGAGCGCGATCGGTACCGCGACCGTGACCTCGATGGTCTTCGTGATCCTGCTCGGCGCCTCGGTCTTCTCGATCGTGTTCCGGATGATGGGCGGTGATGACCTTGTCCACGAATTCCTCACCGACCTGCCGGGCGGCGCGACCGGGGCGCTGATCGTCGTCCTGCTGGTCATGTTCCTGCTCGGCTTCATCCTCGACACGTTCGAGATCATCTTCATCGTGATCCCGATCACCGCGCCGGTGCTGCTCGCCCTCGGTGTCGATCCGGTGTTCCTCGGGGTGATCGTCGGGGTGAATCTCCAGACGAGCTTCCTGACTCCGCCCTTCGGGTTCTCGCTCTTCTACCTGCGTGGGGTGGCGCCCGGGAGCGTCTCGACCGGGATGATCTACCGGGGGGCGGTGCCCTTCGTGGCGCTTCAGCTCATCGCCATGGCGATCATCATCGCCTTCCCGGCGCTGGCGACCTGGCTGCCCAAGTTCATCTACCAGTAGGCGGTGCCAGCCGGCGCATGGCCGCCTGCGCGGCGGCGAGCACCCGGGTCGGCGCGGTGCCGCCGACGTGGTCCCGGGCGGCGACCGAGCCTTCGAGCGTGAGGGCACCGAGCGCATCGTCGCCGATCGCCGGGCTGAAGCGGCGCAGGGTCTCGATGCCGAGGTCGGCAAGATCGACGCCGCGATCGGCTGCTTCGCGTACCGCCAGGGCGACCGCCTCGTGGGCATCACGAAAGGCGACGCCGCGCTTGACGAGGTAGTCGGCCAGGTCGGTCGCGGTCGAGAAACCCTCGGCCGCCGCCTGGCGCATCCGCTCGGGGCGAACGCGAATGCCGCCGACCATGTCGGCGAAGATGCGCAAGGTGTCCTCGAGGGTGTCGGCGGCGTCGAAGACCGGCTCCTTGTCCTCCTGGTTGTCCTTGTTGTAGGCGAGTGGCTGGCCCTTCATGAGCGTGAGCAGCGCCATCAGGTCGCCGTAGACCCGGCCGGTCTTGCCCCGCGCCAGCTCCGGAACGTCCGGGTTCTTCTTCTGCGGCATGATCGACGAACCGGTGCAGAAGCGATCGGCGAGGTCGATGAAGCCGACGCGCGGCGACATCCAGACCACGAGCTCCTCGGACATGCGCGAGATGTGCATCATCGCGATGCTGGCCGCGGCGATGAACTCGATCGCGAAATCGCGGTCGGAGACCGCGTCGAGCGAATTCTGGCAGAGCGCCTCGAAGCCGAGCTCCCGGGCGACCTGCTCGCGGTCGATGGGATAGGTCGTGCCGGCCAGGGCGGCCGCGCCCAGCGGCAGGCGGTTGACGCGGCGCCGGGCGTCGACGAGCCGCTCCTCGTCGCGCGCGAACATCTCCACATAGGCCATCAGGTGATGGCCGAAGCTGACCGGCTGGGCCACCTGCATGTGGGTGAAGCCGGGCATCAGGGTCGCCGCCTCGCGCTCGGCGAGCTCGGCCAGCGCCAGCTGCAATGCCCGCAGACCCTCGATCGAACGGTCGATCGACGCCCGCAGCCAGAGGCGAAGGTCGGTCGCGACCTGGTCGTTGCGTGATCGGCCCGTATGCAGGCGCTTGCCGGCATCGCCGGCGAGCTCCGTGAGCCGCCGCTCGATGTTGAGGTGGACGTCCTCGAGGTCGAGCGACCATTCGAACTCCCCGCGGGCGATCTCCTCCCTGATCCGGGCCATGCCCGACTCGATCGCCGCGAGGTCCTCGGCCGAGAGCACGCCACGGCTCGTCAGCATCCGGGCATGGGCGAGCGAGCCGTCGATGTCCTGCATCGCGAGCCGCCGGTCGAAATCGACCGAGGCGGTGTAGCGTTTGACCAACTCGGATACCGGTTCGGAGAATCGGCCCGACCAGGCTGCGGATTTCTTGGCGAGTTGATCTGTCATAATCTCTGGGGCAGGGGAGTAGGAAAGAAACAGGCACGGTCGCCAAAGCCTGCGGCCTGTCCGGTCCGCGGGGCGGATGCGGGGGCGTGCGTGGGCATCGGGCGTCGATGCGATTTACCGAAATAATGCACTTCGAGTGTGCTCGCCGGATTATATCGGCCGCTGTCCGATAAGCCGGGCGGGCGCCTGAAGCGAAAATGACGCCATCGCCAGCAGGAGTCGATACCGCAGAAATCGAGCCGCGTCGCCGCCAGACCGATGGCGCCGACCTGCCCGTGCTCCCCGACAGCTGCAATCTCGGCACAGTCCTGCGGGTCCTGGTCTGCATCAACGTCGGCGCCCTGCTGGTCGCGGCGGTCGTCGCCACGGCCGGCCACGGCTTCTTCGATCGTCTGCTGCAGATCGCCGCCATCGTCGAGCCGGCGACCCTGATGTCGCTGATCATCCTTTGTCCGCTGCGCCGGCACGTCAACGGAAAGTCGCGCTGGCTTCAGTACGCCGTCGGCATGGGTGTGCCGGCCGCGGCGACCTTCGTCGTCAGCCTGGCGCTGGGCGGGCTGATCGCGCCCGATCTCGGCGCCGCGGCCGACGTCCGCTGGGCGGGCGCCCGGGCTGCGCTCGCCGCCGGAGTGGCCCTCGGGCTGATCGAATGGCTGCGCCTGCGCCAGCTCTCGATGCAGCCGTCGCAGGCCGAAGGGCGGCTGCAGGCGCTGCAGGCGCGGATCCGCCCCCATTTCCTGTTCAACAGCCTCAACACCGTCCTCGGCCTGATGCGCAGCGATGTCCGCCAGGCCGAGCGCACCCTCGAGAACCTCGCCGACCTGTTCCGGGTGTTCATGCGCGACAGCCGCGAGCTGGTGCCACTCGACGAGGAGGTGCTCCTGTGCAAGGAATATCTCTCCATCGAGAAGCTGCGCCTGTCGGAGCGGCTGCAGGTCGAGTGGGAGATCGACGACATGCCGGGCGATGCCCTGCTGCCCTCGCTGCTGCTCCAGCCGCTGATCGAGAATGCGGTCCACCATGGCATCGAGCCGCGCAGCGATCCGGGTCGGATCACGATTAACATTGCCAAGTCCGGTGAGCGGGTGCGGGTCGAGATCGTCAATCCGCTGCCCGAGCGGGCGCCGACCAGGCCGGGCAACCAGATGGCGTTGTCGAATGTCCGGGAGCGACTCGGCCTGACCTTCGATGTCGAGGGCCAGCTCGTCATGACCACCGAGGAAGGCCTGTTCCGGGTCACCGTCCAGTTTCCTTATCGCAAAGAGAGAAGGCGCAGAGATGTCAGACGCAACTTCGATTTTGATCATTGACGACGAACCCGTTGCCCGGTCGCGACTGCGCGAGCTGCTCGCCGACCTGGCCCCGGAGTTTCCGCACCGGATCGTGGGCGAAGCGGCCAATGCGCCGGAAGCCCTGTCGCAGATCGAGATGGCGCAGCCCCAGATCGTCCTGCTCGATATCCAGATGCCCGGCATGACGGGTATCGAGCTCGCGCGCCATGTGTCGGCCCGGGCGGCATCGGGCGAATCGTCCAAGCCGATGCCGCTGATCATCTTCGTGACCGCTTTCGACGAGTTCGCGGTCGAAGCCTTCGAGGTGAGGGCGGTCGATTACCTGCTCAAGCCGGTCCGGGCGCAGCGCCTGCTCGACGCATTGCGGCGCGCGCTCGCGCGGGTGCCCTCCGAGCACCAGGACGCGATCGATCAGCTCGCCCGCTCGACCAATACCCGACGGCGCCATCTCTCGGTCCACGAACGCGGCCGGGTGATCCTGGTGCCGCTCGAGCAGATCGTCTTCCTCAAGGCGGAGCTCAAGTACATCACGGTGCGCACCGCGGAGCGCGAGTACCTGATCGAGGAATCGCTCACCTCGCTCGAGGAGGAGTTCAGCGACCGCTTCGTGCGCATCCATCGCAATGCGCTGGTGGCCCGGCCGTCGATCGCCGGCTTCGAGCGGGTCACCCCGTCCGGTGACGACGAGGGCGGCGACCCGTACTGGCAGGTGGTGCTGCGCGACGTCGAGGAGCGCCTGCCGGTGAGCCGGCGCCAGTGGTCCTCGGTCAAGAACCTGGTGGGATAGTCGTGTCGGGACCGGTTGCGCCGGGCTCGCCCCGGCGTCTCGTCATTGCTTCGCGCGAAAGCCGGCTGGCGATGTGGCAGGCCGAGCATGTGCGCGAGCTGCTGCGCGCGCTCCATCCCGGCTGCGAGATCCGGATCGAGGGGGTGAGCACCGAGGGCGACAGGATCCTCGATCGGGCGCTCTACGAGATCGGCGGCAAGGCGCTGTTCATCAAGGAGCTCGAGCACGCGCTGCTCGAAGGGCGCGCGGATCTCGCGGTGCATTCGCTCAAGGACGTGCCGATGATCCTTCCGGCGCCGTTCGCGCTCGTGGCGGTGCTGCTGCGCGAGGATCCCCGCGACGCCTTCGTCTCGAACCGCTTCGCCGGGCTCGATGCGCTGCCCGACGGCTCGGTGGTCGGCACTTCCAGCCTGCGCCGGGCCGCCCAGCTGCGGGCGCAGCGCCCGGGTCTCCAGGTGCGCGCGTTGCGCGGCAATGTCAACACCCGGCTCGCGAAGCTCGATGCCGGCGACTACGACGCGATCGTGCTCGCGGCCGCGGGCCTCAAGCGCCTCGGCCTGGCGCAGCGGATCCGGCAGATCCTCGCGCCGACCGACTGCCTGCCGGCGGCGGGGCAAGGGGCGCTCGGTATCGAGATCCGCGCCGATCGCACCGACCTGGCGGCCTGGCTGGCGCCGCTTGCCGACACGTCGACCACGGTGCAGGTGACGGCCGAGCGGGCCGTGTCGCGGGAACTCGGCGGCAGCTGCCGGGTACCGCTGGCGGCCTACTGCGAGCCGCGTGGCTCGGGCTTGCTGCTGCGCGGCCGGGTCGCGGCCGAGGATGGCCACGTCATGCTGGAGGCCAGCGCCTCGAGCGACGAATCGACCATCGATGCCGCCGAACGAATCGGTGCCGAGGTCGCGGCGGCATTGCGCGCCCAGGGTGCGGAGAAGTGGCTCGGCTCGTCCTGACCCACGTCGAGCCGCGGGGGAGCCGGATCATGGCCGGCCTGCGCGAGTCGGGCCACGAAGGGCTGCTTCTCGCTTTCTCGCGCCTGCGCGCCGCTCCGGATGCGGCGGCGAGGCTTGCCGCCATCGACCCGGCCGGCTATCACCGGATCATCATGGTCAGCCCGTCGACGGCCTGCTTCGCGGCACGGGCTCGCCCCGGTGCCTGGCCCGCGGGCAGCCGGTTCTCGGCAGTCGGGCCCGGCACCGCGCAGGCGATCGTCGAGGCCGGGATCGCCGAAGCGCCGGAGCAGGTGGAATCCCCGGCCGGCGATCGCCACGATGCCGATGCCATGCTCGGGCAGCCGTCGTTTCGCGAGGGGGCCGGGCGCCGCATCCTCGTGCTCGCCGGGGACGGGGGGCGTCGCGACTGGGCCGATGCGCTGGCCTCGCGCGGATTCGAGCTCGAGCGCATCGAGCTCTACCGGCGCGAGGCGATCGTGCCGTCCGAGGAGGATTGGCAACGGCTGGCGCAGTGGGCCGGCGACGGCGAGGATCCGGTCTTCGTCGTGACGACGGCGGATGCCGCCGATCGGCTGGTGGCGGGACTGGCGCTGCATGGACTGGACGAATGGGCGCGACGGCGCATTGCCTTCTGTCCGCACGAGCGCATCGCCGCACGGCTGGCGACAGCGGACTGGCGGGATGTCCGCGTGACGGGCGGCGGCGGGCATCTGCTCGATGCCGCGATAGAATCGGGGCTGCCTGCCCGTGGTCCCGGGAACGATGAACGAACCGACGCGAATTGCCCATGAGTGAAGTCACGCCGCAGCCACCGGGGTCGGGCGGTCGATCGGATCCGGCGGGCGCGCCGGCCGGCGGCGCAGCGACCGGCTCGAAGCCGCCGGCGAACCCCGCCGCAGGCGATCCGAAGACTGCTCCGAAGCCCGGGCCGAAGGGCGGGGCGGATGTCGATGCCGGAGACGGATCGAAGGCGAAGGGCGCCACGGTTTCGGGGTCGGGCCCGGGTTCGAAGTCGGGTTCCGCGCCGAAACCGCCGGCACCCGCGGCATCGAAGCCGCCGGCACCCCCGAAGCCGGCCGGGCGCGGCGCCCTCTGGCTCGCCCTGCTGGCCCTCGTTGCCGCCATCGCCGGTCCGCTGCTGCTCTGGCAGTGGAGCCAGAAGAACATCCAGGAGCTTGCCCGCCGGGTACAGGATTCCGATTCCCGGTCGGCGGGGGCATCGCAACAGGCGAACCAGGCGATCGATCAGGTCCGGGAGCTGCGTAGCCGCACCGAGGGCACGGAGGCACGGCTCGCCGAGGCCGCCGGGCAGCAGGCCCAGCTCGAGAAGCTCTATCGCTCGGTGGCTCTCGATGGCGCCGATGCGCTGCTGGCCGAGCTCGAGAGCGCGCTTTCGCTGGCCGCCCAGCAACTCGCTTCCGGCGGCAGTGCCGAGGGTGCGCTGCTCGCCCTGCAGTCGGCCGACGGCAGGCTCGGTCGCCTCGACGATCCGGCCCTGGTCGGCGTGCGGCGGGCCATCGGGCGCGACATCGAGCGCCTTCGCAACGCCACCGGTGGCGATGTCGGCGTGCTCGCGGCCCGGCTCGACACGCTCGCGCGCTCCGTCGACGACTGGCCGCTGGCGGCCGATTCGCTGGCCATCGCCCCGCCGGCCGGCCGGACGAGCGTGCCGGCCGCAACCGATGCGGCGCCGGCTGCGCCGCAGGCCGCCGTCGCTTCGCCCTCGACCGGGTCCGCCGGCCCATCGGCCGAGCCGGCCGCGGCTGGCGCGGAGACATCCGATGCTCCGGCTGCCGACGGCACGGATGCCGGCGATGGTGCGGCCACCCCGGCCGCTGCCGCCGATGATTCCGCCTCCGCAAGCGCGGACTCGACCGGATCGAACGGGTCCGTCGGCGCGAACGGGCCTGCCGCCGACGGCGGGGCGACCGACGGTGCCGCCTCGAGCGTCGGGCGCGAGTCCGCGGGCGATGCGCCGGCCGGGGCCGGTGGATCCTCGTCCTTCATCGAGCGCCTGGGCGGACTGATCCGGGTCGACCGGATGATCGAGGAACTCTCGAGCCTGTTCCGGGTGCGGCGGGTCGATGCACCCGACGCCGCCCTGATCGCTCCCGACCAGGCCTACTTCCTGCGCGAGAACCTGCGTCTGCGGCTGCTCAATGCGCGTCTCGCCCTGTTGTCGCGCAACGATCCGCTCTTTCGCAGCGACATCGAGCAGGCGGTGAAGTGGATCGAGCGTTACTTCGACCGCAGCGCACCCGAGGTCGGCAGGGCGCTGGCCCAGCTCGAGCAGCTCGCGCGGGCGCGCACGGCCGGCGAGGCGCCTTCGGTGAACGACAGCCTCGGCGCGGTGCGGGCGGCGCGGGCGGCGCGGGAAGCACGCCAATGAGACGGATCATCGGCCTGATCCTCGTCGTATCGGCCGCGGTCGGGCTCGCCCTCCTGCTGCGCTTCAACAGCGGCAATGTCGCGATCCTGTGGCCGCCTTATCGGGTCGACCTGTCGCTCAATTTCGCGATCGTCGTCCTGCTGGTGGCCTTCGTTCTCCTCTATTTCCTGGTGCGCGCGGCAAGCCAGGCCTATGGCCTGCCGGCGCGGGTGCGCCGCTACCGGGGGGCGCGCCGGCGCGAACGGGCCAATCGCGCACTGCGCGACAGCCTGGTCGCATTCTTCGAGGGACGTTTCGGACGCGCCGAGCGTCTCGCCGACAGTGCCCGCGACGATCCGGCCCTGGCCGGCCCGGCGGCGCTGCTGGCCGCGCGTGCCGCCCAGGCGGCCCACCAGCCCGAGCGGCGCGATCGCTGGCTCGAGACCGCCGGCACGGGCAGCGACACGAGCACCGCCACCCGGGTGATGTCGGCGGAGATCGCGCTCGAGGACGGGCGACCCGGCGATGCGCTGGTCGCGGTCGAAGAGCTCGGTCGCCTGCGGCCCGGCCGCCTGCATGCCCTGGACCTGCGGCTGCGGGTGCACGAGCAGCAGAAGGACTGGGAGCGGGTGCTCGAGGTCGTCGACGAGCTGGACAAGCAGGACGCGATCACCGAGCCGCGCCGCCGCGCCCTGCGGGTGCGGGCCTATCGGGCCCTGTTCCGCACCCGCGCCGGCGATGCGGCGGCGGTCCGCGATCTCTGGAAGCATGTCGACGCGGCCGAGCGCGAGGTCGATGGCGTCGTCGAGGCGGCGGCAGTCGCCTTTGCCGACAGCGGCGACCATGCGCAGGCGGCCCGGCTCGCCGAGGGTGTGCTCGATCGCCATCTCGCGTCGGGCCTGCTCGCCCTCTACGGACGCCTGGACGAGGTGCCGGCGCAGCAGCGTCTGCGCACGGCCGAGCGCTGGCTCGACAAGCACGGCGAGGATCCGGAGCTGCTCACCCTGCTGGGACGCCTTTGCACCGTGCAGGAGATCTGGGGCAAGGCGGAGGAGTTCCTCCGGCGCGCCGAGGCCAAGGGCGGGTCACGCCAGGCCCGACTCGCCCTGGCCGATCTCTACGAGAAGCTCGAGCGCCCGGACGACGCGGCCGCGGTCCATCGCCGCATCGCGACCGACACGCCCCTGCTCACCGGACCCCGCCCCCGCTGACAACAGCAGCCGGGTTCGGATTCGGGTGCAGGGCAAGGCGGGGCGCCGAAGACAGTACGGTTGGTACGGCAAGGCGTCCCAACGCGGCCATGCGCCCGAATCCGAACCCGTACTAGATGCAGCGGCCGCCGTCGACTTCGAGGCATATGCCGGTAATGAATTCCGCCTCGTCCGAGGCGAGATAGAGCGCCGCATTGGCGATGTCCCGCGGGGTCGAGAGGCGCCCGAGCGGAATCGAGGCGATGAAGCGGGCGCGGTTCTCGGGCGTGTCCGATCCCATGAACGTGCCCAGCAACGGGGTGTCGCCCGCGACCGGATTGATGCAGTTGACCCGGATCCGGTCGGGGGCGAGCTCGATGGCGAGCGACTTCGATGCCGTGATCACGGCGCCCTTGGTGCTGTTGTACCAGACGAGCCCGGGCCGTGGACGTACTCCGGCGGTCGAGGCGATGTTGATGAAGGCCCCGCCGCCCTGCCTGCGGAAGTAGGGGACCATGTGCCGCGCCGACCAGTAGATGCTCTTGACGTTGGTGGCGAAGACCCGGTCGAAGTCGGCTTCGTCGACCTCGAGCAGGGGCTTGTTCCGGTGCGAGACCCCGGCATTGTTGACCATCACGTCGAGGCGGCCGTAGCGCTCGTCGGCGGCCGCGAGCAGGCGCTCGATGTCGGATCCGTTGCCGACGTCGCCCCGCAGGAAATGCGCCTCGCCGCCCGATTCGCGGATCGCATCGGTCACGCGCCGGCCGCCTTCCTCGTCGATGTCGTTGATGATCAGCCGCGCGCCTTCCGCGGCGAAGCGCATGGCGATCCCCTCGCCGAAGCCGGATCCGCCTCCGGTGACGATCGCCACCTTGTCCTGCAGTCTCATTCCCGTTCCTCCTGACTGTGCTTAGTCGTGCCGCAGCGCAACCGTCTTCAGCGTGGTGAAGCCGTAGAGCGCCTCGAATCCCTTCTCCCTGCCGTGGCCGCTGCGTTTCACGCCGCCGAAGGGAAGCTCGACGCCGCCGCCGGCGCCGTAGTCGTTGATGAAAACCTGGCCGGCGCGCAGACGGTGGGCGAGCCGCAGCTGGCGGGCGCCATCCCGGGTCCATACCCCGGCGACCAGGCCGTAGGGGGTTCCGTTGGCGAGCCGCAGCGCCTCGGCTTCGGTCTCGAACGGCGTCACCGCCAGCACCGGCCCGAAGATCTCCTCCTGCTCGATGTGATGTCCCGGGGGCACATCGGCGAGCAGCACCGGCGCCTGGTAGAAACCGCCGGCCGGCGCATCCTCGATGATCTGGCCCTGGGCGACGAAGCGGATGCCGCTGGCCTGCGCTTCCGACAGGGCATCCCAGACCCGCTGTTGCTGGCGCAGGGAGACGAGCGGGCCGAGATCGAGGTCGCGCTGCGCCGGGCCGGCCCGCAGCGCGGAGAACGCGACGGCAAGCCGTTCGAGCACTTCGTCGTGGATCGACTGCTCGACGAGCACCCGGCTGCCGGCCGAGCAGGTCTGCCCGGCGTTCTGGATGATCGCGCCGACCAGGGACGGGATGGCCGCATCGAGGTCGGCATCGGCGAACACGAGTTGCGGCGACTTGCCGCCGAGCTCGAGGGTGACCGGGCAATGGTGGGCGGCCGCGACCTGGGCGACCCGTGTGCCGGTGGCGGGCGAGCCGGTGAACGAGAGATGGTCGATGCCGGGATGGGCGGCAAGCGCTTCGCCCGCCTCGGCACCCAGGCCGCTGACGATGTTCAGGGCGCCAGGCGGCAGGCCGCAGCCGGCCGCCAGCTCCGCCACCCGCAGCACGCTCAGGCAGGCGTCCTCGGCGGGCTTGACCACGCAGGCGTTGCCGGCCGCGAGCGATGCGCCGACCGAGCGCCCGAAGATCTGCATCGGATAGTTCCAGGGCACGATGTGACCCGTCACCCCGTGCGGCTCGCGCAGGGTCAGCACGGTATAGCCCTGGCGATAGGGCACGGTCTGGCCATGGAGCTTGTCGGCCGCGCCGGCGTAGAACTCGAAGTAGCGCGCCAGCGCCAGCGCGTCGGCGCGGGCCTGGCGCAGGGGCTTGCCGGTGTCGCGGGATTCCAGGGCGGCGAGCTCCTCGGCCGCGCCCTCGACCGCGCGCGCGAGCCCGGCCAGGATGCGCCCGCGCTCGGGCGCCGGGGTCCGGCCCCAGCGGCCGTCGGCGGTGCCGTCGCCGTCGAAGGCGCGCCTGGCGCTCGCCACGGCCAGCCCGACATCGGCAGACCGGCCCCGGGCGATCGACCCGAACACGATGCCGTCGGACGGATCGACGACGTCGATCCGCTCGCCATCGAGGGCTGGGCGCGGGCCATTGTCGATGAACAGGTTTCGTTCGATGATTCCGGGGTGCATGGCAGTCATGGCGGGCTCGCGAACCGAAGGGGCGGCCTCCGGCGGCCCGTGGGGCGCCGGCGCCTGTCGGTGATTATCGGCCGATGCGAAATCCACGATGGGTGCGATGCACCATGCGCGCTATCATCCGGAACCCCTCGCACCCGCATCGGCCAGCCGGCCGGAGAACAGAACAAGGCAAGGACTTCCATGAATCTCGACCGTGTCGGCCCCGGATCGAACCTGCCGGACGAGTTCAACGTCATCATCGAGATCCCGATGGCGTCGGACCCGATCAAGTACGAAGTGGACAAGGAAACCGGGGCCTTGTTCGTCGATCGCTTCATGATCACGTCGATGCACTATCCCTGCAACTACGGGTACATCCCGAACACGATCGCGGACGACGGCGATCCGGTCGACGTGCTCGTGATCACGCCGTTCCCGGTGGCCGTCGGCGCGGTCGTGCGCTGCCGGGCGCTCGGTGTGCTGAAGATGGAGGACGAGGCCGGTGGCGACGCCAAGCTTCTCGCCGTGCCGATCGACCGGATCCTGCCGATCTACAAGCACTGGCGCAAGGCATCCGACCTCGCGCCCGAGCGCCTGCTGACGATCCAGCATTTCTTCGAGCACTACAAGGACCTCGAGCCGGGCAAGTGGGTGAAGGTGAGCGGCTGGGGCGGTCCGGAGGAAGCCCTCGCCGAGATCGAGGAGGGCATCGCGCGTTACGAGGCGGCGAAGGTCAAGCCTGCATTCTGATCCTTCAGCCGGGCTCCCCGCGCGCCTTTCGTCCATGGCCGGCGCCCGGTTCGACCCCGTTGCGAAAGGGCGCCCGTTCATGGAGCTCGTTCAGGTAACCGTCGAGCATGACATCCTCCCGGCGCAGGAAGGCATCGACGGCGTCGGCGAAGGCCGGCTCCGCGATCCAGTGGCAGGAGGTGGTGCGGATCGCCTCGAAGCCGCGGGCGAGCTTGTGCTCTCCCTGGGCGCCGCCTTCGACGTGGGCAAGGCCGAGCGCGATCGCCGCCTCGATGCTCTGGTAGTAGGCGAGCTCGAAATGCAGGCAGTCGACCCGCTCGAGCGCGCCCCAGTAGCGTCCGTAGAGCCGGTCGTCGTCGCGGACCAGCATGCTGGCGGCAATCGCGCGGCCGTGGCGCGAAGCGATGTTGAGCACGCAGGCTTCGGGCATGTCGCGCCCGATGCGCTCGAAGAAGTCGAGATTGAGATAGGGGGTCGAGCCGTGCTCCGCATAGGTGTTGCGGTAGCAGGCATCGAACAGCCGCCAGTGCGCCGGCGTGATCGCGGCGCCGGCGATGCGCTCGCTGGTCACGCCGGCCTGCGCGACCCGGCGGCGCTCGGCGCGGATCTTCTTGCGCTTGGGCTGGGCGAGGGCGGAGAGGAAATGGTCGAAGTCGCGGTAGCCCCGGTTGCTCCAGCGAAACTGCACGCCGTGGCGGAGCATCAGCCCGCCGCGTTCGAGCCGGGCCGCCTGCTCCGCGGGCGGAAACAGCACATGGAGCGAGGACAGGCCGCTGGCGATCGCCTCGGCGACCAGCGCCGCCGCGAGCGCCTCGCGCGCCGGGGCATCGCGGGCCAGCAGCCGCGGCCCCTCGACGGGGGTGAAGGGCACCGCGACCAGCCACTTCGGGTAGTAGGCGAGGCCATGGCGCTCGAAGGCATCGGCCCAGGCCCAGTCGAACACGTACTCCCCGAAGCTGTGGCTCTTGCGGTAGCGCGGTGCCGCCGCCACCAGGCGGCCATCGGCCGAATGCAGCAGCAGGTGCGCCGGCATCCAGCCCGTCCCGCGCCCGACGCAGCCGCTCGCCTCGAGGGCCGCCAGCCAGGCATGGCGCACGAACACGGCACCCGGCTGGCGCCGGTCGACAAGGGCGTCCCATTGGGCGGGATCGACCTCGGTGATGGCCTTGCAAGTCAGCGTGCGATAATCCTCGGCGCTCATTCGGGCTTCCGTTCGTGGCGATTGGCACGGTATCAGTGGCGCCCGGGCGGTCAGGCTCGAGACCCGTCCCGGATTGCGGATACTCCATGCGAATCGCGCTAGCCCAATTGAACCAGACCGTCGGAGACTTCGACGGCAATGTCGAGCGGATCGTCGCCGCGGCGCATGCCGCCGCCGCCGCCCAGGCCGATGCGCTGCTCACCCCCGAGCTCGCGCTCACCGGCTATCCGGCCGAGGATCTCCTGCTGCGGCGGACCTTCTACGAGCACTGCGACCGTGCGCTCGAGCAGGTGCGCGAGCGCACTTCGGGCCTGCCGCTCACCCTGATCGTCGGCGCGCCGGTCCTCGATGCCGGCCATCGGCGCAACTCGGCGATCGTCCTGCGCGAGGGCCATGTCATCGGCCGCTACGACAAGCAGGAATTGCCGAACTACGACGTCTTCGACGAGCGGCGCTACTTCGAGCCGGGCAGCGCGCCGCTGGTGCTCGACATCGCCGGGGTGCGTTGCGGTATCCTGATCTGCGAGGACTTCTGGTTCACGCGGGCGGCCACCCAGGCGCGCGATGCGGGCGCCCGGATGCTGCTGGCGCTCAACGCGAGCCCCTACCACGTCAACAAGCAGGCGCTGCGCATCGACGTGGCCCGGCGCAACGTGACGGCGAGCGGCATGCCGATCGCGGCCGCGAATCTCGTCGGCGGCCAGGACGAGCTGGTGTTCGACGGCCTGTCCTTCGCCCTTGACGTGCATGGCGAGATCGCGGCGCAGGCGCTGCCCTTCGAGGAGGACCTGCTGCTGGTCGACGTCGTGCCGGGCGAGCAGGCGGTGCATGTCGAGCCCGCGCGCATCGAGCTCGGACTCCCGCTCGAGCCGCAGATCTACCGGGCACTGGTGGTGGGGCTGCGCGACTACGTCGAGAAGAACCGCATCCCCTCGGTGGTGCTCGGCCTGTCGGGCGGCATCGATTCGGCGCTGGTGCTGGCTATCGCCGTCGACGCCTTCGGGCCCGAGCGGGTCCGGGTGGTGATGATGCCCTCGCCCTATACCGCCGACATCTCGATCGCCGATGCACGCGAGATGGCCGGCCGCCTCGGCGTTCGCTACGGCGAGCTCCCGATCGGGCCCGCCTTCGATGCCTTGCGCGAGACCCTCGCCCCGGAGTTCGAGGGGCTGCCCGAGGACCTGACCGAGGAGAACCTCCAGGCGCGCATCCGCGGCAACCTCCTGATGGCACTGTCGAACAAGTTCGGCTCGATCGTGCTCACCACCGGCAACAAGAGCGAGACGGCGGTCGGCTACTCGACGCTCTACGGCGACATGGCCGGGGGGTTCGCGGTCATCAAGGACGTCGCCAAGACGATGGTCTACCGGCTCGCGCGCTGGCGCAACCGCGACGGCGAGGTCATCCCCGAGCGGATCATCACGCGTGCGCCCAGCGCCGAGCTGCGCGCCGGCCAGACCGACCAGGACTCGCTGCCGCCTTACGATGTGCTCGACGGCATCATGGAGATGTACGTCGAGGAGAACCGCAGCATGGCGGAGATCATCGCCGCGGGCTATCCTCGGGACGCGGTGGAGCGGGTCCTGGGCCTGATCCGGTTCAATGAGTACAAGCGGCGGCAGGGGCCGGTGGGCACCCGCATCACCCGCCGTGCCTTCGGCAGGGACTGGCGCCAGCCGATCACCTCGCGTTTCCGGGGGTGAGTCGGCAGGTCGCCGATTCAGAGGAGCTCCAATGAAGCAGATAACCGCCATCATCAAACCGTTCAAGCTCGACGAGGTTCGCGAGGCGCTGGCCGAGCTCGGCGTGAGCGGGCTGACCGTCACCGAGGTGAAGGGTTTCGGCCGCCAGAAGGGCCATACCGAGCTCTACCGTGGCGCCGAGTACGTGGTCGACTTCCTGCCGAAGGTCCGGGTCGAGGTGATCCTGCCCGATGCCGCGGTCGAGCAGGCCGTCGATGCGGTCATCAAGGCAGCCCGCACCGGTCGCATCGGCGACGGCAAGATCTTCGTCACCCAGGTCGACGAGGTGATCCGGATCCGTACCGGCGAGACCGGCGACTCCGCGATCTAGGTCCGGCAGGCAACCCATCGGGAGGCTTGGATCCATGAACGAGCGCCCGCGTGATTTCGTCCTGGTGCACGGCGCCTGGCATGGCGGCTGGTGCTGGTCGCGCGTCGCGCGCCTGCTGACCGCGGCCGGACACCGCGTCTTCGCGCCGTCGCTTTCCGGGCTGGCCGACCGCTCGCATCTGTTCGGGCCCCGGATCGGGTTGGCGACGCATGTCGAGGACATCGTCCGCCTGGTCGAGTTCGAAGGCCTCGACGACTTCGTCCTGGTCGGTCACAGCTACGCCGGCAGCGTGATCACCGGCGTCGGCGACCAGCTGCGCGAGCGGGTCTCCCACTATGTCTATCTCGATGCGGTGGTGCCGCCCGACGATGCCCGGATCTGGCGCTGGGCCGACGTCATGAACGAGCAGGGCCGCAGGGAACGGACCGCGGCCATCGAAGGCGAGGGCAGGGGGCTGATGCTTGCGCCTCCGCCGGCGAGCGTGTTCGGCATCGCCAGCGATGTCGACCGCGATTTCGTCGCCGCGAAGCTCACGCCCATGCCGGCGGCGACCTTCCTCGATCCGATCGAGCTGCGGGCCGGCGGTACCCGGGGCTTGCGGCGCAGCTACATCGCGGCCGCCGCGCCGGTCTACCGGGGGCTCGCCGCGGTCGCCGAGCGCATCCGGACCGAACCCGGCTGGCATTTCGAGGAAATCCAGGCCGGCCACGACATGATGCTCGATGCGCCGCGGGCGCTGGGCGACCGCCTGCTGGAATTCGCCGCTACGGCTCCGCATTCGAGCGCATGACCGCGTTGGGGCGCCTTGCCGTGCAGATCGCACTGTCTTCGGCGCCCCGCCTTGCCCTGCACTCGAATGCGAATCCGTACGATCAGGGCACCGACAGCAGCACGATCAGCGCACCGCTGCCGCCATCGTTGGGCCGGGCCCGGCAGAAGGCGAGCACCTCGCGGCGCTGCGCGAGCCAGCGTGGCACCTTGTCGCGCAGCACCGGCTCGCGGTTGGCCGAGCCGAGCCCCTTGCCGTGGATGATGCGCACGCAGCGGCGCTCGCGTCGCCGGCATTCGGCAAGAAACCCCACCAGCGCCTCGCGCGCCTCCTCGACCCGCAGCCCGTGCAGGTCGAGCTGGTCGACGACCGTCCAGTCGCCGCGGCGCAGCCGTCGGGGTACGTCGGGACCGACGCCGGGCCGGTGGTAGGACAGGCTTTCGTCGACATCGAGGTAGCGGCTGATGTCGATCTCGTCGGAGAGCGATTCGGCCAGCGCCGCCGCTTCGTCGATCTCGCGCTGGCGCGGCAGAGGGGGTATGGCTACCGGCGCGCGCGCGATGCGATCCGGCGGGGCGAGGGGATGCACCCCTTCGTCGGCCATTTCCGCCCGAAAGAGGTCGGCCTCGCGTCGCTCCTCCTGGCGGCGCCGGGCGAGGCGCTCGGCCTCGGCCTGCTCGCGGCGCCGGCGCTCGACAAGCTCACGCTGCAGCTGGCCGAGCTCGGCCGGTGTCTCGAGCGTGCGAAAGCGCCGGGGCATCGCTAGCCGGCCGCCGCCGCCTCCAGGTAGCGCTGGGCGTCGAGCGCCGCCATGCAGCCGCTCGCGGCGCTGGTGACCGCCTGCCGGTAGATGTGGTCCTGGACGTCGCCGGCGGCGAACACGCCCGGCACGTTGGTGGCGGTCGCATTGCCGTCCTGGCCGCTGTGGGTGACGATGTAGCCGTTCCTCATCTCGAGCTGGCCGACGAAGAGCTCGGTGTTCGGGCGATGGCCGATCGCGATGAAGGCGCCGTTGACCGCGATGTCGGTGGTGTCGCCGCTGCGGTTGTCGCGCACCCGCAGGCCGGTGACTCCGTTGTCGTCGCCGAGCACCTCGTCGACCTCGTGGAACCACATCGCCTCGATCCTCCCTTCGGCGATCCGGGCCTGGAGATGATCGACCATGATCGGTTCGGCCCGCAGCCTGTCGCGGCGGTGGATCAGGGTGACCTTGCTCGCGATGTTGGCGAGATAGAGCGCTTCCTCGACCGCCGTGTTGCCGCCGCCGACCACGGCGACCGGCTGCTGGCGATAGAAGAAGCCGTCGCAGGTCGCGCAGGCCGATACCCCCTTGCCCATGAAGGCTGTTTCGGAGGGCAGGCCGAGGTACATTGCCGAGGCGCCGGTCGCGATGATGAGCGCGTCGCAGGTGTACTCGGCGGCGTCGCCGATCAGGCGCAGCGGCTTCTCGTCGAGACGGGCGGTGTGGATGTGGTCGTGGACGATCTCGGTGCCGAAGCGTTCGGCATGCTTCCCGAAGCGTTCCATCAGCTCGGGGCCCTGCACGCCGTCGGCGTCGGCGGGCCAGTTGTCGACGTCGGTGGTGGTCATCAGCTGGCCGCCCTGCTCGACGCCGGTCACGAGCACTGGCGCCAGATTGGCCCGGGCAGCATAGACTGCCGCAGTATAGCCTGCCGGCCCGGATCCGAGGATCAAAAGACGGCAGTGTTTGGTTGACGCCATGTCGGAAGCCTCAAACGTTGCAGAAATCTCAAATAATCAGCAGCTTATCGCATCAACTTCAGGCACATTTTTGCGTTTGGCCTGCAGTCATGCAAAATTATACGAACTCGGGTCATCGGTGCATCGTGCACGGGGGGATTGCCAGTGAGTAACGTCGCACTCGAACAGAACAAGGCGTTCCTGCGACGGGTGTCGCTTTTTGCAAGCCTCAGCGAGGCGCAGTTCGATCAGCTTGCCGCCGGCTCGGTCCGGCGCAACTTCCCCAAGGGCCGCACGATCGTCGCCGAAGGGGAGCCCTCGCAGTCGCTCTACATCCTGTTGTCGGGGCGCGCCAAGGTGCAGCGTTCGGACTCCGAGGGCAAGGAGGTCATCCTGGCGGTGCTGGGCTCGGGCGAGTGCTTCGGCGAGATGAGCCTGATCGATGACGCGCCGCGTTCGGCCAGCGTGATCACCCTGGAGTCCTGCGACTTCATGGCGATCAACAAGGACAGCTTCAAGGCCATGCTCATGCAGAACAACGAGATGTGCATGGCTGTCATGAAGGGCCTGGTGCGCCGGTTGCGCGAGGCCGACAAGAAGATCGAGACGCTCGCGCTGCTCGACGTCTACGGCCGGGTCGCCCGGGTCCTGCTCGACTTCTCCGAGATGCAGGGCGGCGAGCGCATCATCCGCACCAAGCTGCCCCGCCAGGAGATCGCCAAGATGATCGGCGCCTCGCGCGAGATGGTCTCGCGGGTCATGAAGGGGCTCGAGATCGACGGCTACATCGTGCCGATGCCCGAGGGCCGGCTGCTGTTGCGCGAGAAGATCAGCGCCTACCTGAACTGATGGCCCGAGCAAGCACTGCCAACGCCGGGCGGGCACCGTCCTCGCCGGGTTTCGCGCTGCCCGACAAGGCGCTGCGCCTGCTGCAGGAGATCCGCTGGATCGCGGTCTTCGTCCTGGGCCTCTTCCTCGCGGTGATCCTCGCGACCTACCATCGCGACGATCCCGGCTGGTCGCATTCGGTGGTCCACGCCGATGTCGCCAACGGCGGCGGTCGCGTGGGCGCCTGGTTCGCCGATCTCCTGCTCTACCAGTTCGGCGTCAGCGCCTGGCTGCTCGTCGTGCTGCTGGTGATTGCGGCCTGGCGTGGCCTGCGGGCCGAGCGCGCGCGCCAGCCCGACGACGATCCGCCGCGGCTGGAATGGGAGCGCTGGCTGGGCTTCGCCCTGTTCTTCCTCGGCTGCTCGATGCTGGAGGCCTCGCGCCTGCACAGCATCGAGTTCGAACTGCCGCTGGCGCCCGGCGGGCTGGTCGGCGGCCTGATGGCCGAAGGCCTGGTCGAGGCGCTCGGCGTGGTCGGAAGCACCCTGGCGATGCTGCTGCTGGTCGGCAGCGGCTTCAGCCTCTGGACCGGCTGGTCGTGGCTGCTGATCTGCGAGCGCATCGGACAGGCGCTCGAGGCCGCGGCGCTGCGCGTGGTCGATGCGATCGGGGCGCTGCGCGACCGGCGCGAAGGCGAGCGGGCGGCGACCCAGCGCGACGAGCAGGTCCAGGAACTGCGCAAGATCTTCGAGGAGGATCCCGAGCCGGTACGGATCGCGCCGCCGGTGCTGAAGGTCGAGCGCTCGCGCCGGGCCGAGGCCGAGCGCCAGGTGGTGCTCTTTCACGACCTGCCGGCCGATACCCAGCTGCCGCCGCTGTCGCTCCTCGATCCGCCGCCGGTCGAGCAGGAGACGGTCAGCGAGGAGACCCTGCAGTTCACCTCGCGCCTGATCGAGAAGAAGCTGGCCGACTTCAATGTGGCGGCGCGCGTCGACGCGGCCTATCCGGGGCCGGTCATCACCCGCTACGAGATCGAGCCGGCGACCGGGGTCAAGGGCAGCCAGGTCGTCAATCTGTCCAAGGATCTCGCGCGGGCGCTGTCCATGGTGTCGATCCGGGTCGTCGAGACGATTCCCGGCAAGAGCCTGATGGGGCTGGAGCTGCCCAATGCCCGCCGCCAGACAGTGCGTCTGTCCGAGATCCTCGGCTCCAAGGTCTATGCCGATGCGGCATCGCCGGTGACGCTCGCCCTGGGCAAGGACATCGCCGGCAACCCGATGGTGGCCGATCTTGCGAAGATGCCTCACCTGCTCGTTGCCGGCACCACCGGTTCGGGCAAGTCGGTGGGCATCAACGCGATGCTGCTGTCGCTGCTCTACAAGTCCGACCCGAGCCAGGTCCGGCTCATCCTGATCGATCCGAAGATGCTCGAGATGAGCGTCTACGAAGGCATCCCGCACCTGCTCGCGCCGGTGGTCACCGACATGCGCCAGGCCGGCAATGCGCTGAACTGGTGCGTGGCCGAGATGGAGCGGCGCTACCGCCTGATGAGCAAGCTCGGGGTGCGCAATCTCTCGGGCTACAACGCCCGCATCGCCGACGCCGACAAGCGCGGCGAGTCGATCCCCAATCCGTTCACCCTGACGCCCGACGAGCCCGAGCCGCTCGGCAAGCTGCCCACCATCGTGGTGGTGATCGACGAGCTCGCCGACCTGATGATGGTCGTGGGCAAGAAGATCGAGGAGCTGATCGCCCGTCTCGCCCAGAAGGCGCGGGCCGCCGGCATCCACCTGATCCTCGCGACCCAGCGTCCGTCGGTCGACGTCATCACCGGGCTCATCAAGGCCAACATCCCGACCCGGATCGCGTTCCAGGTCTCGTCCAAGATCGATTCGCGCACCATCCTCGACCAGATGGGCGCCGAGTCGCTGCTGGGGCAGGGCGACATGCTCTACATGCCGCCCGGCTCGGGCCTGCCGGTGCGCATCCACGGCGCCTTCGTGGCGGACGAGGAAGTGCACAAGGTGGTCGAGAACTGGAAGCTGGTCGCCGAGCCGGACTACATCGAGGGCATCCTCGAGGGCGGCGTGCCCGAGGAAGCCGATACCGGCAGCGCGGTCGGCTTCGGGGGCCTCTCGAAGACGCTCGGCGAGGCCGGCATCGACGGCGAGGCCGATCCGATGTACGACCAGGCCGTTTCGGTCGTGCTGAAGAGCGGACGGGCCTCGATCTCCTTCGTGCAGCGCAACCTGCGGATCGGCTACAACCGCGCCGCGCGCCTGCTCGAGCAGATGGAGCAGGCCGGCCTCGTCTCGCAGATGGCGACCAACGGCAACCGCGACATCCTCGTGCCGCGCAATACCGGCGACGACGATTGAGCGCCCCCAGGGCCGGGCTGCGCCCAGCGGAGCCCTCGGCCGGAAGCCGAGGTCGCTTCGCAGGCACGATCGGTCCGCAGGGACCCATCGTGTCCGGCTTCGCCCCCCCGCGGGGGTCAAGGAAACTTGGGGCGGCCCGGCGTTTCCTTGAGAGGCAGCGCGTCGAAGCAGCACGGGTCAACCCGCGAGGCTCGCGAACGTTCTCCGGCTTCATGAACATCGATCGAGTCGCGGGCCTCGCCCGTCGCGGCCGCGTGCTGGCGCTCGCCGCCATTCTCGCCCTCGGTCCCGGGGCGGCATGGGCGGCCGGCGCCATCGACGCGCTCGAGCGCTTCCTCGCCGGCACCTCGCGTGCGCAGGGCAGCTTCGTACAGGAAACCGCCGGCGGCTCCTCGGGGCGGGTCGAGCGCAGCGAAGGCAGCTTCGCCTTCGAGCGGCCCGGCAAGTTCCGCTGGGAGGTCGCGAAGCCCTACGAGCAGCTGATGGTGGCAGACGGCAGCCAGGTCTGGTTCTACGACCGCGACCTCGACCAGGTAACCGTCCGGCCGCTGGCCGAGGCCATGGGGGCGACGCCGGCGGCGATCCTCTTCGGTTCCGGGCAGATCGACAGCGAGTTCGCGCTCGCCGATGCCGGTACCGAAGGTGGGCTGCAATGGCTGGCGGCAACCCCGCGCAGCCGCGATGCCGGCTTCGAGAGCATCCGGATCGGCTTTCGTGATTCCTTGCCCCGGGCGATGGAGGTGCTCGACGCCTTCGGGCGCACGGTGCGCTTTCGCTTCGATTCGATCGAAACCGATCCCGACTTCGCAGCCGGCACCTTCCGCTTCGAGCCGCCCACCGGCGTCGACGTGATCCGCCAGTAGCGGCGGCCGCGCCCGCCCGGCAGCGGCCCGCCGTAGAATCTCCGGATGCAGCTCAGCCTCGGCAACGACGACGACATCGGCGGCCGCGCCGGTGCTTCCGATGCGCCCGGTCCGGCCGTGCCGCTCGCCGAGCGGCTGCGTCCGCGCCACCTCGACGAAGTGATCGGCCAGCGCCATCTGCTCGGGCCCGGCAAGCCGCTGCGGGTGGCCTTCGAATCCGGGCGTCCGCATTCGATGATCTTCTGGGGTCCGCCCGGCGTCGGCAAGACCACGCTGGCACGCCTGATGGCCGACGGCTTCGATGCCCAGTTCCTTTCGGTCTCGGCGGTGCTCGGCGGCGTCAAGGAGATCCGCGATGCGGTCGAATCGGCCCGCGTCGCCCAGGCCCAGGGCCGGCGCACGATCCTCTTCGTCGACGAGGTCCACCGCTTCAACAAGAGCCAGCAGGACGCCTTTCTGCCGCACGTCGAGAGCGGGCTCTTCGTCTTCATCGGCGCGACCACAGAGAATCCTTCCTTCGAGGTGAACGGAGCCTTGCTGTCGCGGGCGCGCGTCTACGTCCTCGAGGCGCTCGGCGCCGACGATCTTCGCGCGCTGCTCGAGCGGGCGCGCGACGCGCTCGGCGTGGCGCTCGACGCCGAGGCCGCCGAGCGCCTCGTCGCCTCGGCCGACGGCGATGCCCGCCGGCTGCTCAATTCGCTCGAGGTGGCCGCCGATGCCGCCCGGGCCACCGGCATCGCGACGATCGACACCGCCTTTCTCGAGAGCTCGATGTCGCAGGACTTGCGCCGCTTCGACAAGGGCGGCGATGCGTTCTACGACCAGATCAGCGCCCTGCACAAGTCGGTGCGCGGATCGGACCCGGATGCCTCGCTCTACTGGTTCTGCCGCATGATCGACGGCGGCGCCGACCCGCGCTACCTCGCCCGGCGGATCGTGCGCATGGCCAACGAGGACATCGGGCTGGCCGATCCGCGTGGATCGCGCATCGCGCTCGATGCCGCCGAGACCTACGAACGGCTCGGCTCCCCGGAAGGCGAGCTGGCCCTGGCGCAAGCCGTGGTGTTCCTTGCATGCGCCGCCAAATCCAACCGGGTCTACAAGGCCTACGGCGCCGCGATGGCCTATGTGCGAGAGCAGGGCTCGGCGCCGGTGCCGATGCATCTGCGCAATGCGCCGACGAAGCTGATGAAGCAGCTCGGCCACGGGGAAGGCTACCGCTATGCGCACGACGAACCCGGCGCCTTCGCCCGGGGCGAGACCTATTTCCCGCCGGGCCTCGGTGCCCGTTTCTACGAGCCCAGCGACCGGGGGCTCGAGGCAGCGATCGGGAACAAGCTGGCGCGTCTGCGCGGCGAGTCGCCCGAAGGAAGTGCCGACGGCGATTCGGGCGGCTGACTGAAGTCATCGCTTCGGGGACGGGCGCTTCGGGCGCCCGGGCGCCACTGATAACATTTCCGGTTCGGCCCGTTGGGCCCGCCTTCCAGATCCTTCGACGCGAATCCCGAAACATGCTCGATCCCAGCCTGCTCCGAAAAGACATCGAATCCGTGCGCGCCCGGCTCGCAAGACGCGGCTTCGATCTCGACGTCGTCGCCTTCGAGGCGCTCGAAGCGCAGCGAAAGTCCCTGCAGACCGCTACCGAATCTCTCCAGGCCAGGCGCAACGCACTCTCCAAGCAGATCGGCCAGCTGAAGGCCAAGGGTGAGGACACGAGTGCGGTGATGGCCGAGGTGGCCGGCATCGGCGGCGAGATCGCCACGGTCGCGACGCGCAACGAGGAGGTGCAGCAAACCTTCTCGCAGATGCTGATGAGCCTCCCCAACCTGCCCGCCGACCGGGTGCCCGAAGGGCGTGATGAGACCGCGAACGTCGAGCAGCGGCGCTGGGCGCCCGGCGGCGGCACCGAACCGCCCGCGCTCGGCTTCGAGCCGCGCGATCATGTCGACGTCGGCGCCGCGCTCGGGCTCGATTTCGAGACCGGCGCGAAGCTCTCCGGCGCCCGCTTCTCGGTGCTGCGTGGGCCCGCTGCCCGGCTGCACCGGGCGCTCGCCCAGTTCATGCTCGACGTCCATACCGGCGAGCATGGCTACGTCGAGTGCTACACCCCGTACATCGTCAACGCCGACAGTCTGCGCGGCACCGGCCAGCTGCCGAAGTTCGAGCAGGACCTGTTCGCCACCCACAAGGGCGGGCAGGAAGGCGATGGCGATCCGCTCTACCTGATCCCGACCTCCGAGGTTCCGCTCACGAACTTCGTGCGCGGCGAGATCGTGCCGGCCGAATCGCTGCCCCTGCGGCTTACCGCGCATACGCCGTGCTTTCGCTCCGAGGCCGGCTCGTACGGGCGCGACACCCGCGGCATGATCCGCCAGCACCAGTTCGACAAGGTCGAGATGGTGCAGATCGTCGAGCCCTCCCGCTCGGACGAAGCGCTCGAGCAGATGGTCGGCCACGCCGAGAAGATCCTGCAGCGCCTGGAGCTGCCGTACCGGGTGATGCTGCTGTGCGCCGGCGACATGGGATTCGGCGCCCGGACCACCTACGATCTCGAAGTCTGGCTGCCGGGGCAGGCCGCCTACCGGGAGATATCCTCGGTATCGAACTGCGGCGACTTCCAGGCGCGGCGGATGCAGGCGCGATTCAGGTCGCCCAAGGGCAAGCCGGAATTCCTGCATACGCTGAATGGCTCGGGCCTCGCGGTCGGGCGGACCTTGGTCGCCATGCTCGAGAACCACCAGCAGCCCGACGGCAGCATCGCGATACCGGCGGCCTTGCGGCCGTGGCTGGGCGGGGTGGAGCGGCTGGGGCGGTAAGGGACGCTCGGCTTGGCCGTCGTCGGCCGATCCTGACAAGTCTGCGGGAGAGCAGGGCCGATGGCCATGCTCTCCCGGGCAAGCACGTCGATCGTCGGGGCCGTCTCAGCGCGCCTGGAAATTCCCCGGCTCGCGTGCTGCGACGGAACGCACCCCTTCCTTGTGATCCTGGGTGGCGGCGAGCCAGGTCTGCTCGGCGCCCTCGCGGTCGGTCTGCGCCTCGACGCGCGCGGCCATCTCGCGGCGCAGCGTCAGGCGCGTGGACTGTACCGCCAGCGGGGCGTTGACCGCGATCGAGCGGGCGAACGCGAACGCGTCCTCGCGCAGCGATTCCGCCGGCACGAGCCGATCGACGAGGCCCCAGGCCAGCGCCGTTTCGCCGTTGATCCGCTCGCCCGTCAGGAACATCTCGGCGGCCCGCTGCTCGCCGATCAGCCGTGGCAGTGTGTAGGTCAGCCCGAAGCCCGGATGGATGCCGAGCTTGACGAAGTTGGCGCCGAATCGGGCGTCCGGACTGGCGACGCGGAAGTCCGCGAACACCGCGAGACCGAAGCCGCCGCCGATGGCGGCGCCCTGGACCGCGGCGATCACCGGCTTCTTGTTCGAGAAGAGCCTCACGGCTTCCTCGTAGAGCGGATTGCGCCCGCGCGGTGCCGCGCTGTCGAGCACCGAGTCCCGGCCGCTGGCGAAGTTGGCGCCGGCGCAGAACGATTTGCCCTGCGCGCAGAGCAGGACGACGCGGGCCTCGGTGGTCGCATCGATGTCGCGCAGCGCATCCGCGAGGTCGCGGATCAGCGCATGGTCGAAGAAGTTGTGCGGCGGTCGCTGGATCTCCAGCGTCACGACATGGTCCTGCAAGGTGGCGGCGACATCGCCGTAGCGGTCCTGGATCATTGATGGTTTCCTCATGTTCGCCTGTCGTCGGCATCGAGGATTTTTCGGCCGGCCGGCAGGCGCCGGTCAGTGGCGCTGTTGCGGTACGCACGTATGGTAGTCGCAGTTTCGAGCTTGCGATGTCGCCCACGATTTTCTTGACCCGAAAGCTGAAATAAGCGAGAGTTTCAATTAACAAGATTAAGTCTCGTTTATCGAAACTTTAAGGAGGAGAGCATGATCCGCCGAGCCAAGAGTCTTTTCCTGGCCGCAGCCGTTGCGACCGTTGCCGCACTCGCGGGCAATGCCGCCTGGGCCCAGAAGCCCGTGCACTGGCGCATCCAGAGCAACCTGAACGCCGGCGAGCCAGGCTACGTGGCACTGGAGGAGAAATTCGCCAGGCTCGCCACGCAGATGTCGAACGGCCGCATCACTTTCGATATCCATCCGGTGGGGGCGCTGTTCCCGATCGCCGACGGTCTCGAAGCGGTCGGGGCGGGCGTCACCGAAATGGCGGTGCTGACCGGCGGCTACTACGCCGGCAAGCTCGGCCCGTTCGCGAACCTGGAAAGCGGCGTTCCCGGCTCGCTGCGCACGCCGATCGAGCGCTTCAACTTCTTCTACAAGCGAGGCTTCCTCGAGCTTGCCCGCGAGGCCTATGCGCCGCATGGCGTGTTCTATCTCGGTCCGCAGCTCTCGCCGGCCTGGGACATCATGTCGAAGAAGCCGATCACCTCGAAGGCCGACTTCAAGGGCCTGAAGATCCGCTCCTTCGGGCTCGAGGCGGAGTGGTACAAGAAGATGGGGGCATCGCCGGTGTTCCTGAGCGGCGGTGAGATCTACACCGCGCTCGCCACGGGTGTCCTGGATGCGGCTCGCTGGGCGAGCCCGGCCGGCAACATGAACAACTCGTTCCACGAGGTCGCGAAGTACTACGTGCAGCCGTCGCCGATGCCGGTGCCGAACAATTTCTTCGCGGTCAACGACGCCGCCTGGAAGGCGCTGCCCGATGACCTGAAGGCCATCCTTCAGGAGGCGGTCGTCGCCTCTTCCCTCGACTACATCCTCATCAGCATGAACAACGACGCCAAGGCGATGCAGAAGATGCAGGCCGCCGGCGTGCAGATCTCCACGATCCCCGACAAGGAATGGGAATCCATGGAAGCGGATGCGCGGGAACTGTGGCAGGCCTATGAGAAGCAGGGCGGCTTCGCGGCGCGCGGCGTTGCGCTGCTGAACGAGTTCCTGCGGGATCTCGGTCGGCTCGAACCCGGCGCGGCAAAGTAGTCCATCTCATGCGCGCCCGGACGAGCCCTTCGTCCGGGCGTCTTTCCTGGCGAGAACCATGCTCCGGACGGTCATCGATGCCCTCGAACGCGTCATCGCAGGCATCGGTCGCGTGGTCGCCCTGTTCGTCCTGGCGATCATCGCGATCATGCTCTACGAGATGTTCTCGCGCGCCATTCTGGGCTGGTCGGTTCGCTGGGCGAGCGATGTCAGCACCTGGCTGCTGGTGTCGTTCATCTTCCTTGGTGGTCCGTGGGCGCTGGCGCGCGGCAAGTTCGTCAGGGTCGACGCGATCCACGAGCGTTTCTCGCCCTTGACCAAGGCGATCGTCGACACGGTAGTCTCGACGACGCTGTTCGCGCTTTTCATCTGGGTGCTGCTTTCCTTCGGGTACGAGTTCGCGCTCAAGTCCTTTGCGATGGGCGAGCGTTCGGCTACCGGCGACTGGGGCGGTCCGGTGTGGCTGGCCAAGGCGATGGTGCCCGTGGGCAGCGCGCTGCTGATGCTCGCCTGGGTGCTGAACATCCTGAGGAGCTGGCGTGATGCGCTCCACGGCCGGGGCGCGTGATGGCCGATCCCGTCTTCACGACGAGCCTGCTCTTCGGCCTGATGCTCGTCCTGCTCGTGGTCGGTGTGCCCGTGGCCTTCGCGCTCGGCGGCCTGTCGATCGGCATGATCTACTTCTTCTGGAGCCCGATGGCGCTGAACATGGTGCCGATCCGCGCCTTTGCGACGGCGTCCAGCTTCGAGTATCTGGCGATCCCGCTGTTCATCTTCATGGCGGCGATGCTCCAGAAGTCCCGGATCGCCGAAGACCTGTACGACACGATGCAGAAGTTCTTCGGCGGGCTGCGCGGCGGGCTGGCCATCGGTACCGTCGCGATCTGCACCTTGTTCGCGGCCATGGCCGGCATCAGCGGCGCGGCGACCATCTCCATGGGCATGATCGCGGTTCCCGCCATGCTGGCGCGCGGCTACGGCAAGGGGATCGCCCTGGGATCGGTGGCCGCCGGCGGGTCGCTCGGCATCCTGATTCCGCCGAGCGTCACCATGATCGTCTACGGCATCGTGGGCAACACTTCCATCGGCAAGCTCTATGCCGGCGGGTTGCTGCCCGGCCTGCTGATGTCGGCGCTGTTCATCGTCTATCTCGTCACCCGCGGCTGGTTTCAGCCCGAGATCAGCGGTGGACGGGACATGAAGCGGTACAGCTGGGGCGAGAAGCTCGTCAGCCTGAAAGCGCTCGTCCTGCCGGTGCTTCTCATCGTCACGGTGATGGGATCGATCCTCGTAGGGATTGCCAGCGTATCCGAAGCCAGCGCGATCGGCGCGGGAGGCTCGATTCTCTGTGCGCTGGTTCTCGGGCGGCTGAACTGGCCGGTGGTTCGCGAAGCCTGCGAGGAGACGCTCCATCTCAGCTGCATGATCTTCTGGATCGTCATCGGCGCCACCGCGCTGTCCACCTTCTACACGGCCATGGGCGCATCACGGCTGATCGAGGGGCTCGTGCTGAATCTCGAGGTCAACCGCTGGGTCATCCTCGTCGGCATGCTTTCGATCCTGTTCGTCATGGGGATGCTGCTGGACACCGTCGGCATCATCATGATCACGGTGCCGATCTTCGTGCCGATCATCATCAAGCTCGGGTTCGACCCGGTCTGGTTCGGCATCCTCTTCATCATGATGATGGAGGTCGGGTTCCTCACCCCTCCCTTCGGCTACAACCTGTTCTACCTGCGAGGCGTGGCACCGCCATCGGTCAGCATGATCGACATCTACTTCTCCGTCGTTCCCTTCGTCGTCCTGATGCTGCTGGCGATCGTCATCTGCATGATGGCGCCGGCCATCATCCTGGTCGTCCCCAACGCGCTCTTCTGACGCATCATGACTCCGAGAGGCCCGCGTTCAATGTTCCTCGAGCGTCGTCAGCATGGCGCTCAGGCGCTCGGCCGCGGCCTTCATCGGCTCGATCCAGTATTCCACCGGATGCTCGCGCAGCCGCGTGACCGGGCCGGTGACCCCGATCGCGTAGATCACCCCGATGTGCTCGATGGGCACGGGGCAGGAGTAGGCCATCACGTTCTCGTCGATCTCCCGGTCGCAGATCGCATAGCCCAGCTTTCGCACGTTCTCGAGCTCGCGCAACAGGTCCTGCACCCTTGCGTGCGTGTGCGACGTCAGCCGTTCCAGAGGTTCATGAAGGCGGGAGCGGACCGTCGCGTCGTCCTGGAAGGCGAGGATCGCCTTGGCGGAAGAGGCGGCATGCAGCGGCAGGTGCTCGCCCGGGAGCACATGCAGCCGATGGCCCTGATCGGGCGCGGACCGGGCGATCGACAGGACGTGATCATGGGCGAGGCGCACGACGTAGGCGGTCTCGCCGAAGCGCGCGGCGAGCTCGTCGATGACGATCTGGCTGTAGGCCTTGGCCGTGTTGCGCTCGACGCCGAGATGCAGCATTCGCCACATTCGTGGGCCGACCCGGAACATCTTGTACCAGGTCTCGTCGCTGGCAAGGATGCCCAGCTCGACCAGCGTCCGGACCAGCCGGTGGGTCGTCGGCTTGGGAAGCCTCGTGAGCTGGGCGATGTCCGTCAGCGTCAGGCCGTCATGCGAGGCCGCGACCATCTCGACGATCTGGAAATAGCGCTCGATCGGCCCTGAACCGTTTGCTGCCACTGCAACCTCCTGTCCGTTGGCAGGCTTCTCAATACACGCGGTGATGATCGACAACAAGCCGTCGCCGCTTGACAAGGCAATTGGTCATCGCTTGAATGTCAATAACCGAAATTATGTTTCAAAAATCGGAATTTAGGTGGAGATGGCATGGCTGTTAGCGTGGGTGTCGACGTAGGCGGTACGTTCACCGACTTCCTGATGCTGGATACGAAGGCCGGGACGTTCACGACCGCCAAGGTCCCGACGACGGTGGACGATCGCGCCAAGGGCTTTCTCCAGGGAATCGAGGAGCTCGGCGTGCCGCTCGAGGCAATCGACTGGCTGGTGCATGGCACGACCGCCGGTACGAACGCGGTGCTCGAGCGCAAGGGCGCGCGCGCCGGTCTCATCACCACGCGAGGATTCAGGGATGTGCTGGAGCTCGGGCGGCGCACCCGTCCTCATGCCTACGGGCTCTCGGGAAACTTCCAGCCCCTGATCGAGCGTCGGTTCCGACTGGAGGTCACCGAGCGCATGGATGCGCAGGGCCGCGTCGTCACGCCGCTTGCCGAGGATGACGTCAGGGCCGCGGTGCGCGATCTGATCGATGCGGGCGTCGAATCGCTCGTCGTGCATTTCCTCCATGCCTACGTGAACCCGGAGCACGAGGCCCTGGCGGTGCGCATCGCGCGCGAGATGTGGCCCAACGAGCATGTCATCGCCGGCCACGAGATCATCCGCGAGATGCGCGAGTTCGAGCGCGGTACCACGGCGGCGATCCATGCGTCGATAAGCCCGATCGTCAGCCAGTACATCACGCGTGTTGCAAGCCAGCTGAAGGAAGGCGGCTTTCGCAACGAGCTGCTGGTCATGCAGGCCAATGGCGGGATGATGTCGTCGTCGCTCGTCACCGGCCATGCGGTGCACACGGTCATGTCCGGACCGGCCGCCGGTGTGCTCGCTTCCGCCGAGATCGCGAAGGCGGCGGGGATTCCCGACATCATCACCGGCGACATGGGGGGCACCAGCTTCGATGTCGCCCTGGTCGTCGGCGGACGCCCGGTCATCACCGCGGAGAAGGATCTTGCCTACGGCGTGCCGATCCGCATCCCCATGATCGACATGCATACCGTCGGCGCAGGGGGAGGGAGCCTCGCCCGTATCGACAGGGCCGGCATGCTTCGCGTTGGGCCGGAAAGCGCCGGGTCGTTCCCGGGACCGATCGGCTACGACCGGGGCGGCGACCGGGTGACGATCACCGATGCGAACTTCCTCCTTGGGCGCCTGAATCCCGGATCGGTGACGGGCTCCGACAGGCCGGCTCCCATGGCCCGTATCGCGGCGGCGCTGCAGGAGCAGATCGGCAGGCCGCTCGGGCTCGATGCAACCGCCGCGGCGGCGGCGGTCATCGAGGTCGCCATCTCGGAGCTCGCCGGCGCGATCCGTCTCATATCGATCGAGAAGGGCCACGACCCGAGGGATTTCGCGCTGATGCCTTTCGGCGGGGCGGGGCCGCTCCATGCCGTCGCGATTGCGCGCGAGCTGGGCATTCCGCGCGTGCTGGTCCCGCGCTTCCCCGGCCTGACGTCGGCGCTTGGCTGCGCGCTGGCCGACGTCAGGCACGATTTCGTCCAGACCGTCAACATGCCCATGCGCGGAATCGACGCGGATGCGATCACCGCGATCATGCGCCAGCAGGCAAGCGACGGCCGCGCGCTTCTCGCCAGGGAGAACGTGGACGTCGGAAAGGTCGAGGCGATGCACGAGTTCGACCTGCTGTTCAGGGGCCAGTCGCATGTATTGCGGATCGGACAGGACGGCGATGTCTTCGACGCCGTAACCGTGCTGGAGCGATTCGTCCAGGCATACAAGCAGCGGTTCGAGCTCGAGCTCCCCGAGATGGTCCCGATGCTGATCAATGTCCGGAGCACCGTGGTCGGACGTCGGGACAGGATCGATCTGTCCATCTTCCGTCCCCGCGAGGGATCGCTCGCCGATGCGCAGGTCGGTACGAGAGAGGCCTGTTTCGATGGCCGATGGATGGCGACGCGCATCTACCGGCGCGAGTTGCTGCCGCTGGGCGCGAGCATCGAAGGACCCGCGATCGTCGAGCAGGCCGATGCCACGCTGGTGCTCGATCCCGGAACGACATCGCGCGTCGACGAATACGGCAACATCATCGTCGATCTGCAGTAGCGGCCGATCGGGAACCGAACAAGGAACAGCATGTCGAACAAGCAGCAGGCCGCGGCGCCGGGCCAAGCCATCGATCCCGTCACCCTCACCGTCATCGAGAAGGGGCTCCAGCAGGTGTGCTCGGAGATGGACCTCGTCCACGAGAAGACGTCGTTCTCGCCGGTGATCTCCGAAGGATTCGACCGGTCCAACGGCATCTATGGCCTTGGCGACGGTCGCATGATCGCGCAGGGCGAGCTCGGCCTGCCGATCTTCCTCGGCGTGATGCAGGAGACGACCCGGTGCGTGATCGAGGCGCGGAACGACCTGGAGGACGGCGACGTCATCCTCGTCAACGATCCCTATCTCGGGGGTACGCACCTCATGGACGTGAAGATGGTGCGCCCGTTCTACTACAAGGGCAGGCTGTGGTGCTACCTGTCCAATACCGGGCACTGGCCTGACACGGGCGGCATGGTGCCGGGTGGCTTCAACAGCACGGCGACCGAGATCCATCAGGAGGGCTTGCGCATCCCGCCGGTGAAGCTGGTGCGGCGCGGCAGGATGGAGGACGATCTCGTCCAGATGGTGCTGTCCAACATCCGCGTCGCGCAGGAGCGCATCGGCGACATCAAGGCGCAGATCGCCGCGCTGTTGACCGGTGCGCGCAGGCTCACCGCGCTGCTCGACCGCTACGGGCAGGATGTGGTCGAGACGGCGATCGCGGAGCTGGAGCGGCGATCGGAGCGCATGATGCGCAGCCATATCGAAACGATTCCCGACGGGGTCTATGAGGCGAGCGCGTTCATGGACAGCGACGGCGTCGTGAACGAGCCGCTGGAAATCCATGTGTCGATCAAGGTGGAGGGCAGCGAGATCGAGCTGGATCTTTCGAAATCGAGCCCACCCTGCCAGGGGCCGCTGAACTCGGTCTGGGCGACGACGCTGTCGGCGGTCTATGTCGGGTTGAAGCATATCTTCCCGGACGTGCCCCTGAACGCGGGCTGCTTCAAGCCGATCCACGTCCCGAAGCCGGTCGGCACCTTCGTCTATGCGGAGTATCCCCGCCCCGTCGCGGGCTGTGCGGCGGAGGTGTCGCAACGCATCATGGAGGCCGTGTTCCTCGCGCTGGCCAAGGCGATTCCCGGCCGGCTCTTCGCCGCCCCCGCCGGCACGAGCGGCAATCTCGGCATCGGCGGCTACGACCCGGAAACCGGCGAGAACTACATCATGTACTACTTCTCCGGCGGGGGTTACGGCGGCTGGTGGAACGGCGACGGCCTGTCCAACGGCTGCTCGACCATCGGCATCTCGAAGAGCCAGCCTGTGGAGATCATGGAGCAGCGCTATCCGCTGCTCTTCGAGACCTTCGCCCTGCATGAGGGATCGGGTGGGGCCGGCCGGTATCGCGGCGGCTTCGGCATCAACTACAGGATCCGTCTGCTGCGCGGCCAGGGCAAGGCCTCCTTCCTGATGGAGCACGGCCGCTTCGGGCCGCCGGGAATTCTCGGCGGCGAGGCAGGGGCCCCCAACCGTATCGCGGTCATGCAGAAAGGCAGGGCGACGGTGCCGGAGCATGTCTCCAAGGGCGAGGACTTCGTACTCGGGCCCGGCGACTGGATCGAGGTGCACACACCGGGCGGCGGCGGGTACGGCCCGGTCGCCGAGCGTAGCGCGGATGCTCGGGAGAACGACCGGCTCCAGCGCTACTATCCCGGCGTGGCGGCCAAGGCATGAGTGCCATCCTCCATCGGAAGACGGGGATCCCGCTGCCCGTCGTGGCGCGGGCCGACGGTCTCTGGGTGACCGGCAAGGACGGCCGGCGCTACCTCGACGCCGTGTCCGGCGGGGCCGCGGTGGCCGCCATCGGGCATGGGGACGCGCGCGTGCGCGAGGCTATCCTGCGCCAGCTCGATGCCGTTTCCTATGTCCATGGTTCCTTCTTCACCAGCGAACCCGCGGAGGAGCTGGCCGCCCATCTCGTGGCCAGGGCGCCCGGCGGCCTGTCCAGGGCCGTCTTCTGTTCCGGTGGATCCGAGGCGGTGGAGACGGCGCTGAAACTCGTCCGCCAGTACTGGGTGGAGCGCGGCGACCCGAAGCGTGGCAGGATCATCGCCCGTCGCCAGAGCTATCACGGTTCGACGCTCGGCGCGCTGTCGGTCGGCGGCAACCTGCCACGCCGCGCGCTCTACGAGCCGCTGCTGTTCGATGCCGAGCTGATCGCTCCCTGCTATGCCTATCGCCATCGTCGCGACGACGAGAGCGAACGGGACTACGGGCTGCGCGCGGCGGCCGAGCTGGAAGCCGCGATCCTGCGCCTCGGGCCGGAAACGGTGGCGGCATTCATCGCCGAGCCGGTCGTGGGCGCCACGCTGGGCTGCGTACCCGCCGTCGATGGTTATCTTCGGGCCGTCCGGGAGATCTGCGACCGCTACGGCGTGCTCCTGATCCTCGACGAGATCATGTGCGGCAGCGGGCGGACGGGCCATGATTTTGCCTTCCAGGAGGACGGCGTCGTGCCCGACCTGGTCACGGTCGCCAAGGGTCTCGGCGGCGGCTTCGTGCCGATCGGCGCCGTGATCCTGCACGAGCGGATTGCCGACGCCATCGCATCCGGCTCCGGTGCGCTGGCTCACGGCTTCACCTACATGGGGCACCCGCTGGCATGCGCCGGCGCGCTCGCGGTGCAGCGCGTGATCGAGGAGGAAGGTCTCGTCGCCGCAGCCGCCCGCAGCGGCGCCATGCTGCGGCGCCTGCTCGACGACAGGTTCGGGCAGCATCCTCATGTCGGCGATATTCGCGGGCGCGGGCTGTTCCTCGGGCTGGAACTGGTTCGAGAGCGCGGCGGCAAGCTCCCGTTCGATCCCGTTCTCGGGGTCCATGCAGTCGTCAAGGCCGCGGCCATGACGAACGGGTTGATGATCTATCCCTCTGGCGGCACCATCGATGGCAGGAACGGTGACCATGTGCTGCTGGCCCCTGCGCTCAACGCGCGTGAGGACGAGCTTGCCGAGATCGTGGCGCGGCTCGCGAAATCGCTGGACGCTGCCCTGGAGAGCCTGAGATGAGCACGACCGAGAAAGTGAGAGCGACGGAGAGACTCGCGGAACTGCGTGAAGCCTATGCGCGCAAGCGTCCGAAGGCCAGAGCCTGCCACGAGCGCGCGCAGCAGTGGATGCCGGGCGGCAACACGCGCAGCGTGCTGCATTTCGATCCCTTTCCGTTCGTCGTCGCCTCCGGCCGCGCGGATACGCTTACCGACATCGACGGGTTCGACTACATCGATTGCGCCGGGGAGTTCTCCGCCGGGCTCTACGGGCACAGCGATCCGGTGATCATGTCGGCCATGCGGGAAGCGCTGGATCGCGGACTGGTGCTTTGCGGACCGACCACGGCCGAGAGCGAGCTGGCGGCGCTGCTGTGCCAGCGATTCCCCTCGGTCGAACGGATACGGTTCTGCAACTCGGGCACCGAAGCCAACCTCTTCTCCCTGCTGACGGCGATCATCGCGACGGGCCGCAAGCGGATCCTGGTCTTCGACGGCGGCTACCACGGCGGGGTGCTGACCTTCGCCGGCGGCGGCAGCCCGATGAACGTTCCGTTCGAGTTCGTCGTCGCTCCCTACAACGACATCGAGGCGACGTGCGCGTGCATCGCCGCGAACGCGGCCGATCTGGCGGCCATCCTCATCGAGCCCCTGCTGGGCGCGGCCGGCAACATTCCGGGGGATGCCCGTTTTCTCCAGACCCTGCGCGCGGAGGCGACGCGAGTCGGCGCAATGCTGATATTCGACGAGGTCAAGACCTCGCGCCTCGGCCGCGCGGGCCTGCAGGGGCACTACGGTGTCGTGCCCGACATGACGAGCCTCGGCAAGTACCTCGGAGCGGGCCTTTCCTTCGGCGCCTTCGGCGGCAGGAAGGAGCTGATGCAGCGCTACGACCCGCGGCGAGCCGACGCGCTCAAGCATGCGGGCACCTTCAACAACAACGTCATGTCGATGAGCGGAGGCCTCGCGGGGCTGCGGTCGGTCTTCACGCCGGAGGCGGCCGACGCCTTCCTGCAGAGGACCGAGGCGTTCCGGATCTCGCTCAACGAGCGCTTCGCCGCGGCCGGAGCGGGCGTGAGGCTGAGCGGCATCGGCTCGATCCTCAGTCTGCATCTCGGCGAGCACGTACCGACCCGTATCTCGGAGATCGATCCGGCGACATCCGGGTTCCGGCTGCTCGTGCACATGGCCTGCCTCGAGCGCGGGCTCGCCCTGACCCCGCGCGGCGACATCTTTCTGTCCCTGCCGATGGGCGAGGCGCGGCTGGCCGCTATCGCGGATGTCCTGTTCGATGTCGCGCTGAGCGAATGGAGAGGTGTCGCCGGGTAGCCGTCCAGTGCTCTGACGATGGTCGGTCAGGGCTTTCGGTCGGAATTCGAGCGATTCCCGTTCTTCTGGCGTGGCTGCCCCCTTCGTTCGAAGGGGGCGCCTTCGTGGCATGGCAGGTAATTTGCGAGGAGGCGCCTCCGGCGCCGGCGTGTTCGTACCTGTCGTCGAGGCGGGCTGTACGAAGGCGAGGCCACGCAGACGAAGAAGGAGCCGACAGCCATGAAGACCTTCCCGATCACGATCGCGCTCGCGGCGGCAGCCGTCGCCGGTGGCGCGCTGGCCCAGAACCGGATCGATGTCGGCGATGCCCCCCGGCTGCGGGCGGGCTACTGGGAAACCACATCGATCCAGGAGGACAGGAACGGCAAGGAAACGACGAAGATCTCCATGTGCATCGATGACGCCATGCAGGAGAAGATGAGCGTCTTCTCCCAGGGCGGCATGGGCGGCATGTGCTCCGAGATGAGCATCACGCCGCAAGGCGGCAACCGCTGGGCGGTTCGGAGTGTCTGCAACCCCGCGGGGATGGGCCGGATGGTCTCCGAAGGCACGATTTCCGGCGACATGCGCACGCGCTATCAGTCCGACATGGTCACCACCGGGTCGATGATGGGACAGTCGATGAACGACAGGACCATCCAGGAGGCGCGGCATGTCGGCGCGTGCCCCGACGGGGTCGTTCCCGGCGATCTCGTCATGGAGGACGGCACCAAGGTCAACATGTTGCAGATGGGTGTCGCCGGAGGGGAGGGGGGCGGCATCCTCGACCAGCTCGGCAGCGTCCTCGGGGGTGGGACCCAGGGAGGATCCGCCGGGCAGCCGCGGGGCGGCCAGGCTTCCGGCGCGTCGCAGGGCCAGTCGCAGGATTCGAACGATCTCCTCCAGAACCTGGGCGGAGCGCTCGGGAAGATGTTCGGCAAGTAGGTCGTGTGAACACCGTGCGGGAGTCCATGCGGACGCTGCTGCTGGGCGCACTGCTCCTTGCCGGCGCGCCAGCGGGGGCGGCGACCGAATTCGTCTACGACATCGAGCCCAACGACGGGATCCAGCAGGCGGTGCTGCTGCGCGCGCCCGCTGAAAAGGGGGTCGTTCGCATCATCGGCGAGCTGCAGGGGGAGGACCAGGATGCGTACTACCTGTCGATCGACGAGGAGGCGGCCGGTGTGCGCTGGAACATCCGCCTCTCGGGCCGGGCCGGAGCGCACACCCGCATGGACATCCTGGACCTGACCGAGATCCTGGGCGGTGCGGGCTATGCCGGTCTGTCGCGGCTGGAGCTGCAGGCGCGTCCGCCGATCCTCGCGACCCTGGGCACACGCGACGGCAGCCGGCCGGCCCTGTACGAGGATCTGCTGCTCGAGCCGGGCAACTATGTGCTCGGTGTTTCCCACAGCGGCGGCGAGGGCAGCTACGAGGTCGAGATCTCCCAGGCGGGATCGGAGCGCCTGCGGCCGGTGCCGGATGCCAATGGTCCCGATTCGCCGCTGGATCTGCGCAAGGGGCAGCCCAGCGCGGTGCTGTCCCAGGAGCAGACGGTCTACGCGTTCAGCCTCGACGAGGAGGAGGCGAGCCAGCAGTGGTCCCTGATGGCGCATGCGCCGCTGGGTGTCACGGCCGAGGTGGCGCTGCTCGATGCCGCCGGCGCCACCATCCTGGACATCAGCGGCTCCGGCGGCTTGCCCTTGCGCCGCAGCGGCCTGCAACTCGCGGCCGGTGACTATCGCATCGTCGCCCGGACACGGAAGCTCGCCGCCCAGCGCATGCTCGTCGCTCCCGGAGGACTCGCTGCCGAAGGACGGGAGGTCGAGCCGAACGACAGCGCGCAACTGGCGGTGGAGATGTCGCCGGGGCAGGCCTTGAGCGGCAGCCTGGACGCGACCGATCGGGCCGACTGGTTTCGCTTCACGATCGACGAGGAGCAGGCCGGTACGGTATGGGAGATCGCCGTGACGCCGGCCGATGCCGGGCTCGGCAAGCTGCGCCTGTGCCTGCGTCCGCCGGCGCAGTCCAATCAGCAGTGCGTCGACGGCAAGGGGCAGGGTGGAGTGGCGGTCACCTTGCACAATCTCGGTCTGGCTCCCGGCGAGCATCTGCTCCATCTCGATGCCAGGGGAGGCAAGGGTGACTGGAATCTGTCCTGGCGGGCCGTCGGCAAGGTGACTCCCGGCCGGGAAGCGGAGCCGAACGATCGCAGGGAATGGGCGCTTGCGTGGCCCGACGGCAAGCCCGCGGCGACGGGCCGTTTCGACGGTCGGCAGGAAACCGACTTCTGGCGTTTCACCGTCTCCGGCGAGCCCCAGCTGTGGCGTGCCCAGCTGCAGGGAGAGAGCCTGTTCGAGCTGACCCTGCACGACAGCCGGGGCAGGATCGCGTCGGCGAGGGCCCACGGCGCGAAACGAGTCCGTCTGGACAATCTGTTCCTGACTCCCGGAGACTACTTTCTGGCTGCATCCGGTTCGGATTCGGACTATCGCGTGCTCCTGCGCCCGCAGGGGCCGCCGCACCCGGATGCGGAACTCGAGCCGAACGATTCCTTCCAGAATGCGTTACCCATTGCGTTCGGCCAGGAACGCAATGGGATGCTGGCAGAGAAGGACGACAAGGACCTTTACCAGTTCAGTCTGGCCGGGCCCGAGCATGTGCGCGTGCGAGTGCGCCCGCCGGCCGATGGCGCCGTCCATGGCACGCTGTCGGTGGGCGACGCCATGCAGTGGGTCAGCGCCATCCATGCCGGGGTTGGCGAGGAACTGGTCTGGGATGCCTACCTGCCGGCGGGGGACTACAGCATCGCGCTGGTGCCGCGTACCGTGTCCGATGCGGAGTACTACCTCGGCCTGGAGCGGCTGCCCCTGTTCGACGGGCAGGTGGATCGCGAACCCAACAATGCTCCCGGGCAGGCCTCCATCGTGCCGGCGCATGGCCGCATCGCCGGCGAGGTGGGCCACACCCGCAGCGCGGTGGACTGGTTCCGCCTGCCACCGGTTGCGGCGCCCACCGACATCGCGATTCCGCAAGCCGCCGGCATCCGGTTCGCGCTCCACGATGAGCGGGACGGAGGCACCGACCTGCTGCGCCACGAACGCAAGGCGGGGCGCTTCGACGCCAGGCTCGAGCCCGGTGTCGACTATCTGCTCAAGGTCAGCGGCAAGGGAGCCTACGCCTTCGATCTGTTCGGACAGCAGGCCGATCCAGTGACGGACCTGCCCATCGCGGTGGACATCCGGTTCGACGAGGAGCCCCGGCTCCAGGCGTTCTCGCCATGGGAGCAGGTACTGGGCGGCAGGCTGGTACTGAAGAATCCGACAACCGAGGAATGGCAGCCCGATGTGGAGCTCGTGCTGTCCGACGATCGCTGGCGCCTGGAGCTGGATCCTGGTGACTGGACACTTGCCGCCAACGCCGAAGTGGAGCGCCCGTTCGTGCTGGTGGCACCGGCCGATGCCCTGGGCGATCGCGCAGTGCGTCTCAATGTCCGGGCCGTCGATTCGTCCGGCGCCATGGCTGCCGCCTTCGCGGAGGTCGACGTCCGACCGGAGTTTCTGCCGCTCGATCCGCGTCACCACTGGACCCTGGTGCCTGAGCTGCGGGGCGGCTTCAACCTGGCCGGCAAGGCGCTCGGCGCGAAACCCGTGGCAGGCCCGGACCTCGATCCGAAGCGGCACGGCGCGGACCTGGACTCGCTCCACGATGGCCTTGCCGAGTACGGCCTGTGGACGGGGGCGACCCTGGGGTTCGACTCGCGCAACAGGCCGAAAGGCCGATTCGAGCCCCATCCCCAGCCGACGTTCGAGCTGGCGGGAGCGAATCCCATACCCGTGAAGGGCTTCCTGCTCGACCCCACCAGCACCTCTTCCACCCAGTTCCACCTGCGCGAGTTCGCGGTGGCCCTGTCGCTGGACGGCAAGGACTTCGAGACGGTGCTCGAGGGAGAGCTCGGCAGGGCATCCATCGAACAGTCGTTCCTGCTCGATACGCCGGTGATGGCGCGTTATGCCCGCCTGATCCCCCTGAGCAATCACGGCGCGACCGGCAAAGTCAACCTGGGTGAATTCAAGGTGGTGGCCGAGCCGGGCTTCGTGCCGCCGCAC
>JAMLIN010000059.1 GCA_023954135.1 Burkholderiaceae bacterium | reverse complement strand
CCCCGCGCTGGGAACGTCGCAAGGAGGATCGTCCCGGCGATCTGCTCGCGGCCGCCCTCATCGAGTTCACCGAACGGGGCTACGCCGCCACCCGCCTCGAGGACGTGGCCGCCCGGGCCGGCGTGAGCAAGGGAACGCTCTACCTGTACTACCCGGGCAAGGAGGCGCTGTTCCAGGCGGTCATCCGCGAATCGATCGTCCCCCTGCTCGCCGACTACGAAAGTACGGTGGCCGGGTCCGATGCCCCGTCCGCGGAGTTGATCGAGCGCTTCTTCCAGGACTGGTGGCGGTATTTCGGGGCGACCCAGCTGGCCGGGCTGTGCAAGCTCATCATGGCCGAGTCGGGAAACTTCCCGGACGTGGCCCGCTTCTTCCAGCAGGAGGTCGTCGAGCCCGAAGGCCGGCTGCTCGGCGGCATCATCGAGCGAGGCATCGCCCGCGGCGAGTTCCGGCAGGTGGATGTGGAATGCCTCGTGGAGATCAGCCTCTCGCCGATGGTCATGCGGGCGATCTGGCAGCACTCGATCGAGCCGGTCTGCCCGCTCGGCCGGATCGAGTTCGATCGCTTCCTCGCCTGCCATCTCGACCAGCTGCTGGCCTACCTCGGCCAGCCGGGACGCCGGGGCGAATGAAGCCGCGGCGACGCCTCCTGCGGACGTGCCCGGCACGCCCGAATTGCTAGAATGACGGGTTTCCGATCCAGCGACCAGACAACGGCGGATTCCATGGATATCGAACAGGCGCGATTCAACATGGTCGAACAGCAGGTCCGGCCGTGGTACGTCCTCGACCAGGACGTCCTCGACCTGCTCTTCGTGGTCCACCGGGAGGATTTCGTACCGCCCGCCCACAAGGCGCTCGCATTCACCGACATGGAGATCCCGCTCGATGTCGGCGGCGAGCGGACCGGCGAAACCATGCTCGCGCCCAAGGTCGAAGCCCGCCTGCTCCAGCATCTCGAAGTGCGCAAGCACGAGACCATCGTCGAGGTCGGCGCGGGGTCCGGCCACATGGCGGCGCTGCTGGCCCATCGCGGGCGGCGGGTGCGCAGCTACGAGATCCGCCCTGCCCTGGCCGAGTTCGCGCGCGAGAATCTCCGGCGAGCGGGAATCTCCAACGTGGAGGTCGTCACCGGCGATGGCGCCGTGCTGCTCGAGCCGGGCGACGAGAGCTTCGACGTCATCGTGCTCTCGGGCGCGGTCCAGTTCGTCCCGCCGGCATTGTTCGATCGACTCAATCCGGGCGGACGCCTGGTCGCGATCGTCGGCGACGAACCGGTGTACACCGCCCAGGTGTTCCACAAGCAGGGCGACCGGGTGACGGTACCGGACAATCTCTTCGACACCGCGACCCGGCCGCTGCAGGGGTTCCCCCGGCGCGCCGCATTCGCCTTCTAGCGCGCCACATCACCCGATGCGGCAGATCTCCGCTCCCGAGCTTGCGCGGCTGCTGGCGGAACCGGACGCCGATGCGATCCAGCTGCTCGATGTGCGCGAAGACTGGGAGTACGAGATCGCCCACCTGCCCGACAGCACCCACCTGCCGATGCAGCGGGTGCCCGCCGAGCTCGACCGCCTCGATCCGGACCGCCCGCTCGTCTGCATCTGCCACCATGGGGTGCGCAGCCTGCAGGTGGCGATGTTCCTCTCGCACCGGGGCTTCGATCACGTCATGAATCTCGCCGGCGGCATCGATGCCTGGTCGCGCGAGGTCGATCCAGGCTGCGCCGTCTACTAGAACGGACCAGAACCGGGAACCCAGCACGCATCCGCCCGAGCCCGCCAGCACGTCGAGATGCACCAGGAGACAGATCGATGAACATCCAGTCCATGGCCGCCACCGTCGCGCTGGCCACCGGCCTCGGGCTCGGAGCGGCCCCGGCATTCGCCTACGACCTGCTGGCCGCCTACCACGATGCGGTCGCCTCCGACGCCGAGCTGCGCAGCGCGCAAGCGGCCCTCGATGCGGTGCGCGAGCAGGTGCCGCAGGCGAAAGCCGGGTTGCTGCCGCAGGTCGGCGCTTCCGCCGAAGTCTTCGGCAACCGCGTCGACACCAACATGGCGCCGGCGCGCAGCTACCTGTCGCAGGTCTACGGGGTGCAGCTCACCCAGCCGCTCTACCGGCCGCAGAACACGATCGCCTACGAGCAGAGCAAGCTGCAGTTCGAGATCGCGAGCCGCCAGTACGAGCTCGCCCGGCAGGATCTCATCCTGCGGGTGTCCGAGGCCTACTTCGACCTGCTCGCGGCGCGCGACAACCTGCGCACGATCCAGGCGCAGAAGCGCGCGATCTCCGAGCAGCTGGCCGCCGCCAAGCGCAACTTCGAGGTCGGCACCGCCACCATCACCGACGAGCAGGAGGCCCAGGCCCGCTTCGATCTCGCGACCGCCCAGGAGCTTGCCGCCGAGAGCGAGCTCGACATCCGGCGCGCCGCCCTCTCGCTGCTCACCGGCAAGCCGGCCGAGGAGATCGACGTGGTGCGCCCCGGGGTCGAGCTGCTCGCGCCGGAGCCCGCCGAGGAAAGCGCCTGGACCGACGCGGCCCGCGCCAATGCGCTGCAGGTGCAGCAGGCGCTGATCGGCGCCGACGTCTACCGCCACGAGATCGATCGCCGGCGCAGCGCCCACAGGCCGACGGTCGATCTCGTCGGCCAGCTCGCCCATGCGCGCAACGGCGTGTCGAACATCCCCAACATCCGCAGCAACAGCGGCGCGATCGGGGTGCAGCTCGCGATTCCCCTCTACACGGGCGGCGCGATCGACGCGAGCGTACGCGAAGCCACCGCCGGCCTCGCGCAGGCCGAAGCCGACATCGAGGTCGTCAGGCGGTCGGTCGAGCAGGGCTCGCGCCAGGCCTTCCTCGGGGTGCGCAGCGGGCTCGCCCAGGTGCGCGCCCTGGAAGCCGCCGAGCGATCGAGCGAGCTCGCCCTGGCGTCGAACGAGCTCGGCTACCAGGTGGGCGTGCGGATCAACATCGATGTGCTCAATGCCCAGCAGCAGCTGTTCACCACCCGGCGCGACCTGCTCGGCGCCCGCTACCAGGTGCTGCTCAACGGCCTGCGCCTGAAGGCCAGCACCGGCGCGCTCGACCAAGCCGCGCTCGCCCAGGTCAATGCGCTACTGGTCGACCCGAAGATCGCGGAAGCAGCCGCCGCTCGCGAAGTGGCCGAGAAGGAGCGCGCCGCCGAGGCGCAGCGCAGGCAGCAGGAAATGACGCCACCGGCGCGGCGTGGAGGCCGACGGTAAGCTGGGCGAGGAGCGTCGCCGGCTTTCTGTCCGGCTAGAACAGCTCGCTGTGCGAGCCGGTACGGATCAGCGTGAGGGTGCCGGCCTGCACATCACCCTCCTTGTCATAGATGAGCAGCCAGTCCGGCTCCACATGACACTCTCGCACACCCGCGTAATCGCCTGAGAGATCGTGGTCGCGGTGTTTCACCCCCAGCGGCCGATCGTTCATGAGCTCCTTCACGATCGAGCGCATCCTGGCCCAGTCGTACCGACCAGAGCCCTTGATGCGCTTCTTGTCCTTCTTGAACTGCCCTGTCTCCTTGAGCGCTCTTGGCACGGAATCAATGGCTCACAGGTCGTCGAGGTCGACGTCGCTGACCTTGTCTTCCTTGGCTGCCTTGATAGCAGCCAAAGTCGTGGCGTTGGGCCGCGGCAGATCCATGGGCAGGCCACCCTTTTCAACAACGCTGCGCAAGAACAGGCGGATCGCCGTGCTCACGTCCAGGCCAGAAGCCTTCAGGACCGCGGCGGCCTCACGCTTGAGCTCCGGCTCGACCCGGGCGCGAACATCAACGGTAAGCATGCGAATTCCTCGTCCTGGGCATTCGATACATAATGTGGCTACATTGTAGCCCATGCATCTCACTAGTGGCGACTTCCTGCCATCTCGATCGAATCCGCCCATTCCATTCATCGAGTGTCGCCCATCGACTTGTCCCGGTCATTCCGCCAGAAGTCTGACCCACACGAACTGCAAGCGAAGCGACGGTCTCGATCCACCGGCACTCCGTCAGAGCGGCACACCCACCAGCGGCAACAGCTGCGCGAGGATCCGTTCGCTCGCGCCCCGATGGGCGCCGGCGAAGGCCAGCGCCTGCGCACTCATGCGCTTGCGCCGCACGGGATCACCGGCGATCTCGAGCGCAGCACGCACCGCTTCGCCCGCATCGGCGACCCGCAGCGCGGCGCCCGCCTCGATCGCCTGCTCCGCGGCCTGCGCGAAATTGAAGGTGTGCGGCCCGAGGACGACCGGGACGCCAAGCGCGCAGGCCTCGATCAGGTTCTGGCCGCCGAAGGGTTCCAGGCTGCCGCCGAGGATGGCGACGTCGGCCATGGCGTAGTAGGCGGGCATCTCGCCCATCGAGTCGCCCAGCAGCGCGGAAGCCACCCCCTGTCCCGCACCCCGGTCCGCGCCCTGCCCGGCGGAACGACGCGCGAACCCCGCACCGAAGCGTCGCTGCATCAGCCCCGCGACCTCCTCGAAGCGCTGGGGGTGGCGCGGCACGATCGCCAGCAGGGTGTCGGTCCGCGGCCAGGCATCGAGCAGCAGCGCCTCCTCGCCGTCGCGGGTGCTGGCGGCAAGCACGACCGGGCGCGCATCGGCCGGCCGCCAGCGGCGACCGCGGTCGACCAGCGCGGGGTCGGGGTGGACGTCGAACTTGATGTTGCCGGCAACGCCCGCGTTGCAGCCGAGCTCGGCAAGGCGCATCGCATCGCCCTCGGTCTGGGCGATGACCGGATCGAGGCGCGCCAGCGCTGGCATCACCAGCGCCAGGATGCGCCGCGCCTTGGCGAGCGAGCGGGCCGAGAGCCTGGCGTTGACCAGCGCCAGCGGCATGCCGCGGGCATCTGCCGCCGCCACCAGGTTCGGCCAGAGCTCGGTTTCCATCAGCACGCCGGCCACCGGATCGTAATGACGCAGGAAGGCCGCCACCGCATGCGGCATGTCGTAGGGCAGCAGGCAGCGCTCGACGCGGTCGCCGAACAGGCGCTCGCCGGTTTCGACGCCGGTCGGCGTCATGTGGGTGAGCAGCACCCGCAGTCCAGGCCGGGCGGCGAGCAGCCCTTCGACCAGCGGCCGGGCCGCCATCGTCTCGCCGACGGACACGGCATGGATCCAGACGAGGGAGCCGGATCCGGTCGCAGGATAGCCCAGGCCGAAGCGATTGCTCCAGCCCCGGCGATAGGCCGGCTGGCGCAGGCTGCGCCAGAGCAGGTAGGCGGCGGCCAGCGGCGCACCGGCATACCAGCCCGCGCTGTAGAGGCCGCGCGCGAGGCGCTGGCGCGGCGTCTCCGTGACACGGTCCGCGATACGGATCACCGGCCCGCCCTTCGGGTCATCGCTCGACGGCTTCCGTCATCGATCCGCGGCCCGCATATCGGTCGAGCCCGCCGATCCCGGCAAGCGCGGCCATCACATCGTCGGGCCCGGGCCAGCGGCCCGATTCGCCGAGCCCCACCGCCCTCTCGGTCCAGTAGGGGCCGAAGCGCCAGGCCGGCGTGGCCGCGAAGAGCGCCACCGTCGGCACATCCAGCGCGCAGGCCAGATGCGTGAGGCCGGTATCGACGCCGACCACGCAGCGCGCCGATACGAGCAGTGCCGCGCACTGGGCGAGCGACATGCGCGGCGCCACCACGGCCTGCGGATGGCCGGCGGCGAGCCGCTGCGCCGCCGCCCGCTCGGCCTCGCTGCCCCAGGGCAGCACCGGCACCTGGCCCTCGTCGGCGAGCCGCTCGATGAGCGTCGCCCAGGAGGCATCCGGCCACTGCTTCTCGGCACGGGAGGTGGCATGGAGCAACACCGCGAAAGGTCGCTCGCCGGCGGGCGGTACGAGGCCGGTGTCGGAAAGCGTAGGCGCTCGCAGCCCGAAGATCGGCGCAGTATCGAAGCGCACCCCGATCGCCGCGCCGGCGAGCTCGCGCAGGCGCTCGATCGCATGGCGCGACATGTCGACACCGTAGCGGCGCTGGTAGCACAGGGCTGCGAGCGGTTCGCGGGCACAGCGAAACGAGAATCCGGCCCGCGGCCCCGGCGCCCAGCGGGCGACCAGCGCGCTCTTGACCAGCCCCTGCAGATCGAGGACGAGGTCGTAGCGCGTGGCAGCCAGCCGCTCGCGGACCTGCCTGCGCTCGGCCCGGCAGGCGGCGGAGAACCAGTTGCGCCGCCAGCGCCGGATAGCCACCGGCACCACTTCGCTGACCCCCGGATGCAGCCTCGGCAGGTCGGCGAAGGATTCCTCGACGACCCAGTCGACGACGACATCCGGCCGGGCGGCATGCAGGTCGGTGACCACCGGCAGGGCGTGAATCACGTCGCCCATCGAGCTCGTCTTGATCAGGGCGATGCGCAAGTACGCCCCCCGGCGACGGGATCATCGTGGCCGATCGCGTCGCGAGCGATCGCGCCGGCCGACGACCTAGAAAGGCAGCTTCGCATCCGGTGCGACCGCGAGGATCGCGCGGCGGAAGTCGTCCTGGATGCGGGCAAGCGCGGCATCGTCGTCGGCCTCGAAGCGCAGCACCACCACCGGGGTGGTGTTCGAAGGGCGTGCCAGGCCGAAGCCGTCCGGATACTCCGCGCGCACCCCGTCGATGGTGATGACCTCGGTCGCCCGCTCGAACTTCGCCTCTCGGCGCAGCCGCTCGACCAGCGCGAAGTTCTCGCCCTCTGCGGTCTTCAACTGCAGCTCGGGCGTGGTCGGCGCGTTCGGCAGCGCATTGAGCAGCCGGCTCGGGTCGGCCTCGCGGGCGAGGATCTCGAGCAGCCGGGCACCCGCGTACAGGCCGTCGTCGAAGCCGTACCAGCGCTCCTTGAAGAAGATGTGGCCGCTCATCTCGCCGGCGAGCGGCGCACCGGTCTCGCGCAGCTTCGCCTTCACGAGCGAATGGCCGGTGCGCCACATCAGCGGCTCGCCGCCATGCTCGCGGACATGGCGGGCGACGTTGCGGCTGCACTTGACGTCGTAGATGATCTGGCCGCCGGGCACGCGCGTCAGGACATCCTGGGCGAAGAGCATCAGCTGGCGGTCCGGATAGACGATCTGGCCGTCCTTGGTGACCACCCCGAGACGGTCGCCGTCGCCGTCGAAGGCCAGGCCGATCTCCGCATCGGTCTCGCGCAGGCAACGGATGAGGTCCTGAAGGTTCTCGGGATGCGCCGGATCCGGATGGTGGTTGGGGAAATTGCCATCGACCTCGCAGAAGAGCTCGATCACCTCGCAGCCGAGGCGCCGATAGAGCTCGGGGGCGAGGGCTCCGGCCACGCCGTTGCCGCAGTCGACCGCAATCTTCATCGGCCGGGCGAGCTTCACATCCCCGGTGATCCGGCCGAGGTAGGCCTCGCCCAGGTCGGCCGAGCGGGTGGTACCGGGCGTGATCCCCGCCAGGCGGGCCTCGAAGCCGTCGGCCACGATGCTGTCGTAAAGCGCCCGGATGGCGTCGCCGTAGAGCGTCTCGCCCGCGACCATCATCTTCAGGCCGTTGTATTCGGGCGGATTGTGGCTGCCTGTAACCGCCACGCCAGAGCCGGTGCCGAGCTCGTAGGTGGCGTAGTAGACGACCGGCGTGGGTACCATGCCGATGTCGATCGCGTCGAGCCCCGCCCGGTTGATGCCCTCGGCCAGGGCGGCGATCAGCGCCGGCCCGGAGAGCCGGCCGTCACGGCCGACCACGATCGCCTTCACCCCCTTCTCGCGGGCGGCCAGGCCGAGCGCCGCACCGATCTGGCGCACCACGGGCTCGGTCAAGGTCTGGCCCACGATGCCGCGGATGTCGTACGCCTTGAAGATGGACTGCGCTGGAACGCCGGAATCGACCACTGAACCGCTCCCGATTGAACTTCGATTGGGTGGAAATATCCTGCGTAGAATACCAAGTCACCCAAGGACTGATCGCGTGACATCACCAGCGCAGCGCAAGCCCGTTGGGCCTTCGCACGGGAGGCCCGCATGATCCTCGTCACCGGCGGCGCCGGCTTCATCGGATCGAACTTCGTCCTCGACTGGATCTCGACCGGCCTCGGCCCGGTCGTCAACGTGGACAAGCTCACCTACGCGGGCAACCGCGAGAACCTCGCGGCAGCCGACGGCAACCCGGACCACGTATTCGTGCAGGCCGACATCTGCGACCAGGACCGGATGTCGGCCCTGATGGCCGAATACCGGCCCAGCCGCATCCTGCATTTCGCGGCCGAGAGCCATGTCGACCGCTCGATCAGCGGCCCGGGCGAGTTCATCCGCACCAACATCGACGGCACCTTCTCGCTGCTGCAGGCCGCACTCGGCTACTGGCGCGGCCTCGAAGGCAAGGCCCAGGACGACTTCCGCTTCCTGCACGTCTCGACCGACGAGGTCTACGGCTCGCTCGGCCCCGACGACCCGGCCTTCTCGGAAACCACCCCCTACGCCCCCAACAGCCCCTATTCGGCCTCGAAGGCGGCGAGCGACCACCTGGTGCGGGCCTACCACCACACCTACGGCCTGCCCACGCTCACCACCAACTGCTCGAACAACTACGGGCCGTTCCAGTTCCCCGAGAAGCTCATCCCGCTGATGATCCTCAACGCGCTCGACGGCAAGGCGCTGCCGGTCTACGGCGACGGCCAGAACGTGCGCGACTGGCTCTACGTCGGCGACCATTGCTCGGGAATCCGCCGGGTCCTCGAGGCCGGCCGCGTCGGCGAGACCTACAACATCGGCGGCAAGAACGAGCTCAAGAACCTCGACGTGGTGCACACGATCTGCCGCCTGCTGGACGAAATGCGACCGCGCGCTTCGGGTTCCTACGCCGGGCAGATCGAGTTCGTCCGCGACCGCCCCGGGCACGATCGTCGCTATGCGATCGATCCGAGAAAGATCGAATCGGAGCTCGGCTGGACCCCGGCCGAGACCTTCGAGACCGGCTTTCGCAAGACGGTGGCCTGGTTCCTCGAGAACCCGGCCTGGGTCGAGCATGTCCGCAGCGGCGAATACCGCAAGTGGATCGACCACAACTACGGATCGCGCGGCTGAACATGGGCAAGACACGCAAGGGCATCATCCTCGCCGGCGGCTCCGGCACGCGGCTCTATCCGGTCACGATGGTGACCTCCAAGCAGCTGCTGCCCGTCTACGACAAGCCGATGATCTACTACCCGCTCACGACCCTGATGCTCGCCGGCATCCGGGACGTGCTGATCATCTCGACACCGACCGACACCCCGCGCTTTGCCGAGCTGCTCGGTGACGGCGCCCGCTGGGGCATGAACCTGCAGTACGCGGTCCAGCCCTCGCCCGACGGCCTCGCGCAGGCCTTCCTGATCGGCCGGCAGTTCCTCGACGGCGCGCCTTCCACCCTGGTGCTGGGCGACAACATCTTCTACGGCCACGACCTCTACTCGCAGCTGCAACGCAGCACCGCCCGCGAGACCGGCGCCACCGTGTTCGGCTACCGGGTCACCGATCCCGAGCGCTACGGCGTGGTCGAGTTCGACGGCGAAGGCCGCGCGGTCAGCATCGAGGAGAAGCCGAAGCAACCGAAGTCCAACTACGCGGTCACCGGCCTGTATTTCTACGACCACCGGGCACCCGATTTCGCCGCCGAGATCAAGCCTTCGGCGCGCGGCGAGCTCGAGATCACCGACCTCAACAACCGCTACCTGTCGCTGGGCGAGCTCTCGGTCGAGGTGATGGGCCGCGGCTACGCCTGGCTCGATACCGGTACTCACGGGTCGCTGCTCGAGGCCGCCACCTTCATCGAGACCATCGAGAAGCGCCAGGGCCTGAAGATCGCCTGCCCGGAGGAGATCGCCTACCGCATGGGCTTCATCGATGCCGAGCGGCTGCGCGCGCTCGCCCAGCCGCTGCTGAAGAACGAGTACGGCCAGTACCTGCTGCGCATGGCCGATGAATACGAGCCGCCCAAACGACGCTGAGAAGCGGCGCTGAACCCCATGAACATCGTCCCGACCGCCCTGCCCGAAGTCCTGATCATCGAACCGAAGGTCTTCGGCGACGACCGCGGCTACTTCTTCGAGAGCTTCAACGCCCGCAACTTCGCCGAAGCCACCGGCATCGACGCCGCCTTCGTGCAGGACAACCAGTCCGGCTCGGTTGCCGGCGTGCTGCGCGGCCTGCACTACCAGATCCGGCATCCCCAGGGAAAACTGGTGCGGGTCGCATCGGGTGCCATCCTGGACATCGCGGTGGACATGCGGCGATCCTCGCCGAACTTCGGGCGCCATGCCGCGGTGGAGCTCAGCAGCGCCAACCGCCGCCAGCTCTGGGTCCCCCCGGGCTTCGCCCACGGCTTCGTGGTGAAGTCGGAGTTCGCCGAAGTGCTCTACAAGACCACCGACTACTGGCACCCAGAGCACGAGCGGTCCCTTCTGTGGAACGACCCGGCGCTGGGCATCGACTGGGGCGTGGCCGAACCCACCCTGTCGGCGAAAGACCGGGACGGAAAGGTACTGGCGGAAGCGGAAAGCTACGGCTGAGCGGGGTTCGTCGCAGGGGCAATCTCGATCCCGACCAGGGCCAGTCCGAGACGCCTGCTGTCGGCGGACAGGCCGAGGGACTTCGGTGATTGCGTACCCGCAATCTCGAGCGTGATCGTATCCACCTCCGCGCCTTCGGAACCAGGCGGAAAGTCGAGAGTAACGGTGCCGGCCTTGGTAGGGGCGGCAAAGGTCCGGATCGCGCTCCCGACGGTAACGATGACCTTCCTGCCTCGAATGGGACCGAACGCGGGATTCATCTCGAGCATCAACCTGAAACCGTCCTTCGGCAATCCTGCGGAAAAGCGGAAGGTCACGCGGTCGCCATCGCTCCACCGTCCCCAAGGCTCGGCGGCGCTCAGTCCAGTGGAACCCAAGCCGGACACTACTTGAGTGTTCATCCGAATCTTTCGCAAGGGTGCGGCATTCGTACCGTACAGTTCGCTGAGCAAGGCACGGAGCGAAGGGTATAGCACCCGATTGCCGTGGGCAGACAGGTGATCAGAGTCGAAGAACAGCGGCCTGCCATCGGCGAAGGCAGAACAGGTGGCGGTCGGGCAGAGCGCCGGCAGCGGGTCCCAGACCCGGAGTGCCGGGTGCTGCGCCTGCAAGGCGGCGATGGACTCCATGATCGGGGCGCGGAACTCCTCGATGTACGCGCGGGGCAGTTCCATGCCCGCCGAACAGACTGGGTTCGAAGCATTGAACCAGTCCGAACAGCGGTACGGCATTGCCCTGAAAACCGGCTTGGGCGCTTCGAGGATCACCCGGACCGACCTGGACTCGAAGCGGCGGAGGATCTCGTCGGCTTCGACGAGCGCCTTCTGGTACTTGGCGCGCGTGCTCGGGGTAAGCATCGACGCAAAGACGGCCTTGTCGTCGCTTGCTCCATGGTCTGTTGCGAGCCTGGGGGTTCTCAATGCAGGCAGGAAAACGATATCGCCAGGTTTGGCGGTCGTTTCGATCTCGGCGATCGTCGATTCGATGAAACGCGCGCATCGCTCTTGGCTTGCATCGAACAGGGCTACGACGGGGCAGCCCCCCTGTGAGTATCGAGCCACTGTCAGCTTGTCGTTGTCACGCAGCATCTGCAGCAAGGTGTTGTAGGCAACGGCATGCGAATCGCCCGCGACGAACAGGGTTCGTCCGCCGAACTCGCCGAAATCCTGGTTCGGCCGAGGCCACGACAGGGGATACCACGCCCTTCTATCGGCGGTCACGCTTAGGCTGATATCGACCTGGGACTTGAACATCCACTGGCTGATGCCAAATCCAGCGAGGACGACGAGGATGCCCATCGCCAGCACGGCTGGGCTGCGAGCCTGCCGCCGGCGACCGTACTGGCGAGCTGGCGATTCGACGAAATGATATGAGGCGGCGCTCAGTGCAAACGAGAAAACCAGTGCAGCGACAATCCGTACCGGTTCACCGAGCCCGACAGTCCAGCGAAACAGGACGATCACCGGCCAGTGCCAGAGATAGAGCGAGTACGAGATTCTTCCGACATAGATCATCGCCCGGTTCGAAACGAGCATGCCCATCCCTGATCGCGAGCCTTCGAGGGCTGCAGCTCCTGCAATCGCCAGGGCGGTGCCGATGACTGGCACGAGCGCACCGGGGAAGGGGAACTCTGTGGGGGACGCGAACAGGAAGGCGCTCAGTATCGTCAACAGCCCGGCGGCGAGGCACAGGCTCGCCACCGACCGCGAACGCGGTTCGAGCATGCCTTTGGATTGAAACTGGAACAGCAGGCCGCCGACCGCCAGCTCCCAGAAACGGTAGACGGTGAGATAGAACGCACGAACGCTGTGCGAGTCGGCAATCTGCCAGGCCCACAGCAGGGATCCGCCCGCCAGCAAGAGCAGCAGGCGACTCGCCATGGCAGCTTTGAGCGTGTCGCCGTGGCGATATCGGAGCCACAGATAGACGATGATCGGGAAGACCAGGTAGAACTGCTCCTCGACCGCAAGTGACCATGTGTGGGTAAATGGATTGAACTCGGCCCGGGGCGTGTAGTAGTCATCGCCGGCATAGGCCAGTGCGAAATTGCTGATCCCGAAATATGCGTACAGGCCGGTACGGAAGACATTGTCGCTAAGCCAGGAAGCCGGCACGAACAGCACTGCCAGCAGGCTCGACACCAGGAGGCAGACGACCAGCGCCGGCAACAGGCGGACGAAGCGGCGGGAATAGAAATCGGCGAGAAAGCGCCCGAGCTGGGCGCCTTGCGCGCCATACCCGGCAAGACTGCGACCGACGACATAGCCTGATATGACGAAGAAGACGTCGACGCCGGCGAAACCTCCGGGCAGCAAGGCGGATTCGAGGTGGTACAGGACGACGCCGATGACTGCAATCGCCCGCAGGCCGTCTACGCCACCCAGGTATCCCGGTGCGGAGGCCAGTCTGGCGCTGGCGGATCGAGAGTCGAGTATCACCGGGATCGGTGCAGGGCGCTGGACGAGAGCTGGAGGCCAGATGATACGCGAGAC
>JAMLIN010000058.1 GCA_023954135.1 Burkholderiaceae bacterium | reverse complement strand
CCTGGTGAACTTCACCGGCGTGACCGGCATGCTCGAAGCCATCTTCATCGATGCCGAGTACGACGGCGGCGCGATCGCTGGCCGGCCGGTGCCGGGCGCCCTCACCTATTGCCTGATCGAAGGCCTGCTGCTGCAGTCGATGATCCAGGGCACCGGCCTGGCGATGCTGGAGCTCGTGCAGCACATCCATGCCCCGGTGATGGTCGGCGACACGATCGGCGCGCAGGTCGAGGTCACCGGCATCCGCCCGACCTCGAAGAACAATCGGGCGATCGTCGACTCCACGATCGAGGTCTTCAACCAGCGCGGCACAAAGGTGATGACCTACACCGCGAAGCGGATGCTGGCGGGGCGGCCGGGCGCAGCAAGCTGAGGCGATGACGTCTCATCGCCCGCGTCCCGGGCGGGCTCATGACGGGCCTCCACGGTCTGTGGCAGATTTACCGCCCATGCGCCCCCTCCAGCCCCTGCACGCCATCGACGCCGGCGTCCTGCGCGTCTCGTACTTCACCACCGGCCCGGCGGACGGCCCGCCCGTCGTGCTTCTGCACGGCTTCCCGTACGACATCCATGCCTACGCCGAGGTCGCGCCGATCCTGGCCGCGGCGGGTTGCCGGGTAATCGTCCCCTTCCTGCGCGGCTTCGGGCCCACCCGATTCCTCGATGCCGCCACGCCACGCTCGGGCGAGCAGGCGGCCCTCGGCGCCGACCTGCTGGCCTTGCTGGACGCGCTGGGGATCCGGCGGGCCGTGCTGGCCGGCTACGACTGGGGCGGACGCGCCGCCTGCGTGGTGGCGGCATTGTGGCCGCAGCGATGCGCCGGCCTGGTTTCCTGCAACAGCTACAACATCCAGAACATCGCAAGGGCGCTGGAGCCGGACGAGCCGGCCAGGGAGCACGGCATCTGGTACCAGTACTACTTCCACAGCGAACGCGGGCGCGCAGGGCTGGATCGGCATCGCCTCGCGCTCATCCGGCTGCTCTGGCAGACGTGGTCTCCCACCTGGCGCTTCGACGACGCCACATTCGCGCGGTCGGCGCCCGCCTTCGACAACCCGGACTTCGTCGACGTGGTGATCCACTCCTACCGGCATCGCTTCGGCCTGGTGGCGGGCGACCCCGGGTATGCGGAGATCGAAGGCCGGCTCGCCGCACAGCCGGCGATCGCCGTGCCGGCCATCACCTTCGACGGCGCGGACGATGGCGTCCGGCCTCCGGCCGTTGCCGCCGCGCATGCGCATCGCTTCGCAGCGCCGCGATCGCACCATGTACTGCCGGGCGTAGGCCACGACGTGCCGCAGGAAGCGCCGCGGGTGTTCGCGGACGCGGTGCTCGAACTGGTACGAAGACCCTAGCGCGGCCGGTCTCCCGCCAGGGTGATCCGGTGCATCACCCGGCGATGGCCGTGGTAGTCGTTGACCGGATTGTGCTGGGCGCAGCGGTTGTCCCACATCGCCAGGGTGTCGGGCTGCCACGCAAGACGGCAGGTGAATTCGGGCCGGGTCAGGTGGGCGCACAGGAATTCGAGCAGCGGCCGTGACTCCTCCTCGGTCCAGCCGGCGAAGCGGGTGGTGTGCGCGGTGTTCACGAAGAGCGCCCGGCGGCCCGTCTCGGGGTGGGTGCGCACCACCGGATGCTCGGCGACGTACTCGGTGCGCGCGTCGTCGCGCCCACCCGAGCGGATGCGGTCCTCGCGCGTCTTCGTGACGTCGGCCTTGGCCGAGGAGCTGACGCCCACCAGGCCGTCGAGCGTCGCCCGCAGGCCCGGCGACAGCGCCTCGTAGGCGAGATACATGTTGGCGAACAGGGTGTCACCCCCGTAGGGCGGCACTTCGCGGGCAAGCAGCATCGAGGCCATCGGCGGCTCGTCGAGATAGGTGGTGTCCGAATGCCAGACGCCGCCGAAGTTCACCCGCTCGTGCTCGAGCTTCTTGACCTCGATGATCTCGGGCCAGCCGTCGATGCCGCGCACGAAGGGATACTCGACGGGCATACCGATCGCGCGGGCGAAGCCCATCATCCCGGCCGGCGACAGCGGCTGGTCGCGGAACACGACGACGAGATGCTCGAGCCAGGCTCGCCGGATCTCGGCGAGCTGCTCGCCGGCCGGCGCGCTGCGCAGGTCGACACCGCGGATCTCGGCGCCGAGGGCGCCGGCGATCGGGGCGACATCGATGGTCCGGTAACCGGGTGAAACCTGGGCATTCATGGGCGAGAGCATGACACAAGGTCGCGGTCCCGAGGTATGGTGGCCAGTCGCCCGCCAACCGGAGACCCATCACATGAAACCGACCCTCATCGCCGCGCTGTGCCTGACGCTCGCCGCCCATGCGTCCCCGGGCGCAGCCCAGGAGACGAAGCGCGACGAGTTCTACTGGCTCGGCGAGATCAACAAGGCCACGCTGGTGATCAACACCGCGCAGGGCCTGATCGACGGATCGCTCGCGCCCGCCTTCGCCGACGGAATCAGCCAGGTCCTCGCCGACGGCAACAAGGCAGGCGGCAAGCGCCCCTCGACGGTCATCACCTTCGAGCCGCTGATGATCAAGGCGGCCGGGCCGGAGATCACCCTGCTGCATGCGGGGCGTTCGAGCCAGGACATGCATGCCACCTATCGCGCGGCGATCCTGCGCGACGAGCTGCTCGCACTCGCCCAGCAACTGCAGCAGACCTCGACGACCCTGGTCGGGCTCGCGCAGAAGCATGCGGGCACGATCGTGCCCAACTACACCAATGGGGTCGCTGCCCAGCCCAACAGCTACGGCCACTACCTGCTGGGCCATGCGGCCGGCCTGCAGCGCGACGCGCAGCGCATCCGCGAGGCCTATGCGCGGGTGGATCGCTCGGCCATGGGGACCACGGTGCTCAACGGCACCAGCTGGCCGCTCGACCGGGAGCGTATGGCGCGCTACCTCGGCTTTGCCGGCATCGTGGCGAACGCCTACGATGCCTCGCAGATCTCGTCGATGGAGCATCCCGTCGAGGCCGGCGCCATCGTCATGAGCATCGCCCTCCATACCGGTCACTTCATCGAGGACCTGCTCACGCAGTACGCACAGCCACGGCCCTGGATCCTGCTCCAGGAAGGCGGCGACAATACCTACGTGTCGAGCGCCATGCCCCAGAAGCGCAATCCGGGCCTGCTCAACCGCACGCGCAGCAGCGCGTCCACGGCGATGACGCTGGCGCTGGGCCCGGCGATCCAGGCGCACAACATCACCCCCGGAATGTCCGACCCCAAAAGCGTGAAGGCCAACAGCGCCGTCATGGGCAGCGGGGTCACGGCCCTGAAGAACTGGGACAGGGTGCTCAAGGCGCTGGTGGTGAGCCCCGAACGGGCGCTCGAGGAGCTCAACAGCGACTGGACCGCCTCGCAGGAGCTGGCGGACGTCCTGATGCGCAAGCACGGCCTGCCGTTCCGGGTCGGCCACCACTTCGCCTCCGAGGTCGTCGGCTACGCGAAGCAGAACGACATCAAGCCGCTCGACTTTCCCTATGCCGAAGCGCAACGCATCTACGGGGAGGCGGTTCACGGCGCCGACTACCCCCAGGCGCTGCCCATGGACGAGGCCGAGTTCAGGGCGACGCTCGATCCGGTCGCGATCATCGGGCATCGCGCCACCGCCGGCGGACCCCAGGCGGCGGAGATGAGCCGGATGATCGACGCGGCGAATGAAGACCTCGTCGCCCAGCAGGCCTGGATCGACGAGAAGCGCGCGGCCATCGCGAACGCGCTGGCGCAGCTCGACAAGGACTTCGATGTCCTGCGCTCATCGCAGGGCGCGGGCGAGAAGAAGTAGGGCCGGATCTACGCGAACCGGCGGCCGGAATCGCCGGAAGGCACGGTGAGCGCATCGCGCACCCGTGCCGAGAGCTGTCCCGCGAAGGCGGCCGGATCGACCGGCCGACCGGCGATCTCGCTCGCGCACACCGTCTGCCGCCCCAGCGTCGCCGCATCCTCCGGCGACTCGCCGAGCGTCCGGGCGAGCAGCGGCCAGTCGGGCGGGGTGACGAGCGTGCCGGCCACCAGCAGCACCCCGTGGCGGCCGCGCTTCTGGGCGAAGCCGGCAAGCTTGCGCCCGTCGCCGGAGACCACCTCCCAGGGAGCCAGGCTGCCGAAGCAGGCCCAGCCGACGTCGCTCGCGCGCCGCTCGGTCACGGTGGCGCGCAACTGCTCGGGCGCGACCAGCCGGGCACCGACGCCCACCATCGCGAGCGCCTGCAGGTGGATCTCGCCGAGCCAGCGATAGCTCTCGTGGACCCGCGATGCCGCGCCCGGATGGCCGTGCGGCAGCGCCACCGACAGGCTGACGAAGCCGGGCCAGGTCAGCACCGCCCCACCGCCGGAATCGCGCACCAGCACGTCGAGCCGGTCGCCGGCCCGCGCGCGCGTATGCATGAGCCTCGATCGCTGCGAGACGCCGAGCACGATCGCGGGCCGGGCATAGCGCCAGACCCGGAAAGCCGGGCGCGGCGCATCCGCATCGAGATGCCGGCGGTTCCAGTCCTGCTCGATCGCGGCGACGTCGGACGGACGCAGCGACGCCGGACTCGAGGAATCGGCTTCCGGAGAAAAGGAAGAATCCGTGCTCGGCATCAGAGCTTCAGGGTGGCTTGGCCAGGCCCGATCGTAGCCGGTTCGAACAGGGTTGCTCAGTGCAGCTTGACCTGCGGCCTGGCCCGCCGCACCAGGAAGCGCGCGATCGCCAGCACCCCGGTGCGGACCGTGCCGAGCACCGCCCGATGGTGCATCAGGTGCAGGCTGGCGTACATGAGCCGGGCGACGAGCCCCTGGACGTACCAGGTCGAGCGGAACAGGTTGCCCATCAGGTTGCCGACCGAATCACGCGTTCCGATCGAGACCAGCGAACCGTAGTCCCTGTAGACGTAGCGACCATGGGGCGCGCCGCGGTCGCCTCCGGCGCGCCGGACCAGCGCCTTGTACAGGAAGCTCGCCTGCTGGTGCGCGGCCTGTGCCCGCGGCGGCACCGGCGTGCCGTCCCCGGACAGGCAGAAGGCGCAGTCGCCCAGCGCGAAGATCGAATCATGGCCACGCACCCGCAGGTCGGGACCGACCTCGATCGCGCCGTTGCGCGCGGTCGGCAGGCCGAGGCTCGAGAGAAACTCCGGCGCCTTGATGCCGGCAGCCCAGACGACGAGATCGGCCGGAAAGCGACGGCCCTGCGCGTCGGCCACCTCGCTCTCGGTGATTCCGGTGACCTGGCAGCCGGTCTCGATGCGCACCTGTCGCTCGCGCAACAGGGTCGCGGCAGCGACCGAGACCTTCTCGGGAAGCGGCGCGAGTATCCGGTCGGCCCCTTCGAGCAGGGTGATCCGGACATCGCGCACCGGATCGATGCGCCGGAAACCGTAGTGGGAATGCACCACGCTCGCCTCACGCAGCTCGGCGGCGAGCTCGACACCGGTGGCACCCGCCCCGATGATCACGATGTCGACCCCCACGTCGGCGCCGGCGCTGCGGCGCAGTTCGGCCGACGTCAGCAGCTTGAGCATCGCCATGCGGAAGCGCTCGGCATCGGCTGGGGAATCGAGCGACACCGTACGCTCGGCCGCGCCAGGAACCCCGAAATGGTTCGAGGCACTGCCCACCGAGATCACCAGCACGTCGTACGGAACCTGCCGCGGCGGAACCAGCACCTCACCGGCCTCGTCATGAACCGCCGCCACCGACACTTCGCGCGCTACGGCGTCGAGCCCCGTCATCGCCCCGAACACGAAGCGAAAGCCGTTGTCGTGGGCGAGCATCTCGTAGGACATGCCCTCCTGGTGGATGTCGAGCGTGCCCGCCGCAACCTCGTGCAGTGACGGCTTCCAGACGTGGAAGAGCTGGCGGTCCACCAGGGTCACCCTGTCCCGTCCCGATCCGCGGCCCAGTTTCCGGCCGAGCTTGCAGGCGAGCTCGAGGCCCCCGGCACCGCCGCCGACGATCACGATCTGTTCGGTCATGTCGAGGATCCATTGTCGTTCGGCCTGGCCGACGGGTGGCATCAGAACCTGTGAATGAATCGGCGTGGATGGTTCGCTCACAGGTTCTCAGTGTAAGGGGGAGGACAAACCCCCATGCGGGCCATGTCCATCGTGCCCGGCGGCCATGCGGGCCTCTCGCGCTGGCGGCTGGCCTGCGCCATACTGACGCAATCCCACGCACCCGACAGACGACCGGCCCCGGACGAGCCGGCACGGAGACAGGCATGGCCACTGCAGTACAACCGGACTACGAAACGATCATCATCGGCGCGGGCGTCGCCGGCATCTACCAGATCAAGCGGCTCGTCGACCTCGGCATCCACGCCACCGTCCTCGAAGCGGCTCCCGACCTGGGCGGCACCTGGTACAACAACCGCTACCCGGGCGCGCGCTTCGACTCCGAGAGCTATACCTACGGCTATTCCTTCTCGAAGGAGCTGCTGGCCGAATGGCACTGGAAGGAGCACTTCTCGGCCCAGCCCGAGAACCTGCGCTACCTGAACTTCGTGGCCGACCGACTCGACCTGCGTCGGCACATGCAGTTCGGCTGCCGGGTCGAGGCCGCGCGATTCGATTCCGACAACGACCTCTGGCGGTTGCGGGTGTCCGACGGGCGGGAGCTCTCCTGCCGCTTCCTGATTCTCGCCGTCGGCCTGCTCTCGGTGCCCACCCTGCCGCGCATCCCGGGCCGAGAGGATTTCCGCGGCCGCGCCTTCCATACCTTCGACTGGCCGCACGAGCCGCTCGATCTTGCCGGCAAGCGGGTGGCGGTGCTCGGCACCGGCGCCACCGCGATCCAGCTGATCCCGGAAGTCGCAAAGAAGGCCGCGCAGCTGACGGTGTTCCAGCGCCGGCCGAACTGGGCCGCGCCGCTCAACAACCGGCCGATCTCCGAGGAGGAGATGGACGGGATCCGGGCGCGCTACGACGAGATCTTCGCGACCTGCGACCGCTCGCCCTACGGCTTCGTCCACGAACCTGATCGCCGCGGCTTCCGGGAGGTATCGCGCGAGGAGCGTATCGCGCTCTGGGACAGGCTCTACGACGAGCCCGGCTTCGCGATCTGGCTCGCCAATTTCCTCGAGATCTTCAGCGACGAGGAGGCCAACGCCGAGCTCTCGGCCTATCTCGCCAACCGCATCCGCCAGCGGGTGAAGGACCCGGTGCTGGCCGAGAAGCTGATCCCGCGCGACCACGGCTTCGGGGTGCAGCGGGTGCCGATGGAGTCCGGCTACTTCGAAGCCTACAACCGCGACAACGTTCGCCTCGTCGACATCTCCGAGACACCGATCGAACGGATCACCGAGCGCGGCATCCGAACCACGGAAGGCGAGTCCGAGTTCGACATCATCGTCTACGCCACCGGCTTCGACGCGATCACCGGCGCCTACGACCACATCGACATCCGCGGCACCGACGGCGAAGCCCTGCGCGACAAGTGGCGAGACGGTCCCTCGACCTTCGTCGGGATGATGATCCACGGCTTCCCGAACCTGCTGATGCCCAACGGCCCGCAGAGCGGCTCGGCATCGACCAACTATCCGCGCGGCATCGAGGTCGGGGTCGACTGGTGCACCCGGCTCATCGAATACATGCGCGCGCACGGACACCTGCGGGCCGAGCCCACCCGCGAAGCCGAGGAGCGCTGGGCCGCGCACGTCGCCGAGATGTACCAGAAGCTGCTGATGCGCAAGGCGAAATCCTGGTTCACCGGCTACAACTCGAACATCGAGGGCCATGAGGCCGGCCGCATCCGCTACTTCATCTACAACGGCGGCATGCCGAAGTACCGCAAGATCATCCAGGGCATCGCACACATGGGTTACGAGGGCGTGGTATTCGATGGCGCCGGAAACCCTGCCGGCACGACGACATCCCCGGCGCAGGCCGCCGGGATGGCGTCATCCTGACAGACGACGCACCCACGGCCGAGCGCCGGCAGATCCGGGCCTCGGCGTGACGACAGACGATACGGCCCATCATCCCTCGAGGAGCGAGACATGCCCGACACTTCCGTGCGAAACCCCGACGCGAGCGCCAGGCTCTCGTACGCAGTCGGCCCGAGCGAACCCCCGATCCGCGACCTCACCCTCGGCGACCTGCTCGCCTGGGCGGCCGAAACCGCACCGGACCGGCTCGCGCTGATCGCCGGCGTTGCGGATCCCGCCGCGCGCCGGCAGTGGACCTACGCCGAGCTGCACGCGCAGTCGCTGCGCACCGCCCGCGCGCTCGCCCGGCGCTTCCAGCCCGGTGAACGGATCGCCGTCTGGGCGCCCAACGTGCCCGAGTGGGTGATGCTCGAGTTCGGCGCGGCCATGGCCGGCCTCGTGCTGGTCACGGTCAATCCGGGCTTCCGGGCGGCCGAGCTCGAATACGTGCTGAAGCAGTCGCGCTCCTCGGGGGTGTTCGTGCTGCCGAGCTTCCGGGGCAACCCGATGCTCGACACCGTCCGCCAGGTGGCACCGAACTGCCCGGAGCTGCGCGAGATCATCGCGCTCGATACCTGGGACGAGTTCCTCGCCGCCGGCGACGACACCGCGATCGCGCTGCCGACGGTGCGCCCCGACGACCCGGTGATGATCCAGTACACGTCGGGCACCACCGGCTTTCCGAAGGGCGCGCTGCTGCACCATCGCGGCATCGCCAACAACGGCGCGCACACGATGGACCGGATGGGCATCGAGGACGGCGCCGTCACCCTGACCACGATGCCGCTGTTCCATACGGGCGGCTGCGTGCTGTGCGTGCTCGGGGCGGTGAGCAAGCGCACCACCCAGGTGCTGGTCGAGGCCTTCGACCCCGGCCTCGTGCTGGAGCTCTTCCAGACCTACCGGATCAACGCGATGCTCGGGGTGCCGACGATGCTGATCGCGATGACCGAGCATCCGAACTTTGCCGGCACCGATCTGTCCTCGACCCGGGCGATCTGCTCGGGCGGCTCCACCGTGCCCGCCGCCCTGGTACGCAAGCTCGAGGAAAAGCTCGGCGCGCCCTTCACCATCGTGTTCGGCCAGACCGAATGCTCGCCGGTGGCCTCGATGACCTGGCCGACCGACAGCATCGCCGACAAGGCCGACACCATCGGCCAGCCGATGCCGCACGCCGAGGTGAAGATCATCGATCCCGCGACGGGGGAAACCCTGCCGACGGGGCAGGTCGGGGAGTTCTGCACCCGCGGCTACCACATCATGCTGGGCTACTTCGAGAACCCCGACGCCACGGCCGAAGCGATCGATGCCGACGGCTGGCTGCACACCGGCGACCTGTGCTCGATGGACGAGCGCGGGTACTGCCAGGTCGAGGGACGCCTGAAGGACATGATCATCCGCGGCGGCGAGAACATCTATCCGCGCGAGCTCGAGGAGCTGCTCTTCCGGCACCCGAGCATCGGCGAGGTCGCCGTGGTCGGCCTGCCGGACGACCGCCTCGGCGAGACCGTCGCCGCCTTCGTGCGGCCGGCCGCCGGCGCGACCATCGACCAGGACGAGCTGATCGCCTACGTGCGCGAGAACCTCGCCCCGCACAAGACGCCGAAGCAGTGGTTCATCGTCGATGCCTTCCCCATGACGGGCTCGGGCAAGATCCAGAAGTTCCGGCTCAGGGAACAGTGGCAGAAAGGCGAGGTGAAGCCGGTTTGATCCACAATCGCAGCATCCGATGACAACAGCCAGGCGAGGCGACGTGACTCCTGCGGTTCCCCAAGCGGTCAATTCCCGGCTCACCCATGCCGCGATCTTCCTGGTCGTGACCATCGATCCCGTACCGCGGGCGCAGGCCGCGGTACGCGGCCTGTGCGGCGACCTGGCCGCGCTGGTGCGCGGCGTGGGCTTTCGCGTGCCCGACGGCGAGCTGTCCTGCGTCATGGGCATCGGCTCCGAGGCCTGGGACACCTTCTTCGGCGAGCCGAAACCGGCCGGGCTGCATCCGTTTCGCGAGATCCAGGGGGTGCATCATGCCCCGGCCACACCGGGCGACCTGCTCTTCCATGTCCGGGCCGCGCGCATGGACCTGTGCTTCGAGCTGACCGCCCGGATCATGGCGCGGCTCGACGGTGTCGTCACATCGGCCGACTCGGTCCAGGGCTTCAAGTACTTCGACGAGCGCGACCTGCTCGGCTTCGTCGACGGGACGGAGAACCCCGTGGCCCAGGACTCGATCGATGCCACCCTGATCGGCGAGGAAGACGCGGGCTTCGCCGGCGGCAGCTACGTGATCGTCCAGAAGTACCTGCACGATCTCGACAAGTGGGACGCGATTCCCGTCGAGCAGCAGGAACGGATCGTGGGCAGGAAGAAGCTCTCGGACATCGAGCTCGACGATGCCGCCAAGCCGAGCTACGCCCACAACGTCCTGACCTCGATCGAGGAGGACGGCGAGGAGCTCGAGATCCTGCGCCACAACATGCCCTTCGGCGATACCGGCAAGGGCGAGTTCGGCACCTACTTCATCGGCTATGCCCGCTCGCCGGCGCGGATCGAGCGGATGCTGCAGAACATGTTCGTCGGCGACCCGCCGGGCAACTACGACCGGCTGCTCGACGTCAGCCGCGCAGTGACCGGGTCGCTCTTCTTCGTACCGCCGGCGGCCTTTCTCGAGGCGGCAGCCGATGATGCCGCGGCACCGGCATCGCCCACAGCAGAAGACACGACCGAGCCGAAGCCGCCGCCGGCATCACCGGATGGCTCACTGCGCATCGGCTCCCTGAAACAGGAGGCCCCCAGATGAACAATCTCCATCGCAAGCTCGCCCCGATCTCCGACGCCGCCTGGGAGCAGATCGACGAAGAGGCCACGCGCACCCTCAAGCGCTACCTCGCGGCCCGCCGCGTGGTCGACGTGCCCGAGCCGAAGGGCGCCGCACTCTCGGCGATCGGCACCGGCCACGTCGAGAAGCTCGAGGCGCCCGACAAGGGGATCCAGGCCACCCGGCGCATCGTGAAGCCGCTGGTGGAGCTGCGCATCCCGTTCCGGCTCGACCGGCAGGCGATCGACGACGTCGAGCGCGGCTCGGTGGATTCGGACTGGTCGCCCCTGAAGGAAGCCGCACGCGCGCTCGCCTTCGCCGAGGACCGCGCCGTCTTCGACGGCTATGCCGCCGCCGGCATCGAGGGCATCCGCCCGGGAGCCAGCAACGCGGCTCTGTCGCTGCCGTCCGATGCGGAGGACTACCCGGTCGCGATCGCGCAGGCAGTCGACCGGCTGCGCCAGGCCGGCGTCGAAGGCCCGTACCAGCTCGTGCTCGGCGCCGATGCCTACACCACCGTCAGCGAGAGCAGCGAGGACGGCTATCCGATCCTGCAGCACATCCGGCGGCTCGTCGACGGCGACATCGTCTGGGCGCCGGCCATCGCCGGCGGCCTCGTGCTCACCACGCGCGGCGGCGACTTCGAGCTGCATCTCGGCCAGGACATCGCCATCGGCTACCTCGGCCACTCGGCGAGCGAGGTCGAGCTCTATCTGCAGGAGAGCTTCACCTTCCGGCTGCTGACGAGCGAGGCCGCGGTGGCGCTGCCCGCTTCCAGCAAGACGGGCGAGCCGGCATGACCGAACTCTGGAACCACGAATTCATGGGAGTCACGATCGGCCAGATCATCGCAGCCCTGCTCATCCTGACGGCGGCCGTCATGATCCGGCGCTGGTTCAGCACGACCGTGCTGCGGCACATCCATGCCCGCGTCGGCCCGGCGAACCCCGCCCTGCACGACACGATGAGCGCGGCGCTGGGCCCGCCCATGCGCTTCATTCCGATCGTCGTCGCCATCTTCGCGATCTCCCAGATCGTCGCCACCAGCCCCGAGCTGCGCAGGATCCTCGCGGAGGTGAATCGTTCGCTCATCACCCTCACTCTCTTCTGGGTGCTGTTCGGCAGCATCGCCCCCCTGGTCGCCGCCCTGGGCGAGCGGATGGCGATCTTCGGCGACGCCATGTCCGACTGGGCGGTACGGCTGGGCAAGGCGCTGGTCGTCCTCATCGGTGCCGCCGCCATCCTGGAGATCTGGGGCATCCGCGTGGGGCCGGTCCTGGCCGGGCTCGGGATATTCGGGGCGGCGGTGGCGCTCGGCGCGCAGGATCTGTTCAGGAACCTGATCGCGGGCATCTTCATCATCGCGGAACGGCGCTTCCAGAACGGCGACTGGATCCGGGCGGACAACGTGGTGGAGGGCACCGTGGAGACGATCGGCCTGCGCACGACCAGGGTACGCGGCTTCGACCTGGCGCCGGTGTTCGTCCCCAACTCGAAGCTGGCGGACAACGCGGTCACCAACTATTCCCAGATGACCCATCGCCGGATCTCGTGGATCGTCGGCGTCGAGTACGACACGAGCGTCGACCAGCTGCGGCGCATCCGCGACGGCATCGAGGCGTACATCCTCGGCAACGAGGATTTCATGCGGCCGCCGGATACCCCCGCCTTCGTCCGGGTCGACAAGTTCAACGACTCCTCGATCGACCTGATGGTCTACTGCTTCACCCGCACCACGGCCTGGGGCGAGTGGCTGCAGATCAAGGAATCGCTCGCCTACGCCATCAAGGGCATCGTGGAGGACGCGGGTTCCGGTTTCGCGTTCCCGAGCCGTTCCCTGTACGTCGAGACCCTGCCGAGCGGAACGGAGATCTTCCCGCTGCAGCAGCCACAGCCGACCGCGGACGACCCGTCGGCCGCAGTCCGGACCGACCCGGAAGGTAACGCCCGACCATGACGATCCTCGCACGCGCGAACGAACTCGAGACCTTCATCGCCGCCATCTTCGGCGCCGCCGGCAGCGAAGCCGGCGAAGCGGCCGAGATCGCCGCCCACCTGGTCGACGCCAACCTGGCCGGACATGACAGCCACGGCGTCGGCATGGTGCCAGTCTACCTGGAACATCTGAAGGCCGGCCTGGTGCGTCCGAACCAGCGGCCTGCCCGGGTGGGCGGCGCCGGATCCTTCGCGGTCTTCGACGGCGGGCTGGGCTATGGTCAGCCGGTCGCCAATGCCGTGACGGACGAGGCCGCCGCCATCGCCGCCGAGCATGGCGTGGCGATCGTCACCCTGCGCAATGCTCACCATGTCGGCCGCATCGGCGCCTATGCCGAGCGACTGGCGGCGCGCGGACTGATGTCGATC
>JAMLIN010000057.1 GCA_023954135.1 Burkholderiaceae bacterium | reverse complement strand
CAACTGCGGTCCCGGCTGGCCGCGCGGCTGCCCGGCTACATGATCCCGGCGCTGATCCACCGCCTCGACGACCTGCCGGTGACACCCAGCGGCAAGCTCGATCGTCAGGCGATCCTCGCCACGTTGAAGACGGCCACCGCACTGCACACACGCGGCGGCTCGACGACGACGCCGGAATCCGAACCCATCGGCGAGACCGACGAGAAGATCCTCGCCTTGTGGCGCAGGCTGCTCGACCAGCCCATGCTGCAGGTGGACGACAACTTCTTCGATGCCGGCGGCCATTCCCTGCTCGCCCTGCGGATGCTCGGCCAGGTCGAGCGCGAGTTCGGCAGGATGCTGCGAGTGGCCGCGCTCCTCGGCGCACCGACGGTACGAGAATTCTCGCGACTGCTGCGCGATGACGAGCCGGCCGACCACGTCGGCTGCGCGGTGACGATCCAGACCGGAGGCCCGGCGGCGCCGCTGTTCTTCGTCTCGGGCTACGGCGGCGAGATCGTGATGTTCCGCGACCTCGCGAGAGAGCTCGGCCAGGCCCAGCCGCTGGTGGTGCTCGATACCACCGCCTTCACCGCCGAAGAGATCGCGGGCCTGACGCTGCCGGACATCGCGACGCGGATGATCATCGACATGCGGCGGATCCAGCCCCATGGGCCCTATCATCTGAGCGGATTCTCCCTCGGCGGCAAGTACGTCTACGAGATGGCCCGACAGCTGCGCACCGCGGGCGAATCGGTCGCGCTCCTCGCCCTGCTCGACTGCGATGCGCCCGGGTATCCGCCGCGCCGGCCGATGCCACAGCGCATCGCCATGCATCTGCGCCGCATGCTCGGTCAGGGGCTGGAGGCCAACGGCCGCTACGTTCGCGATCGGTTGCGCTGGCTCGCATCGCGCTTTCGCCAGCGGGACCTCTTCGAGAATGCGCGCGAACTGGCGGAAACCGATGTCGCACAGGCGATGAGCGCCACCGCCGAGGCGATGCTCGCGCTATGGGAAGCCCATGAGGACCCCGGTTCCTACGACGGCGATCTGCTCGTCATCCGGGCGCGGCGCCCGTTCCGGCCCAGCGTGATCGACGACGATCCGCAGCTCGGCTGGAGCAGCCTGGTGAGCGGCACGATCTCCGTGCGCGACCATGACGCCGACCACATGAGCATGCTGCGGCCCGAGCACGTCCGCGATCTTGCCGACATCCTGCTCGAGTTCCTCGGTACGCCGCCGGGTGGCCCCGTGGGTGCCGCGAGCGACCCGAAGCAGCCGGCCACGACGGCATCCCCCGTCGCAAGCCCCGGTTCACGACTGGCCTCGGCCAGCTGAGATGCCCGGCGGGCGCTACGCGCCCGGTCGGGACGAGGACTCCCGGGCACCGTCGAGCGCCGCGCGCACGGCCACCAGGTCACGGCGTGCCAGCGCCCCGAGCACCCGGTCGACGACCCGGGCCGCCTGCGGCGAGAACAGGCGCAGCACCGCCCAGTAGAACAGCGCGCCGCCGACGGCGGCGAGCGCCAGGGCGACCGGCGCCGGCAGGTACGAGGCCAGCCATGACAACGCCGCCCAGGTCGCCGCCGCCATCAGCAAGGCGCTGGCGAAGGCTCCGGCGCCGGCGAGCGCCTGCTCCCGGACCGTCAGGCCGGTGAGCCGACGCACCAGCATCGCGTTGAGCGGGAAGAGCAGCAAGCCGCGCACTCCCATCGCCGCCGCCACCGCGACGACCCCCCAGGGCAGCGAGGCCAGGAGCAGCGCGATGCTCAGGCAGACGCCGACGACGGATACGCCGAGATGCCAGTGCGCCTTGCCCATGCCCCGCACGATGGCCATCTGGACCATCGCCACGGGCGAGCGGATCGCGAACAACATCATCACCTGGATGACGGGCACCGCGCCCGACCATTCCTCCCCGAACAGGGTCGGCACCAGGACCGGGGCGAGCGCCCCGATGCCGAGGAAGAGCGGACAGGAGAGGACCGCGCTTGCGCGCATCGTCGCAATCGAGATCTCCCGCACCGCATCGCGCTCGTCCTGCGCCCGGGCCACGCCGGTCTGCACCACCTGGTAAGCCGGGCGGATCAGCAAGGTCACGACCTGCTCGTAGATCCGCAGCGCGAGCGAGTACAGCCCGACCGCGGTCGCCCCCAGGGAACGCGAGATCAGGGCGCGCGGCAACTGGCCGTCGCAGTACATGACGCCCCAGGCGCCCCAGGTGTTGGCGTTGAAGCCGAGCAGATCGGTAAGGTGATGGCCACGCATGGCCATCCCCGGGCGCCAGCGGGCCACCGCCGATGCCGCCACCAGTGTCGTCCCGGCGCGCGCCAGCTCCATCGCGACCAGGCTCCAGACGCCGGCGCCCCACCAGGCCAGAGCGAGGCCGGCCACGCTCGACACGATGCTCGCGATCGATTCCACGGCCGCCAGCGCCTTGAACCTGGCATGGCGCATCAGCAGGGCGACCGGCACCACCGCGAGGGCTCCCAGGGGCAGGGTCGCGGCGCGCGCCGGCAGGATCTCGGCGAGCATCGGCCCCCCTCCGAGCAATTCGGCCAGGGGCTGCGCGGCCAGCGCCAGGCCCCCCCAGCCGAGCAGGCCGACGGCCAGCGAGGCCCACAGGGTCGCGTTCAGGTGGCCGGGAGCGATGTCGCGCCGCTGCACCAGGGTGTCGATCGGCGCCATGGTCGCGAAGATCTCGATCAGGCCGACGCTGACCCAGGTCAGGGCGAACACACCCCATGCCTGCGGCCCGATGAGCCGGGCGACCACGACGAGGGTCGCCATGGTGACCCCCAGCTGGACCAGCTTGCCGGCCACGTTCCAGGCGGCGCCGCGCGCCAGGCGATCGAATCCGGACATGATGGCGAATCATCCTCGCGGGGACCGGCCGCGTCGACCCTCGCTGCGATGACGCACCGAATTTGGTGATGAACGGCACAAAGATACGGGCCGTTCGTCGGCGATACAAACACTGTCACCCAAAACCCGGGTAGCCGATGCTACGGTCCGGTACATCGCCGGGCATGCCTCTCGCCAGGCCTGCCTCGGCGTCCGACAGCGGAGATTCCATGAACAGTGAACTACTCGAGTTGCTGGAAGCTGCGGTCCGCAAGGACGGCACAGCCCCCGCCCTGCTTGCCCCCGGGCGAGCACCGCTGGACTACCGGTCGCTTCGCGACCAGGTCGAGCACGTCGCAGCCGGGTTGCGCGCGGGCGGCCTCGGTCCCGGCAGCCGGATCGCGACGGTCTTGCGCAACGGCCCGGAAGCCGCGGCAACCGCGTTCGCAGTGGCCGCGACCGCCACCTGCGTGCCGCTCAACCCGGCCTACGGGGAGGCGGAGTTCCGCTTCTACCTCGAGGACTCCCGGGCCGACGCGCTGGTCGTCGCCGCCGGCGAGGACGGCCCGGCAATCGCGGTGGCCGAGGCGCTCGGGCTGCCCCTCTTCACGCTCGAGATCGATCCCGCCCGACCCGCCGGCAGCGCCAGGCTCGGGTTGCGCGCCTCGCCCTCGGCCGGACACCAGGCCGATGGCGCCGGAACTTCCGGTGACAGGGCCCCCGCTCACCGGGCCTCCGGCACCGGGACCACCGACAGGGTGGCGTTGATCCTGCATACCTCGGGCACGACCGCCCGGCCGAAGATCGTCCCACTGTCGCAGGCCAACCTCGCGGCGTCGGCGCGCTCGATTGCCCGCCACCTCGCGCTCGAGCCGACCGATCGCGGGCTCAACGTGATGCCGCTGTTCCACATCCACGGCCTGGTCGGCTCCATGCTCGCCTCGATCGCCGCCGGCGCGAGCATCGTGTGCACACCGGGCTTCGACGACGAACGCTTCTTCGAGTGGGTCGCGCGATTCGAGCCGACCTGGTACACGGCCGTGCCGACGATCCACCAGGCGGTGCTCGCGCGAGGGGAAGCCTATCGCCGCCTGGCGCCGGCGCACCGGCTGCGCTTCGTGCGCTCGTCGTCCGCATCGCTGCCCCCGAAGGTGCTGCATGCGCTCGAGACGCTGTTCGATGCGCCCGTGGTCGAGGCCTACGGCATGACCGAGGCCTCGCACCAGATGGCCAGCAATCCGCTGCCGCCGGCGACCCGCAAGCCCGGCACCGTCGGCGTCTCGGCCGGCGCCGAGATCACCATTCTCGACGCGGCCGGGTCGCACCTGCCACGCGGAGCGACCGGGGAAATCGCGATCCGCGGCCCCGGCGTGACAGCAGGCTACGAGGCCAATCCCCAGGCCAACGCCTCCGCCTTTACCGACGGCTGGTTCCGCACCGGCGACCTCGGCCAGCTCGACGAGGAGGGCTATCTGCGCATCGAGGGCCGCATCAAGGAGATCGTCAATCGCGGCGGCGAGAAGGTCTCGCCGCGCGAGGTCGACGAGGCGCTGCTCGAGCATGAGGGGGTCGCGCAGGCCGCGGCCTTCGCGATTCCGCATCCGACGCTCGGGGAGGACCTTGCTGCAGCGGTGGTGCCACGCCCGGGGGCGAGCCTGGACGAGGACGAGCTGCGCGGATTCCTGTTCGGCCGACTGGCGGAATTCAAGATCCCCTCGCGACTGCTCGTTCTCGACGCGATCCCGAAGGGGCCTACCGGCAAGGTGCAACGGACCTCGCTGCACAAGGCCTTGCATGCGCATCTGTCGGTCGCTGGGGAAGCACCCGCGAACGAGTTCGAGCGGATCATCGCCGGGGCTATCGAGACGGTGTTGGGCCTGGACGGCATCGGGCGCGAGGACAACTTCTTCGCGCTCGGTGGTGATTCGCTCAGCGGCATGCGAGTCATCGGGCGCGTGAACGAGGACCTTGGCTGTGGGCTGCGACCGGCCGACCTGTTCCGCCATCCGACCGTAGCCGGGCTGGCCACGCTCGCCGGCCAGGCGACGCATGAGGACGACGCGGCACGGATCCTGGCCGAGATCGAAACGCTGTCGGACGAGGAAATCGATCGCCTGCTCGCGAAGCACGATGCTGCGACCGCCGCCAAGCCAATCGGCTAGGCAGCGCATGTCTGTCACAGGAACCCCGACGTATGACGAATCGCCCGACCGAGCCTGGCAGCAGGTTCTCCATGGACCCGGCCCAGGGTCAGGAATCGCCCGCCTTGCGTCGTGCGCGTCTCGCGCGCCTGCTGCTTGCGCAACGCAGGAGCACGAAGCCGGCCGATAGCGACACGCAGCCCCGCTCCGAGGAGACGGCGCCCGCCACGCCGGCCCAGCAGGCGCTGTGGTTCATCGACCAGCTTGAAGGCCCCGATGGACGATACAACATCCCGATCGTGCGGCGCTTTGATGGCCCGCTCGACGTCGCGGCGCTCGAACGAGCCCTGCAGGGGCTGGTCGATCGTCACTCCAGCTTGCGCACGAGCTTCGAGGACAGCGATGGCGCCGCGCTGCAACGGGTCCACGCGAGCGTGCCGATCGCGCTCGTGGTCGAGACAGTCCCCAACGGCGGAGACCCTGCGTTCCTCGAAGCCCGCTTGCTGGCCCAAGTTCAAGAAGCCTTCGATCTGCGCCGCCCGCCGCTCATTCGCGCACTCTTGTTGCGCACCGCACCGACCACGCATGTGTTGAGCCTGGTCGTCTGCCACATGGTCTCGGATGGCTGGTCGATCGAGGTCATCGAGCGCGACCTGGCCGCGCTCTATCGAATCGAGACCGGTGCGCCCGATATTCCACCGCTGGCCCCGGCGCCCGATTTCATCGAGCATGCACGCGCCAGCGCAGCCGAGCTCGACGACCGGCGTCTCGTCGAGTTGCTCGCGCACTGGCGCGACCGCCTCGCCGGGCTCGAGCCGCTCACCCTTCCCGGCGATCTCGACGATCATGATTCCCGCCTGCTACCGGCCCGAGTCGTGGCGATCGACATTCCGGCCGGTCTGGTCGGCCGGCTGAGGTCGATCGCCCACGCGCAGCACACGACCGGATTCACACTCCTGCTTGCGGCGTTCAACCTGCTGCTCGCGCGGCTCAGCGGCCGCGAGGACATCACGATCGGCACCCCGGTGGCTCGCCGTGACCGGCCCGAACTGCAGTCGATGATCGGCTGCCTGCTCGACACCCTGGTGCTGCGCACCGATACATCCGGAAACCCGAGGTTCGACGAACTGCTCGGCCGTGCCCACCAGACGATGATGGCCGCCCGCGCCCACCGGGATCTCCCTTTCGAGACACTGGTCGCCGACTTGCGGCCAGGCCGGACAGTAGGCCGGAACCCGCTGTTCGACATCATGATCAACCAGTTCGGCGAGTCGCTCGATCCAGCCGACTGGGGCGCGATCTCTGTCGCCCCGGTCGAACCGCCACCGCGACCGGCAACGTTCGGTGCGACGCTGTACATCCGACGCACGGGCGCTGCCTTGCGCCTGCGGCTGGCGTGTAGCGCCGATCGCTACTCCCGGGCCTGGGCCGACATCGTGCTCGCCCAATTCTGCTCGCTGCTCGAGCAGATCGCACAAGAGCCGGCGGCACCGATCGGATCGTACCGCCTCGATCGCATCGAGCTCGATCGAGTCGACTGGCCAGTTGATCGGATCGCGCTACCGCCGCTGCCGGATCTCTCGCGTGCGCTGCCCGCGCCGGCCCAGCCGCTGGTGCTCGATCGCATCATCGCTCACGCTCGGCAGCAGCCCGATGCGATCGCGGTACGCGAACCGAAACGCGAGTTCACCTATTCGTCCCTGATCGGGCGCGCCCTCGCTCTCTCGGGGCAGCTGCGTGAACAAGGCGTCCGCGCCGGCGACGTGGTTGCTGTCCATGGCGAGAGGGGATTCGCGATGATCGGCGCGATGCTCGCGGCCATCGCCGCGGGCGCTGCGCCGATGCCGCTCGATCCGGCGCTGCCCCTCGCCCGCCGCCTGGCGATGCTTGGGCAGGCGCGGGCCCGGCTTGCCTGCTGCATCGGCGTGACGCACGAGCACGAGGCGATCGCCCCCATCTGTCCGGTACTCGCCCTCGACACGCAGCTCGATGCGTTCGCAACGGCTGACGGTGTGGTCGATGTCGATGATGTCGTCGATCCCGGCCCGGACTCGCCTGCCTATGTTTTCTTCACCTCCGGCAGCACCGGCACGCCCAAGGCCATCCTCGGTCGCCGGCGCGGGCTCGATCATTTCATCGCCTGGCAGAGCGAACGCTTCTCGATCGATGCCAGGGACCGGGTCTCCCAGCTGGTCAATCCCGGGTTCGACCCGATGCTGCGCGACATCTTCCTGCCGCTGGCCACCGGCGCGACCGCCTGCGTGCCACCGGCCGACGTCGCGGCGAACGTGCCGGGCTGGTTACGCGACAGCGCGGTATCCGTGGTGCACACAACGCCCTCGGTCCTCGCGAGCTGGATCGAAGGGACCGAGACCGCGCTACCCGCCCTGCGCTGGCTGTTCGTGTCCGGAGAACCGCTCGAGGATTCACTGGTCCGGCGCTGCCGCAAGGCGCTGGCCGGGGACTACGAGATCGTCAACCTCTACGGCCCCACCGAGACGACGATGGCGTGCTGCTTCCATATCGTCGACCGGGAGCCGGTAGGCGGTGTCCAGCCGATCGGCCGGCCCATCCCCGATACCGATATCCTCGTGATGCGCGCCGATGGCACCATGTGCGGGATCAACGAGCCTGGCGAGATCGTCATCCGGACTCCGTTCCGCTCGCTCGGCTATTTCGGCCGGTCAGCCGGATCCGACGAGCGCTTCATCGCCAATCCGTACCGCGACGACGATGTCGACCAGCTCTACCGCAGCGGCGACGTGGGTCGTCTTCGCCCCGACGGCCTGCTGGCCATCGCCGGGCGTAACGACGACCAGGTCAAGATCCGCGGTGTGCGGATCGAACCGGCTGAAACCGCCGCGCTGCTCGGCCGGCATCCAGGAGTGTCGCGCTGCTTCGTGCTGCCGCGACGCGACCAACGAGGCGACACCTATCTGGCCGCCTTCGTGGTGCCGCAACGAACTGACGAAGCGGGGCTCGATACCGACGCGCTTTGCGATTTCGTGCGCCATCGCCTGCCCGCCGCGTATGTGCCCGGTGCGATCGTCGTACTTGACGCCCTGCCCCTGCTACCCAACGGCAAGGTCGATCGCAAGGCGCTGCCGCCGACCACGCCTTCGGTCAGGTCGAGCGTCTTTCATACACCGGCACCCGGGACGGAATCGCTCGTCGCCGGACTCTGGGCCGAGCTGCTCAGCGTCGAACGGGTAGGCCGCGACGACGACTTCTTCGCGCTCGGCGGCAACTCGCTGCTGGCAACGAGGCTCATCGCCCGCATCCAGCGCCGGATCGGCCTGCACGTCGCGCTGCGCGAACTGTTCGAGGCGCCATCCCTGGCCGCCTTCGCGCGCCGCATAGACGATACGTCGGCGGCAAGCCCGGCCGACGACAGCGCAGCGGGCGACGATGTAGCTCGCCAAGACGCCGCAACCATCGTGAGCGCGACCAAACGCAGCGCCACGGATTCCGGGGCCGACAGGCCCGAAGCGGGGAGCGCCCTGGACGTCGCCCCGGATCGCGACATGATGAAGCGTCCGGCCGAGGGCCGCGAGGAGTTCGCCGGCCATCCGGCCCGCGACGCTGCCGACCGGGCCCGCAGCGGGGGAGGATCGCCCGCCGAACGCCGTGCGCGCCTTGCTCGCCTGCTGCTCGAGCAAAGACGCGCCGGCCAGCAGGCGGATGCCGATAACCATGGCGCGCCCGGCCGATCCGCGGAGGCGCCGGGCACCGTGGCAACCCCGGCGCAACAGGCGCTGTGGTTCCTCGACCAGCTCGAAGGTCCCGGCGGCCGATACAACGTTCCGCTGGTGTGCCGCCTCGATGGCCCGCTCGACGTTGCAGCGCTCGAGCGTGCGCTGCAGCGGCTGCTCGAACGCCACGCCAGCCTGCGCACCGGTTTCGAGGACCGTGACGGAACCGCGTGGCAGCGGGTCCACCCGAGCGTACCGTTCGCCCTCGCGATCGAAGCCGCGCCCGACGGCCAGGATCCCGCCATCCTGCAGGCCCGCCTGCTGGCACATGGTGACGAAGCCTTCGATCTGCGCCACCCACCGCTCATCCGGGCCTTGTTGCTGCGCATCGCGCCGACCACGCATGTGCTGAGCATCGTCGTCCACCACATTGTTTCCGACGCGTGGTCGATGAATGTGATCGCCGGCGAGCTCGCCGTGCTCTATCGAACCGAGGCGGGCGATCTCGACGTCCCGCCCCTGGCCCCGGCACCGAGCTTCGTCGAGCACGCCATGGCCGATGCAGCCGCGATCACCACCCAGCGCTTCGACGAACTGATCGCCTACTGGCGCCAACGTCTCGCCGGACTCGAGCCGCTGGTCCTGTCGGGCGACATCGACGCACCGCAGGCGCGAGCGCAACCCGCACGCGTCGCGACGCTCGACATCCCGGCCGGGCTCGCCGACCGGCTCGCGGCGATCGCGAATGCGCGACACTCGACCCGCTTCGCGCTCCTGCATGCGGCGCTCGACCTGCTGCTCGCGCGCCTCACGGCTCGAGACGAGGTCTCGGTCGGCACGCCCGTGGCGCGCCGCGACCGGCCCGACCGACAATCCATGGTCGGCTGCCTGCTCGATACGCTGGTGCTGCGTACCGACATGTCCGGCAATCCCCGCTTCGACCAGCTCCTCGATCGCGCCCACGAGACGATGGTGGAGGCCTTCGAGCACCAGGACCTCCCCTTCGAAACCCTGGTCGCCGAACTGCGGCCCGATCGATCGACCGACCGGAACCCGCTGTTCGACATCATGATCAACCAGTTCGACAGCGCGCCCGCTCCGGTCGACTGGGGCGCGATCGCGGCCGCGCCGATGGAGCCCCCGCCCCGCCCGGCCAGGTATGGCGCAACGCTGTACATCCGCAAGCGGGAGACTGGCCTGTGCCTGCGCCTCGCCTGTCGTCCCGACCGCTTCTCCCAGGCCTGGGCCGACATCGTGCTCGCCCAGTTCCGGTCGCTGCTCGAACAGATCGCGCAGGCGCCAACAGCGCCGATCGACTCGTACCGGCTCGATCGCATCGAGCTCGACTGCGCCGAGCCAGCCGCCGCAGGCATCATGCCACCGCCGCTGCCGGACCTGTCGCGCGCGCTGCCCGCCCCTGCGCAAGCACCCGTGCTCGAGCGCATCATCGACCAGGCCCGACGGCGGCCGGATGCGATCGCCGTGCTCGAAGGCGGGCGCGAGTTCAGCTATGCGTGCCTCGTCGGGCGCGCCCTGGCCCTGGCCGGACGGCTTCGCCAGCATGGTGTCGAGCCGGGCGATGTGCTTGCCATCCACGGCGAGCGCGGCTTCGCGATGATCGGCACGATGCTCGCGGCGATCGCCGCGGGCGCCGCCCCGATGCCGGTCGACCCGGCCCTGCCCCTGGCCCGCCGCCTGGCGATGCTGCGCCAGGCGCAGGCCAGGCTCGCCTGCTGCATCGGCACCACGGCCGAGGCCGAGGCCATCGCCGCCGCCTGCCCCGTGATCGAGCTCGATGGCGCCCTCGATTCACTGCATGCGGCCGACGGCGTGATCGATACCGGCGGCGTCGTCGACCCCGGCCCGGATGCGCCCGCCTACGTCTTCTTCACATCGGGCAGCACCGGCACACCCAAGGCGATCCTCGGGCGCCGGCGCGGGCTCGATCACTTCATCGCCTGGCAGCGCGAGCGATTCTCGATCGATACGGCGGACCGGGTTTCGCAGCTGATCAACCCCACCTTCGATGCGGTGCTGCGGGACATCTTCCTGCCGCTGAGCACCGGTGCCACTGCCTGCGTACCGCCCATCGAGCTCGCGGCGAGGGTGCCGGACTGGCTGCGCGACGTGGGTGTATCGGTCGTGCACACGACGCCTTCGGTCCTCTCGAGCTGGATCGACGAACTCGAGACCCCCATCGAGGTGCCCGCCCTGCGCTGGCTTTTCGTCTCGGGGGAAGCCCTCGAGAGCGCGCTGATCCGGCGCTGCCGGCAGGCGCTGGTCGGTGACTACGAGATCATCAATCTCTACGGCCCGACCGAAACCACGATGGTGTGCTGCTTCCATGTCGTCGACCGGGAGCCGGCCAACGGGGCCCAGCCCGTCGGGCAGCCGATCGCGGATACCGAGATCCACGTGCTGCGTCCGGATGGGACGGCATGCGGCATCAACGAGCCGGGAGAGCTCGTCATCCGTACGCCCTTCCGCTCGCTCGGCTACCTGGGTAGCGATCGGGAGGGCTGTTTCATCTCCAACCCATCCCGCGACGACGAAGCCGACCGGCTCTACCGCAGCGGCGACATTGGCAAGCGACGCCCCGACGGATTGCTGGTCCTCGCCGGACGCAATGACGACCAGGTCAAGATCCGCGGTGTCCGCGTCGAACCCGGCGAGACGGCCGCATGGCTCGGCAGCCACCCTGGTGTCGCGCGCTGCCTGGTCCTGCCGCGCCGCGACGAACGCGGTGACACCTACCTGGCCGCCTTCGTCGTACCACTGCGATCGGAGGAAACCCGGCTCGATGCCCGCGCGCTCGACGAGTTCGTCCGCTCACGGCTGCCCGCCGCATACGCCCCAGGCGCGATCGTGTTCCTCGACACGCTGCCCTTGCTGCCCAACGGCAAGGTCGACCGCAAGGCGCTGCCGCCAACCACGCCGTCGATCACGGCCGCCGTCTTCCGCCCACCGGCGACCGGGACCGAGTCGATCGTGGCCAACCTCTGGGCCGAGCTCCTGCGGGTCGAGCAGGTGGGGCGCGACGACGATTTCTTCGACCTCGGCGGCAATTCGCTGCTTGCCACCCGGCTCATCGCGCGCCTCGCGCGACGGCTCGGGCTACAGGTCCGCCTGCGCGAACTGTTCGACGCCCCGACCCTGGCCGGCTTCGCGCGCCGCGTCGAGGAGGCCTCGACGGCCGGGAACGGAATCGATCCCGGCGCCGGCGGCGTCGAAGCGGAGATCGGCCAGAACCTTCCCGCCAGCCACGCCCAGGCTGCCCTCTGGCTGCTCGACAGCGTCGGCGAGGCCGGCTCATCGTACAACTGCTGGCGTATCGACCGGATCGACGGCCCCGTCGACGCCGGGTTGCTCGCGCGCACCCTCGGGCTGCTCGCCATGCGTCACGATGCGATGCGCAGCCGCTTCATCGAAATCGACGGGGTGGCGGTACGGCGCATCGAAGACTCGGCCAGCATCGCCTTCGAGACGATCGAGGCGGCCGATGCGCTCGATGCGCGCCAGCGGATCGATACCTTGTGCGCCCGACCCTTCGATCTCGGGACGGCACCGCTATGGCGCGCGGCCCTGGTTCGCGATGGCGACGCCGGGCAGTGGCTCGTCCTGGTCATGCACCACATCGTGACCGACGGCTGGTCGATGGGGATCCTCGCCGGCGAGCTAGGAGCGATCTACAGCGCCCTGCACGAAGGCCGCGCGCCCGGCCTGGCGCCGCTGCCGGCGAGCTACGCCGACTACGTCCGCCGACAACAGCAAGTCGCCGTCGAGTCCATGGCGAGATCGATCGACTTCTGGCGCCAGCGCCTCGCCGGCATCGAGCCGATCACGTTGCCGCTCGACCGTCCGCGACCGGCACGGCCCCGCTTCACCGGTGGCCAGCACGATTTCGGGATCGGCGCCGAACGCATCGGCGCCCTGTCGGCGCTCGCGCGCCGCCACGGCGCCACGCTCTACATGAGCCTGCTGGCCGCCTGGCAGGTAGTCCTGTCGCGCCACAGCGGCCAGGTCGACATCGCCGTCGGCACCCCCGTGGCCGGACGCTGGCAACCGGAGTTCGAGCCAGTGGTCGGCTACTTCGTCAACATGCTGGTGATGCGCACCGACCTGTCGGGCAACCCCAGCTTCGCGAGCCTGCTCGAGCATGTGCGCGACGGTGCCCTCGAGAGCCTTGCGCACCAGGCCCTCCCGTTCGACCGCCTCGTCGGCGAGCTGGCGCCGCGACGGGAATCCGGCGTCAATCCGTTGTTCCAGGTCGGCTTCGCCTTGCAGAACGTTCCTGCGCGCGCGCTCACGCTCGCCGGGGCCACCGGCAGACGCGAAGCCTTCGGCAACCGGCAGGCGAAGTTCGACATGATGCTGTCCGTCGTCGAGGACGAGACAGGCGCCAGCGCGGTGCTCGAGTATGCGGCGGAGCTGTTCGATGCCCCGCGCATCGAGCGCATCGCCCGTCACCTGATCAGGGTCATCGACCAGGTCATCGCCGACGACCAGGTCCAGCTCGCCGAGATCGAACTGCTCGATGCCGCCGAGCGCGAGCAGCTACGGGTCTGGGCGCAAGGCCCGCGCAATCCCTATCCCGCCGACTTGTCGCTGGCCGCCC
>JAMLIN010000056.1 GCA_023954135.1 Burkholderiaceae bacterium | reverse complement strand
TGTGGACGGTTCGTTCGCAGGTTCTCATAGATTGCACAGCGCGAGCCGGAAATCGACCGGCCCTTCGAAGGGCTTGGGCCGCATGTTGCCGTCCTGCGAGGTGAAGCGGATCCAGAGCAGGTACTTGTTCGCGCTGATTTCCGGGATCGCGCCGAGCTCCGGATCGACGCGCAGCTGCACCAGCTGGTAGGGCTTGCCGCCCAGCGTCTGCTGGATGCTGCCCTGCTCCGCGCGCAGGCTGGACCACTGCGCGCTCTCGCGCAGCAGCTTCAGCACGATGTGCATGCTGTCGCCGATGGGCTGGAAGGGCGCGATCCACTCGAGGATGTCCGCGCGCCGCTCCGCGCCGGACCGATTCTGCCAGGCCCAGTACGAGGGCAGGTCGAACTCGCAGGCGCCGCCGGCGATGATCGTGCGGCTGCGGATGCTCATCAGCCACTCGTTGTCGCGCAGGTGCTGGCCCGTCTTGCCGGTCATGGCATTGAGGCCGTTCCAGCCGGCATCGATGCGTCCGAGGATCGATTCGAGCGCTTCGGCCGAGACGGCCGGATTGTCGCGGAAACGAGCGAGCGTCTGGCGCTGGCGCTCGAGCTCCTGCATCAGGTCGGACTTGAGGTCGGCACGCGCGGCCACGTCGAGGATGTCGAACAGCGTGACCAGCGCGACATGGTGATGCAGCGGGTCGTCGCTGTCCGAGAAATGCCCGAATCGCTCGAACAGATCCTCCAGGCGCAGCAGCGTCCGGACACGTTCGTTGAGCGGGTACTCGTAGAGGATCAAACCGGCGTCCTGTCGACGTGCTGGAAGGTCGGGCGGCCCTTGCGATTCTGGCTCAAAGGCAAACTCATGACAAACCTGCCCCGGCCATCGCGAGATAGCGGCGATGCAGCTCGTCGACCGCGGCATCGAGCGAGGATTCGTCGCCGCCGTTGTCGATGACGTCATCGGCGACCGCGAGCCGCTCCTCGCGGCTCGCCTGCGCGGCGAGGATCGCTTCGACCTGGGCGCGGGGGAATCCGTTGCGGGCCATGACCCTGTCGATCTGCGTCTCGCGCGGGCAGTCGACCACCAGGACCCGGTCGACGCGCCCCTTCCAGTTGCCCTTCTCGACCAGGAGCGGCACCACGAGCATGGTGTAGGGGCCGCGCGCCGCCGCGATCCGGGCACGCGACTGCTCGCCGATCAGGGGATGAAGGATGGCCTCGAGGCGGGCGCGCGCCGAGGCATCGTCGAACACCAGCGAGCGCATCGCATCGCGGTCGAGCCGGCCGTCGGCGGCGATCACCCGGTCGCCGAACTCGGCGCGGATCGGCTCGATCGCGGCGCCACCGGGGCTGGTGAGCTCATGTGCGATCCGGTCGGTGTCGACGATGTCGACCCCGAGGGCGGCAAAGCGTCGCTCGACGGTCGACTTCCCGCTGCCGATGCCGCCGGTGATGCCGACGATGAAGGGGCGCTTGCCCGGTCCGGGGTCTGTCTGTTTCGCCATCGCCGGAGTCTAGCAGCACCGGCGCGGCGGCCCGCATCACAATCCGTAGAGGGAGGCGAGGGGTTCGCGCAGGTAAAGGGCCAGCAGACCGGCGCCGGCGAGGTAGGGGCCGAAGGGGATCGGCGTCTCGCGGCCATGGCGCGCGAAGATCATGAGGCCGATGCCGACTACCGCGCCGACCACCGAAGCGAGCAGGATCACCGCGGGCAGGGCGGTCCAGCCGAACCAGGCGCCGATCGCCGCGAGCAGCTTGAAGTCGCCGAAACCCATGCCTTCCTTGCCGGTCACCAGCCGGAAGAGCCAGTACACCGACCAGAGCAGCAGGTAGCCGGCCATGGCGCCAACCACCGCCTCCTGCAAGGGGGCGTAAACACCCCAGAGGTTGAAGAGCAGGCCGAGCCACAGCAGCGGCAGGGTCATGCTGTCGGGCAGCAGTTGGGTATCGAAATCGATGAAGGTGAGCGCCACCAGCACGCAGGAGAAGATCGCCGCGCCGAGGCCGGCCGCCGTCGGGCCGAAGACTGCGATCGCCAGGGCGCAGAGCGCGGCGGTGAGGATCTCGACGGCCGGATAGCGCGCCGATATGCCGGTGCCGCAGCCGCGGCACTTGCCGCGCTGGAGGAGCCAGGAGATGACCGGGATGTTCTCGGTCGCGCCGATCCGGTGCCCGCAGGACGGGCAGCGCGAGCGCGGTGCCAGCAGATCGAAGCGCTCGCCGTGCGGCGCCGGCTCGCCGCGCAGCTCGGCCGCCTGGTTCGCCCACTCGCGCTCCATCATGATCGGCACCCGATGGATGACGACGTTCAGGAAGCTGCCGATGAGCAGGCCGACGAAGGCCGCCGCGGCGATCGCGAAGGGCGGGGACTGGGCGAGGAGTTCGAGCATCGGGCGGGGCGCGGCAGCCGGAGTGGCGCAAGGATAGCAGCGGCCGGCGCCTGCCGGCCGCGCGTCGGAAGCCTGCTATACCACCTGGCCGAGCTTGAAGATGGGCAGGTACATCGCCACCACGAGGCCGCCGATCAGGGTGCCGAGGACCACCATGATGAGCGGCTCCAGCAGGCTCGAGAGGCTCTCGACCGCATCGTCGACCTCGCGCTCGTAGATGTCGGCGGACTTGCCGAGCATCGAATCGAGCGAACCCGACTCTTCGCCGATCGAGGCCATCTGCAGCACCATGTTCGGGAACACGCCGGAGTTCTGCATCGCGACCGTCAGGCTGGTGCCGGTCGAGACCTCCTGCTGGATCTTCTTGGTCGCCTGGAGATAGACGATGTTGCCGGAGGCGCCGCCGACCGAGTCGAGCGCCTCGACCAGCGGCACGCCGGCGGCGAACATGGTCGAGAGGGTGCGCAGCCAGCGGGCGATGGTCGCCTTCTCGACGACCGAGCCGAAGATCGGCAGGCGCAACAGGAGCCGGTCCATGAACATCTGGACCTTCGGCGATCGTCGCCAGGCCTGCAGGAAGAAATAGATCGCGCCGCCGATGCCACCGAAGATCAGGTACCAGTACTCGGTGAAGATGTCCGAGATCGCGATGACCGCCAGGGTCGGCGCCGGCAGGTCGGCGCCGAAGCTCTCGAAGACCTGCTTGAACGCCGGCACCACGAACAGCATGATCACCGCCACCACGATGAAGGCGACCACCAGCACCGCCACCGGGTAGAAGAGGGCGCTCTTGATCTTGCCCTTGATCGCCTCGATCTTTTCCTTGTAGGTGGCGAGCCGGTCGAGCAGGTCGTCGAGGATACCGGCGGCTTCGCCGGCGCCGACGAGGTTGCAGAACAGGCTGTCGAAATAGAGCGGGTACTTGCGAAACGCCTGCGACAGCGCGGTGCCGGTCTCGACGTCGTTCTTGATGTCGACGAAGAGCTTGGCGACCGAGCCGTTGTCGGTTCCCTTGGCGACGATGTCGAAGGATTGCAGCAGCGGGACGCCGGACTTCATCATCGTCGCGAGCTGGCGGGTGAACATCGTGATGTCGCGATCGGTGATCTTCTTGCCGCGCTTGTAGCGCTGCTTCTTCACCTTGGTGACGATGATGCCCTGGCGGCGCAGGCTGCTCTGGACGATCGCCTCGCCGCTGGCGCGCATCTCGCCCCGGACCTGCTTGCCGCCGCGGTCGCGGCCCTCCCAGAGAAAGGTGAATTCGCGCGGCTTGCGCGCGGCGTTGCGTGCCCGCGCCGAAACGGGAGCCTTTGCCGCGGTGCTGGAAGTGGCCATCGGATGTCCTTGTCGATTCGACGCGCTATTCGTTGGTGACGCCCAGCACCTCTTCGATCGAGGTGTGGCCCTGCATGACCTTGATCAGCCCCGAGCGGCGCAGGTCGTTGACCCCTTCGGCGCGTGCCTGGTCGGCGATCTGCAGTGCGTTGCCGTTGCCGAGGATGATCTTCTGGATCTCCTCGGAGATCGGCATGACCTGGTAGATGCCCACGCGCCCCTTGTAGCCCGAGCCGCCGCAGCGATCGCAGCCCACCGGCTTGAACGGGGTCCAGCTGCCGTCGAGGTCGCTTTCCCGGAAGCCGGCCTTGAGCAGCGCCTCGTCGTCGAGCTCGGCCGGCTGCTTGCAGGTGCACAGGCGTCGCGCGAGTCGCTGGGCGGTGATCAGGATCACCGAGGAGGCGATGTTGAAGGGCGCCACCCCCATGTTCATCATCCGGGTCAGGGTGGTCGGCGCGTCGTTGGTGTGCAGCGTCGACATCACCATGTGGCCGGTCTGGGCCGCCTTGATCGAGATGTCGGCGGTTTCCAGGTCGCGGATCTCGCCGACCATGATCACGTCCGGATCCTGGCGCAGGAAGGACTTGAGCGCCGCCGCGAAGGTCAGGCCCGCCTTGTCGTTGACGTTGACCTGGTTGATGCCGGGCAGGTTGATCTCGGCGGGATCCTCGGCGGTGGAGATGTTGACCCCCGGCTCGTTGAGGATGTTCAGGCAGGTGTAGAGCGACACCGTCTTGCCCGAGCCGGTCGGCCCCGTGACCAGGATCATGCCGTAGGGGCGCCGGATCGCCTCGAGCAACACTTCCTTCTGTTCGGGATCGTAGCCGAGCGCCTCGATCCCGAGCTTGGCCGAGGACGGATCGAGGATCCGCATCACGATCTTCTCGCCGAACAGGGTCGGCAGGGTGGAGACCCGGAAGTCGATGGCGCGCTGGTTCGACAGGACGAGCTTCATCCGGCCGTCCTGCGGCACCCGTTTCTCGGAGATGTCGAGGCGCGAGATCACCTTGATCCGGGAAGCGAGCTTCTCCTTGATCGCCAGCGGCGGCTGGGCGATCTCGCTCAACTCGCCGTCGATCCGGAAGCGGATCCGGTAGAACTTCTCGTAGGGCTCGAAGTGGATGTCCGAAGCCCCGGACTGGATCGCGTCGACCAGGACCTTCTGCAGGAACTTGACGACCGGTGCGTCGTCGACATCGCTGGTGTCGGGCTGCGAGGACTGCTCGTCGCTGGTGACATCGACGTCGATCGATTCGTCCACCAGGTCCGAGAGCTGGTCGGCCGTGCCGCGGGTCGCGCGCTCGAGCAGGCGCAGCAGCTTGTCGTGCTCGACCACGATCGGGTCGACCGTCGCCTGGGCAGAGAATTTGATCCGGTCCAGGGTCTGGTAGTCGGTCGGGTCCGAGATGGCGACCGAGAGCTTGTTGCCGCGTTTGCCCAGGGGAAGCACCCGGGCCTCGACGGCGAGCTTGCGATCGAGCAGGCTCATGTCGATAGCGGCCGGGTCGAGCCCGCTCAGGTCGAACATCGGATGGCCGAAGGATTCCGCGGCGAATCGGGCGAGATCGCGCGGCGCGAGGTGCTTGCCTTCGATCAGCTCGTCGATGAACGCGACGGCGTTGGCGTTCGCATGCTTCTGTACCTGGATCGCCTGGTCAGGGCGCAGGATCCGGTGCTGGACGAGTGCGCGGCCTAGCCCGCCGAGCATGGTGTGCTCGGGGGTCTGGGCGGAAGCCATCGTCGCGGACATATTCGTTCCTGCCTGGAAATTGGCCATGGCGTCCCTGGGGACGGTTTGCGGCGATCATGCGGCATGGGGGCCCTTCCTGGACAGTGCGCGAGGCGCCTCGATTGACGAGTGGCGCATGGCGGCAGGACAGACGGCGCGCCCGCTTCAGTCGGCAGCGTCCGGCCGGGCCTCGTCGGGGGCGGGCCGATCGAGGCGCTGAAGGCGGACGCTGCGGATCGTCCGGTCCTCGATCTGGGTCACCACCACGCCGATCCGGCCGAACCGGATCCCTACGTCGGCTTCGGGCAGCTCGCGCAGGGTCTCGAGGATCAGGCCGTTGAGGGTCCGGGGTCCGTCGACCGGAAAGCCGGTGCCGAGCTGGCGGTTGAGGTCGCGCAGCGCGACGCTGCCCTCGACCTGGACTTCGCCGCGCTCGTTCCAGTTCAGTCCGGCATCGCGCGAGGGCGAGGAGCTGGTGAACTCGCCGACGAGCTCCTCGATGATGTCGGCCAGCGTCAGCAGCCCCTGCAGCTCGCCGTACTCGTCGACGACCAGCGCCAGGCGGCGCCGGCTCTCCTGGAAGAATTGCAGTTGCCGGAATACCGGCGTGCCGCTGGGGACGAAATAGGGTTCCGCGAGCTCTTCGCGCAGATCCTCGGCATCGATGGTGTCGCGCTGAAGAAGCGACAGGCCGCGGCGCACATGCAGGATGCCGACCACCCGGTTGATCTCGCCCTCGTAGACCGGCAGCTTGTTGTGGAAGCAGGTCGTGATCTGGTCGCGCCAGTCCGCCTCGCTGCCGGCGAGATCGAGCGCTTCGATACGCTGGCGCGGCACCATGACGTCGTCGACCGTGATGTTCTCGAGGTCGAAGAAATTGAGCAGGATCGAGCGGTGCTTCTGCGGCAGGAAATTGCCGGACTCGAGGACGGCCGAGCGCAGTTCCTCGGGCGAGAGCGCCCCCGCTTCCTCGTCGGCGTCGAGCCGCAGGCCGAGCAGCGCCAGGGAGCGACTGACGACGGTGTTGATGGCCCAGACGAGAGGATGGAGCAGCCGGGTCAGCACCGTGAGCGGATAGCTTGCCGGCAGCGCGACCTGCTCGGGGAAGCGGGCGCCGATCACCTTCGGCGTGATCTCGCAGAACAGGATGATCACGATCGCGACCGCCGCGGTGGCGATCAGCAGCGCGGTGTCGTTGTTGCCGAAGTAGCGGATCGCCAGGGCCGTCGCGATCGCGGTCAGCGCGACGTTCGCGATGTTGTTGCCGATCAGGACCGAGGACAGCAGGCGGTCGGTTCGCCCGAGCAGCTCGGCGGCCAGGCGTGCGCTGCGGCGGCCCTTGCGCACGAGATGGCCGAGCCGATAGCGGTTGAGCGCCATCATGCTGGTCTCCGATATCGAGAAGAACGCGGAGAGCAGCATCAGGACGAGCAGGGCCAGCAGCTGGGCCCAGATCGGCAATTCTTCCAAGGGGGCGGGTCGGAGCGCGAGTTGGGCACAGACTAACCGATTCGCCCGCGGCGGTCATCCGGCCCCGGGCCCCGGGGGTGCCGAATCCGGCCACTCGCGCTATGCTGGCGCCATCGCCGCGTGGCGGTGGCGTATCCGAGGACGACGATGAAATCCCTCACCGAACAGCTGGCAACCTATGCCGCGTACCATCGCGACCGTCGCAACATCGCCACCCATTTCGTCGGCATTCCCCTCATCGTCGTTGCCGTCGCGACACTCCTGTCGCGTCCGGTGCTCGATGTCGGTGCGGTTTCCCTCAGCCCGGCGGTCCTGGTGGTTCTCGCCCTGGTTCCCTTCTATCTGCGTCTCGACCTGCCGCTCGGTCTCGCGACCCTCGCCGGGTACGCGCTGGCGCTCGTCTTCGGCGCATGGTGCGCGGCACAACCGACCGCTGCCTGGCTCACGACCGGCATCGGGCTTTTCGTGATCGGCTGGGTGGTCCAGTTCATCGGGCACGCCTGGGAAGGCCGCAAGCCGGCCTTCGTGGACGACATCCTGCAGCTGGTGATCGGCCCGCTGTTCGTCGTCGCCGAGGCCGGCTTCCTGCTGGGCCTGCGCAAGCCGCTCGAAGAGGAAATCGTCCGCCGCGCCGGCCCGGTGCGCGGCGGGCAGCAGCGCGCCTGAACCGCCGGCAAGCCGCCGGAACGACGAGAAGAGAGGACCACCGCCATGAAGATCTTCGACGCCTTCCACAACTCGTCCGCGGGGATCGCCCTGCTGCGCTGGACCCTCGGGATCCTGCTGCTGCTCCACGGCATCGCCAAGGTCACCGGCGGCGTCGGCTTCATTGAAGGCATGCTGGGCAAGATGGGCCTGCCCGGCTTCATCGCCTATGGCGTCTACATCGGCGAGGTCGTCGCGCCGATCCTGCTGCTGATCAATCGTTTCGTGGTGCCGGCCGCCCTCGTCATCGCGGTGAACATGGTGTTCGCCCTCGTGCTGGTCCATACCGGGGACTTCTTCCAGCTCACCCAGACCGGCGGCTGGAAGCTGGAGCTGCAGGCGTTCTTCCTGGTCAGCGCTCTGGTGGTGGCGCTGACCGCCCCGAAGACGGGCGGGAAATAGGCCGCGCCGCCCTTGTCAGGAGAGCTTGCTGGTCTTGTTCATGAAGCCCTCGATGCGTGCCTGCATGTCGGGGCCGCGGCCCTCGGTCCGGTGGATCTCGTACGACAGGCCGGCGTCCAGTGACATGCCCTCGGTGCGGACCAGCAGTCGCTTGTTGGCGCGGTGGCTGAACCAGGAGTTCGCCAGGATGGACTTCGCCAGCTTGTCCAGCTCGGCCTCGAAGCTCTCGTCGGGCACGCACCAGTTGGCCAAGCCCATCGCCGCGGCTTCCTCCCCCGTATAGGTGCGCGCGGTGAACATCATCTCGCGCGCCCTGGATGGGCCCACTCGTCGGGGCAGACGCTGGCTCATGCCCCAGACCGGCGTCAGCGCCCAGCGCGAATGGGTGTCGGCGAACTTCGCCGATGCCGCGGCGACGATCAGGTCCCCGGCCAGGGCGAGCTCGAGCGCGCCGGTATAGCAGTGGCCGTGCACCGCGCTGATCACGGGCTGCGGCAGGCTGGCAAGCGCCTCGATGACGTCCGCCTGGAAGCTGGGTCTGGGTGGGTGCTCACCTTGCGCGATGTCGGCGAGATCGTGCCCGGCGGAGAAGCATTTCCCCGCGCCGCGCACCAGGACGAGCCCTACCTCGTCGGTCTGCTGCGCGATGCGCGCGACATGCTCGCCGAGTTCGCGGAACATCGCGACCGTCAGGGCATTGAGCTTCTCGGGCCGGTTCAGGGTCAGGGTCGCAAGACCGTCGCGGTCTTCGCGCAGGACGAGTGTGGACATGGTCGCTCCGTGGTTCGCCCGATATTACCGCCCATGCCCGCCCCGGAGGCGGTCTCGCGCGTGACGGCTATCTGGCGATGCGCGCCGCCGTCGTCCTGAAATCGTCGAAGACCTTGCGGATCTTCGAGAAGCCGCGCTTCTCCATCTCGGCGATGTACTCCTCGTCGAGCCCCTCGAGCGCCCTGGCCCATTCGAGCCGCTGCTCCGGGCTCAGGTCGTAGATCTCGATGCCTTGCTTGCGGAACTCCTCGCGGACCACGGCGTGCAGCTCGTCCCAGCGTTTGCCTTCGTTTGCCGCCACGGTGCGCGAGGCTTCCATGATCGCTTCCTGGACGTCCTTCGGCAGCTTCTTCCAGGTCTTGTCGTTGATGACCGTCGCGCCCGGATAACCGCCGGTGCGCATGCCGTTGGTGATGTACTTCACCTGGTCGTTCAGGTGATAGGAGCGGATGCTCGGGTAGTTGAAGACGACGCCGTGGACCAGACCGCGCTGGACCGACTCGTAGGTCTCGGCAGCGGGGATGCTGACCGGGATGATTCCATAGCGTTTCGCGATGTTGTCGAACAGTCCGCCGGCGGTCTTGAGCTTCAGTCCCTTCAGGTCCTCCAGCTTGCGCACGGGCTTGTCCACGGTCGCCACGTCGTAGCTCGGCGTGGTGTGGCCCTCGAGCGGCCGGACGCCGTACTTGGCGAACTCCTCCACCAGCTCGGGGCTGTTCTCGAGCATCGACTGGAAGATCGCCGAGCCTTCGGTGGCGGTCGTCCAGTAGGGCAACACGATGACGTTGCTGTAGGGCAGCTGTCCGGCGAAATAGGTGATGTGGACCTGGCAGATGTCGGCGACACCCTTGCCGCATACCGAGAGCATGTCCTTGGCCTTGCCCAGCTGCTCGGACGGGAAGTAGGAGATCTTGACCTTGTTGTTCGTGAGCCTCTCGATCTCGGCTATGTACTGCTTGGCCATGAGATCGGATGGGTGGCCGGCCGGGTAGGGCCCCGCGAACTTCATCCTGATCTCGCCGGCAGCAAAGGCGTGTCCGGCGGTGCCCGCAAGGAAGGCGGCTACCGCCAGGGTAAGGAACCTGCCGAGGATGTGCATGCCTTGTCTCCTGTCTTGTCCGTTTCTCGTCTGCGGCACGAAAGGCCGGCCGGATCCCCGACGATTATTCAATGGGTCCGTATGGCTTGCCACGGCGGGATTTCGATATGCGGAATTCCGAGAATCCCGGAATTCGCCTTACGCGCCTTGTCTTTCCTGTGCGCGTGCCAGCCAGGCTGCGGAGATCGTCTTCGCGAGGTCGAGAAGCATGGGGCCATAGCGCGCGGCCTGTCGAGCGGTCGACGCCGGGTTGGGAGACGAGAAGCTGACGTTCAGCGCATAGATCGACCGGTCGGGCGCCGCGAGCGAGGTGGCCATGGCGACCATGCCATCGTGCCAGTCGGCGAGGCAGTATCCGAGGGATGCGAGCTCGGATCGTGAGCGGGCGATTCTTGCCATGACGGTCGTGTCGGTATCGGGGTACTTGGACTCGATGTGCCCCAGGAGCCGCGCGCGCGACGATGCATCGAGCGCATCGAGGTAGCACAGCCCGAGGGATGTCGTTTCGATGGGCCTGCGCGAGCCCGGGACGATGCGCCGGAAGAGGCCTCGTCGCCCCCGCCGCACCGATGCGAGATAGACCATGTCGTGCTGGTCAGGAACCGCAAGCCCGACATTGATCTCCTCCCCTTCCGCGACGGCCCGCATCGCCGGCAGCGCGAGATCGAGCTCGGGGAAGTCATCCCGATACACCAGCGCAAGGCTCAGGTACACCGGTGTCAGTCGATAGGCCCGCTGCTCGAAATCGAACGACAGGAAGCCGCTGTCGACGAGGGACCTGGTAAGGCGACTCACCGTGGGCCGGGGCAGTCCGACCCTCTCCGCAAGGTCGGCGTTGGTGAGGGCCGGCCCGCCCTGCCGGAACGCCCGAAGAAGCGCGAGGCCACGCTCGAGCGAACGGCTGCCGGGCGTCTCCCGGATGAAGCGGCCCGTTGCCCGGCTACGTTGCCGGGACGACGTCCCGCGACCTGTGATGCCGTCCATGACGTGATTCTCCGCTGCCGGCAGCAGTGCCTGATGTTTTCGGATACCGAAATCCGAGCGTGACGCGACCGGACCATGCTGTCAATAATCGGACCCGGTCGGACGGGTTCGGTCCGCCATCGCCTGGCCTGCCCGGCGACAAGAAAGGAGACGGTCTATGCAGGTCTTGAACCGGGTGCTCGGGATCCTGGAGCGGATATTCGTGTTCGCCGCCGGGGTGGGCCTGATCCTGATGATGCTGTTGACGACCTTCGACCTGTTGTCACGGAAGTTCCTCGATTTCTCGATTCCCAGCCTCTACGAGTTCACCGAGGACTACCTGATGGTCAGCCTGGTGTTCCTGACGTTGAGCTACGTGTACCTGGTCGGCGGACATGTGCGGGTGACCCTCTTCGAGAAATTCTTTCCTCCCCGGGTGAACGCCGCCTGGCGGCGGATCCACAAGGCGATGGCCTTCGTCCTGTTCGTGCTGATCGCGGTCAAGGGCTGGGAGGCGGCCGTCGAGGCATACCGGTTCAATGAGATGTCCAACAGCCTCCTTGCGTATCCGCTCGCGCCCGCGCTGATGATGGTGCCCATCGGCAGCGTGATGCTCTGCCTGCGGATCCTGCAGTCGTTTTTCGACGACTCGACGCAGGAGGATTCCCACGAGATGCCGCTCGTCGACTGACGGCCAGTCAGCCGGGCAAGCACAGACTCCAATCAGGCGACGTTCATGTTGGGCATATCACTCGTCTTGCTGATGCTCCTGTTCCTGTTCACGGGGATGCCGGTGGCCTTCGCGCTTGCGGTCGCCGGCGCAATCGGCCTCTATCTCTTCGATGGCATGGACACGATGCTGGGCTTGCTGGGAACCGTTCCGTTCCGCTCGGCCGCGCACTACACCTTGTCGACGGTGCCGATGTTCATCCTGATGGCCCAGTTCATCTCCGTCTCGGGGATCGTCGATGATGTCTTCACGGCGGCCCAGCGCTGGCTCGAGCGCCTGCCCGGCGGGTTGGCGATAACCACGATCTTCGCGGCGGCCGGCATGGCGGCCATGTCGGGCTCGAGCACGGCTTCCGCCGCGACCCTGTCGACCATGGCCGTTCCCCAGATGGTCAAGCACGGCTACTCGCCGCGCATCGCCACGGGCGTGGTCACCATCGCCGGCACCCTGGCGATCATGATCCCTCCAAGCATCGCGTTCGTTCTCTACGGGATCATCACCGAAACCTCCATCGGCCGGTTGCTGATCGCCGGCATCATTCCCGGAATCCTCACGGCGGCCATGTACTGCATCACCATCGTGATCTGGAGCAAGGTCTCGCCCGGCAGCATGCCGGCCTCCACGATCCGGCATTCCTGGAAGGCCCGGGTCGACTCCCTGCGCAACCTGTGGCCTTTCATGATCCTGGCCTCGATCGTCATCGGGTCGATGTACGGCGGCATCGCCACGCCGACTGAAGCCGCCGCCCTGGGCGCATTCGGCTCGCTCCTGATTCCCCTGGCCATGGGCCGGATGAGCGTCACGAAGTTCAAGACGGCCGTGATGCTCACCATGAGGTCGACCACGATGATCTTCGCGATCATCATCGGCGCGATGATCTTCGGCTACTTCCTGACCATCACCGAGTCCACCCAGAGCCTGATCGCCTGGATCGGCGAGCTGGACGTGAACCGATGGGTCATCATGCTGTTCATCGTGGCGCTCTACCTCGTCCTCGGCTGCATCATGGACCAGGTCGCCATCATCCTCGTCACCCTGCCCCTGGTCTTTCCCCTGATCGTGAGCCTCGGTTTCGATCCCATCTGGTTCGGCGTCATCTGTACCAAGACCGCAGAGATCGGCATGGCGACGCCCCCGGTGGGCATGAACGCCTATGTGGTGAGTGCGACGACCAAGGTTCCGCTGGAGGACGTGTTCCGGGGAACCGGGCCCTTGCTGGCCACGGACATGCTGGCGCTGGCGGTGCTGCTGGCGTTTCCCGCATTGTCGACCTGGCTGCCCTCGACCATGGTCGGGTAGGAGCACGGGGTTATGGCGCAATCAACAGGAGGGTCCGTCGTGGATCGATCGTCGTCCGGCTTTCCGAGCCCTATGAAGGGAATCAGGGTTCTCGACATCAGCCACGTCCAGGCGGGGCCGATATGCAGCATGATGCTCGCCGACATGGGCGCCGAAGTGATCAAGGTCGAATCCTTCGCGGGTGACATGTTTCGATACCCGATCGAAGGGGCCAACTTCCAGAACTTCAATCGCAACAAGCGCGCGATCGCCGTCGACCTGAAGGCGCCCGACGGGCTGGAGATCGTCCTCGAGCTGGCGAGGAAAGCCGACGTCCTGCTCGAGAACTTCCTGCCGGGCGCGCTCGAGAGGCTCGGCCTTGGATACGAGGCGATCCGGCAGCTCAACCCGGCGATCGTGTACGGGTCGATCTCCGGGTTCGGCCAGACGGGTTCGATGCGCAATCGGCCTGCCGTGGAGCCGATCCTGCAGGCGGTGTCGGGCATCATGGACGCCACCGGCGATCCGGACCGCTCGCCGGTGCGGGTCAGGCCGGCGATGATCGACTACTGCACCGGCACGACCATGGCCTTCGCGATCGCCGCAGCGCTCCTGCGGCGCGCAAGCACGGGTAGCGGCGAGCATGTCGACATCGCACTGCTCGACATCGCGCTCTACGCGATGAGTCCGTACATCACCCACTAC
>JAMLIN010000055.1 GCA_023954135.1 Burkholderiaceae bacterium | reverse complement strand
TTCGCGCCGCTGGCGATCGGCCTGTGCCTGACCCTGATCCACCTGATCAGCATTCCGGTGACCAACACCTCGGTCAATCCGGCGCGCAGCACCGGCGTGGCGCTCTACGTCGGCGACTGGGCGACCGCGCAGCTCTGGGCGTTCTGGGTGGCGCCGATCGTCGGCGCGGTCATCGGCGCCCTGGTCTATCGCTTCATCGGCGCCGACGAGAACGGCAGCTCGGACTGATCCGGACCCGGACGATTCCCCGGGATGTCATACGGATTCGCATTCAACCGTATAACCGCGTTGGGTCGCCTTGCCGTGCAACCGCACTGTCTGCGGCTCCCCGCCACGGCCGCGCTCACAGGCGCGGCCGGTCTCGCCGGCGCGAAGCAGTGCTTCGCGAATTCCCGGCTCGACTTATACGATCGAATGCGAACCCGTATCAGGCGGGCGCGGCGACATGCTCGACGCGCCCGTCCGCCGCGATGAACCAGGCCCGTGCCTCGGGCCACGCCGGGAGCATCGCCCGGGCCCGTGCCGGTGACAGCACCGAGAGCATGGTCGAGAGACCATCGGCGAGCGTGGCCCGTGGCGCGGCGACGGTGACGCCGGCGTGATGGCTCGCGCTCGCGCCGGTGCGCGGGTCGAGCAGGTGGTGCCGTCGCGTGGAAGGCCCGAAGCGCGTGCCGCTGCCCGCGGAGCTCGCCAGTGCGGGCCACGCGCCCGGCGCATTGCCGATGTCCAGCTCGAACAGCGTGCGATCGCCACGCCGTGGATCGGCGACGGCGGCGCGCCATGGGTGGCCATCGGCGCGCCGCCCGAGCGCGAGTGCTTCACCGATGTCGACCAGCACGTTGTCGAATCCCGCAAGGCGCAGCCGACCCCCGATCCGGTCGGTGATGAAGCCTTGCGCGACGCCGTTCAGGGTGATCGCCATGCCGGGCCGGTGCAGCCGGACGATGTCGGCTTCGAGCTCGACGTGCCGATGCCCGATCGATTCCAGCGCCCGGGCGATCTCGTCCGGGGCGGGGCCGTCGGGCGCGGCGCCGGGCCGCGCGAAGTGATCCGCCAGCAGGCGGTAGAGCGGCTGCACCGTCGGATCGAAGGCGCCGTCGCTGCGCCGCGCCAGCGCGAGCGCGAACGAAAGCAGCTCGACGAGCTCCTGGGGCGGCTGCGCGAGCATGCCGGCCCGGTTCAGGCGGACCAGCGCGGACTGCGGTCGGTACAGGCTGAAGATCGACTCGAGGCGGTCGATCTCGGCGACGCAATCATCGATCGCCGCGCGAGCGAGCTCCCGATCCGGATGGACGAGAGTCATGGAGGCCGACGCGCCGAGGGCGATGCCCTTCCATGTACTGGTCGCGGCGGTGCTCGTGCTCGCCCGGGCGAGCGAGGGCAGGCTGGCGATCGCGCCTGCCGAGGCCGCGATGGCAAGGAAGCGTCGGCGTGGTTTCATGACCGGTTCCTCAATGACGATGTCCGCCGTGGTCCGGGCTCGCGCCATGACCGGAATCGTGGCCCGCATGGCCGTCCCCGGAATGGCCGGCCGCCGCAGGGGAGGCGTCCGTCATGACCGGACCGATGACGTAGTCGTCCGGAATGTCGGCCAGCCGCAGGATGCGCCCGCCGTGCTCCCGGACATAGGACTCGGCGGCGGCCCGTTCCGAGAAGGGTACCGCTTCGGGCGCGCCCATGCCGCCGACCTGGTCGCTCTCGACCACGAGCAGCGCATCCTCCAGCCGGATCCAGGTGTCGGCCTCGGGCTGGTCCCATTGCCGGGCCCGCCCCATGTCGTTGACGTAGACGGCCGTGACGTCGCGAGCTTCCTCGGGCAGGCGCAGGAAGGCGATGGTGTCGCGCACCGAGGTGAACCACACCGGCGTGCCGCGGCTGGCGAGATGGATCTGTCCCTTCGGTCCCGAGTGCTCCGACAGGAGCATGCCGCAGTAGTGGCCGGTCGCCTCGAGCGGGACCTCGGCCGCCGGCGGCGGCGCGGCCGGCGGGGCCTTGCTGTCGCAGGCCGACAGGCCGAGGCCCGCGAGCATCAGGACGAACACCGGTGCGGCGAAACGGCGGAACCTCAAACGGACCTCCTGCGAAAGGCGAGAATGGCGAACGCGAGCGGCACCACTACCCAGGCGGCGAGCGCCGCCACGAAGACCGGCATCGGCAGAGCGGCCACGTCTCCCGGGCCGGCCATGCCGCTGTAGATCGAGGTGCTCTCGGTCGCCGTCATGTTGAAGAGCCGGTACACGTCGGTGGGGTTGAGCAGCAGCAGGGTGTTGAGCGCATTCTCGCCGACGATCCTGCCCTGGTCGGCGACCAGCACGCCGAGCACCGCCGTGTCGTAGATGAGAACGAAGAACAGCCAGGCGCCGACCGCGAGGCCGGCAGCGGTGGCGCGTTCACGCACCAGGGTGCTGGCGAGGCAGCCGATCGCGACGAAGGTGGCGCCGAGCATGATCGAGGAGAGCACCATCGCCGCGAACGCGTCGATCGATCCGGCGCCGGCCTCGCCGCGAAGCCACAGGGCGGCCGCGGCCGCACCGTAGCCGACGACGGTGGCGAAGGCGAGGATGGTCGTCTGCCCGAGCACCTTGCCGAGCACCACCTGCCAGCGTGCGACCGGGTAGGACAGCAGCAGGATCAGGGTGCCGCGTTCCTGCTCGCCGACGATCGAATCGAAGGACAGCAGCAGGGCGATCAGGGGAATGAGGAAGATGGTCAGGCTGGCGAGGCTGACCACGACGATCGCGAGCGAGTCCGCCTTGACCTCGCCGGTCGGCGCGCCGCCGAGCAGCACGAGGGAGAGCGACAGCGCGCCCAGCACCAGGGTGGTGGCGATCACCCAGCGATTGCGCAGGCCGATCCGGATCTCCTGCAGGGCCAGCAGCCAGACGTTCACGATGCCTCTCCGATCGATTCGACGAGGCGGCCGTAGATCTGCGCGAGGCCGACGTCGCTCATCTCGACGTCGAGGACGATGTCCTCGAGGCCCGCCAGCATCCGCAGGAGCGCCATCTTCCCGGCGGCGGGGGCGAAGAGTTCCAGCGATTCATCGTCGCGACGGCCGCTGCGCACCCCCGCTGGCAGGTGCTCCAGCACCTGGTCGGTATGGCTGCGGCGAACCCGCAGCCTCAGCCTGACCTCGGCCTGCGCGCCACGGCGCAGGTCGTCGAGGGTGCCGGCGGCGACCAGCGCGCCGCAATGCATGATCGCGATCCGGTCGACGTGATGCTCGATCTCGGCGAGCGCATGCGTCGAAACGAGGACCGTCGCGCCCGACCGGCGCAGGTGGTCGATCAGGTCGAAGACGTCGGCCCGCGACGCCGGGTCGAGCCCGCTGGTCGGCTCGTCGAGCAGCAGCAGGCGCGGCTCGCCGATCAGGGCCTGCGCGATGCCCAGGCGCTGGCGCATGCCCTTCGAATAGGTCGAGATTCTCCGATCGGCGGCATGGGCGATGCCCACCCGCTCGAGGAGCTCGGCGTTGCGTGCCCTGGGCTGGCCCTTGAGGCGGGCGTAGAAGGCCATCAGCTCGCTGCCGGTCATGGCGCCGTGAAAGGCGACGTTCTCGGGCAGGAAGCCGAGGCAGCGCCGGGCTTCGGCGCCCCGGCTGCCCGCCGGGTCGGCGCCGGCGACGCGTACCTTGCCGGCATCGGGGCGGATCAGCCCGAGCAGCAGCTTGATCAGCGTCGTCTTGCCGGCGCCGTTGTGCCCCACCAGAGCGGTCGCCGCGCCCGGCGGCAGTGCCAGGTCGACGTCGCGTACCGCGACGATCCTGCCGTAGCGCCGGGTCACCCCGGCCCAGTGCGCGATGGGGTCCATCAGTGACCGCCGCCGAGGTCGATCTGGCCGCTGCCGGTCATCCAGGGGGCGGCGGGCGGCGGGAGATCCGCTGGGGCCGGAATTCGTGGCGGACGCATCAGCGGCGCGCTGTCGGCGACGCCCCCGGGGTGGATCGCGGGAAAGCGGGCCTGCGCCCAGCGGATCGCGCCCACCGCCGGGCTGTTGGCAAGCAGCTTGGCCGCCGGCAGGGTCCAGAGGATGTCGTCCATCACGTCGTTGGGTCGATAGGGGCGGTCCGAGATGCCGTCGCCATCGAGGTCGAAGGCCGGATTGTCGCTCCAGTAGTTGCCGCGCCCCTCGTGCGCCCAGTCGATGAAGCGGGTGCCGACGTACTTCACCTGGGCCCGGTTCGACACGAAGGCGTTGTCGCTCATCCGGTTGTCGGCGGAGCCAGCGGTGAAGTGGATGCCCAGGGGGCAGCGCTCGAACCAGTTCCCGGTGATCCGGTTGCGATGGGCGTTGTAGACGAACACGCACTTCTGGCCACCGTTGCGAACCACGTTGCCGCTCACCTCAGAGTAGTTCGTCGAGTTCAGCAGCAGGCCGTGATCGCGGTCATCGTCCGAGACATTGTCGCGGATCTCGAGATGGTTGGAGTACATGATCGCCCAGCCGACGTGGTTGCCTCGGGACTGGTTGCCGATGATCCGGCTGTCCTGCGTGTACATGTAGTGGATCGCGAAGCGCAGCCGGGTGAAGCGGTTGCGCGCGAAGGTATTGTCGCGGCTGGTCTTGACGAAGATGCCGTCGCGACCGCGGCTGATCTCGTTGTCCTGCACCTTCGCACCGGGGGCGTTCCAGATCGATACGCCGTTGCCGGCCTCGGCCAGGCGCAGGTCCTCGCGCCCGATGATGGTATTGCCCTCGACGACCGAATCGGCGGCGCCATGCAGATAGACCCCGAACAGGTTGCCGACGATCCGGTTGCCGCGCACCAGCGCCCGCTTCGCGGTGCGGCGCACCAGCACCGCCGAATCCATGGCCGGCAGGTCGATCCCCGAACCGGTGATCTCCAGCCCTTCGATGCGCACGTCGTCGGCGGTGATCGTCAGCACGCTGCCGGTACCCGGTCCCGCGATCGTTGCGCCGGGTTCGCCCGCGAGCGTCAGCGGCCGGTCGATCACGAGGGGCCCGGCATGGCGGCCGGGCGAAAGAAGCAGCACGTCGCCGGGTGAAGCCGCATCGATGCGCGGCTGGATCGCTTCGCCCGCCGCGATGCGGATCTCCGCAGCCGCGGCGGGCGCCATCCCCACGAGGCACAGGAGCAGGGCGCCCGCCCATCCGGGTCTTGCCATGCCGGTGTTCTTACGCCCGGGGCTCGACGATCATGCGGCCCTTCATCTCCATGTGCAGTGCATGGCAGAACCACTGGCAGTAGTACCAGTAGACTCCGGGCCGGTCCGCCTTGAAGGTGACCGAGGCGGTCGCCTGCGGCCCGACCTCCATGGCGATGCCGTAGTTCACGATCGTGAAGCCGTGAGTGAGATCCTCGACCATGTCGCGGTTGGTGACGTAGACGGTGACCTCGTCGCCCTGCTTGACGGTGAAGTCGGTCATGCTGAACGTCGGCGCCACCGAGAACATGTAGACGCGCACCTTGTTGCCGTCGCGGATCACCTCGGAAGCGGAATCCAGGTCGACCCCGTCGGCCGCCGCCTGCTTGCGGGCATCCGCCCACATCGGGTCATCGCGGCTCCAGACGTTCACCGGGTTGACGACCGAGCGATGGATGATGGTCGCGTCGTGCGGCTCGGCGAAGGTCGGGGAGTCGTGCACCAGGCGCATCCGGTCGCCCGAGATGTCGATCAGCTGATCGCATTCGGGCTTGAGCGGCCCGACGTTCAGGAACCGGTCCTTGGAGAACTTGTTGAGCGACAGCAGCCACTTGCCGTCGGCGTTCCTGGTCTGGCCCATCGAGCTGTGGTTGTGGCCGGGCTGGTAGTGGACGTCCAGCTTCTGGATGATCGGGTCGACATCCTTGCCCTGGAACTTCTCGAGCGCCTTCGCGATCGACCACTTGCAGATCTGGCTGTCGATGAACAGGGTCGTGTAGGCGTTGCCGCGGCCGTCGAAGGCGGTATGCAGCGGACCGAGTCCCAGCTCGGGCTCGGCGACCACCGTGTCGCGCGGCTTGATCCTGTCGTCGAACAGGTCGTCGAACCTGCGCACGTCGAACACGGTCACAGTCGGCGACAGCTTGCCGTTGACCACCACATGGATGCCGTCGGGCGCCGTGTTGATGCCGTGCGGGCTGTTCGGCACGGGCACGTAGCGGGTGAACGGCGAGTCCTTGCCGTCCTTCTTCCGGCCGTCGAGCACCGGCACGCCGCCGATCGTCTGCGCCTTGCCCGCCTTGACCGCTTCCTCGATCCGCTTGAGGTTGAAGATGACGATCCAGTCCTGCTCGGCCGAGGTCATCTCGCCGAGCGTGACGCCTTCCTCCGAGTTGTAGCAGGTGGAAAAGGCGTATTTCCCTTGGTAGTCGGCATCCACGTTGTCGAGGTTGCCGTCGACGAGGATCTGCCAGGCGACGGTCATCGTGTCCCCGTCGAGGGCAGTGAACACGCACTGATAGGTCTTGATGTCGGCGGCGGTCTTGCCGTCATTGGGGATGGGGACGGAATCCTCGCCGTTGCAGAAGACGTAGCCGGTCCTCGGGTACTTCTGCACCCGCAGGCCGTGCACCGTGTGCTGGTTGGGCAGCTCGATGATCTTGTCGCACTTCATGACGTCGCAGCGCACCCGGGCCACCCGGGTGTTCGCCTTGTCGTTCATGAACAGGTAGCGGCCATCGTAGGTGCCGTCGGTGAACGACATGTGCGGATGGTGGAGGTCGCCGTTGAAGTAGGTGCCGCCGCGGTTGGCGAGATACTTCCTCGTCTCGGGCGTCAGGCCATCGGTGAGGATCTTCAGGCTCTCGTTGGTCTGGCCCCAGCCGGTCGCGCTGCAACGGTTGAACACCGGCACCCGCATGATCTCGCGCATCGAGGGCAGGCCCATGATGCGCAGCTCGCCGCTCTGGCCGCTGGAGAAGAAGACGTAGTACTCGTCGAGGTCGCCCGGTCCGACATGGTGATCGTTGCCCCCTCTGGCGGCGCGCCCTTGCGCGTGGGCGCTCGACACCAGGCCGCCGTCGTGTCGGCCGAAGGTGCCGGCCGCCAGCCCCGCGGCGCCGGCGATCGCCGCACCGCCGAGGAGCGCCCGGCGCCCCGGGACCGGCAGGCCCGATTTCTTGTTGTCTTCACTCATTGCCTTCTCCTTGCATGAAATTCGCACAGCGCGGGCTCATGGCTTCACGTGGCGGGTGTGATCGGCAGCGCCGAAGCGGAGCCGCCGGGCGGCTGGCTCGCCGGCCTTGCCACGGCTTCGCGCTTCTCGCGCTTGACCCGGCGCTGGATGCGAACCGGGCACTTGTGGTCGTGGTGATAGAGAACCTGGCAGTGCAGGCAGGAAATGCACTCGTTGGGGTTGATGTGTCCCTCGGGATGGATCGCTTCGACCGGGCATTCGTTGAAGCAGCGCATGCAGGGGTTGCCGCATTCGCGATAGCGCTTGAGCCAGTCGAACATCCGCAGCCTGCCCGGAAGCGCGAGGGCCGCGCCGAGCGGACAGAGATACCGGCAGAAGAAGCGTTCGACGAAAAGACCCGCTCCGATGAGCGCCAGGGCGAATGCAACGAACCACCAGTCACGCATGAACCTGAGAACGATCGCCGTCTTGAACGGCTCGATCTCCGCGAGTACCTCGGCGAAGGCCAGAGAGCCGAGAGACACCCCGAAGAGCCCGAGGAACATGATGTACTTGATCGGCCACATTCGCTCGTGCACCCGCCACGGAATCTTGATCTGCTTCAAGTGAAATGCCTTTGCCGCCTTGTTGGTGAGCTCCTGGAGCGCGCCGAAGGGGCACAGCCAGCCACAGAACGGCCCCCGTCCCCAGAACAGCAGGCCGGCGGCGACCGAGCACCAGAGCATGAAGATGAGCGGGTCGATGAGGAAGGCCTCCCAGCGAAAGCCTTCTCGCAGCGCTGTCGTGAAGGTCAGGACATTGACCACCGAAAGCTGCGCCCCCGCGACCCAGCCGAGCCATACCAGGATCAGCACCAGATAGGCCATGCGGATCCGGTCGAAGAGCTTTTCGCGGGCGACCAGCAGGTCCTGGAAGAAGAAGATCAGCGTCAGCGCGGCGAGCATCAGGCCGAGCATCACGATCGATGCGATCTTGCTCTGCCATATCCGCATCCACAGGGGCGTCTGCTCGAGATCGGCGAGGCCATCGATCTGCGTCGCCGGCTCGGGCGCGCCCGCTGCCGGGGCGGCCGGTGCCGTGGCGGAGGCCGGCGTGGCGGCGGCCGGCGCAGCGACCGGCTTGAGGTAGGCCTCGGGCAGGCGGTAATCGAGCCCGAACGAGACGAAGGCCTTGTCGAGCGCTCCGACCGATCGCTGCACCAGCAGCTGCAGGCGCCAGGGCTGCGCCGGGTCGAACTCGGTGCCCGCCGGAATCATGAAGATCCCGATCTCCTGCAGGTGAGGCGCATCGTCGGCCATGATGTCCCCGATGCGTCGATGCTGGTGGTCCCGAAACCGGATCGTCTCGGTTCCCTGGTGCAGCTCGATGCGGTCGAAGATCCCGCCGCGCACGTAACCCGAGCCCTTGAAGGAATAGAGGCCATCGCCGGCGATGAGGATCGCCTGCTGGCCATCCTCGAGCGAGCGGGCGAGCGACTCGTATTCGGCATCGCCGAGCAGGCTGCGCCCGATGGCCGGCTGCGAGACGAGGGCGGTCCAGAGCTCGATGAAGAGCTCGCCGGGGTCGCCCGGTTCGGGCCGTCGGGCGGCGGCCGGGTCTCCCGAGCGCTCGAAGGCCGCGTTGACGTCGGCGATCGTCAGCGGCATCGAGCCGACCGCCCCGCTCTCGAGCAGCTCATCCCAGCCGGCGATCGTCCCCGCCGCCGGATCGACCTCGCGCGCGGCCCCGGCGCTCGCCTGGGCCGCCGCGCCCCCGAGACCGAGCGCCCGGGAGACGCGGATGCTCGCCCGCACGACGCTTTCGCCCATCACCAGGACCGTCACGGTGGCGCCGCTCACGATGTCGGTCTTCGGCATCCCCTCGCCCGCCATCGCTGCCCTGATCGGGTTGTAGCCGATGAAGGGGCGCATATAGTCGATCACTCGCCGCTCCGGGATCCCGATCAGCACGATCGGCTCGCTGTGGGCGACGAGCTCGATCCCCGTGATCGTGCCTTCGGTATCGAGGCCGGCGACGATGTGTATCGGCTTGCTCGAATAGCCGTCCGTGTTGACGTACTGCGAATTCAGGAAGGCGTAGCCGATGAGCTCGCTGCCCCGGTAGGCCGGCGCCACGACGGCGGGCGAGGTGGTGACCGGACCGAAGCGATCGGCGCCGGGCACTATCCGGCCCGGATCGAGCGCGGGCAGGAACGATTCGAGCCGGGCTTGCTGGGCCTGCGCCGGAACGCAGGCCAGTGCCAGCATCATCACCATCATCATGAGCGCCGGAACGCCGAGGATCGTGATCCCGTTCCGGTTCTTCATCGCGCGCGCGCACATCGATTGCTGCCTCTCTTCGTTGGACACGATGCCCCGCGCTGGGGCAACATGTGAACATCATGGGACATGATGCCCCACACCGGGGCGACGTGCGACTTGGAAGGACAGGTGCCGCATCGGGTCGATATGCGCGAGATGCGACGTGCGAGGCTGCTTCGGCATGATCCGCAGACCGGACCGGTCGACATGCCGACGCTCGTCGGCATCGCCGCGGCCATCGAGCAGGAATCCGCGCAGCGCTACGCGGCACTGGCCGAGCTCATGGACGCGCGCGGCGCCGCCGCTACCGCGGCGGCGTTCCGGGAGATGCATCAGGAAGAGTTGCGCCATGTCGAGGCCGTGGCCCGCTGGGCGAAATCCGTCGCCGAACCGGTCGCGTCGCCGGCGGGATTCGCCTGGCTGCTGCCGCCCGAGCTGGCTGCGTCCTGGGACGAGGTCGTCGGCAGTGCCCTGTTGACGCCCTACCGGGCCTTTGCGGTCGCGGTCTGCAACGAGCAGCGCGCCTTCGCCTACTACAGTTACCTGGCGGCCCATGCGACCGACGACCGGGTGCGCTCCGAGGCCGAGAAGCTCGCCGCCGAGGAGCTTCTGCATGCGGCGGCGCTGCGGCGCTGGCGGCGGCTCGCGTGGCATCGTGAGCGTCGCGAGGGCATCCCCGTCGTGTCGGGGTCGATCGAGGAAGTCGCCGGGCTCGACGCCCTGCTCGGCCGGAGCTGGGCCGGCATTCTCGCCTGCCATCGCGCCGTTGCGGCGCGCCTGCGCGAGATCGGCGATGCCGACGGCGCCCGCTTCCTCGAGGCGCTGACCGCTGGGACGGTACCCGCGGCGGCTGTCGCCGCCGGGTCCACGGCCGATCCGGCCGTTGCCGAACGCGAGGCGATCGCGGCCTCGACGACATCCCTGCCGCTGATGGTGATCGCGCAGCGGCCGCTCGAGCGGCTTGCCGATCAGCTCGAAACGGTTCTCGATAGCAGCCAGGGAGAGCTGTTCGATGCCACGGTGGCCGCGATCGACACGACGGTGGCGATGCTCTCGCGCATCGCCCTGAAGACGCCGCCATCCTGAGAGCCTGTGATCGCAGGATCCGGGCTCGCCGGCGTAGACTCGCGGGCAGCGGCTCCGTCGTTCCGCCGGCCCTGGCCGGTGCCGGCGAACGGATGACCGGAACACATGAACGATGAGGAGACAGTCCGATGAGGCGACCCGGAGCGCTGGGTGAGATCGTGGCCGGAAGATTGCGGCAGGCCGGGCACACGGTGGCGGTGGCCGAATCCTCGACCGGCGGGCTGGTGAGCGCGTCCCTGCTGGCCGTGCCGGGGGCTTCGGCCTGGTTCCTGGGCGGCAGTGTGGTCTACACCGCCCGGTCGCGGCGGGAGATCCTCGGCATCACCGCGGAGGACGTCGCCGGGCTCGACCCGCTGACCGAGGCGATGGCGGCGAAGTTCGCCGAGGTCGCCCGCCGGCAGCTCGATGCCACCTGGGGCGTCGCCGAGCTCGGCATCGCCGGACCGACCGGCGCGCGCTACGGGCATCCGCCGGGCATCAGCGTGATCGCGGTCGACGGGCCGGTGCGCAGGTCGGCGACGATCGAGACGGGAAGCGCCGACCGCGAGGAGAACATGTGGCGCTTCACCGAAGCGGCGCTGGCGCTGCTCGACGAGGCCGTCATCATGAGCCTGAAGCCGGCATGATAAAATGCACAACTTCTGTGCGTTGCTGCGGTAGGGGCCGGCCGTCGATGGCCGGGGCCGCTGGCGGCCGGCGGCGGCTGGTATCTGGCCGGGTGCCCGACGGCTGGCCGTGGCCGGGATGTCGACAAGACCGATGCAACGGACCCATTCGACCGATCCGGATTCGGTCGCCCCTGCGGCGGCCGGAAGGGCGGGCGTGAGAATTTTTCGCCGACTCCGGCGTTCTTACTCGCTATTCGAGGCACTGTTCCATGTCTTATATCCATAGGACGATCGCCGATCTCGCCAGATCGAGCCCCGCCCAGGCGCTGTTCTATCAGGCGGTCGAGGAAGTCCTCGAATCGCTCGAGCCCCTGCTCGAGTCGGACCCGATATACCGCCAGAACGCCATCATCGAGCGGATCGTCGAGCCCGAACGGCAGATCCTGTTCCGGGTTCCGTGGGTGGACGACGAGGGTCAGGTCCGCGTCAACAAGGGCTACCGGATGGAGTTCAATTCGGCGCTCGGGCCCTACAAGGGCGGACTGCGTTTCCATGGCTCGGTCAACGCCGGCATCATCAAGTTCCTCGGCTTCGAGCAGATCTTCAAGAACGCGCTGACCGGGCTGGCGATCGGCGGCGCCAAGGGCGGGGCGAACTTCGATCCCAAGGGGCGCTCCGACCGCGAGATCATGCGCTTCTGCCAGTCCTTCATGACCGAGCTGTACCGGCACATCGGGCCGACGATCGACGTCCCGGCCGGCGACATCGGCGTCGGTGCCCGCGAGATCGGCTACCTGTTCGGCCAGTACAAGCGCCTGACCCGGCGATACGACGGCGTGCTGACCGGCAAGGGGCTCCTGTGGGGCGGGTCCTACGGGCGTCGCGAGGCGACCGGCTACGGCTGCGTCTACTTCGCGCAGAACATGCTCCTTGGCCGGGGCGAAACCATCGAGGGCAAGACCTGCCTGGTCTCCGGCGCCGGCAACGTGGCCATCTACACGATCGAGAAGCTCTACCAGTTCGGCGCGCGTCCGATCACCTGCTCGGACTCGACCGGTACCCTGTACGACCCGCACGGCATCGACCTCGATGCGCTCAAGCGGATCAAGGAGGAGCAGCGCCTGTCGCTGCGCGAGTACCTGAAGGAGTTTCCGAAGGCGGAGTTCGTGCCGCTCGAGGCCTATCCCGAGGACGGCCATGCGGTATGGCGCTTCCCCGGGCAGGTGGCGTTCCCCTGCGCCACCCAGAACGAGCTCACCGAAGCCGATGCCCGGCATCTGCTCGCCAATGGCTGCAGCTGTGTGAGCGAGGGGGCGAACATGCCTTCGACGCCGACGGCGGTGGAGCTCTTCGTGCGCGAGCGCATCCTGTACGGTCCGGGCAAGGCGGCCAATGCGGGCGGAGTGGCCACCAGCCAGCTCGAGATGAGCCAGAACGCGGGCATGCAGCAATGGTCCTTCGAGCAGGTCGACCAGCGCCTGCAGGGCATCATGCTCGACATCTATCGTCGTTGCAGCGAGACGGCCGCCGAGTTCGGCCAGCCGGGCAACCTGGTGCTGGGCGCGAACATCGCCGGCTTCCGGCGGGTCGCCGACGCCATGCTCCAGCAGGGCGTGGTCTGAGGGCGCCGTCTGCCCGGCAAGGGCTCGGCCGGAGCCATTCACGGAGTTGGAAACAGATGAATGCGAATGCGAAACCCCGGATCATCGTCTCGTCGCTCGACGCCGATCGACTCGAGGATCTGCTTGCCTCGCTCCATGGCCGCTCGATTCCGGGCAAGGAGCAGCTCGAGGCCGAGCTCGAGCGCGCCGACGTGGTCGACCCGAAGGACGTTCCGCCCACCGTCGTGACCATGAACTCGACGGTGCGCTTCAGGATCGAGAGCTCCGACGAGGAATTTCGGCTCACCCTGGTCTACCCGAAGGACGTCGACAGCAGCGGTGGCTGCATCTCGATCCTTGCCCCGGTCGGCAGCGCGCTGCTCGGCCTTTCCCAGGGCGACGAGATCGAATGGCCGAAGCCCGGCGGCGGCGTGCTCCGGGTCCGGATCGAGGAGATCACCTACCAGCCGGAGCGCGCCTGCGAGTTCCATCGCTGAACGGCTGCCGGTTCGATCGCATGACCGCGTTGGGGACGCCTTGCCGTGCCTGTCGCACTGTCTGCAGCGTCCCCGCCTTGCCCTGCACTCGAATCCGCAGCCGCCTGTCCCGCGCTGGAGCGCCTTGCCGTGCTTGACACCCTCTCCGAGCTTGCGGATACTCTCTGAAAAGAGAACATTCGTTCTGTCAAACAGAATGTATCCGTTACCAGAGAGGAGACTCGCATGAAGATCCCGCTGCTCGTGGCCGGTTTCTGCCTCGGACTCGCCGCCACCACCGTACAGGCCCAGCAGGAAACCCTGAAGATCGGGGCGCTCGTGACGCTCTCGGGCGGCGGCGCCGCATGGGGCCAGGGTATGCAGCATGCCGCCGAGCTGGCTGCCGACGACGTCAACGCCCAGGGCGGGCTCGAGGTCGCCGGCAAGCGCTACAAGGTCGAGGTGATTCCGTACGACGACAAGTACCAGGCCAACGAGGCGGTCACCGTCGCCAACCGCCTGGTCTTCGAGGACAAGGTCAAGTACATCATCGGACCGGTCGGCTC
>JAMLIN010000054.1 GCA_023954135.1 Burkholderiaceae bacterium | reverse complement strand
ACAACGTGCTGGTCAATCTCTCGGTAACCAGCAAGAAGCGACTGTTCGAACAGGCCGGCCTCCTCTTCGAGAACAGCCATGGAATCGAGCGCGGCAAGGTCACCGACGCATTGCTCGCGCGCGAGCGCCTGGGCTCGACCGGCCTCGGTGAAGGTGTCGCGATACCCCATGGCCGCATCAAGGGCCTCCAGGAAGCCGTCGGCGCCGTCATCCGCCTGGCCACGCCAGTACCGTTCGATGCGCCCGACGGCGAGCCCGTCGGCCTGCTGGTCTTCCTGCTCGTCCCCGAGAACGCGACCGAGGAACACCTCGAGATCCTCTCCGAGCTGGCCGAGCTGCTGTCCGACCAGCAGATCCGGGAATCGCTCATGAAGCAGGACAACCCGGCCCAGATCCATCGGATCCTCGCCACCTGGACACCCTACCGTCCCGCCGCATGAGCTGGCCGGGCGCCCGACGATGATCCTCACCGTCCAGGCCCTGTTCGAGGCCAACGGGGACGCCCTCAAGCTGCGCTGGCTGCAGCCCGAGGGCGCCGAGCGGCCCATCCACACGGATGACGGGCGCTCCCATGAACCGGCGGACATCGTCGGCCATCTCAACCTGATCCATCCCGACCGGATCCAGGTCTTCGGCGAGCCCGAGATACGCTATTTCGAGCATCTCGAGGAAGGACGCCAGGCTTCCACCCTGCGCGAGATCGTCTCGAGCTCCTCGCCCGCGATCATCGTCGCCGAGGCCCTGGATGCGCCGGCCACGCTCCCGGAACTGGCGCGCGCCGCCCAGGTGCCGGTGATCACGACACCACTGCCGGCCGCCCGCGTCATCGATACTCTGCGTGACTGGCTGTCGCGGGCGATGGCCGCCCATACCTCCATGCATGGCGTGTTCATGGACGTGCTGGGAATGGGGGTACTGATCGCCGGAGAATCGGGCCTGGGAAAAAGCGAGCTCGCGCTCGAGCTGATCAGCCGCGGCCATGGCCTGGTGGCCGACGACGTCGTCGAGTTCACCCGCATCGGCCCGCAGGCCATCGAAGGCAGGTGCCCGCCCCTGCTGCGCAACCTGCTCGAGGTGCGCGGCCTCGGGCTGCTCGACATCCGGACCATCTTCGGCGAAACGGCCGTACGCACTCACATGCGGCTCAAGCTGATCGTCCAGATGATCCGTCGCAGTGCCATGGACAGCGACTACCAACGCCTGCCGCTGGAAGCGCTCACGCAGGAAGTGCTCGGCGTGCCGATGCGCAAGATGGTGATCCCGGTTGCGGCAGGCCGCAACCTCGCGGTGCTGACCGAGGCGGCGGTACGCAGCACGGTGCTGCAATTGCGCGGCATCGATACGACGGCCGAGTTCATCCAGCGCCAGCGCCGCCTGATCGAATCCAGCGAAAACTGAGGAGCGATCGACCATGCGCGTGATGCTGATCACCGGCATCTCCGGCTCCGGCAAGTCGATCGCGCTCAAGGTTCTCGAGGACGACGGCTTCTTCTGCATCGACAACCTGCCGGTACGCTTCCTGCGCGACGTCATCGGCTCGCTGGAGCAGGCCGGCCATGGCCGCGTCGCGGTCGCCGTCGATGCGCGCAACGGCGAATCGGTCGCCGAGCTGCGCGAAGTGCTGCGCGGCCTCTCGCACCATGGCCACGACGTCAAGGTGCTCTTCCTCGACGCCCGCACCGACCGGCTCGTGCAGCGTTATTCGGAGACCCGGCGACGCCATCCGATGTCGGTGCGCCGTGACGCCGGCGACCAGCCCCCGACCCTGCTCGAGTGCATCGAGCGCGAGCGCGAGCTGATGTCGGCGGTCAAGGACGCGGGCATGTCGATCGACACCAGCGACCTGCATCCCAACACGCTGCGACAGTGGGTGCGGGAGATGGCCGGCACCGATCGCGCCACCCTGACCGTGCTGTTCGAATCCTTCGGCTTCAAGCACGGCCTGCCGCTCGATGCCGATCTCGTCTTCGACGTGCGCTGCCTGCCGAACCCTTTCTACATTCCGGAGCTCAGGCCGCTGACCGGACTCGACGAACCGGTGATCCGCTACCTCGAGCAGATCCCCGCGGTGGCGCGGATGATCGAGCATATCGCCGAGTTCCTGCAGAGCTGGCTGCCGCACTATGTGCTCGAGAGCCGCAGTTACCTGACGGTCGCGATCGGCTGCACCGGCGGGCAGCACCGCAGCGTGTACATCGTCGAGCAACTCGCGGCACGCTTCCGGCCGTCGGAGCATGTGCTGGTGCGCCATCGCTCGCTCTCCGCGGGCAAGTCCGCCGGCTAGTTCACGACGGCACGCCCGATGCGCCGCCCATCGAGGATCCCGCTCTTTCCGCTCGAAACCGTGGCCTTCCCTGGCGGGGTGCTTCCGCTGCGCGTCTTCGAGGCGCGCTACGTCGACATGGTGGGCGACTGTCTGCGCGACGACAGCGGCTTCGGCATCTGCCGCATCACGGCGGGCTCCGAGGTCGGCAAGCCGGCCGAGCACGAGTCCATCGGCTGCTACGCACGCATCCGCTCCTGGGACATGGAGCAGCCCGGCGTGCTGCAGATCTGGGCCCGGGCCGAGGCACGCTTCCGGGTCATCGACCGCGAACTGCGACCCGATGGGCTGATTCGCGCCGACGTGACCTGGCTACCCGATGACGAGGACGAACCCCTGCCCGCCGAGTTCGAGAACTGCGCCGGCCTCCTGCGTCGGATCGTCGCCGACATCACCGAGCGCGAGGCGGATCCGTTGCGGCGGGTCGTCGCCGAGCCCTATCGGTTCGACTCCCTGGTGTGGGTGTCGAACCGGCTCGCCGAGTTCATGCCCATCCCCGCGCGCGCCAGGCAGTCGCTGATGTGCGCCGACTCGGCGCTCGCCCGCATGACGGTGGTGCGCGACCTCCTGCTGCGACACGGCGCGCTGTAGCTGCGCGCGTCGCTTACGCGTGCTCGCCGGGCAACGCAGCCAGCAGCGACCTGATCGGCGCCGGCAGCGGCGCGTCCGCCAGCAGTCCTGGGGACCACCATCGGGCGGTCTCGGACTCGGCCGCAGCCAGCGCTGTGGTGCCGGGCACTTCGACCAGCACCGGATGGGCACGCAGGCGGAAGTGGGTGAAGACATGGTCGAAGGGCGCGAGCGGCTGCAACCGGGCGCCGGCGAGCCCGAGCCCGGCCGCCAGTGTTGCGGCGGCTTCCCGCACCGCCACGGGCGGTATGGTGTCGTCGTCGCCCGCCGCGAGAGGGGCTTCGGGAAGGCTCCACAAGCCGCCCCAGATACCGGCGGCGGGTCGCTTGACGAGATGGATGCCGGCCGGCCCGCGCACCACCAGCAGGACTGTCGACTTCAGCGGTGATGCGCGGCGCTGGCGCCGGCCCGGGAATTCGCCGATCCGCCCGCTGGCGCGCGCCTCGCACAGGCCGGCCGCCGGGCATCGCTCGCAGGCGGGCCGACCGCGGGTGCAGACGGTGGCGCCGAGATCCATCAGGCCCTGGGTGTAGGCGCGCAGGCCCTGCACGGGCAGCTCGCGTTCGGCAACGTCCCAGAGACGACGCTGGACCGCCGCCGAGGACGGGTCGCCGCCTACCGCGAATACCCGCGCCAGGACGCGTCGCACGTTGCCGTCCAGGATCGCGGCGCGCCGGCCGAACGCGAAGACGGCGATCGCCGCGGCGGTCGAGCGGCCGATGCCCGGCAGGGCCGCGAGATCCTCCGGATCCGGCGGAAAGCGACCGCCGTACGCCGCGACGACCTGCCGCGCGCAGCGATGCAGGTTGCGCGCGCGGCTGTAGTAGCCGAGCCCGCTCCAGAGCGCGAGCACCTCGTCCTCGGCGGCGGCGGCCAGAGCCGCCACATCCGGCAGGCGCGCGACGAAGCGCTCGTAGTACGGAATGACGGTGGCGACCTGGGTCTGCTGCAGCATGACCTCGGACAGCCAGACGCGATAAGGATCCGCATCCCGCTGCCAGGGCAGATCGTGCCGGCCGTGCCGAGCCTGCCAGGCGATCAGGCGGTCGGCGAACTCGTGCGCCACCGTATCAGGATGAGGTGGTGGTTTCGAGTTGTCCCACCGGGCGATCCGGGTGTTCCGCATGGCCCAGGGTGGCGCCGATCTGGCCGACGAGCTCGTCGGCGACGGCGGTGCGCTGCTCGACTTCGGCCCGCATCCGCTCGAGCGCCCCGATGCGCTCGTCGAGGCTGCCGTTGGCGTCGATCACGCGCCGGACCGAATCGAGCCGGCGCTTGAGCTGATCCTGGTGCTCGCGGATCTGGCCCTCGATCGGAGCCATCACCGCCCGCAGCCAGGCCTGGATGTCGCGGTTGAGCTTCTCGTAGAGCGCCTTGAGCCGTGAGGCAACCGACTCGAAGAAGCGGCGCATCAGGGCCCATTTCTCGGTGGTGACCAGGCTGATCGCGCCAAAGTGACGCCGCTGCAGAGCCTCGATGCGATCGAGCTCGGCGAGATAGCGCTTCATCGAGAACAGGATCGGCGAACCGAGCGAGAGTCCGTGCTGGGCGGAGAACGACTTGTACATCGCGCTCATCAGGGTGCCGACCTCTCCCGCCAGCCGACCCGCCTCGCCGAAGTCGGCGCGCGCCGCGCCGATCAGGCTGTCCATGCCGGTGCGCAGACCGCTGGAGAAGTTGCTCGTGCGCATCTCCTCGCGAGCCGCCCGCACATGCCGGCGCAGGGCGTCGGCCCCGATGGTGGCGAAGATCGTCTGGGAATGGCGCGAGAAGACCGAGCGCAGCCCCTGCAGGTGCCGCAATCCCTTCTCGAAGTCCTCGCGCTCGGCGCGGATGCGCGCCGCCATGTGGCTCATCACGTCGCGATTCTTGCCGCGCAGCGCATTGAGCTCGAAGAGCTGCTCGACCAGGTTGCGACGCCGAGCCGCGAGGATTCCGGCGGCGACCCGGCTCATCTCGTCGAACTCGCGGCGGACATGCTCGATGAGGATCTCGCGCTGGCGGGGCACCAGCTCGACCGACAGCGCCCGCTCCAGCGCCGGCAGGCGGCTGCGCGCGAGCAGCTCGCGATCGCCCTGCACCCGCGCGACCAGACCCTTCTGCGCCGAAACCGGGAACACCAGGCCCGCCGGCAACTCCAGCGACGCCGCGACGCTGGCCACCTGGCGGTCGATCTCGGCCTCGATGCTGGCATCGTCCCTGAGCTCGTCCCAGAGGCCGTCGATCTTGTTGAGCACCGCGATCCGGCCGCTGCGCTGGACCGGGCTGACATGGCGACGCCAGACCTCGATGTCGGAGCGGGTGACGCCGGTATCGGCGGCCAGCACGAACAGCACTGCATCGGCCCGCGGGATCGTCGACAGGGTCAGTTCGGGCTCGGCGCCGATCGCGTTGAGCCCGGGCGTATCGATGATGACCAGCCCCATCTCGAGCAGCGGATGGGGATAGTTGACGATCGCGTGGCGCCAGCGCGGCACCTGGACCATGCCCTCGTCGTCGGGCTGGAGGAAGTCGTCGTCGTCTTCGCCCGCGAAGCCGAGCTGCCGGGCGCGATCGACGCTGACCCGGTCGACGTCCTGGACCGCGGTGAAGGCCTCGCGCAGGCGTCCCGGATCCCCCTGGGGCAGGAGGATCTCGGTCCAGGCATCGGCCTGCTCGCGCAGGTCGGCAAGCGGCGTGTCGTCGATCCGGGTCTCTACCGGCAGCAGGCGGATCGACGCCGGGCGCTCCGGGTCGTAGCGCAGCTCGGTCGGGCACATCGTGGTGCGGCCCGCCGACGAAGGCACGATCCGCTGGCCGTGGTCGGAAAAGAAGATCGCATTGATGAGCTCCGACTTGCCCCGCGAGAACTCCGCCACGAAAGCGACGGTGATCCGCTCGTCCGCGAGGCGCGCGAGGATCGTCTCGATGCGGGCGCGCGCGACGTCGTCGGCAAGCTCGACGTCATCGAGCCAGAAACCATAGCGGCGAATCGCGTCGGCGAGCTCGCCCCTCCAGCCGCCGTAGGCAGCGATCTGTTCGCCGATTGCACCCATGCCGAGTAACGCATCGCGCGGGGTGGAAAACCCCGGCCCAAATGAAGTCGAGCCGACTCTAGCACAGGGGTCGATCCCCGCCCGCCGCCGGCGGGGCCGCGAGCCGACAGAGCCGCCACCCGGCCGCTGGGCAGGGCTGAACGGCGGTTCTCAGCGCTGGCAGTCGGGGCAGAAGTAACTGGCGCGCTGCTGCTGCACGATCCTGCGGATCGTCCCGCCACAACGGCCGCAGGCAAGCCCCTCCCGGCCGTAGACCCGGCACGCGAGCTGGAAATAGCCGCCGACGCCGTCCGGGCCGGCGAAGTCCCGCAGGGTGGTGCCGCCCATCTCGATCGCCTCTGCCAGGGTCTCCCGGATCGCGGCCGCGAGGCGCTCGTAGCGCGCCACCCCGATGGCGCCGGCCGCCCGCGTCGGCCGGATCCCCGCCCGATGCAGGCTCTCGGACGCATAGATGTTCCCGACACCGACCACCGCTTCGCCAGCCAGCAGGAACTGCTTCACCGAAACCCGCCGTCCGCGCGAAACCCGATGCAGATGCGCCCCGTCGAAGCCCTCGGCTAAGGGCTCGACGCCCAGCCCGGCGAGCAGGGGGTGGGCCTCGACCGGCCCCGCCCCGCGTTCGTGCCAGAGCACGGCGCCGAAGCGGCGTGGATCGTTGAGACGGGCAAGCCCATGGTCGAACACCAGGTCGACATGGTCATGGCGACCGGCCGGCGGGCGATCCGCGCGGAACACCAGGTTGCCGCTCATGCCGAGATGCAGGATGAGCGTGCCCGGCTCGAAGCCGAGCAGCAGGTACTTGCCGCGTCGGTCCAGGGAGACGACTTCCCGACCGGGCAGGATCCGGTCGAGGTCGCGCGGAATCGGCCAGCGCAGGGCCGGGGCCCGTGTCACCACCCCGCGCACCCGGCGCCCGAGGATCGCGGCCTCGAGACCCCGCCTGACCGTCTCGACCTCGGGCAACTCGGGCATCGATACTCACCTTGCTCCGGATTTCGCTTGGACCTAACATCCTCGCATGAATACGACGTATCCCCGGCTGCGCGGGCTCGCGGGCTGCCGCGCGGGCCGGGTGGTCGCGCTCCTCGCCTGCGCGGGCGCCCTGGGCGCCTGCGCGGTCAGCGGCCCCGAGACTCCCCCGTCCGAGCAACCCGCCGCGACGCAGGCATCGCCCGCCCCATCCCCCGCCCCGACGGCTTCGCCCCCCCCGCAGCCCGCCGCGAAGCGCCCGGCGGCCACGCCTTCACCCGCTCCCGCGGCAGCTCCCGCACCGGCTGCGAAGCCGCCTGCGACGCCCCCGCCGGCAGCAAGGGACGATGCTCCCGCCGGGCCGGCGACAGTGCCTCCGCAGGCGGTCGCACCCGCGACCAGAGCCGAGCAGCCGGCTCCCGCGCCGGCACCTGCCCCGCCGGGCACGATCCCCGATGTCGAGCTGACGCGCGAGCTGCTCTTCCAGATCCTCGCCTCGGAAATCGCGGCACAGCGCGGGGAGTATGGCCGGGCGACCGCGACCTACCTGAACATCGCCCGCGAGACCCGCGATCCGCGCGTCGCGCGCCGCGCGACCGAGCTCGCCCTGGCGGGGCGTTCGCTCGAAGCCGCCCTGCCCGCCGCGGAGCTCTGGCACGAACTGGAGCCGGACTCCGAGATGGCGACGCAGACGCTCGAGACGCTCCTGCTGTCGACCGGGCGTTTCATTCCGGCCGAGCCGCTGCTGGCGAAACGCCTGGCCGCCGCGCGCACCGACGGCAGCCTGCCGGCGGTCTACCGCAAGCTCCAGGGTCTGCTCAGCCGCGTCGCCGACAGGTCCGCCGCCCTCGACATGCTCGGACGCCTCGCCGAACCCGATGCCGGGGTGCCGGAGGCGCGGCTCGCGGTCGGCGCGATCGCCATGGCCGCCGACCGGCCCCAACGGGCGCTCGCAGAAGCCCGGGCCGCGATGACGCTGGCGCCCGATGATCCCGAGCCGGTGCTCGCCGCAGCGCGTTACGCGCACCAGGCCCAGGAACCGGCACAGGCCCGGGAGATCCTGAACGGATTCCTCGAGCGCAACCCCGATGCGACCGATGCGCGCTTCATGCTGGCCCGCCTGCTGATGGCCGAAGGCGACGCGGGAGCCGCCCGCGAGCAGTTCGAGCATGCGCTCGCGCGCCGCCCGGACGACCCGACCATCCTCTTCTCGCTCGGGCAACTCGCCTACCAGACCGGCCAGCCCGAGGTCGCGAGCGACTACCTGAAGCGCTATGTGGAGCTGCCCGCCGACGTCCGGCGCGACAACGCCCCGGCCTTCATGTTCCTCGGCCAGCTTGCGGAGGAACGGCGTCGCTACCAGGAAGCCATCGACTGGTACGGCCGCATCGAAGGCGGCGAGCAGTTCGTGCCCGCCCTGATACGTCGGGCGATATCGCTCGGCAAGCTCGACCGTGCCGACGAGGCGCGGACCCTGCTGCGCGACGCGCCGGTGGGGCGCTCCGAAGACCGGATCCGCCTCGTGCTCGCCGAGTCGCAGGTGCTGCGCGACGCCGGGCGCCATGAGGAAGCCTTCGACCTGCTCGGAGGGGCCATCGCAGATCGGCCCGACAATCCCGATCTGCTCTACGACCAGGCGATGGTCGCCGAGCGGCTCGACCGCATCGACGTGCTCGAGAAGAACCTGCGCCGGATCATCGCCGGCCAACCGGACCACGCGCACGCCTACAACGCGCTCGGCTACACGCTCGCCGATCGGGGCATGCGGCTCGAGGAGGCGCGTCAGCTGATCGAGAAGGCGCTCTCCCTGTCGCCCGACGATGCCCACATCCAGGACAGCATGGGCTGGGTACTGTTCCGCCTCGGCCGGCTCGAGGAGGCCGAGCGTCACCTGCGCCAGGCCTGGGAGCGCGCCCCCGAGGCGGAGATCGCCACCCACCTCGGCGAGGTCCTCTGGGCCCAGGGCCGCCACGAGGAAGCGCGCAGGATGTGGCGGGAAGCCAGCAGCAGGGAACCGGACAACGAGACCCTGCGCAAGACGCTGGCCCGGCTGCAGATAAGCCTGTGAGCATCATGCGGGGCGGGCGAATCGGCCGGCGCCTCGTCCTCGCCGGCCTGGCGGTACTCGCAGCGGCCTGCGCGAGCCCTCCCCCCGAGCCGGTGGACGCCGTGGCCGGCCAGTGGCTGGGACGGTTCTCGCTCGTCCTCACCGAGCCGGGCGTGGAACGCCAGCAGGAGAAGGCGCAGGGCCGCTTCGAGTTGCGCGCCCATGGCGAGCGGCGCGCGCTGGAGGTCTTCTCGCCCTTCGGCCAGACCCTCGCGCGACTCGAGGACAGGCCCGGCCGCGCGAGGCTCACCACTTCGGACGGCGCGGTTCTCGAATCCGACACCGCGGAAAACCTGCTCGAGCGGGCGCTCGGCTGGCGCCTGCCGATCGGCGAGCTGCCGGCCTGGCTCGGCGCGCGCGCCACCGATCCGCAGGCGCCCGGCTCGGACTGGCGGGTCCGGGTCACGCGCCGCTTCGACGATGGCCGGCCCCGCATCCTGGAAGCCGACTGGCCCGCCACGCCTCGCGTCGGCACCCGCGAGCTCCGGGTGAGGATCGTCGTGGACGGTCCATGAAGCCGCCCGCCTTCCTGCACGACTGCCCGGCTCCGGCCAAGCTCAACCTCTACCTCCACGTCACCGGCCGGCGCCCAGACGGCTATCACGAGCTGGAGACGGTGTTCGAGCTGATCGACCTTGCCGACCGGCTCGACTTCCGGCGCCGCGACGACGGCCGCATCGAGATGCCGGTGCCGCTGCCCGGCGTCGATCCGCAGCACGAGCTCTGCCTGCGGGCGGCTCGCCTGCTCGCCGAGGCGAGCGGGGCGCGGGCAGGCGTCGACATCACGGTGCGCAAGCGCATCCCGATGGGTGCGGGCCTGGGCGGCGGCAGCTCGGACGCCGCCACCACCCTGCTCGCGCTCAACCGGCTCTGGGGCCTCGGCTGGCGGGCCGGGCGACTCGCCGAGCTCGGCCTGCGCCTGGGAGCCGACGTGCCGGTCTTCATCCACGGGATGCCCGCCTACGCCACGGGCATCGGCGATCGCCTGGATCCGGTCGATACCGACGGCCTCCCGACCCGTCACTACCTCGTGCTGATGCCGCCGGTGTCCGTGCCCACCGGCGTGGTTTTCGGGGACCCGACGTTGACACGAAATTCGAAACCACTCAAAATCTTCGGTCTTTCGCGAGGACTCGAAGTCTTTCGCGGGCGGAACGACCTGGAAGCCGTGGTGTGCGGGCGGTATCCGCCGGTTGCCGCGGCGCTGAAGGCCCTGCGGCAGGCGGCATCGGAAATCGACCCGGAGCGCGCCGGCATGGCCCGCATGAGCGGCTCTGGCGCCAGCGTCTTCATGCCCGTCGTCGACGACGAGCAGGGCAGGCGGATCCGGTCACGGATATCGTCGCCCGATGTCGGCAAGGCCGTCCTGGTCCGTTCACTGGATCGGCACCCGCTTCGCGATTGGGCTTTTCCGGCAGCCGGTGCGTCCTGACCGCCTGCCGGAGCTTGCTGAGCACAACTGGGGAGTAGCCAAGTTGGTTAAGGCACCGGATTTTGATTCCGGCATGCGAGGGTTCGAATCCTTCCTCCCCAGCCACTTTCCTGATCCAGAGATCCTCCGATGCAGCTGTCGCAAAGCGCTCGTCGCACGCCCGAGGTGCTGATCGGCGACGGGCCGATGATCTACACCGGCAACGCGATCCCGCTTCTCGCCGCAGACGTCGCCCGTCACCTGAACACCACGCTGGGGCGAGCCACCGTCGGGCGCTTCTCCGACGGCGAGGTGATGGTCGAGATCCTGGAGAACGTCCGCGGCCGCGACGTCTACGTGCTGCAATCGACCTGCGCGCCCACCAATGACCACCTGATGGAAGTGATGATCATGGTCGATGCGCTCAAGCGCGCGTCGGCCGGCCGCATCACCGCCGCGCTGCCCTACTTCGGCTATGCGCGCCAGGATCGGCGGGTACGCTCGATGCGGGTGGCGATCAGCGCCAAGGTGGTCGCCAACATGCTGCAGATCGCCGGCGTCGATCGGGTCCTCACGATGGACCTGCACGCCGACCAGATCCAGGGCTTCTTCGACATCCCGGTCGACAACGTCTACGCCACCCCGCTGCTGCTGGCCGACATCCACAAGCAGCAGTTCGACGACCTCATCGTGGTGTCGCCCGACGTCGGCGGCGTCGTGCGGGCCCGGGCGCTCGCCAAGCGCCTCGACTGCGATCTCGCGATCATCGACAAGCGGCGCCCGAAGGCGAACGTCGCGGAGGTCATGAACATCATCGGCGATGTCGACGGCCGTACCTGCCTGATCATGGACGACATGGTCGACACCGCCAACACGCTGGTGAAGGCCGCATCCGCCCTGAAGGAACACGGCGCGCGCAAGGTCCTCGCCTACTGTACCCATCCGGTGCTCTCGGGCGGCGCGGTCGCCCGCGTCGCCGAATCCGAGCTCGACGAGCTGGTCGTCACCGACACCATCCCGCTCTCGCGCGAAGCCCGCGAGAGCGGCCGCATCCGGGTGCTGAGCTCGGCGCAGCTGCTCGCGGAGACCATCTCGAGGATTAACCGCGCGGACTCGGTCTCCTCGCTCTTCGTCGACTGAGCCGGGTTCCCGAATGAAACATCGGTGGTCCGCGATGCGGACCACCATTGCCACACCCGCCCCTCGGGACGGGTTCTTTCACGCCGATGGCTGGTCGCGGCCAACGGACAATCTGGAGTTGGAAACATGAAAGTCGTAGCAACGACGAGACAGCTGCATGGAACGGGTGCGAGCCGCCGCCTGCGGCATTCCGGCCGCACGCCGGGCATCGTCTACGGGGGGACCGCGAAGCCGGTCGCGATCGAGCTGGACCACAACGCGCTCTGGCACGCGCTGCGCGTCGAGGCCTTCCATTCGAGCATCCTCGACCTCGAGATCGACGGCAAGGCCGAGAAGGTCCTGCTGCGCGACACGCAGATGCATCCCTATCGCCAGCTGGTGCTGCACGTCGACTTCCAGCGCGTCGATGCCGCCGAGAAGATCCACGTCAGGGTGCCGCTGCACTTCCTGCACCAGGATGCCTCGCCGGCGGTCAAGCTCCAGGGCGCCATCGTCAGCCACGTCGTGACCGACATCGAGGTCAGCTGCCTGCCGAAGGATCTGCCCGAGTTCATCGAGGTCGACCTCTCGAAGCTGAGCGTCGAGCACGCCGTCCACCTGAGCGACATCCCGCTGCCGGCCGGCGTCACCGTGATCGGCCACGGCGACAATCCGACCATCGTGGTCGCGAGCGTCAAGGGTGGCGCCAGCACCGACGACGCCCCCGGCGCCGCCGCCGAGGGCGGAGCCGAAGCCGGCAAGCCGGCCGGCTGATGAACCGGGCGGCGGGCGTTCCCGCCCCTGGCCCGACGACGCCCGCCCGGCCCGCCGCCGCGCGGGCGTCGTGGTTTCCATCTGGAGCACTCCCGCGATGAGCGCGATCCGCCTGATCGTCGGCCTCGGCAACGTGGGCCGCGAGTACGAACGCACCCGCCACAACGCCGGCTTCTGGGTCGTCGACCGGCTGGCCGCGGATTCCGGCGCCGGCTTCGCGAACGAATCGAAGTTCTTCTGCGAGCTCGCCCGCGCCACGATCGGCGGCAAGGCAGTCTGGCTGCTCAAGCCCACGACCTACATGAACCTCTCGGGGCGGGCCGTGGCGGCGGTCGCGAACTTCTACCGGATTCCCGTCGGGGAGATCCTCGTCGCCCACGACGAGCTCGACCTGCCGTCGGGCACCGCGAAGATCAAGCGCGGCGGCGGCACCGCCGGCCAGAGGGGCCTGAAGGACATCCAGGCGCAGCTCGGCTCGCCCGACTTCTGGCGGCTGCGGATCGGCATCGATCATCCGCGCGATCTCGGCCTAGCGCAGCAGGTCGTCGACTATGTCCTGCACCCGCCGTCACGCGAGCAGCAGGAGCGGATCGAGGATGCGATCGACCGGTCGCTGCCGGCAGTGCGCGATCTCATCGGCGGGGATTTCGAGGGCGCGATGATGCGACTGCATACCCTTGCCGGCAAGGGCAAGCCCGACTCCTGATTCCGCTTCGGATTCGGATGCAGGGCAAGGCGGGGCGCCGTAGACAGTACGGTTGTACCGCAAGCCGCTCCGACGCGGTCATGCGCCCGAAGGCGAAGCGGGCAGCTCGTTGGCGATGCCGGCCGCCACATGGCCGGTCGGCCCCACCGCCGCGGCCTGCTCACAGTGCCCGGTCTGGTCATCGAAGAAGAAATCCGGCTCGAACTCGCGCAGGAAGGGCCCCTTGCCCAGCCCGCCGAGGAACATCGCCTCGTCGACCTCGATCCCCCAGTCCATCAGGGTGCGGATCGCCCTTTCGTGGGCCGGTGCGCTGCGCGCGGTCACCAGGGCGGTACGCAGCCGCATCGGCCCGTCCCGCGCCTGGCTGCGCAGCAGGTGCAGGGCCTCGAGCAGCGGCTTGAAGGGCCCTGGCATCAGCGGACTGCCAGCATGCTCGGCCTCGTGCCGCTGGAAGGCGGCCAGGCCGTGCTGCTGGAACACGCGCTCCGATTCATCGGAGAACAGCACCGCGTCGCCGTCGAAGGCGATCCGGATCTCGTCGGGATGCGATTTCGAGGCCGTGACAGACTGCGGATAGACGCGCGCGGCCGGAAATCCGGCGTCGAGCGCCGCCCGGACGTCGGCCTCATTGGCCGACAGGAAGAGG
>JAMLIN010000053.1 GCA_023954135.1 Burkholderiaceae bacterium | reverse complement strand
TCCGCCGACGATTCGGATTCCTGCATGTCCCGTCCTTCAGGGCAGAGAGACCGGCGAAACCGGCGGCTTCATCGCGAGATCGGCCGACGGTCGCCCAATGAAAAGAAAAGCGGCGGACGCCATGGACGTCCGCCGCATCCGGAGCGATTCCCGATCAGGCGGCCGATTCGGCCGAGCCCGAAGCCGGATTGACCGCCCCGGAGCTGGGCGCTACCGGGGGATTGGACCCGCCGCCCGAGGAGGAGCCGCTCTCCTTCGGCGGGCGCGGCGGCCGGCCGTTGACGATGTCCTCGATCTGGTCGGCGTCGATGGTCTCCCATTCGAGCAGCGCCTTGGCCATGGCCTCGATCAGCTCGCGGTTGTCCTCGATGAGCTTGCGGGCGACCGCGTACTGCTCGTCGATGATCCGGCGGATCTCCTGGTCGACCTTGCGCATCGTCTCTTCGGACATGTTGGTGGTCTTGGTCACCGAGCGGCCGAGGAAGACCTCGCCTTCGTTGTCCGCGTAGACCATCGGGCCGAGAAGATCGCTCATGCCGTAGCGGGTCACCATGTCGCGGGCGATGCCGGTCGCCCTTTCGAAGTCGTTCGATGCGCCGGTGGTCATCTGGCCCATGAAGACTTCCTCGGCGATGCGCCCGCCGAACAGGACCGCGATGGTGTTGAGCATGCGCTCGCGATCCATGCTGTAGCGATCACCCTCGGGCAGCTGCATCGTCACGCCGAGCGCCCTGCCCCGCGGGATGATCGTCACCTTGTGCACCGGATCGGTCTTGGGCAGCAGGCGGGCGACCAGGGCATGGCCGGACTCGTGGTACGCGGTGTTGCGGCGCTCGTCCTCGGGCATGATGATCGAGCGGCGCTCGGCACCCATGATGATCTTGTCCTTGGCCCGCTCGAAGTCGACCATGTCCACCAGGCGGGCGTTGCGCCGCGCGGCGAACAGCGCCGCCTCGTTGACGAGGTTGGCGAGATCGGCGCCCGAGAAGCCCGGGGTGCCGCGGGCGATCACGTCGGCCCGCACGTCCGGCCCGATCGGCACCTTGCGCATGTGGACATTGAGGATCTGCTCGCGGCCCCGGATGTCGGGCAGCGGCACCACCACCTGGCGGTCGAAGCGGCCCGGACGCAGCAGCGCCGGGTCGAGGACGTCGGGCCGGTTGGTGGCGGCGATCACGATGATGCCCTGCGGTCTCGAAGCCGTCCATCTCGACCAGCAGCTGGTTGAGCGTCTGCTCGCGTTCGTCGTTGCCCCCGCCGAGCCCGGCGCCGCGCTGGCGGCCCACCGCATCGATCTCGTCGATGAACAGGATGCAGGGCGCATGCTTCTTGGCGTTCTCGAACATGTCGCGCACGCGCGCCGCGCCCACGCCGACGAACATCTCGACGAAGTCCGAGCCCGAGATCGAGAAGAACGGCACCTTGGCCTCGCCGGCGATCGCCCGGGCGAGCAGCGTCTTGCCGGTACCGGGCGAGCCAACCATCAGCACGCCGCGCGGGATGCGACCGCCGAGCTTCTGGAACTTGGACGGGTCGCGCAGGAAGTCGACGATCTCCTGGACTTCCTCCTTGGCTTCATCGCAGCCGGCGACATCGGCGAAGGTCACGGTGTTGTTGCTCTCGTCGAGCATGCGGGCGCGCGACTTCCCGAAGGAGAATGCCCCTCCGCGGCCGCCGCCCTGCATCTGGCGCATGAAGAACACCCAGACGCCGATCAGCAGGAGCATCGGGAACCAGGAGACGAAGATCGAGAACAGCAGCGACTGCTCTTCCTCGGGCTTGGCCTTGACCTCGACGCCGTACTTCATGAGGTCGCTGACCATCCAGAAGTCGGGCGGGGCGTAGCTGATGATCTGCTTGCCGTCGCGGCTGCGGGCCTTGAGCACCCTGCCTTCGACCGAGACCGAGTCGATTCGTCCGTCACGGGCATCGGCCATGAACTGCGAATACGGCACGTCGCCGACCCGGCCGGGATTCGCGTCGAACTGCTTGAACACCATGAACAGGACGAACGCGACGACGACCCAGATCGCCGCCTTTGAGAAAAGATTGTTCACTGAATCGGCTCCTTGACAAGCCCCGTCGATTCTACGCAGATTGGGCTATACGCGCCAGTTGCAAGTATCACGCAAGCCATTGATCCGTAAAGGGACATTGGCCGAATTCCGCCCTGCCCGGCCAGAGGGCCGGATCTCGCGACCAATGGTCGGCCGGGTTTGTCGGAAAAGCGCCGGAATCCTTTCCGCCGGGCATGGATCATCGGCCCGGATCGCGCAGGCCCCGCCCCACCAGGAAGGTTTCGGACGATTCGCTGCGCGAGGCGGCCGGCTTGCGGGCGGCCACCTTCAGGAATACCCGCTTGAAGCCCTCCACCACCTGGCTGTAGCCGCTGCCATGGAAGCATTTCGCCACCAGGGCCCCTTCGGGTTTCAGGTGGGCGGCGGAAAATTCCAGGGCGAGCTCGGCCAGGTCGGCCATGCGCGCGGCATCGGCGGCTGCGACCCCGCTCAGGTTGGGCGCCATGTCCGAGACGACGAGATCGAGCTTCGAGCCGCCCAGAAGAGCCTCGAGCTCCTCGAGGACCGCCTGCTCCCGAAAGTCCCCGAGCAGGAACTCGACGTCGGCGACCGGTTCCATCGGCAGCATGTCCAGGGCGATGATGCGTCCGTTCAGGCGTCCGCCCGGCGCGGTCAGGCGCTCGCGCAGGACCTGGCACCAGGCTCCGGGGGTCGAGCCGAGGTCGACGACGTGCATGCCCGGGCGGATCAGCCGTTCCTGGTCGTCGATCAGGCGCAGCTTGTAGGCGGCGCGCGAGCGATAGCCGTGCTGCTGCGCGAGCTTCACGTACGGATCGTTGACATGGCGGTCCAGCCATGCGCGATCGACCTTGCCCTTTTTTCCCTTCCTGCCCATCCGCCTGGCCTTCGGCCCCCGTGCATCATCGTCGCGCGATGCCTGCCATCGCGCCCGCGGCATCCTACAATACGCGCATGCCTTCACCCGTTCCCGCGACCCCGCCCCTGTCGGCCGCGCAGCGCGCCGCGCTGCGAGCCGCCGCGCATCATCTCGACCCCGTCGTCATGATCGGCGATGCCGGCCTGTCGGCCGGCGTGCTCGCCGAGGCCGACCGGGCGCTCACCGCCCATGAGCTGATCAAGCTGCGGGTGTTCGGCGACGACCGGCAACTGCGCCGGGACATCCTGGCGGCACTGTGCGCCGAGCTCGGCTGCCAGCCGGTCCAGGAGATCGGCAAGCTCCTCGTCGTCTACCGCCAGCGCCCCCCGGAGGCGCCGCGCGAGCATGTGCCCAAGAAGCTCGCCGCGGCCGGCGGGAAGCCGGCGCGCAAGGCGAAGCCGGCACAGCGCCGCGCCGGCAGCGGGCGCGCCGGCGCGCCTAGACGAAGCGCACGCTCCTGATCTCGTACTGCCGCAGGCCGCCGGGCGCCTGAACCTCGACCTCGTCGCCCGCGTGCTTGCCGATCAGCGCGCGCGCGATCGGGCTCGATACGGAGATCCGGCCGGACTTGATGTCCGCCTCGTCGTCGCCGACGATCTGGTAGGCCGAGACATCGCCGCTGTCGACATCCTCGATCTCGACAGTGGCCCCGAACACGATGCGCCCGTCGGTATCGAGCTCGGCAGGATCGATGATCTGCGCGTTCGACAGCTTCGACTCCAGCTCGGCGATCCGGCCTTCGATGAACCCCTGACGCTCGCGCGCGGCATCGTACTCGGCATTCTCGGAGAGATCACCCTGGGCACGGGCCTCGGCGATCGCCTGGATCACCGCAGGGCGCTCGATCGCCTTCAGCCGTTGCAGTTCTTCCTTGAGCAATCCGGCGCCTCGCACCGTCAGCGGAATGGTGGCCACGCTCTGCCTCCTGACCAAAAAACGAGAACCCCGGACCGATTGCGCGAATCCGGGGCTTGTCGATGTTGCGATGCATCGTCGGACGTTGGACGATGCCGCGATGTGTATGCGCTCTAGTCTAGCACCGGAGCCACTTCGATGACACCCATGCCCGGGCGCAATCGCGTCAGCGCCGGTGCAGGTCCTTCAGCCGATAGACCTCGATCTCGTTCTGGTACTTGAGCCCCTCGACGGCAGCCCGGGCACCCGCGATGGTGGTGTAGAAGGCGACGCGCTGGGCCAGGGTGGTGGTGCGGATCGATCGCGAATCCGCGATCGCGCCACGCCGTTCCTCGACGGTATTGACCACCAGCGAGATATCGCCGTTGATCAGCAGGTCGACCACGTGCGGCCTGCCGTCCTGGACCTTGTTGACGCGGCTCACCGGCAGGCCGGCGGCGGCGATCGCGGCCGCCGTTCCCTTCGTGGCGAACAGCTTGAAGCCGAACTGGTGCAGGCCTCGCGCCACTTCGATGATCCGCGGCTTGTCGAGCTCGCGTACGGACAGGAAGGCGCCGCCCCCATCGGGCAGCGTCACCCCGGCGGCGAGCTGCGACTTGACGAAGGCCTCGCCGAAGCTTGCGCCGACCCCCATCACTTCACCGGTCGACTTCATCTCGGGCCCGAGGATGGTGTCCACCCCCGGAAACTTGACGAACGGGAACACCGCTTCCTTGACCGAGTAGTGGGGCGGCACGACCTCGTCGCCGATGCCCTGGGCATCGAGCGATGTCCCGGCCATGCAGCGCGCCGCGATCTTGGCCAGCTGCATGCCGGTTGCCTTCGACACGTACGGCACCGTGCGCGATGCGCGCGGGTTGACCTCGAGCACGAACACCCGGTGCTCGCCGGCGACCTCCTGGATCGCGAACTGCACGTTCATCAGGCCGACCACGTTCAAGGCACGCGCCATCACCGCGCTCTGGCGCCTGAGCTCCGCGACCAGCTCCGGCGAGAGCGAGTACGGCGGCAGCGAGCAGGCCGAATCGCCCGAATGGACCCCCGCCTGCTCGATGTGCTCCATCACCCCGCCGATCAGCACCCGCTCGCCGTCGCAGATGCAGTCGACGTCGACCTCGATCGCATCGTTGAGGAAGCGATCGAGCAGTACCGGACTGTCCTCGCTGACCTTGACCGCCTCGCGCATGTAGCGCTCGAGGTCGCGCTGGTCGTGGACGATCTCCATCGCGCGGCCGCCGAGCACGTAGCTCGGGCGAACCACGAGCGGATAGCCGATCTCGCTGGCGAGATCGAGGGCCTGCGCCTCGGTGCGCGCGGTGCGGTTGGGCGGTTGCAGCAGGCCCAGCTCGTTCAGCAGGCGCTGGAAGCGCTCGCGGTCCTCTGCGATGTCGATCGACTCGGGAGAGGTGCCGATGATCGGCACCCCGTTGGCCTCGAGCTCGAGCGCGAGCTTGAGCGGCGTCTGGCCGCCGTACTGGACGATCACGCCTTCGGGCTTCTCGATGGCCACGATCTCGAGCACGTCCTCGAGGGTGAGCGGCTCGAAGTAGAGGCGGTCGGACGTGTCGTAGTCGGTCGAGACGGTCTCGGGGTTGCAGTTGACCATGATCGTCTCGAAGCCGTCCTCGCGCAGCGCGAAAGCGGCGTGGACGCAGCAGTAGTCGAACTCGATGCCCTGCCCGATCCGGTTGGGCCCGCCGCCCAGCACCATGATCTTGCGCCGGTCCGACGGCGCCGCCTCGTCCTCCTCGTCGTAGGTCGAGTACATGTAGGCGGTGTCGGTCGCGAACTCGGCGGCGCAGGTGTCGACGCGCTTGTACACCGGCCGCACGCCGAGCGCATGGCGATGTGCGCGGACCTCGTCGGCCTGAGCCCCGAGCAGCTTCGCGAGCCGCCGGTCGGAAAAACCGGAGCTCTTGAGCAGGCGCATCTCCGCCTCGTTCAAGGTGTCGAGCCGGCGACGGCGAACCTCGCCTTCGAGGTGGACGATCCCGGCGATCTGGGCGAGGAACCACGGATCGATGGCCGACTCGTCGTGGATCTCGTCGAGGCTCATGCCGATGCGCATCGCATCGGCGACGTAGAGGATCCGCTCCGGGCCCGGCTCGCCGAGCTCGCGGCGGATGTCGTCCTCGTCGTCGGAGCGCTCGTCGAGACCGTCGATACCGGTCTCGAGCCCGCGCAGCGCCTTCTGGAAACTCTCCTGGAAGGTCCGGCCGATCGCCATCACCTCGCCCACAGACTTCATCTGCGTCGTCAACCGGGAGTCGGCCTGGGGGAACTTCTCGAAGGCGAAGCGCGGAATCTTGGTGACCACGTAGTCGATGGTCGGCTCGAAGGACGCCGGGGTCGCACCGCCCGTGATGTCGTTGCGAAGCTCGTCGAGGGTGAAGCCGACCGCGAGCTTGGCGGCGATCTTGGCGATCGGAAACCCCGTCGCCTTCGATGCCAGCGCCGAGGAGCGCGACACCCGCGGGTTCATCTCGATGACGATCAGCCGGCCGTCGACCGGGTTGACCGCGAACTGCACGTTCGAGCCGCCGGTCTCGACCCCGATCTCGCGCAGGATCTCGATCGATGCGGCGCGCATCAGCTGGTATTCCTTGTCGGTCAGCGTCTGCGCCGGCGCCACGGTGATCGAATCGCCGGTGTGCACGCCCATGGGGTCGAGGTTCTCGATCGAGCAGACGATGATGCAGTTGTCCGCCCGGTCGCGGACCACCTCCATCTCGAACTCCTTCCAGCCGATCAGGGATTCCTCGATCAGCAGCTCGTTGGTCGGCGAGGCCTCGATGCCGCGCTTGCAGATCGTCTCGAACTCCTCGGCGTTGTACGCGATGCCGCCGCCGGTGCCGCCGAGGGTGAAGCTCGGCCGGATGATGACCGGGAAGCCGATGCCGCGCTGGACTTCCCAGGCCTCGGAGAGCGTGTGGGCGATGCCCGAGCGGGCCGAACCCAGCCCGATCTTCGTCATCGCATCCTTGAACTTCAGCCGGTCCTCGGCCTTGTCGATCGCCTCGGGCGAAGCGCCGATCAGCTCGACGCCGAAACGATCGAGGACACCCTGCCGATGCAGGTCGAGCGCGCAGTTGAGCGCGGTCTGCCCCCCCATGGTCGGCAGGATCGCGTCGGGGCGCTCTTTCTCGATGATGCGCTCGATCACCCGCCAGGTGATCGGCTCGATGTAGGTGACGTCGGCCGTATCGGGGTCGGTCATGATCGTCGCCGGATTGCTGTTGACGAGGATGACGCGATAACCCTCTTCGCGCAGCGCCTTGCAGGCCTGGGCGCCGGAGTAGTCGAATTCGCAGGCCTGGCCGATGACGATCGGGCCGGCGCCGATGATGAGGATGCTCTCGAGGTCGGTTCGCTTGGGCATTCGGGTTCAGGCTCCTTGTTCGCGGGCGCCTTCCATCAGCGCGATGAACCGGTCGAACAGGTAACCGATGTCGTGGGGGCCCGGACTCGCCTCCGGATGGCCCTGGAAGCAGAAGGCCGGCTTGTCGGTGCGGACGAGGCCCTGGATCGAGCCGTCGAAGAGCGAGCGGTGGGTGACGGCCAGATGCGGCGGCAGGCTCTCCGGCGCTACCGCGAAGCCATGGTTCTGGCTGGTGATGACGACCCGGCCGTCGGTCTCGTCGCGAACCGGATGGTTCGCCCCGTGGTGGCCGAACTTCATCTTCTGGGTGCGCGCGCCGCTTGCGAGCGCAAGGATCTGGTGCCCGAGGCAGATGCCGAACACCGGCACGGACCGCTCGATGAACTCGGCGGTGGCGGCGATCGCGTAGTCGCAGGGCTCGGGGTCACCGGGCCCGTTGGAAAGGAAGATGCCGTCCGGGGCATGGGCCAGGGCGTCCTCGGCGCTCGTCTCGGCCGGCACGACGACGATGTCGCAGCCCCGGTCCGCGAGCAGGCGCAGGATGTTCCGCTTGACCCCGAAATCGTAGGCGACGACCTTGAAGCGCGCCGGGGCAGCCGGCAGGTGACCGGTACCGAGCCGCCAGGAACCTTCGGTCCAGCGATAGGCCCTGGATGTCGAGACCACCTTCGCGAGGTCGAGTCCGGCAAGGCCGCCGAAGCTCCGCGCGGCGGCGATGGCACGCTCGGCGTCGATCGCTTCGCCGGGAGCCGCGGCCGCCATCAGGCAGGCGTTCTGGGCGCCGCGCTCGCGCAGCAGGCGGGTCAGGCGACGCGTGTCGATGCCGGCGATCCCCGGAATGCCCTCGTGGGCGAGATAGCGCGACAGGGTATCGGTGGCGCGCCAGTTCGACATCAGCGGCGGCAGGTCCTTGATGACGAGGCCGGCGACCTGGATGCGCGCGGACTCGGCGTCCTCGGGATTGACGCCGACGTTGCCGATGTGCGGATAGGTAAGCGTGACGATCTGGCGGCAGTAGCTCGGGTCGGTCAGGATCTCCTGGTACCCGGTCATGGCGGTGTTGAACACCGCCTCACCGGCGGCTTCGGTCGGCGCGCCGATCGAGAAGCCGCGAAAGATCGTGCCGTCGGCGAGGGCGAGGACGGCATCGGGGCGTTGGGGCAGCAATGTCGGGGGCTCCTGTTCGGGCTTCGCCGGGTCGAGGCGCGGGCGATCGGTGTGACCCGCCGATTCCGGCCATGCGCCGACGGCGCGGGCTTGCAGCGCTGCGACGACATGGGAAATCAGGGGCCGGGACGGGGCAGCGGCTGGAAACCGCGAACCGGGCCGGCCCGAGTACCGACGGCCGCCCGCCGTCCGATCCGGCGGGGTGGCCAAGGCGAAGCTTTCCGAAGAGCGATTCTACCAGAGCGCCGGAGGCTCAGATGACGCCTTTTCCTCGCAGAACCTCGATTTCCGCAGGTTCGAGGCCGAGCTCGCCCAGCACCTCTTCGGTATGCTCGCCCAACGCGGGGCCGGCCCAGCGGATCCCGCCCGGCGTCTCCGACAGGCGCGGCACCACCGCCGGCATCGCCAGCGTGCTGCCGTCGGCCAGCGGCACCCGCTCGATCATGCCGCGCGCCCGGAACTGGGGATCGTCGCCCCAGTCGGCCGCGCTGTAGATCCTCCCGCTGGGCACCTCGGCCCGGGTCATCGCTTCCAGGGCCTCCTCGAGCGGACGCTGCGAGGTCCATGCCGAGATGGCCGCATCGATCTCGTCGGCGCGACCCGCGCGCCCGGCGTTGTTCGCCAGCTCGGGGTCGTCGCCGAGGTCCGCGCGGCCGATGGCCTGCATCAGCCGCCGAAAGATCGAGTCGCCGTTCCCCCCGATCACGATGTACTGGCCATCGGCCGTCGGATAGGTGTTGGAGGGCACGATCCCGGTGAGGTTGGTGCCGGTGCGCTCGCGCACGATGCCGTAGCGGTCGAACTCCGGCAGGGTGCTCTCCATCATGTTGAACACCGATTCGTAGAGCGCCACGTCGACCACCTGCCCACGGCCGGAAGCGCGACGCTGGTGGATCGCCATCAGGGCGCCGATGACCGCATGGAGCGCCGCCAGCGAATCGCCGATCGACAGATTGAGCCGCACCGGGGGCAGGTCGGGAAAGCCGGTGACGTAGCGCATCCCGCCCATCGACTCGGCGATCGCCCCGAAACCCGGCCGGTCCCGGTAGGGGCCATCCTGGCCGTAGCCCGACAGCCTCACCAGCACCAGCCCGGGATTGTCCGCCGAGAGAACGTCGTAGCCCAGACCCCACTTCTCGAGCGCCCCGGGGCGGAAATTCTCGATCACGATATCGGCGCCGGCCGCCAGGCGGCGCACCAGCTGCTGGCCTTCCGGCTGCCTCAGGTCGATGCAGACCGAACGCTTGTTGCGGGCCTGGACCGACCACCACAGGGAGGTTCCCGACGGATCGTCCGGATAGAGCTTGCGCCACTTGCGCAGCGGGTCGCCGCCTTCGCTGCGGGCACTTGCCGGAGGCTCGACCTTGATCACGTCGGCCCCGAAGTCGGCCATCATCCGGCCCGCGAACGGTCCGGCGATCAGTTGCCCGAGCTCGATCACCCGCAGGCCGCGCAAGGCGCTGCCGCTCATCTCCCCCATTCCCCTCTCCTAATCCACGCCGCGACGATCGCGCAGCGCATGCGCGATCGTGCTCGCATCGACATATTCCAGCTCGCTGCCCACCGGCACGCCACGCGCCAGGCGCGAAACCCGCAGGCCGCGGGCGCGCAGCATCTCGCCCAGATAGTGGGCGGTGGCCTCGCCTTCCTGGGTGAAATTGGTCGCGAGGATCACCTCGGCCACGACCCCGTCGCAGGCCCGCGCCAGCAGGCGCTCGAAATGGATGTCGCGCGGCCCTACCCCCTCGATCGGCGACAGCCGTCCCATCAGCACGAAATACAGGCCCGGATAGGAATGCGTCTGCTCGATCATGAGCTGGTCGGCCGGCGTCTCGACCACGCACAGCAGGCTGGCGTCGCGCCGGCTCGACTCGCAGGTCTCGCAGACCTCGCGCTCGGTGAAGGTATTGCAGCGCGCACAGTGGCGGATCCTGGCGACCGAATCCGCCAGTGCCCGGCTGATCTCGAGGGCCGCCTCGCGATCGTGCTGAAGCAGGTGGTAGGCGAAACGCTGCGCCGAGCGGGCACCGACGCCCGGCAGTCTGCGCAGGGCCGTCGTCAGGGCATCGAGCGATGCGGGACCACGCGCCGACATCGAGCGGATGTCGCTCAGAACGGCATCTTGAAGCCAGGGGGCAAGGGCATCCCCTGGGTGAGCCCGCCCATCTTCTCCTGGGCGGTCTGCTCGGCCTTTCGAAGCGCGTCGTTCATCGCCGCCACGACGAGATCCTCGAGCATGTCGCGATCGTCCTCGAAGAGGCTCGGATCGATCTCGATGCGGCGCACTTCGTTGCGGCAGCTCACGGTGACCTTGACCATGCCGGCGCCGGACTGGCCCTCGACATCGATCTGCGCAAGTTCCTCCTGCGCGCGGCGCATGTTCTCCTGCATCTGCTGGGCCTGTTTCATCAGGCCGGCTAGCTGCCCCTTAAGCATGGCTCTCTCCAGTGTCTCGGGGCCGATCGAGCGGCCGGATCGAACCCGGCACGATGGCCCCCTTGAAATCATCGATCAGTGTACGGACGAAGGGATCGGCCTCGATGTCGGCCTGCGCCCTGGCGAGTCGCTGCTCGTCGACTTCCCGGGCGATGGCGACCGCGGTCGGCCCCTGCACCTTGCCGGTTTCGACGGTGAGCCGCACTTCGGCGCCGAAGTGCTCGGCGAGCGCGGCGCGCGCCCGGGCAACCGTGGCCGCCGCAGCCAGAGCCCGGATCGGCACCCTCACGGTGAACTCGAGCCCGTTCGCGGCGACGAGCTCGCTCTGCTGCATGAACTCGCGCGCGATTCCGCTGACCGCCAGCTGCCTCGCAAGCGCCGGCCAGTCGCCGTCGAATTCGCGCGCCCGGGCGGCCAGCGCCGCGCCATCCCCTGCCTGACCGAAATCCGGCGGCGGCTCGTGGCCCATGTCGGGCGGTGGCTCGGGTCCGATATCCGGCACGTCGTCGACGGACGCGGGCGCCACGCGATCCGGTGCCGCAGCCGGCGCGGCGGCCGGGGGCGGCATGGGCGCGGCGCGGGCCACTGGCGCGCGGCCGGAACCGGCGTCGAGGCCGGCGGCGCTTCGGGCGGCCGCCCGCGCCTGCGCAGCGGCGGCGCGCGGCGCGGCGGACGGTCGCTCTGCGGGCGTACCCGCCCCACTGGCGGCGGCATCGGTCCCGGCACGGAATGCGAGCAGCCGCAGCAGGGTCATGGTGAAACCGCTCGCGGGGTCCGGCGCCAGCGGCAGGTCGCGCCGGCCATGGATCGCGATCTGGTACCAGGCCTGCAGGTCCTCGGGAGCGATCGCCTGCGCGAGCCGCTCGACCAGCTCGCGATCGGGATCGTCGTCGTCGGGCGCCGCCACCCCGGCAACCGCGATCCGCTGCAACAGGCCAGCCAGCTCGGCCAGGGTACGGTCGAACGGGGCGTTGGCGAGGCTCATGTCGTCGGCCAGCGCAACCAGCGCAGGGCCGTCGCCAGCCACGAGGGCATCGAGCAGGCGCGCGAGGTCGCGCCGGTCGACGATCCCGAGCATCTCGCGCACCGAGCTCTCGCCGACCTGACCGCCGCCGAAGGCGATCGCCTGGTCGAGCAGCGACAGGGCATCTCGCATGCTGCCTGCCGCGGCCCTGCCGAGCAGGCCCAGCGCCGGCGCCTCCACGGCGATGCCCTCGGCCTCGAGGACGCGCGCGAGATGCCCGGCAACCGCCGCCGCGGGCATGTTCCGCAGGTTCAGCTGCATGCAGCGCGACAGGACCGTGACCGGCACCCGCTGCGGATCGGTCGTCGCGAGCACGAAGAGCACATGCCCGGGCGGTTCCTCGAGCGTCTTCAACATCGCGTTGAAGGCGTGATTCGACAGCATGTGCACTTCGTCGATCACATACACCTTGAAGCGGCCGGCGCTCGGCGCGTAGATCGCGTTCTCGAGCAGCTGGGTCATCTCGTCGACGCCCCGGTTGGAGGCCGCGTCGAGCTCGATGTAGTCGACGAAGCGCCCCTCGTCGATCTCGGTGCAGGCCCGGCACTTTCCGCAGGGCGTGGACCGGACCCCCGTCTCGCAGTTGACCGCCTTGGCGATGATCCGCGCCAGCGTCGTCTTGCCCACGCCGCGGGTTCCGGTGAAGAGGTAGGCATGATGCAGGCGGCCGGTGTCGAGCGCATGCGTCAGCGCGCGCACGACGTGGTCCTGACCGACCAGCGACGCGAAGTCACGCGGGCGCCATTTCCGAGCCAGTACCTGATGTGCCATGCGTGTGAAGAACGGGACGGTGTGCTTGCGCTGCGGTGCGCGGCCCGCCTGCCGGGGCGGTGTCGGTGGGCGAGCCGGAACCCCGGCACCCGCGGTGAATGACTATGGCTGCTTCCTTCCGGACCTGACCAGGTTCGCCACGCCGCGATGCGGGGAGGCCCGCCCTCGGACATTCTAGCAGCGGCGGCGGCCCCGAAGCGGCTGTGGTAACTTCCCGCAGATGAACGAGCGGGAGCGTCGGGCGCCGATCTCATGCGGTGCCCGCGATTGCCGTCGCGACGATCGTATCCAAGGAGTTCCAATGGCTATCAAGCAGGTTACCGACGAGTCGTTCGACCAGGACGTCCTCAAGTCGGATACCCCCGTCCTCGTCGACTACTGGGCCGAATGGTGCGGCCCCTGCAAGATGATCGCGCCGATTCTCGATGAGGTCTCCCGCGACTACGACGGCCGGATCCAGGTCGCCAAGCTCAACGTCGACGAGAACGCGGCGACCACCGCCAAGTACGCGGTCCGCGGCATTCCCACCCTGATGCTGTTCAAGAACGGCTCCATGGTCGCGAGCAAGGTCGGCGCCCTGTCGAAATCCCAACTCACTGTTTTTCTGGACAGCCACCTCTGATCGCTGTACAGTCCGAAGCCGCAGCCACTCGCAATACGGTGGCGCGGCAGCAGGTCCTGCGGGGTGCACGCCCCGGATGGTGAGAGGGGCGGGCGCCGGTCGACGAGCGGAGCAGGCGCCCCGCGGACGAACCGGGGAGTTCCGCCCGGGTTTCCGAGCACCATCGGCCATGGGTCGCGCTTACCGGCCAGGCGGCGCGCCAAACCCCTGATTCCCAAGATTTCCGGTCCAGACCAGCGCGACCCGCGACCGCGGTATCGAACCACGACCCTTGTTTCGCCCCCATCCATCGGCCTCGCTGCCACGCCCCGCGCGTGGCGTCCGCCTTGCCACGCCCCACAGGCCTTGACCCAATGCACCTATCCGAACTGAAAGTACGCCACGTCTCGGAGCTGATCGAGATGGCCATCGGCCTCGAGATCGAGAACGCCAACCGGCTTCGCAAGCAGGAGCTGATGTTCGCGATCCTCAAGCGCAAGGCCAAGACCGGGGAATCGATCTTCGGCGACGGCGTGCTCGAGGTCCTGCCCGATGGTTTCGGCTTCCTGCGCTCGCCCGAGACCTCGTATCTCGCCAGCACCGACGACATCTACATCTCGCCCTCGCAGATCCGCCGCTTCAACCTGCACACGGGCGATTCGATCGAGGGCGAGGTTCGCACCCCGAAGGACGGGGAGCGGTATTTCGCCCTGGTCAAGGTCGACAAGATCAACGGCCAGCCCCCCGAGGCGAGCAAGA
>JAMLIN010000052.1 GCA_023954135.1 Burkholderiaceae bacterium | reverse complement strand
ACCCTCTCCAGCGACGCCGGCCCGGCCGGGCGTCGTGAGCCCCCGGGCGGCTGGATCGGCCCCTTGCTCGTCGTGATCGTGGTCGCGCTGCTGGCCTCGGGCCTGTTCTCGTCCGACCCGGAGCCCGAGCCGGCCACCGCGCCGGTCGCCCCCGTCGGTGTCGCCGATGATCCCGGCGCCGGCCTTGCCGCGCTGGTCGACGACCCGGATCAGGCCGATTTCGTCGAGTTCGGCTTCGACAGCCAGTTCGGCGTCGTCCCGCCCCGGGGCGAGCCGGTGGCGCCGGTGCCCGCCCTGCATCCCGTCGAGGACGGTCGTCCGGTTCGGCAGATGTAAGCGCTGGCTTCGTCGGATTCCCTAAGTTCCTTGCATGGCACGACGGGCGCGGAAATTCCGTCGCGACCTCGCCGACCGGGTGGCTGGTGCCTGTTCGCGTTGGCGAGAATAGCGCCCCTTGTTATTAACAAAAACCGCCGTTTGTGTTAATAACGATCTGCCGTATTCTCATGCGCGCGAACAGAGCCGTCCGATGCAACGTGGATCCACCGGTCGCTACGAGATCGCCCGGACGGGTGTCGAGCCGGTGCGGGCTTTCGTGCCGGCGCCATTGCCGCCCGTCCCGTCGCTCGATCTCTCCGGGCCTCGGGCGCGCAGGCATGACGAGGCCCTGATCGCCTGCGGGCGACTGGATGCGATCACCGCGCTTCTGCCCGACCCGGACCTCTTCCTGTACGCCTATGTGCGCCGCGAAGCCCTGCTGTCGAGCCAGATCGAGGGAACCCAGTCGTCGTTCTCGGACCTGCTGCTCTTCGAGCTGGACGAAGCCCCCGGGGTGCCCTTCGACGATGTCGTCGAGGTTTCCAACTATGTTGCCGCGCTCGAGCACGGGCTCGCCCGGCTGCGCGAGGGGTTCCCGCTGTCCAATCGCCTGCTGCGCGAGATCCACGGCAAGCTGCTCGCGCGCGGGCGCGGCTCCGACAAGCAACCCGGCGAGTTTCGCACCAGCCAGAACTGGATCGGCGGTACCCGACCAGGCAACGCCAGCTTCGTGCCGCCGCCGCCCGACCTGGTGCAGGACTGCATGGCGGCGCTCGAACGGTTCCTGCACGACGAGGCTCTACCGTATTCCTCCCTGGTCCGTGCCGCGCTCGCCCATGTCCAGTTCGAGACGATCCATCCGTTTCTCGATGGCAACGGCCGGGTCGGTCGCCTGCTGATCGCGATGGTGCTGCATCACGACGGCGTGCTGCGCCAGCCGTTGCTCTACCTGAGCCTCTACCTGAAGCAGCATCGCGCCGAGTACTACCGTCTGCTGGACGCGGTGCGCCACGATGGCGACTGGGAAGCTTGGGTGGATTTCTTCCTCGAGGGAGTGGAGCGCACCTCGGCTGGTGCTGTCGAAACCGCCCATCGCCTGCTTGCGCTGTTTCGCGACGATCGCGAGCGGGTGGCGGCGCTCGGCCGCACGGCGGCGAATGCGCTGCGAATATTCGAGGCGTTGCGCCGACGACCGCTGGCCACCATCAACGACCTCGTCGAGCGCGCCGGCGTCAACTATCAGACAGCAGCACGCGCGGTCCAGGCGCTAGAGGGCCTGGGCATCGTGCGCGAGATCACCGGCCGCCGACGCGATCGCGTCTTCGCCTACGATGCTTATCTCGCCATCCTGAACGAGGGGGCGGAGCCGTTGTAGTCAGACGCTGCTTCGGGGCGATGGCCGGGAAGCCCGCGCCCGGATAGCGAACAGCACCCACATCACCGCGACCCCGCCGCCCAGGATCCAGAAGCTCGCCGCATCGCTGCCGGTCGACCAGCGCAGCCAGCCGATGCCGGTCGCGCCCAGCACCAGGCCGAGAAGGCGCGTGACGTTCACCAGGCTGCCGGCGGTGCCGCGCTCCTCGATCGGCAGCAGGTCGGTGGTCGCATCCATGTAGCCCACCTGGAAGAGGCCCTGGCCGAAACCGGTGGCGAACATGCCCAGCGCCAGCAGCGCCGCCAGCGATCCTGCGGGCGCGGCCTGCAGGGCCAGCGCGGTGGCCAGCAGCCCCACGGCGGCGATCGCGATGCCGGCCAGCATCTGCCGGTCGTGCGACCAGCGCCCGGCGAGCCGGCCGGCGACGATGCTGCCGATCACCGAACCGCCCGGATAGACCGACAGCACCAGGCCGGTGAGCACGATCGAGGCGCCGATCCGGCCGGCGAGCACGTAGGGAAGCAGCAGCAGGTTGGCGAAGCAGGCGCAGCTGATCGCCACCGAGGCGAGCTGGATGCCGGTGAAGCGGCCCGCGGCGAAGTGGCCGGTGCGCAGGACGGGCTGCGCCGCGCGCGATTCGATGCGCCCGAACCCGACGCCGCCGGCGATGCCGAGCGCGAGCAGCGCGAGGCCCAGCCCGATCGATCCTTCGGGATCGGTCAGCACCACCAGGGCGAAGGTGAGGCACACCAGCACCGCGGCGAGGGCCACGGTGCCGGCCCAGTCGAAGCCGTGGCTCTTGCCGTGCCCGTGTCCGTCGCTTACCGCCCGAACCGGCGCGAAGCTCGGCAGCAGGGGAATGAGCGCGAGCGCCAGCAGGGCGATCGGCACCCGGAACCAGAAGACCCCGGGCCAGTCGAAGGCGGCGAGCAGCAGGCCGCCGATCCAGGGCCCGATCGCCATCGCGAAGCTGAAGGCGGCGGCATAGCGGGCGAGCGCCAGCGCCTTGCCGGCCGGCGGAAAGAGCAGGGTGGCGAGCGCCGGCGCGCAGGCGACCGTCATGCCGACCGCCGCGCCCTGGAAGATACGCATCACCACCAGCGTCCCGTAGTCGGGCGCGATTGCCACGGCCGCATGCGCCAGCGCGCAGGCGAGAAGTCCGAGCGCGAAGATCCGCCGATGCCCGAAGCGATCGCCGAGATGGCCGAAGACGAGCGCGAAGATCGACTGCGACAGGACGTAGGGAATCACGACCCACTGGATGTCCGCGAGCGGCAGCGAGAACGCCGCCGTGATCACCGGGAAGGCGGTATTGACCGCCGTGTCCAGCGGCGAGAGCAGCGCGCCGAGGCAGACGATGGCGAGGCCGACCAGGGCCCGGTGGTGGGGGGGCATGGCGGAGATTATCCGGGCAGGCGGGCGAACGCGCAGCGGGTCGACGCCATCGGCGCGCTCGTGCATCCTGTCGAACATTCCACGCATGCCGCGCTGACGAACCCAGGAGCAGGAAGATGAGACTCGAAAACAAGACCGCCATCGTGACCGGCGGCGCGCAGGGCATCGGCCGGGCGATCGCCGAACGCTACGTCGCCGAAGGCGCCAGGGTGATGATCGCCGATCTCGATGCGAAGAAGGCGGCCGCCGCCGCCGGCGAGATCGGCTGCGTCTTCGAGGCGGCGGACGTCTCCAGCAAGGCGGACGTCGATCGCCTCGTCGCCGCGGCAGAGAAGCAGCTCGGCCACATCGACATCCTGATCAACAACGCCGGGACGATACATGCGGCGGATTTCCTGGAGCTCGACGTCGCCGACTTCGACCGGGTGCTGGCGACCAACCTGCGCGGCGCCTTCCTCGTCGGCCAGGCCGTCGCCCGGCACATGGTGACGCGCAAGCAGGGCACGATCATCAACATGTCCTCGGTCAACGCGGTGCTCGCGATCCCCAACCAGGTGCCCTATGTGGTCTCCAAGGGCGGGATGGCCCAGCTCACCAAGGTGATGGCACTCGCGCTCGCGCCGCACGGCATCCGCGTCAACGCCATCGGTCCGGGCACGATCATGACCGAGTTGGCGAAGACGCTGATGACCGACGAAGCCGCGATGAAGCGGATCATGTCGCGCACCCCGATCGGACGCTGCGGCGAACCATCGGAGATCGCATCGGTCGCCGTGTTCCTCGCGAGCGAGGATGCGTCCTACATGATGGGGCAGACCATCTATCCGGACGGGGGACGGCTGGCGCTGAACTATACGGTCTGACGAAGGACGACGCCGCGGCACGATTCTCTTAGCCCATGCCCCTGCAGAATCGCGTCACGCCCACCGGCCACCTCGAAGCGGTGCCGGCGCGCGGGGCGTGGACGGGCAATCGCGGCATCATCCACAACGAGCGGCGCGAAGTGGTCGCGCAGTGGCGCAGCAAGGCATGGATCACCTGCCTGCTGAGCTTCCGGGGGCGCCGCCGCCCGGTCTTCAGCCCCCACACCTGGTCGGAGCTCTTCTTCCTGGACGAGGCCACCGCGTTCTCGGCCGGTCACCGGCCGTGCGCCTACTGCTGCCGTCCCCGCTACCGGGAGTTCAAGGAAGCCTGGTGTCGCGCCAATCCCGGTCTCGTGGATTCACCCCGGCCGCTGGCGACGCAGATCGACGCCTGCCTGCATGCGGAGCGCGTGGGTCCCGGGCGGAGCAAACTGACCTGGCGCGAATGCTTCGAGGCGCTGCCGGCGGGTACCTTCATCCTGGTGGACGGAGCGCCCTGCCTGCTCTGGGGTGGGCAGGTGTTGCCGTGGTCGCATGAGGGGTACGGTCAGGCGCTGCCTGTGCCGGGGGATGGGGAGGAGGTCGAGGTGCTGACGCCGACTTCGATCGTTGCGATGTTTCGGGCGGGATGCAGGCCGCAGGTGCACGAGACGGCGACGTAGGTTCTCTTGAAATTCAATGGGTTGCCGGACGTCGCAAGCCGTCCTGTGGATGGCCGGGCGAGCTTTGCTGTCCGAAGTTCTGCTGGAACCAAGTCGACGATCGTTGGCCGAGGTGCTGGCCGCCATGCCGAACGTTGGCCGGGACGAGGATTTCTCCCGTGAACAGTCGACGGAAGCCGGACATGTATTTGATTGACACCAACGTCATCAGCGAAGCGCGCAAGGGACCGGCAGCGCAGGCGGGCGTGATCGAGTTCTTCCGGTGTTGCCTCGAGCAGGGCGCGCTGGTCTATCTGTCCGCCGTCACTGTTGGCGAACTGCGCCGCGGTGTGGATCTCATCCGCCATCGTGGCGATACCCCGCAGGCCGATCGGCTCGAAACGTGGCTACAGCAAGTCGTCGAGGAATACCAGGAGTGCATCCTGCCGTTCGACCTGGAAATCGCCCAAATCTGGGGCCGGCTGCGTGCACCGAACCCGCAGAACGCACTGGACAAGCAGATCGCTGCCACCGCCCTGCTGTACGACCTGACGCTGGTGACGCGCAACACTGCAGATGTCGCGGGGACTGGTGTGCGATACCTGGATCCGTTCGCTGTCGGCAACTGATCGCTCGAGACGATGCGACCGTGCGGCGTCAGGCGGCTTTCTCCAATGGCGCGGATAAGAAGCGATTCCTCTCTAGGCGAGTGATCGCCAGTTCAAGAAAGCCGCGCCAGATAGTTCACAGGGTCGAGCGTGCAGTGGGCCTTCAGATCGCCGGGCAGCGCGAACATTCGAGGTCTACTGCGAAAGTCAAAGATGCGATATAGACGAAACTGCTCAGCGCATTGCCTGGATCGTTCCAACTCAGGCCGGGTGACGTAGAACGGGGTCATGTTGCTGAAGGCTGTCGTCTTGACTTCAATGAAGCGTTCCTCCCCTGATGTCTCGAAAGACAGGATGTCGTAGCCGAGACCATCCCCTTTGGTCTTGGAGACCTGCTCGATTCGATCACTCAGGCGCGATCGTCCCAGAGCGCGTAGCCGTCGTTGTTCGTAGTCGAGAACAAAGGACTCGCCGGCTTCCCCGAGGGATCGGTTGTTCGCCTCTCTCGCGAGATAATCGCGAAACACCCCACGCTCTCGGAGTCTGTACGGAGCGGTTTCATCGGCCGCTAGCGGCTGAGTGATGACCGGTGGATCGACCAGCACATCATTGACCTCTTGTCCCAATGGCGCGACAGCGGGCCTCTCCACTGCCTCGAGCGCAAGTCGATCGAAGGCGGTGTCTCTCTCGATGCGCTGCGCGACGACATCGAATAGCAGCGACTGATAGTTGGGGAGCGGTTTGTAGCCGGATATGCATGGGCAATTCAGCTCGAGAAGAATCGCGCTGATGTTCTGGTGCTTGCGTTCTATGGAGCTCTCGCTACGGGCTGCGAGGATTCCAGCGAGTCGACGTCGATGAACCGTCTTGCTGTAGTTCTGGCCTGCCAACTCCAGGGTCAACATATGAAAGTAGTCGGCGACTATTGCCTCGACTTCTTCTCTGCTCCAAGGGGCGCCTGTAGCCATATCACGCGCCCGACCGCTCCAACCGATACACCACCGTACCCAGCGCGGTGAGCCCGGCCGCCGCGAAATCCGGCTGCATGGCGAGGATGTCGCGCCGATCGAGCAGGGTGACCTGCCAGTCGGCTTCGTAGAGCCGGCGCACTTCCGCTTCCTTGACCGAGAAGGGCGGGCCGGCCATCTCCGATTGCGAATACTCGAGGGTGAGCAGCAGTCCGGTGCAGCCGGCGGGCAGGTGCGCGTAGAGTTCGCTGACGTAGCGCTCGCGCATCGGCAGCGGCAGGGCGATCAGCGCGGCGCGGTCGTAGACGCCGACGCAGTCGGCCAGCGCTTCGGTATCGAGCGCGAACGCGTCGCCGCAGATCAGCTCGATGTTGCCGGCGACGTGGTGGGTGCCGTACCGCGATTCCCGCACCGTCGGCTTCAGCCCGTTCTCCGAGAAGAACTGGTCGACGGCAAGCGTGGACAACTCGACGCCTAGCACCCGATGGCCGCGCTCGGCCAGCCAGAGCATGTCGAGCGACTTGCCGGCGAGCGGCACGAAGACGCGGCTGCCCGCGGGCAGCGCCAGTGGCGGCCAGTACTTCTGCAGCAGCGGTGTCACCCGCTGCTGGTGAAAGCCAGTGGATCCTTCGCGCCAGCACTGCAGCCAGAACTCGTGTTCCATGTCGTCATGTGCTCCGTGCAATACAAGCTTCTCTGTGGCGCCGAAGAAAGCCGACTGTGCGGCGAGCTCAGCTTCGCATCGTCCGCAGCGCTTCGGTCCAGCGCAACAGCTCGTCCAGCAGGGTGGTGGCGGATGCGTCGATCAGCTCGTTCGAGGCGAACTCGCCGTCGTCCCCGATCTGCCTGGCGACCATCGGGATGGCGACGCCTTCCACCATGGGCATCATCTTCAGTGTCGTGACCTGCAGCTTGGCGGCCTGTACGGCGCGCAGGCCGCCGGAAACACCGCCGTAGCTGACGAAACCGCAGGGCTTGTAGTTCCATTCGTTGTAGACGAAGTCCAGCGCATTGACCAGGGCTGGCGGCGGAGAGTAGTTGTATTCGGGGGTCACGAACACATAGGCGTCGGCCGCGGCCACGCTCTGGCTCCAGCGCTTGGTGTGCTCGTGCTGATACTGCTGCATGCGCGGATGCATGGGCTCGTCGTACACGGGCAGCTTGAAATCGGCCAGGTCGATGAGCCGGGGGGTGAACTTGCCATGTGTCCGGGCGAAGCCGTCGAACCAGCGGGCAACCGCGGGGCCGACGCGACCGGGGCGCGTGCTGCAAATGATGATCTGGAGCTCGAGTGCCATCATGATCCTTCTTTGTCGTGGGGCGCCAGGGCCATGCCCCAGCAAAGTGGGAGCCCGAGGGCGCCTGTCTGCCCGATTATCGCGGATGGGCGCGGATCGGGACGATCTCTCCCGTTCGCATCGATTTTGATGCAAAATCACATCAATTCCGGTGCTGGAGAGTTCCCATGAGAACCACCGTAACAATCGATGACGCCTTGTACGAGAAGGCATTGGAAGTCGCGGACCCGGATATGGACAAGGCCGATCTGTTCCGCGAGGCGGTCAAGGTCTTCGTGCGGGTTCAGGCCGCCAGACGCCTCGCCGCCCTGGGTGGGGCCGAGCCGGCCATGCAGGACGTTCCCCGTCGGCGCGAGAAGGTCCGGTGAACGAGGTTCTCGTCGACACCTCGGTATGGGTCGACCATTTTCGCCGGCGCAATGCTGCGCTGGCCAATCTCCTCGAGCTCGACCGTGTGCTCGTGCATCCGCTGATCATCGGCGAGATCGCCTGCGGAACGCCGCCGCAGCGCGTTCGGACGCTGTCGAGTCTCAACGCTTTACAGCCATCGCGGCAGGCCAGCGTTCCCGAGGTCATGGACTTCGTCGAGCGTGAACGCCTGTTCGGGCTGGGCTGCGGTCTGGTGGATCTGATGCTGCTTGCTTCCACCCTGATGACTCCGGGCGCGGAGCTGTGGACTCTGGACAGGCGGCTGCGCGCACTGGCGGACCGCTTCGGCGTCATGTACCGGCCCGGTCCGCACTGAGCAAGCCTGGAACACTAGGACAGCCGTTCGCAGATCATCCACTCGGCCCGTTTCGACGCCACCAGCACCAGCTTCAGCCGTGCAGAAGCCGCGGCCATCGGGTCGTAGCAGCTGCAGCAGTGCCTGCGCCCACGACGCCTCGAAATCCTGGCCTTCGTCGACGATCAGCAGGTCGACCGATTCGCGCATGTCAGGAGCCGCTTCGATGAAGGCTTCCGCGATTCCATCGAACATCCCAGGTGCCGACCAGTCGATCGCCTTTCCACTCTGGCGCATGACCCAGGCGCCGAGCTCATGGAAGGTCATGCAGGTTTCCGGGCTCGGCGCCGCAAGCCGCATTGCGTTGGCCAATGGCCGGTTGAAGCAGACATAGAGCGCCTTCCTGCCAGCGGTCCTGGCTGCGCGCAGCTCTTCGAGTGCAAGCTGCGTCTTGCCCGATCCGGCGGTGCCGACGACCCGCAGGCGATGCGGATCCAGCTCGAGCTGCATCGCCCATGTCGCCAGTCCGCCCGACAGTCTCCGGTAGTGTGATTTCGCCAGCCGGCTGACGGCGTCGACGCTCGGCACTGCGTCGACCCGGTCCGACAGGAACTGGTGGATATCGCAGGCATCGGCCGGCCGGTTTCCCTGCGTCGATCCCGACCGTGCCGCAGCGCTCTCGAGGATCTCGACGGTCCGCGCGGCCAGCCGTTCGCGGTCGCGCGCATCGACGACCCTGGCGGGGTCGATCGAGGCCGGCAAGGCGCCGGCGAGCTCCATGTCGGGCAGGTAGAGAAGATGCTCGATGTCGATCCGCTGGCCGGGATGGCGGCTGGCGAACTCGCCGCGCAGGCGGTTGAGGTTGCGGGTCAGCTGTGCCCGGACGCCTTTCGCGCCGTTCGGGTACTGCTTGATCAGGTCGTCCGTGCCGACGCCGACCACGCCGTTCTTTTGCTCGATCGCCAGCGCCCGGCCCTGACGGTCGACGATGATGAAGTCGATCTCGCCATAGACGCTCGTCTGGCCGGCGGCGCTCGCCCAGTGCACGCTGTGGATCGAGGTCCGGTGAACGGGGCGCCCGTCCGTCAGTGAGGGCTGCGATGCCGCCCGGAGCAGCAGGTGGGTATCGGCTTGCCTGCCTTGGCGATGATGAAGGGTTCCCCGTTGAGCGTTACCTCGATCAGGCGGGACAAGTGAGTCTTCGCTTCGTCGTCGGCTCGCCTCCCTTTTCGCGAACGCTTGCGTCGGTTCGCCGCCGGGATCGTTGCTTACCGTATCGGCGTCGTGATCATCGGGTTGCTCATCCCCGATTCGCCGGGCGAAACAGGGTACGAAGCGTGACGGTCAGGCCCGTCGAGCGGGACAGCATGCCTCGCAGGGCCGAGGCGGCCGAGCGTGCCCAGCCGACGAAGCGCTCTCTGCGCATCGTGATCGCCCGCTCCAGGTTCCGCGCGGCTACCTGTTCGCCCCGGTGGAAACGTTGTTGTCGGACCATGGCCCGCCTCCGATGGCTGTGGACGATGCGGCCAGCTTCCTCCCTGGCGCCGGCAAGATCCTTGTGCTGGCATCAATTTTTCTTAAGGTGTCTTAAAGCGAGCCGCGAGCGATAATGCCCGGCAGGGGGAGAACCTGCATGCCGGCGCAGAGGCGGACCGACGCCGCCACTTTCGGTTTCGGGCGTTTCCAGGTGGACGCCGGGCGGCGTTCGCTGCTGGTCGATGGCGCGCCCGCGAAGCTGGGGCCGCGTGCCTTTGACGTGCTGCTCGCGCTGATCGAGCGGCGCCACCGCATCGTCGGCAAGAACGAGTTGCTCGACCTGGTCTGGTCGGGCGTGATCGTCGAGGAAAGCAACCTGTACGTGCAGGTCAGCGCGTTGCGCAAGCTGTTCGGACCGGATGTCATCGCAACGATCCCCGGTCGCGGATATCGCTTCACGGCGGTCGTCGATGCCGATCGCGATAGTCGGCCTTCGTCCGGACTCCCTGGTGTTCCCGAGCGAGCGGTGCGTTCGCGCAGCCCGGGTGATGCGCCCGGCGCGACGGCCTCCGAGGGCGGCCTCCCCGGCAACGTTCCGGTCATCGATCAGCCACTGTACGGGCGCGACGATGCGGTACGGGCGGTGTGCCGCCTGCTCGAGTCCTCCCGGTTGGTCACCATCGTCGGGGCCGGCGGCATCGGGAAGTCGCGAGTCGGCCTGGCCGTGGCTTCCATGGTTCGCGATCGTCATCCGGACGGCATCTGGCTCGTCGAGCTGGCCCCGCTCGTGGATCATGCGATATTGCCCGGGAGCATCGCCGGCGTGCTCGGCCTGCAACTGAACGGTACGCGCGCGCCGGGCGAGGAGCTCGTCTCGGCGCTGGAGTCGCAGCGCCTGATGCTGATCCTCGACAACTGCGAGCACATGCTCGAGCCGGCGAACGCTTTGGCCCGGACCCTGCTGGCAAGGGCGCCCGGCGTGCGGCTGCTCGTTACGAGCCAGGAGCCGCTGGGCATGCCGGGCGAGCAGGTGTTCCGCCTCGGCACGCTGGCCGTTCCGGCGGTCGGCGACGACACATGCGCCGATCCCCTGCGGGCGATCGACTACGGCGCGGTCCGCCTGTTCGTCGAGCGTGTGCAGTCCCTCGGGCTCGGTTTCCGGCTCGACTCGCGCAATACCGCAGCCGTGGTGGACATCTGCCGGAAACTCGACGGCCTGGCGCTGGCGATCGAGTTCGCCGCGGCGCGCGTCCCGGCGCTCGGTGTGCAGGGCGTTCGCGATCGGCTCGGCGAACGCTTGCACATGCTGCGAACCGGCACGCGCGCCGTGCCGGCCCGGCATCAGACGCTGCGCGCCGCGCTCGACTGGAGCCATGGTCTGCTGGATCCGCAGGAGCAGGCGGTGTTCAGGCGGCTCGGCGTGTTCCGCGGCGACTGGTCGATCGAGGCGGCGCAGCGGGTCGTCACCGACGACGGCTGCGACGACTGGGCGGCGCTCGATACGATCGGCCACCTGATCGACAAGTCGCTCGTCGTCGTGGACGCCGCCGAATCGCCGCGCTACCGGCTGCTCGAGAGTGCGCGCGCCTATGCGCTCGAGAAGCTCGCCGAAGCGCAGGAGCTCGCCGCGCTGTCGTGTCGGCACGCTTCGTACTTCGCCCTGTACTTCGAGCGCCTCGCCGATACCCTGTTCTCGGGTGCCGCCACCGAGGACGAGTTCGCGGCCGGTCGCGCCGTCGAGATCGACAACCTGCGCGGTGCGATGACCTGGTCGCTCGGCGGGCACGGCGACGCCGAGACGGCGCTGGCCCTGCTTGCGCACACGGCGCCGTATTCGTTCCTCCTGCCGCTGCGACACGAGAGCGAGCACTGGTGGGATGCCTTGCTGGCGAAGCTCGGCGGCTCGCCGCTGTCGGCAAGGCAGGCCGCGATGCTCGCGCAGGCGAAGATCCACTGGCGGATGCATCGTTTCCGCCAGCCGGCGCTGGAAAGCGATGTCATCGATCTGGAGCCGCTGGCGCTGCGCGCGCTCGACGATCCGCGCCGGCAGGCGCTCGCCCTGTCCACGCTCACGATCTACGCGGCCTGGGCTGGCGACCTGGCCCAGGCCCGCGCGGCGCTGGACGAGTTCGCGGCGCTCGATCCGGCGGCGCTTACGCCGCAGTTGCGGGCCTACGCGCTGCATGCGTCGGTCGCGACCGCACGCATGGCCGGGGATGCGGGAAGCCGTGCCGCCCAGCTGGCCGATGCGCTCGCCGCCTTGCGCGAAGCGGGCGAAGGCGATGGCAGGATGGCCTTCGTGGTCGAGACCGATGCAGCCGAGGATTGCCTGCTGCAGGGCCGGCTCGATGACGCGGTCGGGCGTTTTCGGGCGCTGGCCGACATGGGGCGCCGACAGCGCCGCGACGACTACCGGATGAGCTATGTCCTGATGCCGCTGGCGCTGGCCCTGATCGAGCTGGATCGGCTCGACGAAGCCGGGCAGACGATCCGCGATGCATTGCCCTGCCTGCAACGGACCGCGATGTGGGCCGACTACGGGCCGGTGCTGGCGCTGTTCCTGGCACGCCGGGGTCGGCACGAGTCGGCGGCCCGGATGCTCGGCCTCGGCGATGCCTTCCTGGCGCGGGCCGGAGGCTGCCACTCGCTGCTCGACCGGCGGGCACGACAGCGGACGCTGTTGCTGCTCGAGTCGATCCCGCGGGCTCGTGTCGAAGCCTGGATCGGCGCGGGGGCTTCGCTCAGCGAAGAGGATGTCGCGCGGCTGGTGATCTCCGGCGAAGGGGGCGCGCCCGGTTGAAGGCGTCGAACCGCTGGGCATGCTTACCTGTTCGCCAGCCGCCGCGTGTCCTTGGTCTATTCGTCTAGATCGATCCCGGTGAGCAGCTGCAGTCAGCGGACTTCCGGTCTACTCGCCCACCCGGCGCAGCACGGTCTCGATGACGGTGGGGGAGATGCGGAAGTCCGACGCATGCAGGCGTGCGAAGACCTCGCGCGCCGACGGCACCAGGCCGCGTGACTTGGCCATGCCGATCACTGCGGCAGTGCCGGCAACGCGCAGACCGTGCTCGCTGGCCAGGGCCCGTCCGGCGCGTTCATCCATGAGCAGCAATGTGGGCGTTGCCTGCGCCAGGGCGATACGGATGCAGGCGGTCTCGCCTTCGTCCAGATCCGGCAGCGGCGGTTCGTCCGGCGTGGGTGCATGAACGGCCAACCAGTCGGCGGATAGCGCCGCATGGATGGCCTGTTCCTCCGCGAAACCTTGTCCCGGCAACACTTCGCGCCAGACCTCCTCCGGCATCCATACCTTGCCGAACAGGGTGTGCAACCAGGCCAGCCCCTCCACGCGCGCCAGGGCGATCAGCGGGCTGGCGTCGCTCAGGACGAAGCCAGCCATTCGTCGAGCGTGTCCATGTCCTTGCTCGCCTCATCGGCGTCCAGTCTTACCACGGGGATGCCCAGGCGGGAGACGTGCTTGACGAACTCGCCCAGCGGCATGTCGGCCAGATGCGCAGCGCGTGCCAGCGAGAGATGGCCGTCCCGGAACAGCGCAGTGGCCAGCGCAGGCCGTACCCCCCGGGCATCGAGCACGCCCGCTGCCTCGATACCCACCATCAGGGCATCCGGCTGATGGCGGTTCATCACGACCACCACGTCGCGCCGTGCCTTGCGCAGCGCTTCGGTCGGGTTGTTCTTGAGGCCGCTGACATTCACTGATTCCATTCCTGTTGCTCATGGGAAGATTTCATGGGAATGAATCATATCACGGAGCCCGTTCGGGCCGGGCTGCGGCGTGGAAGCCCTTCCGGAGATGGACAGGTTTGTCAGACCAGGCGCACCGGATCCCCATAGCTAGCCAGCGTGGCATCCGACGTGATGAACAGCATCCCCTCGATATGCGCCTGGGCGATCTGGATCCGATCGAAGGGATCGCGGTGTATAGCCGGCAGGCTGGCGACGGCGAGCGTGTGCTGACCTTCGATCGGCAGTTCAAGGTAGCCGTGATCGAGGAGACCGCGACGCAGCCGGCTAGCGTCCGCGCTGAAGTCGGGGCGTCCGAGTGCTCCCTTGATCACGATCTCCCAGAGACAGGCAGCGCTGAAACAGGGCTGGTTGCCCGCATCGCCGAGCAAGGTGCGGGCCGCCGCCGAAAGCCGTGACGCGGCCCATAGCAGCAGGTGTGTGTCGACCAGCAGCTTCACCGGTCGAGCCCGAACTGCTCGAGGATCTCATCGTTGCCCATCGTGTCGAAGTCGTCCGGGATCTCGAACTCGGATGCGAGAAATCCCAGCCGTTCCGGGGCGACCGGCGTCGGTGTTTCCAATGCCTCGACCTTGACCAGAGGCTTGCCCCCTTTCGCGATGATGAAGGGCTCCCCGTCGACTGCCGCCTCGATCAGGCGAGACAAGTGAGTCTTTGCTTCGTGGATATCGACGGTCTTCACGATACGGGCCCGGCGAGCCATCATTGCCCGGACGACGGAAATCCCGGCGCCACCAGCCCCAGCGCGCCGGCCCCATCGCAGACCTGCCCCCAGGTGCCGGGGTCGATCGGTATGCCGTCGCGGCCGCGCTGCGCGCGCGATGCGCGCTCGGGCTCGCCGGGTATCAGCACCGGTTCGTCGGGCGAGGCGGCCGGCGAGGATTTCACATAGTCCGCCAGCCGGCTCACCTCGTCGGCGAACACCGAGGCGTCGCCCAGGCGGCCCGGCTCGATGACGATCGAGAACATGCCGTTGACGAGACCCGCGACGGGCTTCGCCGGGTCGCCGCTCACCGGACCGCCCGCGAGCGCGCCGCCCAGTGCCTCGACGAGGAACGCAAGGCCCCAGCCCTTGTGCTCGCCGAAGGGGACCAGCGAACCGAAGGGCTCTTCGAAGAGCACCGCCGGCGAGGTGGTGGCCTGGCCGGCATGATCGATGAGTCGGCCGGGGGCCACCGGCACCTGCTTGTTGTACGCGACCCGCACCTTGCCCTTCGCGATGGCCGAAGTGGCAAAGTCCAGCAGGACAGGCGCCGGGCCGGGCAGGGCGATGCAGACCGGATTGGTCATCAGGCGGGCTTCGCTGCCACGGAACGGCGCGACACAGGGCTGCGCGCGAACCGCGTTGACGAAATG
>JAMLIN010000051.1 GCA_023954135.1 Burkholderiaceae bacterium | reverse complement strand
TGCCTTCGCCACCGATCCGGCGCGCGGCGTGTTCATCCTGATGTTCCTCGCGATCATGGTCGGCGGCTCGCTGATCCTGTTCGCATGGCGGGCACCGCGAATCGGCAATGGCCCCGGCTTCGCGCTGCTGTCGCGCGAATCGATGCTGCTGGCGAACAACGTCCTGCTGGTGGTGGCGATGGCGGCGGTGATGCTGGGCACGCTGTATCCGCTGGTGCTCGACACCCTGGGCCTGGGCAAGATCTCGGTCGGCCCGCCCTACTTCGACACGGTCTTCTACCCGCTGATGGCGCCGGCCCTCTTCCTGATGGGCATCGGCCCGCTGGCGCGCTGGAAGCGCACCGAGCTTCCCGATCTCGTGGCCCGGCTGCGCTGGGCCTTCGCGATCACCGTCATCGCTGCCCTGCTGCTGCCCTTCACCGTCGACGGCTTCCGGCCGCTCACCAGCCTCGGCCTGATGTTCGCGCTCTGGATCGCGGCCTGCGTCGCGATCGCCGTGCGCGACATGCTGAGCGGTGCCGACGGTCGGATGTCCCTGCGGCGCGCGACCCTGCATCCGGCAAGCGTCTGGGGCATGCATCTCGGCCATCTCGGGATCGCCGTGTTCATCATCGGCGTGACCCTGTCCAACAGCTACACGACGGATCGCGAGCTGCGCATGGAAGTCGGCCAACGGGTATCGATCGCCGACTACACGATCCGGTTCGCGGCGCTGCAGTCGGTGCCGGGCCCCAACTACGACGCGACCCGGGGCCGCTTCGAGGTGCATCGCGCCGGACGCGAGGACGGCGAGCCGATGGTCGTCCTGTCTCCCGAGAAGCGCCTCTACCGCGCCAATGGACAGACGATGACCGAGGCCGCGATCGACCGCAGCCTGCTGCGCGACGTCTATCTGTCCATGGGCGAAGCACTGGACGAGCGGACCTGGGTGGTGCGCGCGCATGTGAAACCCTTCGTCAACTGGATCTGGCTCGGCTGCCTGCTGATGGCGATCGGCGGATTCATCGCCACGGCCGATCGCCGCTATCGCCGTCATGCCACCCGGACCCGTGCGCGCACCCTGACCACAGGACAGGCCGCATGATCCGGGACATCGCGCCACGGCTCGCGGCACGCGCGGTGGCCTGCCTGATGGCCGTGTTCCTCGCCTCGGCCGCGCAGGCAACCGATCCGAGGCAGGCACCGCCCGGCGCAGACGCGCTCGACATGGGAATGCTGCGCGATCCCGCCGACCGGGCGCGCTACCGTACTCTTGCCGAGGAGCTGCGCTGCCTCGTCTGCCAGAACCAGTCCCTGATCGATTCGCCGGCAGGCCTGGCCGGCGACCTGCGCCACGAGCTCGAGAAGATGATCCTGGAGCGGCGCAGCGATGCCGAGATCAAGAACTTCATGGTCGAACGCTACGGCGAGTTCGTCCTGTTCCGCCCGCCGATGCGAGGCAGCACATGGGTACTGTGGGCCGGCCCCTTCGTGCTGCTCGCCGGCGGGCTCCTGGTCTGGATCCGCTTGCGGCGACGCAGCGAGGACGATGTTGACATCGATCTCGAGCAGGCCCGCCGGCGACTCGAGGCATCCGACTGAGGCGAGCGTCGATTTGCGATTTGATCACTCCACGGTCCCATACGACAATGCCATGGCGATCATCGGGATGAGGATGTAGTCATGCAGCTGCCGATTCTCATCGATGCCTCCCTGCCGAGAAGCCTGCAGGAACAGATCGTCGACCAGGTCCGCGAGCTGATCCTCGCCGGCAAGCTGTCCTCGGGCACTCCATTGCCCGCCTCGCGCTCCCTCGCGCGCGACCTGCGCATCTCCCGGAACACGGTGCTCGGCGCCTATCAGCGCCTGGGCGAGGAAGGCTTCCTCGAGACCCGCGAGCAGATCGGCACGTTCGTCGCCCCCGGCGTGCATGCCGAGGGCCCCCGCCAGCCGCTTCCGGAACCGGACCGGTCGATCGAGGCCAATCACACCCTGCTGCACCGTCGCCTGCAGTTCCAGACGCACGGCCACCGGGTGCTCAGTCCCGATGGCCCGATCGCCTACGATTTCTGGATCGGGCAGGTGGATCCGCGCTTGTACCCGGTGCGCGCCTGGCGAAGCCTGCTGATGCGGATGCTGCGCACGCCGAGCGAGCAGCTGTGCCGCTATGGCGATCCCCAGGGCCTGCCCGAGCTGCGCGCCGCGATCGCCAGCTACGTCGGCGCGGCGCGTGGCATCGCGACCGATCCGTCCCGGATCCTCGTCACCAACGGCATCCAGGAGGGCCTGAGCCTGCTGTCGCGGCTGCTGATCCGCCCCGGTACCGAAGTGGTGGTCGAGGATCCCTGCTATCGCGGCGCGAGCAGCGTCTTCGCCAGCCATGGCGCGAAGCTGCGCCCGGTTCCCGTCGATGGCGACGGCATCGACCCCGCCGCCCTGCCGGCCGATGCCGCACTCGCCTACATCACTCCGTCGCACCAGTACCCGCTGGGCTCCACGCTCTCGCTCGCGCGGCGCCAGGCGCTTCTCGAATGGAGCCACGCCTGCGGCGCCTATCTGGTCGAGGACGACTACGACAGCGATTTCTATCACGACCGCGCGCCGCTGCCCGCGCTCAAGAGCCAGGATCGCAACGACCACGTCGTCTACCTCGGCACCTTCTCCAAGAGCCTCGGCGCCGGGCTTCGCCTCGGCTACATGGTGCTGCCCGAGCAGCTCGTCGAGCCGGCCCGATCGGCCAAGGCGCTGCTCAACAACTGCCAGCCCTGGCTCGAGCAGGCCGCCCTGGCCGAGTTCATCAACGAAGGCGGATTCGCGCACCATCTGCGGCGGCTGCGGCGGGCATGCGCGGTCCGCTGCGAGCATCTCCGGATGGCGATCGCGCATCATTTTCCGCAGGCTCACATCACGGGCACCCAGAGCGGCATGCACCTGGTCGCCACGCTGCCGCCCGACATGCCCGAAGCGGCCAGGCTCGAGCGCGCCGCACGCCGGCACGGCGTCGGCATCTACGGCGTGACGAGCTCCAATGCACAGCTCTTCGACCCGATCCATCATCATGCGCTGCGCCATAGCCTGCTCTTCGGCTATGCCGCGCTGAGCGAGACCGAGATCAGCGAGGCATTGCTGCGCGTTCGCCGCGCCGCCACCGAGATCGCCTGAGGCGGAACAGCCTGCCGCAATGGCGGTTTCACGCGTCGCCGTGCTGCGACGCGCCATGAAAACCGATCGTTCTCGCCAGGCATTGGCGAAGCCAGCGACCACTGGGGTGGCACCATCGAAGCGCGGTTGCTGGCACTTTTGCCACCGCCCCACCCCTTCGATACTCCCGATGAGCACATCCCCGCGCGTTCGCCAACCGCTTCGCGCACCCACACGAACGGGATGGCCGATCTGGAGGAAGGTGACATGAGTGCACGACATCCCGTACAGGGTGTAGCGGCGTTCCTCTTCGCACTGGTGCTTGCCCTGCCATGCGTGGGACTGGCCGCCATTCCCGATTCGGTCCCCGACGAAACCCTCAAGGCATTGAATCTCGATCGCAATGCCACTCCACGATCGCTCTACGATGCGCTGACCACGCGCTATCGCTCGGAAGCCGACGGCGCCGGCAAGGGCAACTTCGCGAGCTTCTGGGAACCGATTCCCATGAGCAAGTACCTCGCGCCTTCGCTCTTCTACGAAGCGCCGACGACCCTCGACATGGTCGTCAAGGCCGAGGACTGCGTCGCATGCCATACGGCGATCACCGGCGGCCATGTCCTGGCCTGGCAGAAGTCCCTGCACTCCGATCTCAAGGCGCTGCGCGAGCTTCCCGACACCGACACCCGCTCCTACAAGAAGGCGCACCTCGCGGAGGTGGAATCGAACCTCCAGTCGCTCGGCATCCTGCAGGCCGGCCAGCAACTCGACCAGGTCGGCTGCATCGACTGCCACATGAACGTGGGCGCCAAGGAAGGCCATCACATCAAGGATCTGCGCCTGCCGGACGCGGCGGCCTGCGGCACCTGCCACCTGCGCCAGTACGCCGAGCGCGAATCCGAGCGTGACACGCTGACCTGGCCGCAGGATCAGTGGCCCGCCGGTCGTCCGTCCCATGCCCTCGACTACAAGGCCAACGTCGAGACCGCCACCTGGGCGGCGATGCAGCAACGCGAGGTCGCCGAAGGCTGCACGATGTGCCATACCAACCAGAACAAGTGCGACAACTGCCATGGCAGGCACGAGTTCTCGCCGGTCGAGGCGCGCAAGCCCGAGGCATGCTCCACATGCCACAACGGCGTCGACCACAACGAGTTCGAAGCGTTCATGTACTCCCGCCACGGCGTGAACTACCAGACCCGCGGCGACACCTGGGACTGGCACGCCCCTCTGTCGCAGGCGCTCGAGAAAGGCCAGACCGCACCGACCTGCGCCTTCTGCCACATGGAATACAAGGGCCAGTTCACCCACAACGTCGTGCGCAAGGTCCGTTGGGGCTTCCTGCCGACGAAGAACATCGCCGACAACCTTGGGCACGAGTGGTTCACCGATCGCCGGGAAGCCTGGAAAGGCACCTGCTCGACCTGCCATTCGCCGAGCTTCGCGGATGCCTATCTCGACATGATGGACAAGGGCATCATCTCGGGCATGGAGGTCGTCGAGGAAATGCGGCCGGTCGTCCAGGCGCTCTTCGATGAACGACTGCTGGTCGGGCAGAAGACCAACCGGCCCGCCCTGCCCGAACCCGAGAAGGACGAGGCCGGCGGATTCTTCAGCCTGCTGATGAGCAACGGCAACAACCCGACGATGGTCGACCGCGTCTTCGCCGAGATGTGGGAGCAGCACGTGGCCAAGCACTACAAGGGCCTGGCGCACGTCAATCCGGGCGGCTTCACCTACACCGAGGGCTGGTCGCAGCTCATGAAGGGCAAGACCTTCATCCTCGAGGAGAACACTCGCCTGCGCGAGAAGGCCGCCATGGAAAAACGGCTCGAGGCGCTCGAAGGCAAGACCCCGGCCAAGGCTGCTCTCCATGGCGACCCGCAGGCCGACACGGTGCTGCAGCGGGTGACGAGCGTGGTCGGTGGCGGCGGGCTCGCGGCACTGGGCGGGCTGCTGGCGCTCTCCGGCATGGGTCTGCTCTGGCGCCGCCGCAAGCCGGAAGCGCCCAAGCACCACTGAAATGACACAGCCCCCACGCTCGCTGCCGCTCGCTGCCCCCCGAGGGGGCTATCAGTGGCTTCGGGCGGCCGGGCGCCACTGATGGCCAAACCATGGACACGCGCGGCGCTCGGCGCCGTGCTGCTGGCGGCGGGGGCCGGGCTGATGCTTGCGGGCGCAATGGCCATGCGCAGCACCGACAGTCCGGCCGGAGCCCCCAGCTTAGGCGAGCTCACCGCGACCGTCACCGCCCCGCCTGAGGAAGTGGCGGCCCTGGGCAAGGCGCTTGCCGAACACCTGCCGCCCGACGCCATCGTCCTGGCGTGGCAGGATGTCTCGCGCCATCTCCACCTGTCGGAAGAAGCATCGGCGAGCTTCGGCTGGCCCGATGCGCTGCTCGCGCCGCGCGACGAAGGAATCCGCCAGCTGCGCGAGCATGCCGGCGACAGCACCGTGCATCTCGTCGTCCACGTCCGCGACGCCCTGCTGCTCGGCGCCATGGCGCCGGAGCGGATCGGCGTCGCCTTCCAGGACCAGCCCGACGCCGGCAATCTTCACGGCTCGATCAACAACGCCCGCGACTGGGTCCGCAAGGAAGGCTACAAGGCCTACTCGGCCTATCGCCCCGACACCACCCGCCTGCGCATCGTGGCGCTGACCGACGATGCTTCCGCAGCAACCCTGATCGGGAGCCTGCTGCCGTTCCACGACCCGCGTCGCCAGGCCGAGCCGGTCCAGGGGCTGACGCTGGTTCACCAGGTCGGCGGATTCTGGGTCTACCGGGTCGAACCCGACGCGAGCTGAACCGGGGAGCGCACCCTCGCGTTCGCAGGCCGGCCGGGCACCGCCGATGGCCGACCCATATAATCGGCCCGATGCAGCGCACTCGGACGGCGGGATCGATCCCGGCTCCCCGGGGTTGCCACGGTGCAGGAAACTCAGGGGAACATACACCGATGCCGGCCGACAGCGGAGCAAGGAACTGGTTCGACCGGGGCGGCCAGGCCTACGCGCGCTTCCGGCCGCAATACCCCACGGAGCTTGCGCGCTTCCTCGCGCAGTCCTCGCCCTCGCGCGAGCTCGCCCTGGACGTCGGCTGCGGAAGCGGCCAGTTCAGCACGCTGCTCGCCGATCACTTCGACGAGGTGATCGGCTGCGATCCGAGCGCCGAGCAGATCGCCAATGCCCGCGCACGGCACGGTGTGCGTTACCTGTGCTCCCCCGCCGAAAAGCTCCCGCTGCCTGACCGCCGCGCCAGCCTGGTCACGGCCGCCCAGGCGGCGCACTGGTTCGATCTGCCCGCCTTCTACGCGGAGACACGACGGGTCGCCCGTGAAGGCGCGCTCATCGCCCTGGTCAGCTATGGCGTGCTGCGGCCCGGGCCCGATCTGCAGTCGCGCTTCGATCACTTCTACCAGGAAGAGATCGGTCCGTACTGGCCAGCGGAGCGCAAGCTGGTGGATTCCGGCTATCGCGACATGAGCTTCCCGTTCACGGAGATCGAGGTTCCCGTGTTCGAGATCCGCATGTCGTGGACGCTCGACGACTTCCTCGGCTACGTCTCGACCTGGAGCGCCGCGCAGCGCCTGCGCGAGGCGGGCGACGACGATGTTCTCGTCGCCTTCGCACGGGACATCTCGACCCTCTGGAGCGCCCCCTCGACAGCCCGACCCATGACCTGGCCGGTCAACATGAGGGTGGGCAGACTGGATTGATCCCATGCAGGCCTACCTGATCGTCTTTCTCGGCGCCGGCATCGGCGGCTCCATGCGCCACGGCGTGAACGTCGCGTCGCTCGCCCTGTTCGGTCCCGGATTTCCCCTCGGGACCCTCTTCGTGAACATCGTCGGCTCCTTCGCCATGGGTGCACTGGTCGAATGGTTCGCGCTGAAGATCGACCCCGGGATGGCCTGGCGGCTGTTCCTGACCACCGGCGTTCTCGGCGGCTTCACCACGTTCTCGGCCTTCTCCCTCGATGCGGCACTGCTGTTCGAGCGCGGCAGCCACTGGGCGGCCGCCGCATACGTCCTGCTTTCGGTCGTCCTGTCGATCGCGGGGCTGTTCGCGGGGCTGATGCTCGTGCGTCAGCTTGCGTAGCGATTCAGGCGGAATTCCGCATGCGATGCCTCATCCAGCGCGTCTCGCGCGCATCGGTCACGATCGAGGGCGAAGTCACCGGCGAGATCGGCCGTGGCCTCCTGGTGCTCGTCTGCGCGATGCAGGGCGACACCGGCGAGGATGCCGACCGGCTGGCGCGCAGGACGGTCAACCTGCGCATCTTCCCGGACGACGAAGGGCGGATGAACCGGTCCGTGCTGGACCTGGGTGGCGAAGCGCTGATCGTCAGCCAGTTCACGCTCGCCGCCGAAGCCCGGGGCAATCGTCCGGGCTTCTCCGCCGCCGCGGCACCAGAAGAAGGCCGTCGGCTCTACGAGCGCTTTTCCAGCCAGGTCGCCGCGCTCGGCGTCGAGGTCGCCAACGGCCGTTTCGGCGCCGACATGCAGGTGACGCTCGTCAACGACGGGCCGGTCACGATCTGGCTGGACACGCAGATGCGCTGAGCGATCGATACGCGCAGCGCCCGACCGGCCCTCTCCGCGCCGGCGTCATCCATTGGCGCCGTCTCCGTGGTCCATTCCTGACAGCCGTCCCAGCTCGGCACGAAGCTGACCCGGGTCCGAGATCCCCGTTTCGATCTGCGCGTGGACTCGCTGCCAGATCGGGGCCGCCTTCCCGAGAGCACGTCGACCCGCCGGCGTCAGTCGCAGCAGCCGGGCTCGCCTGTCGATCGGATCGACGGACGTTGCGACCAGGCCCTGACGCTCGAGCGGCTTGAGATTGGCGGTCAGCGTCGTCCGGTCCATCGCCAGCAGCGCGGCCACGCTGCCGAGCTTCGGTGCCCGCGGCCGGTTCAGGGACATCAGCAGGGAGAACTGCCCGCTGGTGATGCCGACGGGCTTCAAGGCGATGTCGAACCGCCTGGCGAGCGCGCGTGCCGCCCTCTGCGCGTGCAGGCAGAGGCAGGTATCGCGCACGTGCAATGTGGTCTCGAAGCTGGGTTCGGCCGGTGTACGCATCTGGAAGGCGGCGTCCAGGGTTGACATCCCCAGGCTGATTACGTTTATATCAACCTATACTGGATCCGGTCAATCGGTTTCGACCGGGCATCAGTCTGGCTCCTCCCCTCATATCCATCGAACTTCGATCAGAAAGGAGACCACCATGAAGATCGTGACCAGCCTCAGCTTCCAGGGCCAGTGCCGCGAAGCGTTCGAGTTCTATGCCGACGTCCTCGGCGGAAAGATCAGCGCCGCCATTCCCTACGGCGACGCGCCACCCGATATGCCGATCACCGACGAGAAGTACCGGAACTGGCTGATGCACTGCTGGCTCGATGTCGGCGATCAGGCCCTGATGGGCGCCGACATGGACGTCCAGTGGGCGCCCAACATCGACAAGCCGAAGAACGGCTTCGACGTCACCCTGCACACCGAGGATCAGGCCGAAGCCCAGCGCTGGTTCGACCGGCTTTCCGAAGGCGGCAGAACCGTCATGCCCTTCGCCGAAACCTTCTGGTCGCCCGGCTACGGCTCCCTGGTCGACAGGTTCGGCGTGCCGTGGATGGTGAACACCGTCCCGGCGGCCGGCTGGAAGCCCTCGCAAGGCTGATCCGGTGCCGCAGGAATCCGGCGCCAGCGTGAACCGGCGGACAGCCCGGCACTCACGATGAACAGCGCCTATCGCTGGGTGATCGTCGCGGCGGGCGGCCTGCTCGGCTGCGTCGCGATCGGCGCCATGTTCTCGCTGCCGGTCTTCCTGCGGCCGATGGCACAGGACACCGGTTGGTCCGTCACCGGGATATCCACGGCGATGACGATCGGCTTTCTCGCCATGGCGGTGGCCAGCATGCTGTGGGGCAGCCTTTCGGACCGCTTCGGACCAGGCCCGGTGGTGCTGGCCGGTTCCGTCATGCTCGCCGCGAGCCTCGCGCTGGCCAGCCGGGCGGAATCGCTGGGCGAATTCCAGCTCCTGTTCGGCCTCCTGGTCGGAGCCGCGACGGCTGCCGTTTTCGCCCCCATGATGGCCGCGGTGACCGGCTGGTTCGACACCGGGCGCGGGCTCGCAGTCTCGCTGGTCTCGGCCGGCATGGGCATGGCGCCGATGACCATGGCCCCGCTCGCCGCCTGGCTGGTCACGGTTCACGACTGGCGCACCGCCATGCTGATCATCGCCGGGATCGCGGCCGTGCTGATGATCCCGGCTGCCCTGCTCGTGCGCCGCCCGCCCGCGCTCGATGGCGGGCGGGACGGCACAGCGGCGGACGAGCCGCATGCGGACATGACGGTGCGCGACGCGCTGCGCTCGCCCCAGTTCGCCATCCTGATGCTGGCGAACTTCTTCTGCTGCGCCACCCACTCCGGCCCGATCTTCCACACCGTGAGCTATGCGGTCACCTGCGGCATCCCGATGATCGCAGCCGTATCCATCTACAGCATCGAGGGCCTGGCCGGCATGTTCGGCCGCATCGGCTTCGGTCTTGCGGGAGACCGGTTCGGCGCCCAGCGCGTGCTCGTCCTGGGGCTGCTGGCGCAGGCCTTCGGCGTGCTTGCCTATGCGTTCGTCGACCGTCTCGGCGGCTTCTATGCGGTAGCGGTGATGGTCGGCTTCATCTACGCCGGCACGATGCCGCTCTATGCGGTGATCATCCGCGAGAACTTCCCACTGAAGATGATGGGCACGATCATCGGGGGTACCGCGATGGCGGGCAGCCTCGGCATGTCGACCGGCCCTCTGCTCGGCGGCCTGATCTACGACGGCTTCGGCAGCTACGCGCCGATGTATGTCGGCTCATGGGGCATGGGTCTCGCGGCCATGCTGATCCTGATGGCCTTCCGGCCGTTTCCGCAAAGGGTGGAGACGGCGCCGGCGTAGGCCGTTTCGATGCTCTCGACGCTCGCGCCACCGATCGCCTGATGTGATCATCGCCGCGCCTCGATTCCCGCCCACCCCGCCTGCGGGTATCGCTCGCCCCGCACCTTGTCCACCGCGAAGAGCGCATCCAGTTCGCCGATCTGGCGGGGACTGAGCACGATCTCCGCTGAAGCCAGGTTCTGCTCCAGGTGGCGCCGGCGCCTGGCCCCGGGGATCGGCAGCACCTGCGGCCCCTTGTGCAGGGTCCAGGCCAGCGCAACCTGCGTAGCCGGAAAGCCCCAGTCCTGCGCCAGCCGGTTCAGCGCCTCGACCAGCCGCCGGTTCTGCTCGCCCTCGCTTCCGGTGAAGCGCGGCAGCGAGCGACGGAAATCCTTCTCGTCGAGCGCTTCCGGCGCCGGCATGGCACCGGTGAGCATGCCCCGACCCAGCGGACTGTAGGCGACGAGCGCGATACCCATCGCCTGCGTGGCGGGCAGCAGCTCGGCTTCGAGGCCGCGTTCCCATAGCGAGAGCTCGCTCTGCAGCGCGGCGATCGGGTGCACCGCATGCGCCGCCCGCAGCGTCGCGAGGCCGACCTCCGAGAGGCCCAGGCTGCGCACCTTGCCCTGTTCCACGAGCAAGGACATCGCGCCGACGACCTCGGCGATCGGTATCGCCGGGTCCCGGCGGTGGCAGTAGTACAGATCGATGCAATCCACGCCCAGGCGCTCGAGCGAAGCCTCGCACGCGCTGCGGATGTAGGCGGGTGAGTTGTCGATGCGGCGCTCGTAGCGCCCCGGCTCGCGCACGATGCCGAACTTGGTGGCCACGGTGAGCGCGGCCCGGCGTCGGCCATCGACCTCCTTCAGGAAACGCCCCAGCAGTTGCTCGTTGTGGCCGTGGCCATAGGTATCGGCCGTGTCGAAATGGGTCACGCCCAGCTCCGCGGCGGCATGCAGGGTGGCAAGCGACTCGGCGTCGTCGCTGGCGCCGTAGAACTCGCTCATGCCCATGCAGCCCAGGCCGACGGGATGGACGGCGCGGCCCGCGAGCATGCGCGATGGCGGTGAAGCAGGAGGCGTCATGCGTGGACTCCGGAGAGGGATGTCGATGCTCCGGATCGTCGGTGATCCCCTGTCCGTCCACAATCCGGGAAACGCTGCATGAATCATGAAGCCGTGCTTCACTATCGGCCATGAACCAACCCGATATCGCCCATCTGCGCGCCTTCGTGGCCGTCGCCGAGCTGCTCAGCTACCGTCGTGCCGCAACCCGGCTCGAGGTTTCGCCGTCGGCGGTCAGCCAGTCCGTGCGGGTGCTGGAGAAGCGGCTCGGCGTGAGCCTGCTCACCCGTACCACGCGCAGCGTCGCCCTCACCGAAGCCGGTGTGCAACTCCATGCGAGCCTGCGCCCCCACCTGGACGGCCTGGAGGCAGCCCTGGTCCGGGCTACCGGCCTCGGCGGACAGGCGGCCGGCACGCTGCGGCTGAATGTCCCGCGCAGCGCGGCGCGGCTCCTGCTGGAGCCGCTGGTGGCACCGTTTCTGGCGGCGCATCCGCAGATCCGGCTCGAGCTGGCGACGCAGGACGGCTTCATCGACATCGTCGAATCGGGCTGCGACGCCGGGATCCGCTTCGCCGAGTCGGTGCCGCGCGACATGGTGGCCCTGCCGATCGGGCCGGCGCAGCGCTTCGTGGTGGCCGCGTCGCCGGTTCTCGTGCGGCGATACGGCCGGCCGGCGGATCCGTGGGCCCTTCTGACCCAGCCTTGCGTGCGGCTGCGCTTTCCGAGCGGCGCGCTGTACCGCTGGGAGTTCGAACGCGAAGACCGGCACTGCGCGCTCGAGGTGCAAGGGCCGTTGACCGTCGATGAGCACACGATGGCGCTGCGAGCGGCGCTCGACGGCGTGGGCTGGGCCTACCTCTACGAGGCCATGGCGCAGCCGCACATCGAGTCGGGAGCGCTGGTGCCGGTGCTCGAGGAGTGGTGGCCAGCCGGCGCCGCCTTCCAGCTCTACTATCCGGATCGACGGCAGGCCAGCCCGGCCCTGCGCGCGCTGATCGACTGGCTGAGGGCGCCGGACTAGTCCGGCGCCTGGGCCGATGCAGCATCCATGTCCATGAAGATCGCCTCGAACACATGACCATCGGGATCCTCGAAGGCCCGGTTGTACATCCATCCCATGTCCATCAGCTCGCGAACATCGGCCTTGCCGCCGCTGGCGGCCGCCGACCCGACGACGGCGTCCACCGCTTCCCGGCTGTCCAGGGATACGGCAATGAGCACCTCGCTGACCGCGTGGGCATCGGCAACCTTCTTCGGCGAGAAGCCGGCGAAGTAGTCCGTTACGAGCAACTGGAAGGTGATGGTGTCGGACCACACCATGCTCGACGCCTGATGGTCGCTGAACTGTTCGTTCTTCGTGCACCCGATCGCTTGGTAGAAGCGCGTTGCGGCGGCGAGGTCCTTTACCGGCAGGTTGATGAAGATCGTCTTCGGCATCATGGTTCTCCTTCGGATACCCGTTTCACCCGGCTTGCAGTCACCGGGAAGCGATCGCATGGATGAACAGCACCATCGCCACGGTGGAGGCGACGGTGCGGACGTGGTTCCAGAGCGTCCAGTCCCGCAGGTAGCGCGCCCAGACATCAGCGGCTTCGGCGCCGGCGGGGTCGACCGCCGCCAGCTCGTTGTTGAGCGGAACATTGAGGGCCATCGTGCACACGAACATGCCGACGACGTAGATCGCGCCGCCGGCGAGAATCGCCGCCGATCCGGGCTGCTGCCACTGGAACAGCGCGATGCCGGCAAGGATCAGGGCGGCGAGGCTGCTGCCCAGGAACAGGGGCATGAACGGCGAGCGCAGGATCACCGTGTTGATCGAGTTCATGGCGGCGATGCCGGCCGGCGTCTCGATCCGGCCGAACGCCTTCATGATGAAGACGGAGAATGCGAAGTAGAGGCCCGCCAGAAGGCCAGAGCCGATCGCCGAAAACCAGAGCAGAGAGGTGGTGATCGCGTGCATCATCGCTGCACCTCTCGTACGTCGGTGGCCGCAGCGACGAAGGTGAGAACGGTGTCCTGTGACATGCTGGCCTCCGTTCGATCGAGATACGAGAATATCTCGTATTCAATAAAACGATAAACTCTCGCATTACAGGAGTCAAGGGCTGCATTGCGGGGACTGGCGCCTCATCTGCGAACCGAGCCGGGCGAACGATGGCGAAAACGCGAAGAGCGAAGGCGGAACAGGCTCGTGTGGCGCAGGCCCCGACGGTGATCGCGCGGCTCGCGCCGACGCAGAAGCGCAGCCGCGAGCGCTTCGAGAAGATCCTCGCCTGCGCCGAGGAGCTGCTGCTCGAGAAGGGAAGCGACGCCTTTCGCATGAGCGACATCGTCGAGCGGGCGGACGTTCCCTTCGGGTCGCTCTACCAGTATTTCCCGGACAAGACGGCGATCATCGCGACGCTCGCCGAGCGCTACAACGCCATCGGCCGTGAATGCGTGCGCAAGGAGTTGCAGGCGATGCGCAGCGCGGACGACCTGCATCCGGTTCTCGGCAGGATCACCGACGGTTTCTTCCGGATGTACCGGAAGGAACCGGTCATGGCCGCCATCTGGCAGGCGACGCTGGCGGACCGCAGGCTGCAGGCCCTCGACAAGGAGGACTGCGAATACCTGGCCGGCCTTCTCGGCGACGCCCTGCGACCGTTCACCGACGGGGATCAGGACGCTGTCGAAAGCGCTTCCCGACTGATCCTGACCCTGATCGGAGCGGCGGTACGCCATGCGATCACGCTGGATGAGCCGGAAGCGAAGCGCGTGCTGGCGCAGTTCAAGACGATGCTGCCCGATCTACCCGCGCTGCGGTGAGCAGCGGGCACAGGCCCGTGACGAGCGCTGAGTCCTCGATCCGGCCGGAGCCTTCCTCGCTACTCCGAAGCCGATGCCGTCAGCCGCGCCAGCGCCTGCCGGGTCAGAGCCTCCACGCCCGCGGCCCCCTCGCCTGCCGTGATCGGGGCGGAATCGCCCAGAAAGAAGACCTGCAGACCCAGCGAGAGCGACCTGTCATCGCCGGCATCGACGATGATCTGGTAATCGTTCACCCGATAGGCCTCTACGCCCAGATCGACCGGTTCCATCCGCACGGAGGACTGGCCCGAATAGGACTGCTTGCGCGTCTCGAAGGCAGCGCGGTTGCCGGCCTGCATGATCAGCTGCCCTTCGACATCCCCGCCCAGCACAACCGTGCAGCCACGCCCGCGCGGGCCGCGGCCACTCATGCGACCAAAGCTCAGCCGGCCGTCGAATGCCGCCTCGAGCTCCGCCGCGCTCAGCAGATCGCAATCGCCCTGCCCGGCCTTGCCCGACTCGCCCTTGCCGGCGGCGGACCGGGATTGCGTCGGTGCTGCAGCCTGGCGTTGCGCGGGCTCCGAGGCCTGCGCAACCGGACTTGCCGTCGCCGCCGCTTTCTCGTCGGAGCAGGCCGCCAGCACGCTGGCGACGGCCAGGGCGCCCACTGCGACCATGATGGTCGTGGATTTCATCGAGCTCTCCCGCCGGAATGCGTTCACCCGGCACCTCCGGACGGAAGATATCGGTATCGGGATATTCCCGCCCCGTTCGTTCGAACAGGGGCACGCCCGGTTCACCACACGCATGACGGTTTCTCGGCGCCGCTGCGCGCCTTGTGCAGCTTCCCCGCGCCCGCCCCGTCTGGTGCTATACTCGCCGGCTCGACCGAGCGGTACCCGGAAAGGTGGCAGAGTGGTCGAATGCGCCGGACTCGAAATCCGGTATACGGGTCTCCCGTATCGAGGGTTCGAATCCCTCCCTTTCCGCCAG
>JAMLIN010000050.1 GCA_023954135.1 Burkholderiaceae bacterium | reverse complement strand
GTCATGCAGGAAACCGGCGCGGCCCGCGCGCTCCCTTTCACCGAGGCCGACGAGGGGCGCGGTACGCCATTCGCCACCGCCGGCATCGCCTTCGCCGAGCGCATCGGCCAGCCCCGCGCCCATGTCGTGCAGCAGCAGGTCGGAATGGAGCGCGACCCGTCCGCCATCGATCGCGGGCAGGCTCGGGACATGGCAGGCGGCACAGCCGCTCGTCCGGAAGAGCCCGGCGCCCTCGCCCGCATCATCGAGGCTCGCGCGGACGGGCGGCGGCAGGGAAGCGACATGGGCGACCAGCGCATCGAAGAGCGCATCGGAGATCTCGTGCGGCCCGTCGGGGCCCGCGCCGCTCGCCGCCCGCGCGCAGGCTGATTGCGCGGCGGTGCAGGCCTCGGCGGGAAAGCGCCGGCTGGTGATGCCGATGTCGTCGCGCAGGGCGGCGCCGACCTGATGGGCGAGGTCCGGATGCGCCGCCTTGTGACCGAAGCGCCCCAGGCGCGGCGCGGCGGCGGATCCGCCGGGCAAGCGATGCGCCCGGCCGGAGATCCCGTCGCCGTCGCGATCGTCGGGATCCTCGAGCGCGAGCAGCGTGGCATCCGCGATGCGCTCGATCCGCCCGATCCCGGCGAGGATAGGGGCGATCCGGGCCGAGACCAGCAGTCCCGGCGCCGGTTCGCCATGGGCGAAGGCCTCGATCCGCGGCAGCGGGCGTTCCAGCCGGCGCACGGAGCCCAGCCCGTCGTCGAGCTCGACGACGACGGGCTGCAGGCGCCAGCGCGCCTCGCCCGGCACTCCCGCGGCGGCGACCGACGGCAGGGCCCGGCGCTGGAGCATGTCGCCGTAGACCGGGTCGGGCCCGAAGGATTCGCCGGCGCGGCGCCCGATCTTCAGGATCATTCCGGTGGGCGGCCCGGAAAGCGCGTTCGCATCCGGCGGCGCGCGCCCCGCCGTGCGATGGCAACTCGCGCAGGCATGAGCGTTGTAGAGCGGGCCGAGGCCATCGCGCAGGGTGGTCGAGGCGGGTGCGGCGATCCAGGGATCCTCGAAGAACGAACGTCCGATGAAGCTCTCGAGCGGTGCAAGGGCGCGCAGGCGGCCGCCGGCAGCCGGAACGACGTCCGCGGCATTGGCTGCGGACGTCGACGCTTCGCCGGCGACCGGATCCGGCCGGAACAACCCGCCACCGGAACCGGCGGCGAAACTCCCGACGCCCGCGACGATCGCGAGCACGGCCACGATCGCAGCGGCCGCGCCGCCGACGACGATGGGGTTGGCCGGCGCGCTCACAGCGACTCGAGGAAACGCAGCAGCTCGGCGCGCTGCGTACCGTCCGCCCGCCGGAAGGCAGCGGCGGCCGGGGCGGCTTCACCGCCCGACTCGGCATGCCAGAGGATCGCCTCCTCGATCGTGCGGGCACGACCGTCGTGCAGGAAGCCGGCCTGCGGGTTGACCGTCTGGACCAGGCCGAGCCCCCAGAGCGGCGGGGTGCGCCACTCCGACGGCCCCGCATCGCCCTCCGGCACCCCGTCGGCCAGGCCGCTGCAGCGCTGCACCCAATGACAGCCGGCGCCAGCCGTGCAGGCCTCGCCCGCGGCGGTTTCCCGGCTCACTTCGCAGCGCCCGCCCATGTCGTGCAGCAGCAGGTCGGTGTACGGGAAGATCCGCTGCCCGGAAAGCGCCGCCAGCGGCGGCGCTGGCCGCTCCAGGCGGACCAGGTCCATGATGGCGCCGAGCGCGCTGCCGGCGGCCGTCCCGGTGCGCTGCTCCGGCACGTGGCAGGCAGCGCAGCCGAAGCGCTCGAAATGGCCGCGACCGGCCTTGATCTCCGCCGCCCAGTCGGCGGTCGCCTCGTCCCAGCCGCGGCGCATCGGCACCGCGAGCGTGCGCGTGTAGAACTCGACCTGGGCAAGCTCGAGGTCGGTGAGATCGACGCCGCCCGGCTCGTGCAGCGCCACCAGCTCGCGCAACGCCGCCCGCAGGCAGGCGGGCTGCTGCGCTGTGCAGGGCTCGGCGGGAAACAGCGTGCTGGTCAGGCCCATGTCGTTGCGATAGGCCGAGGCCGACTGCGCGAGCACGGAAGCCGCGCCCGCCTTCATGCCGAAGCGGCCGAGCACCACCGTGCCGCTGACCGGATCGACCACCCGGTTGGGGCGCCCCGAGATGCCGTCGCCGTCGGCATCGTCCGGGTCGGCCGCTGCCAGCAGACCGGTTTCCGGGATCGCTTCGAGCAGGCCGGCACCGAAGACCGCCGGCGCGACCCGCGGCGAGAAGCGAATGCCTTCGGCAAAGGGTCCGTAGGACGCCTCCGAGATCCGGTAGACCGGCCGCAGCAGCTCGTAGGGCGTACCGTCGGGATAGCGGCCGACGATCGGCTCGTAGGCGATGTCGACACGCGCCTCGCCCAGGGCCGGTCCCTCGTCGCCCAGGGCCGCGTCATGGCGGGGATCACCGTCGACCCCGCGCGTCTGCAGCTGTCCGCCATAGACCGGGTCGAGCGCGAAGCCGCCGTCGGCATCGACGCGCGCGAGCCGCAGCAGCATCGAAACCATCGGCCCGGCCGGGTCCAGGGGCCGGGCCGCGTCGCGCGGCGGCTGGCCCCTGCCGTCCCGGACATGACAGCCCTGGCAGGTCTGCGCATTGGAGATCGGCCCGGTGCCGCGCTCCGCGCCGCGCGGCGTGCGGAACAGATGGTTGCCGTTCTCGAACAGGCTCTTGCCGATGAAATCGAGATTCGCCGCCGGCCTGGCGAAAGCGTTCAGGTCGGCGACCGCCACCGAGGTGGCGCCGCCGCCGGCGCGCTCGGCCGGGTCGGCCGCCGGCGCGGCGGTCTGCCGGCCGGATCGATCGCAGGCCGACGCAAGGAGCATCACCACGATCGCGACCATGCCCATTCGCATCGGAAAGCTGCTCATCCGATCACAACTGCTGGCCGGTGTCCTGCTTGAGGTCGCCCGCCTGCAGGCCGAGGGCGTCGATCGCCGCCTGGATCGAGGCGGTCTGGGCGACGAGCGCGGCGATCAGCGCATTGATCACCGGATCGTTGGGGCCACCCGCCTGGATCTGCACGTCGAAGGGCATGCCGGCTTCGGCCCGCTCGACGATCGCTCGGGCCGCGGCGACCGCCACGTCGACGCGCCGTCCGAGCTCGTCCGCGACCGCGACATGGCCTCGGGCGCGCAGCAGCGCATCGAGGCTGGGGCCTTCGACGGTCGAGCCGTCGACGCGCCGGTAGCTGCCCCTGAAGCTGTTGCGGATTCCGAGCGCGTTCAGGTAGATGTCGCGATGGGTGTTGTCCGAGAAGCAGGAATGCTCGTCCTCCTGCGAATCCTGGGTGAGCGGGATCTGGATGCGTTCGCCGGCGAGCTCGCCGTAGCCGAGACGCCCCATCGATTCGAGGATCTTCGCGATCGCGGCATCGCCCGCGGCGATGTATTCGCGTTGGTAGTCGCCGCCCTGCGGATCCCAGCGCGCGACGATCCCGGCCAGGTCATCGACCAGCAGCCCGGCGGCCGCCTTGAGATAGTCGCCGCGCCGCTTGCAGATGATGTCCGGCTGCGGCGAGCCGACGCCGCTGGTGCAGCCCCCGGCGGTATCGTAGTCGCTGCGCGGGCGCTGGCCCGGGGTGGCGTCACGACGCGAGACGCCGTCCCAGCCCGTTCCCGCCTCGCCCTCGTTGAAATCCTGGCCCCAGAGCAGGAACTCGATCGCGTGATAGCCGGTGGCGACGTTGCGTTCGTCCCCTCCGTCCTGGTCGAGGGCGGCGATGGCGGCCTTGTCGATGTCGGGCACCCGCTCCACGTCGGCAATGATGTTGGGCGACACCGAGGGCGTGCCGGCCTCCGGGCCCTCGTCCCCATCGACCCTTGCGGCCACGTAGTCGATCAGCGCCTCGCCGAGCGGCCAGGCATTGATCCTTCCCTCGGGCCCGTCCTCGTCGACGCCGTTGGTGGAGTCGATCGGCGAGAGCCTGAAGCGATAGACCTCGCTCTGGCCATAGGGCTCGCGGGCGGCGAGCCAGGCCTGGCGGGCGGCAGCGTAGTTGGCCTCGCTCGGATCGGCAACGAAGGTCTCGACGGCGGCGAGCAGATCGCGCGCCGCCGCGAGCGAGTCCTCGTAGACCGCATGCGCGATACGGGCATCGGTCGTCGCGACCGCCGCCGCCCCCGGACCCCGCTCGGTACAGCCCGCGGCGATCGCCCCTGCGAGCACGAGCAGAAAGGGCGCGAGCCGGTACCGCAACCCCCCCAGGGGCCTGCGCGGCAGAAGCCGCCGAAGCGAAACGCGCGAGAAACGAGGCCAGCGTGGCGCTGCTGACAAGCCCAGGGTGGCTCCCTGGGCGCAGGCGGCAGCGTCGCGATGGGCCGTTTTCCCGCGCGTTGCAGCCGGCGACGCTTCTGCCGCGCAGGCCCCTAGGCTGCCTGGATGCATGTGAAATCTCTCCTGGGAGGAAATCGTACCGGCTGCGAGGCCGCGCCGGGGGCTATCGTCGGAACCGACCCACGATTCCTGGACGAAATCTCGGGCGGGTTCGGATTCGAGTGCAGGGCAAGGCGGGGCGCCGAAGACAGTACGGTTGTACGGCAAGGCGCCCCAACGCGGTCATGCGCTCGAATCCGAACCCGCGATCAAGCGTTGAGGATCAGCTTGCCGTTCTGGGTTATCCGCAGCCGATACTCCCGCCCGCGATGCTGGATGAAGACCTCGTCGGTACCCGCGAACAGGTCGGAGCTCTCGAACCGGCGCGTGGAGGCGGGGCGGCCGTTGGCGGAGGGGGAAGCCCCTTCCGGTCGACGGGAAGAATCGGCCGGTTGTACCTTGGTGTGCGTCATGGAGTTGCAAATGCGAATGGTTTATGTTCATACTATCTGCAGCTCGCCAAAGCCACAAGCGGGCAAAGGTCCGATGGAGCCGTACCGACCATGATCGTCTGTGTCTGCAACGCCATTACCGAGCAGGAGATCCGCGCGAGCACCGAGCTCGGCATCTCGAGCTTCGACGACCTCCAGGAGGAGCTCGGGGTGGGTACCTGCTGCGGCATGTGCCAGGACTGCGCCCGCCAGGTCCTCGAGGACCATCTGCGGGAGCCCGCCCGGGCCTGAAGCAGAAAGAACCCCGACGCCGTGTCCACGCACGAACGATTTGCGTTCCGGTAAGCGTTCGCGCTTTTCGGTATCGTTGCTTCTTTGGATCGGAATCCGGAGGCAGCGATGAGCACGAAAAAATCATCAGCCCTCGCTGGTGACAAGAAAGTCATCGAGGCACTCAACAAGCAGCTCACCAACGAGTTGACGGCCGTCAACCAGTACTTCCTGCATGCGCGGATGTACGAGAATCGCGGCCTGGGTCGCCTCAACGACAAGGAGTACGCCGAATCGATCGGCGAGATGAAGCACGCCGACAGGCTGGTCAAGCGCGTCCTGATGCTCGGCGGCCTGCCCAACCTGCAGGCGCTGCACAAGCTGCGCATCGGCGAGAACACGACCGAGATGCTGACCTGCGACCATGAGCTCGAGGTGATGGCCCGCGATCATGTCCGCAATGCCATCGCACTGTGCGAGCAGGCTCGCGATTTCGTCTCGCGCGAGCTCTTCGTCGACATCCTCGACGACACCGAAGAGCACATCGACTGGATCGAGACGCAGCTCGACCTGATCGATGCCATCGGACTGCCGAACTACGAGCAGTCCATGATGGGCGACGGCGAACCCGGCTGAATCCGACTCATGCACTACGACCCCCGCAGCGAACCGCACGGCCTCGCCTTCGACCCGTTCAAGGCGCTCGTCGCGCCCCGGCCGATCGGCTGGATCGGCACGATCGGCCCCGACGGGGTGCCCAACCTCGCGCCGTACAGCTTCTTCAACGGGGTCAGCGACAAGCCGCCCTTCGTGATGTTCTCCTCGATAGGCCGCAAGGACAGCCAGGCGAACATCGAGGCCAACGGCGAGTTCACCTGCTCGTTCGCCAGCTGGAACCTGCGCGAGCAGATGAACACGAGCTGCGCGCCGGTGGCCGCCGACGTCGACGAGTTCGATCTCGCGAAACTGCCGGTCGCCGCATCGAGGCATGTCGCGCCGCCGCGGGTGGCGAACAGCCCGGCGGCGCTCGAGTGCCGGCTCTGGAAGACGATCGAGCTGCCCGGCGACCCTCGGCGTCCGCAGCAGCCGCCCAACACCGTCATCCTCGGCGAGGTCGTGGCGATCTACATCGACGATGCCTACATACGCGACGGCCGCTTCGATACCGCCGCTGCCCGCCCGATCGCCCGCATGGGCTACATGGACTACGCCGTCGTCACGCCCGAGACGACCTTCGAGATGAACCGGCCGAGGGTGTCGGAGGACGGGCGCACGCTGGTCGTCGAAGCCGGGCCCTGGGACGGCGTCTACCGCTAGCGTCGGCGCCCGGCCCCGTCACGAGGCACCGCGGCGGCGCGGCGCCTCCAGCTATCATCGCGGCTTGCCCGCCGCGAATGCGCCGCCCATTCCCACATCCGTGACCAAGCGCCAGATCATCGTCTACTGCGGGCTGCTGCTCAGCATCGGCGCCTTCTCGATCGACATCACCCTGCCCTTCTTCGGGCCCATGGCCGGCTCGCTCGACGCGCCGCCGGAGAGCCTGCACGCCACCGTCACGCTGTACATCTTCTTCCTCGGCGTCGGCCAGCTGGTGATGGGCCCGCTCGCCGACCGCTTCGGCCGGCGCCCGGTGATCGCGGCGGGGCTCGCACTGTATGCGGCCGGCGCGCTGGTGGCGCTCGCCAGCGGCGGGCTCGCCGGCGTGCTGGCCGGACGCGCCCTGCAGGGGCTGGGCGGCGCGGTCGGGCCCGTGCTGGGCCGGGCGATGGTGCGCGATGTTTCCGATCCGGTGGAGCTGCCGCGCAACATGGCGATCGCGAGCGGGATCTTCGCCGTGGGCCCGATCTTCGCGCCCCTGATCGGCGTCGGTCTGGCGGCGGTCGGCGGCAGCTGGCGGGCGGTCTTCGTCGCCATGTGCCTGTTCGCCCTCGGGCTGGCCGCCACCCTCGCCCGCCTGCCCGAGACCTTGCGCGAGCGCGATCCGGGCGCACTGGCCCCGAGGACGGTGCTCGCCAATGCCCGGGCGGTCGTGCGCGATCCCCAGTCGCGCTTCTTCATGCTGCTGGCGGCGCTGGCGATGGTCAGCATGATCACGATCATCGCGGGCATGCCGCGGATCTACGGAGCCAACTTCGGCATCGACGGCACGATGTTCGCCATCCTGTTCGGCCTGCACGGCGTGGGCATCATCATCGGCCAGTTCCTCAACCACCGGCTGATCGGGCGAATCGGACCGGTGGCCAGCGCGATCATCGCCAGCCTGATCATGTCGGCCGCCTGCCTCGCGGTCGTCGTGCTGTCGGTTGCCGGACGGATCGGGCCATACAGCCTGTCGGCGACGATGTTCGTGTTCGCGATCGGCTACCTGATCGTGTTCTCGAACGCGACCGCGATGACCCTCGAGCCGCACGGCGCGATCGCCGGCTTCACCTCGTCCTTCTTCGGATTCTTCGCGCAGGTGGTATCGTCGTCGGTCGGGACCCTCGCGGTCGCGATGGCGGGCGCCAGCATCACCGCCTGGGGCCTGGTGCTGCTGGCGGCCTCCTCGGGCTGCCTGCTCGCGCTCATCGGCTGGCAACGCCGCGGCGCTGCCGTCCCAGCGCCAACATCCCGGGAAAGAACATGAACGGTTCCAGCCACGACACCCAGAGCATGGCGCTGTTCTGCGACTTCGAGAACGTCGCCCTCGGCGTGCAGGAAGCGAAGTACGAGCGTTTCGACATCCGCAAGGTGCTCGAGCGCCTGCTGCTCAAGGGCAGCATCGTCGTCAAGAAGGCCTATTGCGACTGGGCGCGCTACAAGGACTTCAAGGCGCCCATGCACGAAGCCGCCTTCGAGCTCATCGAGATCCCGCACGTGCGCCAGTCGGGCAAGAACTCCGCCGACATCCGCATGGTGGTCGACGCCCTCGACCTCTGCTACACCAAGTCGCACGTCGACACCTTCGTCATCATCAGCGGCGACTCGGACTTCTCGCCGCTTGTGTCCAAGCTGCGCGAGAACAACAAGCTGGTGATCGGCGTCGGCGTGAAGAAGTCGACCTCCGACCTCCTCATGGCCAACTGCGACGAGTTCATCTACTACGACGACCTGGTGCGCCTGCAGGCGCGACCGCGGTCCCGCGCCGGGAAGGCGGGAGGGAAGGCTGGCAGCAAGGCGTCCGCGAAGACGACGGAGAAGACTGCCGACAAGCCGGCGGAGAAGGCAGCGGAGAAGTCGGCGGAGAAGTCGGCGGACAAGACGATGGCGAGGACCGCGCGCAAGAGCCGGTCGCGCAAGGGTGCGCCCGGCGCTGCCGCCCCGGCAGAAGCGGGCCCGCCGACACCCGCGGCGGAACCGGCGCCGATGCCGGCACCGGAGTCCGCCGGGGCAGCGGATGCCGGCGATGACGACCGGGTGCAGCGGGCGATGGACCTGGTCGTCGATACCTGCGAGGCCCTCGTCGCCGAGCGCGGCGCCGGCGAGCCTATCTGGGGCTCGATGGTGAAGCAGGCGCTGAAGCGCCGCCAGCCGGGCTTCAACGAGTCCTATTTCGGCTTCAAGTCCTTCAGCGAACTGCTGGAGGAAGCGCAGGCCCGCCACCTCGTCGAGCTCGAGCTCGACGAGAAGTCGGGCGGCTACAAGGTGGTGCTCGTCGCCTGATTGAACGTTTCGCGCAAGGAGCGCTTCAGCACCTTCCCGCTCGGGTTCTTCGGCAGGGCCTCGGCGAAGATCACCCGCCTGGGCGACTTGAAGTGGGCGAGGCGCTCGCGGCAGAACACGATCAGCTCGTCCTCGCCGACCTCGTGACCGGCGCGGGGCACCACCACCGCCGTGACCGCCTCGATCCAGCGCGGATCGGGCAGGCCCACCACCGCGACCTCCGAGACCGCCGGATGGCCGTACAGCGTTTCCTCGACCTCGCGGCTCGAGACGTTCTCCCCGCCCGTCTTGATCATGTCCTTCTTGCGATCGACGACGGTGATGTAGCCGTCGGCATCGACCACGGCGAGATCACCGCTGTGGAACCAGCCGCCGTGGAAAGCGTCGGCGGTGCGCTCGGGATCCCTGTAGTAGCCCGACATCAGCTGCGGCGAGCGATGGACGATCTCGCCGATCTCGCCTGGACCGACGTCGCGCATGTCGTCGTCGACGACACGGGTCTCGACGTTGCGCACCGGGCGGCCTGCCGAGCCAGGCCGGCTCAGCTGCTCGTCGGGCCCGAGCATGGTCGCGAGCGGCGCGATCTCGGTCTGGCCGTAGAGGTTCCACAGGCGCACCCGCGGCAGACGGGCGGCGAGCTCGCGCAGCACTTCGACCGGCATGATCGAGGCGCCGTAGTAGCCCTTGGCCAGCGCCGACAGGTCGGCCGAATCGAAGCCGGGGTCGCGCAGCAGGCCGATCCAGACCGAGGGCGGCGCGAAGAACGAGCTCACCCGGTAGCGCGAAAGCAGATTCAGCAGATTAGCCGGAGCCGGCTTGCCGGTGATCACATTGGTGGCGCCCGCGTAGACCCCGGGACCGAAGAAGACGTCGAGCTGGGCGCAGTGATAGAGCGGCAGGGCATGCAGCATGAGGTCGTCGCCGTGGATCTCGGCATCGGCAACGCAGCTCACGTACTGCCAGAGCACGGCATCGTGGGTGAGCATCGCCCCCTTGGGGGCGGATTCGGTGCCGCTGGTGTAGATGATCTGCAGCAGCGAGCCGCCGTCGATCGCGACATCGGGCGCCGCATCGGAAGACGACAGGATCGCGTCGAAGCTCGCCAGCCCCGCGGGCGGCTCGGCCGGATCCTCGCCCGGGAGCCAGAGCAGGGATTCGACCGCGGTCTCCCGGGTGATCGCCTCGCGGGCGAGCCCGAGCAGATCGGCGCCGACCGCGAGCCGGCGCGCGCCGCTGTGGCGCAGGATGTAGCCGACCTCGTCGGCGTTGAGCATGAAGTTGATCGGCACCAGCACCGCGCCCAGCCGCGCCAGCGCGAAGCGCATGGCGGCGAAGGCATGCGAGTTGCGCGACAGGATCGCGACCCGGTCGCCCTGGCCGATGCCGTCGGCGGCCAGTCCGTTGGCGAGCCGGTTGGCGATGCGGTCGAACTCGCGGTAGGTCCAGGCAACCTCACCGCAGACCACGCCGATCTTGTCCGGAAGCCGCGCCGCCGTGCGGCGCAGGATGTCACCCACGGTCTGGCGGCGGATCGCCGATGTGCTCATCTCAACGTCTCCTGAGGGGGATTCTGGTCCCTGGTTCACGACGCAGGCTTCGTTCCTGCACGCCGGTGCGCGTATCGTAGCGCGCCGCGATTCCGATGCAGAGACCGGCACCGCTCGCTAGACTGTCGGAAACAGGTGGAGGGACAGGCCAATGGCTGGGAAGTTCGAAGGGCGGCGCGTCGTCGTGACGGGCGCCAGCCGGGGAATCGGCCGGGCGATCGCGCTCGGCTTCGCCGCCGAAGGAGCGAGCGTATCGATCTGTGCCCGGGGCGAGGAGGCCCTGCGGGCGGTTGCGGCCGAGCTCGCCGAGCGCAGCGGCCGCCCGGCGCATGCGGCCTGCTGCGATCTCGCCCAGCCGCAGTCCATCGCCGACTACATCGGAGCCGCGGCCGCCGCCCTCGGCGGCATCGATGTGCTGGTGAACAATGCGTCCGGGTTCGGGCGCAGCGACGACGAAGCCGGCTGGGCGGCCAGCATCGAGATCGACCTGCTCGGTACGGTACGGGCCTGCCGCGCCGCGCTGCCGCACCTGACGGTGCGCCCCGGGGCATCGATCCTCCATGTCTCCTCGATCTCGGGCCTTGCGCCGAGCGTGCGCACCCCGGCCTACGGCGCGGTCAAGGCGGCCCTGATCCAGTACACCCGTACCCAGGCGGCCCAGCTCGCCGGCCAGCGGATCCGGGTCAACTGCATCGCGCCCGGCTCGATCGAATTCCCCGGCGGGGTCTGGGACCAGGCACGACGCCAGCAGCCCGAGCTCTACGCCCGGACCCGGGGCTCGATCCCTTTCGGGCGGATGGGCACGGCCGAGGAGGTGGCCAGCGTGGCGCTGTTCCTCGCGAGCGACGACGCTCGCTGGGTCACGGGGCAGACGATCGCGGTCGACGGCGGTCAGATGCTGGGCTGACGCCCGCCCGGGCGCTACTTCCTGCGACGCCCCTTCCCGCGGCCGGCCTCGAGCTCGTCGTAGAGGCCGCGGAACTCCGCGGTGAGCTTGTGCCCGGGCGCGCAGGCGACCAGCGGCTTCGAGACATCATGGGACTCGCGGATCTTCACCGAGCTCGAGAGCTTCGAGTCGAGCACCGGCAGGCCCTCGTCGAGCAGCTCCTGGACGATCCGCACCGGCAGGCTGGCGCGCGGCTGGAACTGGTTGACGACGATGCCCTCGATGACGAGATCCTCGTTGTGATCGTCGCGGATGTCCTCGACCGCATCGATCAGGCCGTAGAGGGCCTGGCGGGAAAAGTCGTCGCAGTCGAAGGGAATCAGGCAACCGTCGGCGGCGATGAGTGCCGAGCGGGTGTAGAAGTTCAGCGCCGGCGGGGTGTCGATGAAGATCTCGTCATAGGTCTCCTGGAGCGAATCCAGCGCCTTGCGCAGCTTGAGGATCTTCGAGCGAGACTCGAGCTTGCCGTGCAGGTCGGCGAGGTCCGGGCTCGCCGGCATCAGGTCGAGGTTCTCGAACGGCGTGCGATGCACGAAGCTGCCGATCGGCAGGGTCGAGAGCTTGTAGCTCAGGCTCTGCTCGAAGAAGTCGGCGACGGTCGGCGTCGCATCCGAGACGGCATGGCCGAGCAGGTACTGGGATGCGTTGCCCTGCCCATCGAGATCGACCACCAGGGTACGCCTGCCGCGCTCGGCGGCGATCGCCGCGAGATTGACCGTGATCGTCGACTTGCCGACGCCGCCCTTCTGGTTGAACACCACCCGTATCATCATCGCCCCCGTCTTGCGCAGGCATGACTATAGCGTCTAGATGACCGAGGCTGCTCCGCCGTCCATGGGAATCACCGCGCCGGTCACGTAGGAGGCGCGCGCCGAAGCGAGGAACAGGGCAACGTCGGCGATCTCGCAGGGCTCGGCGAGCCGGCCCATCGGGACCGAGGCCACCGCGGCGGCAAGCAGGTCGTCGCGGCTGCGTCCGGTCGAGCGCGCCTGGGCTTCCAGCCCCTCCTCGAGGCGCGTGGTGCGCGTCAGGCCCGGATTGATCGCGTTGACCCGCACGCCCTGGGCGGCATAGGCGTTCGCGTAGCCGACCGTCGCGAGCATCAGGGCGGCATTGGCCGCGCCGCCGGCGATATGATGAGGCGCCGCCCGCCGCCCCCCCTGGCCGACGATGTTGACGACGCTGCCGCGACCGCGAGCGGCCATGCGCCGCACCACCGCGTCGAGCAGATACATGGTGGTGAAGTACTTGGCGTCCATGCCCTGCCGGAAGGCATCGCCACCGAGCTCCTCGGGCGGGAAGCGGCGGGCCGCGCCGGCCGAGCAGACCAGCACCGAGATCGGGCCGTGCAGCTGCTCGATGCGCTCGACGAGGGCGAGCACCGTGGCCTCGTCGCCGACGTCGGCGACCTCGGTCGCCATGTCGAGGTCGTCGCGGCGCATCTCGGCGGCCGCCTCCTGGAGATCGCGGCCGCTGCGGGCCACGCCCACCACCCGGGCGCCGGCCGCGGAGAAGGCCCGCGCGCAGGCGAGGCCGATGCCCTTGCTGGCGCCGGCGACCAGGGTCACCGCGCCGTCGAGTTCGAGATTCATGACATGTCTCCCTGTGCGCCCGTGCCTGCGTCCGGCGCAAGCCGCCGTCGCACCAGCGCGATATGACTGCGCAGAGCATACAGTTCTTCGGCGTGCGACAGCGGGACCGCGATGCGCTCGACGCGGGCATCGAGCTCGTCGAGCCGCTCGACGAGCCGCGAGGCCTCGCCCGGCCGTCCCGCGCCGGCCGCCACGAACTCGCCGACGTCCTCCTCGATCGCGCGCAACTGGGCATACCAGCGGAACACCCGCGAGCGGACCCTGAACTGGTAGAGGGGCGGCACCAGGCGCGAGAGCGGTATCAGCACCGCCACGATCGCGGCGAGCACCACCCACATCCGGTCGACCAGGTTGGCGAGCCAGAACGGCAGGTAGCGCTGCAACAGCGGCCGGCCGTCGCGATAGAAGCGGGCAGCCTCGTCGGCGAGCGGCACTTCCATGTTGCCCGGCGCCGGAAAGGTGCCGGCCCGGCTGAACCAGCTCGGCTCGCCGTGGAGCGCGGCGGCGGCCTGGACCATCAGCTGGACCAGGGCCGGATGGGTGTCGCCGCGCGCGACCAGGGTGGTGGTGGTAGCGACCAGGCGATGGTCGACCGGCGGCACATCGGCGCCGAGATCGACCACGCCGCGCGGCAGCAGCACCTTGGAGAGAAAGCCGAAACGCCGCTCGTAGGCGTCGGCCTGGGCGAAGTCGAGCAGGCGCACTCCCGGCGTCTGCAGAAGCATCCGCACCAGGGGCGACTCGGGCGCCGACGCGAAGACGACGGCATCGATGCCGCCGGCAAGCAGCTCGACGACCGCGGGGGTGTGCTCGAGCGACAGGCGCTCGATGGTGCCGGGATCGATCCGGTTGGCCTCGAGCAGTCGCCCGAACAGCACCGGCACCCCGGTGCCCGGCGGGCCGGTGGCCACCCGCCAGCCCGCCAGGCCGGCGAGCGAATCCAGCGTGCCGCCATCGGCAAGACCGGGCGCGCCGTCGCGATAGAACAGCCAGACCGGCTCATAGAAGAGGCTCCCGAGCGAGACGACGCCGGATTCGCGCGCCTGCCCGGGGCCGGCGGTGCCGCCCTGCACGAAGCCGAAATCGACCCTTGCCTGGCCCTCGCCGGCCGCCGCCAGACGTTCGAAGTTGTCGCTCGAACCGGCGGTCGGCACCAGCTCGACGGTGACGCCGAACCGCGCGAGGCGGTCGCGATAGTCCGCGCCGATCGCCTCGTAGGCGCTCTGCTCCGGGCCGGTGGCGAGCCGCAGCCGCTTGGGCGGCATCGGATCGAGAGCGTAATAGGCGAGCGCGAGCAGTGCGACGGCGAGCACGGCGAACGGGCCGAAACTGACGAGGAGATCGCGGATCGAGAGCAGGATCAGCCGCATCGGACGTGGCATCGGAACCGGGGTCCGGCGATGGTAACGCCACGATGAGGCATCGCGGGGCGGGCCTGGCGGGCCCGCGGCCGGAGTCAGGCGAGGATCTCCTCCACCTTGCGGCGGGCGGCCTCGGCCGACACGTTCAGCAGCACGCCGATCTCCTCGAGATCATCGGGGATCGCCGGGTTGTCCCAGCCCCCTTCGAGATGGCGGGCGAGCCGGACCGCAAGCCGGACGTTGCGCGCCCGGGGAGTGCCGTCCTGGTGGTCGGTCAGCCGGATCAGCGCGGCCGGCATCTGCCAGCGCTTGAGCAGGAACTGCTGGATCGCCGCGAGCTCGACGCCGAGCAGCTCCTCCTGTGCCCGGGTCGATCGCAAGGCCGGATCGGCCCGCTGGCGGCTTGCGATCTCCGCGGCAAGGTCGGGTTCATGGCACCAGAGCAGCAGGCCGGCGAAATCGTCGAGCATGGCCGCCTCGTAGATCAGCTCGGTGTCGGCATCCTGGCGCTGGACCGCGAGCCCGACCGCAAGCAGCGCCGCGCGGCGTGAGCGGCGCACCTGTTCGAGCATGCCGCGAAACCGGTGCGCGCGCCCGGCAAAGCACTCCTCGGCGACGGCCTGGCCTTCGAACTCGCGAAAGAAGGGCGGCACACCGAGCAGGAGCACCGCCGCCGTGACGGTCTCGGTGTCGGTCACGATACGGCGCGAGCGGCGCGCGACGATTCTCCGCAGAACCTTCAGGGTCATGAGGGGATCGCCGAGGACGAT
>JAMLIN010000005.1 GCA_023954135.1 Burkholderiaceae bacterium | reverse complement strand
GGCGCCGGCGGGCGCCCGGGTGTCCCGGCGACCGGCCGTCGCCGACGAAGCAGCCATGAGCCGAACCATCACCAACTCCGCCGCCGCGTTGCTGCGCGCCCTGCCGGTCGCCCTGTTGGTGTTCGCCAGCATGCCGGCCCATGCGTTGTTCGAGGACGATGGCGCCCGCAAGGCGATCCTGGAACTGCGCGCCCGCGTCGACCAGCTCGCCAACGATTTCGAGGCACGACTCTCGCGCCTCGAGCAAGTCTCGCAGGGCCAGTTGCAGCTGCAGAACCAGATCGACGACATGCGCCAGGAGATCGCCTCCCTGCGCGGTCAGATCGAAGTCCAGGCCAACACCCTGTCGAAGACCCAGAAGCAGCAGCGCGACCTCGCCAGCAGCATCGATTCGCGCCTCAAGCGCTTCGAACCTGTCCAGGTCACCATCGACGGCAAGGCCGAGACCGTCGACCAGGCCGAGCGCCGGGCCTTCGAATCGGCGCTCGCCATGTTCCGCAGCGGCGACTTCAACGCCGCCCGGGGCGCCTTCGACGCCTTCCTCGTCCAGTTCCCCGACAGTCCCTACGGGCCTAGCGCGAGCTTCTGGCTCGGCAGCAGCCAGTTCGCGCTCAAGGACTATGCAGCGGCGATCGAGACCCATTCGGCGCTGGTGTCCAGACATCCCGAGAATCCGCGCGCGCCGGACGCGATGCTCAACCAGGCCTACGCCCAGATCGAGAGCGGCAAGCGGACCGCCGGTCGCCAGACCCTCCAGACGCTGCTCGAGCGCTATCCTTCGGCCCCGGCCGCGCAGGCGGCGCGCGACCGGCTCGCGGCGCTGCGCTAGGCCGCCCGGGCCACCATGTCCGAGATCGAGTTCGCGGCACTCGGCGAGCGCGTCGTCTGGCTCACCTTCGCGATCGCGATCGCGCTGGGCGCCGCCATGACCCGCTCGCGCTTCTGCACCATGGGCGCCATCGCGGACATCGTGAACATGGGCGACTGGTCGCGGATGCGGATGTGGATCTGCGCGGTCGGCGTGGCCGTGCTCGGCACCCAGGCGCTCGGCGCGGCCGGGCTCGTCGACCTCGGCCAGGCGATGTACACGACGCCGCGGCTGGTCTGGCTGTCCTACATCGTCGGCGGACTGCTCTTCGGCTTCGGCATGGTGCTGGCCTCGGGCTGCACCAGCAAGACGCTGCTGCGCATCGGGGGTGGCTCGCTCAAGAGCCTGGTGGTCTTCGTCGTGCTCGGGCTGGCCGCCTACATGACGCTCAGGGGCATCTTCGGAGTGTTCCGCGTCGGCGTGCTCGATCCGGTCGCGGTCATCCTCGAGCCCGGCCAGGACCTGCCCTCGCTGCTCGGCGGCAGCCCGGCACTGCGCTACGGCCTCGGCACCGCCGTCGGGCTGGCGCTGCTGGCCTTCGCCCTCGTGGATCGCGAGTTCCGACGCTTCGACCTGCTGCTGGGCGGTTTCGGCATCGGCCTGGCGGTCGTCGCGCTCTGGTACGTGAGCGGCCATGTCGGCTACGTCGAGGAGAACCCGCTCACGCTCGAGGAAGCCTTCGTGCGGACCAACTCGGGCCGGCCCGAGTCCTTCACCTTCGTCGCCCCGATGGCCTACACCCTGGAGCTGCTCATGTTCTGGAGCGACACCAGCAAGGCGGTCTCGGTCGGCATCGCGGGAGCGCTCGGAGTCGTCGTCGGCGCATTCCTGTACTCGATCATCGCCCGCGAGTTCCGCTGGGAAGGCTTCGGCAGCGTCGAGGACACCGCCAACCACCTCGTCGGCGGCGTGCTGATGGGCGTGGGCGGAGTGACCGGGCTCGGCTGCACGGTCGGCCAGGGCATCACCGGCCTGTCGACCCTGTCCCTCGGATCCATGATCGCCTTCGGGGCGATCATCGTCGGCGGCTTCCTCGGGGTACGCTATCAGGCATGGCGCACCGACCGGATCTTCGGAGCGCTCGATTGACCTATACAGGGGGGTCGCGCTATATTTATGGGCTTCGCATTCGGTACAGCGGGTGCGGTACAGTGAATGCCCCATGGGTCGTTAGCTCAGTTGGTAGAGCACCGGACTTTTAATCCGATGGTCGGCGGTTCGAGCCCGCCACGACCTACCAGAACTCGCGGGCCTTGCAGCAATGCAAGGCCCGATTCTTTTCCGGCCCTCGGTATTGCCCGCCTGCCGGAACATCGGGTCGTCGCGACTGCGTCGCATCGGCTCATCGCCGATCGGCGACATGTTTCGTATAGAATAATAACCACTCTCATTCTCATCGATCCGTTCTCCTCCATGCGTACCGCAGACCGGGGGCTGCCCTTCCTGTCACCGACTTCACGCGATGAGCTCACATCGCGGACCCGACACGCCGGCGACTTTCGTCGCTCGTGGGTGGCATGAGCGGCCGATCCGCTGCGCGCTGGCGCGACGGCGTCCCGATGGCGCTGGCCGTCGTCGTGGCGCATGCGGCCGCGATCACCGCCGCGGTGCACGGGCTCGCAGCACCGCGTCCTGAGCCGCTGATCACGCCGCCGTCGATCACCGGCGTGCTCGTGGCGGAAGCCTCCCAGAAGCTGGTCGAGGCCGCACCCACCAGGGAGCCCGATCCCGAGATCATCCCGGAGCCCCTGCCTCCGCCGCCCGAACCGCCACCACCGCCACCGCCCGAACCGCCACCACCGCCACCGCCCGAGCCGCCGCCGCCCCCTCCTCCGGAGCCGCCGCCGCCCGAGCCACCACCGCCGCCGCCGAAACCCAAGCCGAAGCCCAAGCCCAAGCCGCTGCCTCCGGTGAAGGCGCCGCCCACCGAGCGATCGGTCAGCGTGCCCGAGGAGCCGGTGCCGGAGCCGGTGGCTCGCGAACCGGAGCCCGTGGTGCCGGTCGAGAGCCCGCCGCCGGTCGCTGCGGCGCCTCCCGCGCCGCCGGCCGCGCCCGAGCGTCGCGAGGCCGCCGCCGCGCCGCCGGTGGCGCCGCCCATCTCGGACGCCGCGCACCTGCGCAATCCCGCGCCGGTCTATCCGACCCGCTCGCGCCGCCTCGGCGAGGAGGGACGCGTGGTGCTCGAGCTGCTCATCCTCGCGGACGGTCGCGTGGGCGAGATCAAGGTCAAGCGCTCGAGCGGCTTCGCGGCGCTGGACCAGTCGGCGCTCGACGCGGTGAGACGCTGGAACTTCGTTCCCGCCAGGCGCGGCGACGAACCGATCCCCTATCGATACGAGTTGCCTGTAGTCTTCTCGCTCCGGTCCTGAGGCCGGGGAGAGAGCACGGGGCACATCGGAAACATCTAATCCACCGGATCTTCGACTTTCAGGAAATCACGTCATGGAGCCGACAAGCACCTCTCCGGATCTGCCAGCCACTTCCCCGGCTCTGGCAACCGGCTCTCCCGACCCCGCGAGCACCCCTCTGGATCTGGCGACCAGTGTCCTGAACATGGCAAGCGACTCTCCCTACGGCCTGGTGTCCCTGTGGAGCCAGGGCGACCTCATCATCAAGTCGGTCGCCATCATCCTCCTGCTCATGTCCATCGTGACGTGGTGGCTGATCCTCACCCGCGCCTGGCGGCTGATCAGGCTGCGCCGCGCCGCGCGGGCGGCTTCCGCGTTCTGGCATACCAGCAGCTTCGACGAAGGCTTGCGCGTGCTGCAGGCCCGCGGGGCCCCGGCGCCGGGACTCAATCCCTTCAACCTGCTGGTGCTCGAAGGCCGGGCCGCCGTGGCGCACCATGAAGCCAACCGCAAGGAACTGCACGGACAGCTGAGCCTTGCCGAATGGGTCACCGACGCCTTGCGCGGCTCCATCGACGACAGCAGCGAACGGCTGCGCTCGGGCCTGTCGGTGCTGGCTTCGATCGGATCGACCGCGCCTTTCGTGGGCCTGCTGGGCACCGTCTGGGGGATCTACCATGCCCTGCTCGGCCTCGGTGTCGCCCAGCACGCCAGCATCGACCAGGTGGCGGGCCCGGTCGGCGAGGCGCTCGTCATGACGGCCTTCGGCCTGGCGGTGGCCATTCCGGCGGTGCTCGGCTACAACGCGCTGAGCCGCGCCAACCGCACGCTGCTCGGACAACTGCGACGCTTCGCCCGGCAGCTGAACAGCTATTTCCTGACCGGCCACTCGCTCGAGACCGCGAGCGAGGACCAGCCGGTGCGGGAGGCGCTGCATGTCGAAGCGACGCAGGCCGCGACAAGACCGGGCAAGGGCACGCCACCGACGCTCGCCGCCGCGAAGGGGTAAGGACACATGGCCGCTTCCCTGCACGATTTCGAGGACGACGACACCGAGCTCAGCGAGATCAACATGGTGCCGCTGATCGACATCATGCTGGTGATGCTGATCATCTTCATGATCACGATGCCGGTCCTCACGCAACGCGTAACGGTGGACCTTCCGCGCGCGACCGCCGCGACGGACATCCAGGAGCCGGACCGGGTGACGCTTGCCATCGATGCCGAAGCCCGCGTCTACTGGAACGACGAGCCGGTCGATGCGGCCACCCTGCAGCTGCGGCTCGAGGAAGCCGCCCGGAAGGATCCGCAGCCCGAGCTGCACATCCGCGGCGACCGCAAGGTGGAATACGAATCCGTGCTCCAGGTGATGGCGGCCGCGCAGCGCGCCGGCGTCCAGAAGCTGGGCTTCGTCACCCAGCCCGGGGACGAGGAACCGGCGACGCCGGCAGCCGGCACGGATGCGCCGGGAACGCCGTCGGCCGACTCACCCGCGCCGGCATCGGCCGGCCAGTAGCGCCCGCTTCGCATTCGATCGCGCGGCGCGGACGACGCGCCGCTCCGATCCGGCGGCCCTACGACCGGCCGATGCCCCGCCGGGATTCTTCCCGCGCGGCGAGCGTGGCCGGCATGTCGAGGATTCCGCCCGCCGAGACCGCGACGCCGTAGTCACGACGGGCCGCCTCGACGCTGACGAGCCCCAGGCGGACATCCTCGGCAACGGCCCGGGGATCGCGATCGAAGGGATCGCCGTAGCCTCCGCCGCCACCGCTCAGGATGCGGGCGACATCGCCGGCGCGCACCGGCCATTGCCCCTTGCCGAGACTGCGCCGCTCGCCGGTCGCAGCGATGAGCTCGCCCGCCGGCGACATGCCCGGTCGGCCCCCGTCGACGCCCCAGGGCGGACACCCGATGCGCTCGATCTTGGCGAGCAGGGCGAGGTCGCGATCGAAACGGTAGACCTTCTCGATGCCGAGGCCACCGCGAAAGCGCCCCGGGCCGCCGCTGTCGACCCGCAGCCGCTTGGCTTCGATCCGGTAGGGATAGCTCGCTTCCTGCAGCTCCACGGGCACATCGCGCACATCGCCATGGGTCATCGAGCGGAACGGCCCCGGACCGTCGCGATCGACGAAGGCGCCCCATCCGCCCGACATCGCGTCGAGGCTGAGGAAGCGTTCGCCATCCTCGGCGATGCCGCTGATCGTATGAGTGCCGTAGATGCCGTGGTGACCCGCCGGGACCCGGCCCTCGAGCACCGGGGCGAGCGCGGCGATGATGGTGTCGACCACCGTGGCCGACGTGTTGCCGGCCCCGCCCACGGGCGCATCGGGGCGAGCGCTGAGGAACCTGCCATCGGGGATGACGACATCGACCCGCAGGAAGTCGCCTTCGTTGACCGGCGTGGTGCCGGCGAACAGGAACTTGGCCGCCATCCGCGCGACCGCCACCGCACCGCCGTCGCGGCCGGCATTGAAGGGGCCGGCGAGCTGCTCGCTCAGGCCGCTCAGGTCGACGACCAGGCGGCCATCGGCGATGCTGACCGCGACGTCGATGCGGATCGGCTCGCCCAGGCGCACGCCGTCGTCGTCCATGAAGGACGACGCGCGCCAGGTCCCTTCGGGAAGCGCCCGCAGGGCTCGCTCCATCGCCCGGTCGGCATCGGCGATCATCTCGTCGATGGCGCCGAGCACGGCGTCGGCGCCATGCTGGGCGACGATCTCCTGCACCAGGTCGTGACCCATCCGGCAGCCCCCGAGCTGCGCCTCGAGGTCGCCCATCAGCAGGCGCGGGAACCGCGTATTGGTCTCGATGATGCGGAAGATGTCGCGCACCCGCTCGCCGCGGCTCACCAGCTTCACGGTCGGAAACTGGATGCCCTCCTGGAAGACATCGGTCGTATGCGGGGAGAAGCACGAACCGACGACCGCGCCGCCGACGTCGACCCAGTGCATCAGCACGGCGAAGAATCCGAGCAACTCGCCGCCGGCGCGCACCGGGGTATAGGCGACGACGTCATTGATGTGCTTGCCGAGCACCGCCGCCTCGCTGCAGATCAGCACGTCGCCTTCGTGCATCGCCTCGGGCCCGAGCTCGCGCAATCCGGCCTGCACAGCCAGCCCGATCGCGTTGGCGACGAAGGCCGGCAGGCTGTACTTCGACTGGGCGACGAGCCGTCCGCGCGCATCGACGAATCCGACCGCGTAGTCCTTGTACTCGCGCACCAGCAGGCTGAACGAGGTGCGTTCGACGTTCTTCTCGATCAGGTTCGGCACCGCGATCAGGCGCTGCCTGACGATCTGCCGCTCGATCGGATCGATCGATCCCGTGGTCGCCTTCGCGGTCATGGCCGGGCTTCCCGCTGCGCCGGCGCGATGCGCAGGCGCAGCTCGCCGAGCTCGCCGACCACGACGGATTCGCCCGGCGCGACGATGGTGGTCGAGCTGTATTCCTCGATGATCGCGGGCCCCTCGATCCGGACGCCTGGCGCGAGCGTCGTGCGGCGAAGGACCGGGGTGGAGATCCGGCCTTCCGCGCTCGCGAAATGAACCTCGCGCGAACCCGGCCCGGCGGCGTCGCCGCCGTCGATCGGGTCGGCGCCCAGTGCCGGTTGCGGCAGACGCACCTCGCAGACCACCCGCAGGACCGAGAGCTGGATCCGGGCCGCCTCGTTGAGATGCCCGTAGCGGGTCCGGTAGGCCCGCTCGAAGGCCTGCCCGCATTCGAGTGCCGACATCGTCGGCGCAAGCGCGACGCGGACCGTGTGGCTCTGGCCGACATAGCTCATGTCCGCCTCGTGACGCAGGCTCACCGACGCATCGCCGAGGTCGCGCGCGAGCGCTTCGCGTCCCTGCCCGGCCATCTCCGCGAAACAGGTCCGCGCCGCCTCCATCGACTCGTCGGACAGCGGCCTCATGAAACTGTGGTCGACGTCGTGGCGCATCGGGGCGAGCAGCATGCCGAAGGACGAGAACATGCCGGGATGCGGCGGAATCACGACTTCACCGATCCCGAGGCCGCGGGCGAGCTCCCCCGCGAAGATCGGCCCGCCGCCGCCGAAGGCGAACAGGCTGAACTCGCGCACATCGCGGCCGCGTTCGATCGTGATCTCCTTGATCGCATTGGCCATCGCGACGCAGGCGAGATCGAGTATGCCCTGCGCGACCCGGTCGATCCCGGCCGCCCCGGCGTAGCCGAGCGGCCGGGCGAGCCGTCGGTCGATGCCTGCGGCCGCCGCGCGCTCATCGAGAGGCAGCGCACCGTCCATGAAGCTGCCGGCACCCACCCGGCCGAGCACGACGTTGGCGTCGGTCACCGTGGGCTCGACGCCGCCGCGGCCGAACGCGATCGGCCCGGGCTCGGAGCCGGCGCTGCGCGGGCCGAGCCGCATCCGGCCGTGCGCATCGAGCCAGGCGATCGAGCCGCCGCCCGCGCCCACCTCGACGATGTCGAGCACCGGCGTGCGGATCGGGAAACCGCGCTCGTAGCCATTGACGTAGTAGGTGCTGACGACCTCGAAGCCGGCGTCCTCGATCAGGGCGCACTTGGCGGTGGTGCCGCCCATGTCGAAGGCGATCATCCGGTCGATGCCGAGCCGGGCCGCATAGGCGGCGGCCCCGGCGCAGCCGGCGACCGGGCCCGATTCGACCAGCGACACCGGGCGCGTCAGCGCGGCGGCGGCCGACATCACCCCTCCGCTCGAGCCCATCAGGTGGAAGCGTCCGGCGAATCCGCGGTCGGCCAGCTCGGTCTCGAAAGCCTCGATGTAGCCGCTCATCCGGGCACCGACGTAGGCATTGGCGGCAACGGTCGCGGTCCGCTCGTACTCCATCATCTCGCGGGTCAGCTCGCTGCCGCAGGAAACGAACACGCCGGGCAGCAGGGCGCGCAGGATCCGCTGCGCCTGCTGCTCGTGCGCGGGGTTGCGCCAGGCATGCAGGAAGGAGATCGCCACCGCCTCGACATCCGCCGCGCGCAGCTGTCCGGCGAGCGCCTCGAGCCCGGCGGTGTCGAGCGCGACTAGAACCTGCCCCCGGGCGTCGATCCGCTCGTCGATCTCGAAGCGCAGGTCGCGCGGAATCAGGGGCGGATCGCGACGGTAGTGCAGGTCGAACGGATCGGCACGATTGCCCCGGCCGATCTCGAGCACGTCCCGGAAACCCCTGGTCGTGAGGAGCGCGCTGCGACCGCCTTCGCGCTGGATGAGCGAGTTGATGACGTGCGTCGTGCCATGGGTGAAGACCATCGCATCGGCCGCCGCCACGCCGGTGGCGGCAAGGCCCTTCATCGCGCCGACGACGAGGTTGCCGTAGGTCGTGAGCGTCTTGCCGAAGCGGGTTGCGCCGCTGCGGGTGTCGTGGACCACGAGGTCGGTGAAGGTACCGCCCGTGTCGGCGGCGATCAGGTGCTCAACTGGACCACCCTCCTGTCGCGAAGCGCGACGTCCTCCCCGAGGGAGGGGAGCGCCGCCTTCGGGCGGCCGGGCGGCGGCGCTCACGCGCCAGCCTCGGCCTCGCGGCGCCGGTCCGCCAGCTTGCGCAGCACGCGTTCGAACACCTCGACCGGCTGGCCGCCGGAGATCAGCTGCGCATCGTCGATGACGATCGCCGGCACCGCATGGATCTCGCGCTCGCGCCAGAAGGCTTCGCGCTCGCGCACCTCGGCGGCGAACTCGCCCGTCGCGAGCACCTCGCGGGCGCGACCGGCATCGAGCCCCGCCGCGACGACCGCCTCGACCAGCACATCGTGCGAAGCGGGGCTGCGGCCCTCGGTGAAGTAGGCGGAGAACAGCGCCTTCTTGAGCAGACGCTGCTGGCCGGGCTCGCCATCCTCGCCCTCGGCCCGCCCTTCCTCGTGCGCCCAATGCAGCAGGCGATGGGCATCGAAGGTGTTGTAGATCCGGTCGCGGCCCTCGGGCCGGAACACGAAGCCGACCTCGGCGCCGCGCTGGCGGATCATCTCGCGGGTGGCGGCCTGTTGCTGCGCCGAGGCGCCGTACTTCTGCGCGATGTGCTCCACGATGTCCTGGCCCTCGGGCCCCATCCGCGGATTGAGCTCGAAGGGCTGGAAATGGATCCTTGCGGACAGCTCGCCCCGCAGGCGATCGAGCGCTGCTTCGAGCGCCCCGAGGCCGATGGCGCACCAGGGGCAGGAAACATCCGAGACGAAGTCGATCCGGAAGACGGGTTTCATGTTGCGGGCTCCAGGCGGTGCCGATACCCGATCTTACGGCTTCGGCGAAACCGCTGCCCGCGCCCGCGATCCGGCCGCGCTACACTCGCAGCACCGGCCACAGCGCCGCCCTCCATCACCTCTTCCGGCCCTCGCCATGCCCGACCGCTTCGACCTTCTTGTCAGGAACTTCGTGCAAGGTTCACCCCAGATGCGGGACATCGGCCTCGAGGTGACCCACGTCGATCGCGACCGCAGCTCGATGTCGATGCCGGCGCGCCCCGACTGGATGGGCGATCCGGCTCGCGACCTGATGCACCCCGGGGCGATCACGGTACTTGCCGATTCCTGCTGCGGCCTCGCGGTGGGGGCCGCTCTCGATACCGTCGTCACATTTGCCACGCTCGACCTGCGGATGGACTACCTGCGGCCGGCATCGCCGTCGCGAGTCATCCATTGCGACGCCCATTGCTATCGCATCAGCCGCAGCATCGCGTTCGCCCGGGCCGAGGTCCACCAGGGTGACCGGGACGAGCCGGTGGCGGCAGTGCAGGCGGTCTTCATGCTTTCGACGCCTTCGGGCTCGCGGCCAGCCGAGCGAGCGGGCAATGCCGCCTCGCAGGCCGACAGCGGTCGTGCGCCGGCATCGCGGCGCGAAGCAGCCGGCTGGCAGCCCCCGCCGGCGAGCGAGCCCGCGATGCCCCGCGGCGCGATCCCCTATCTGGACTACCTCGGCATCCGGGTCGCACCCGACGCCGAAACCCCGACCTTCCGGCTTCCCTTCGATCCGAAGCTGATCGGCAATCCGCGCCTGCCCGCATTGCACGGCGGCGTGCTCGCCGGCTTCGCCGAATCCGCCGCGCTCCTGCACCTGAACCAGACCCTGCACGGCGAGAAGCTGCCCAAGGGCATCGACTTCTCGCTCGACTATCTGCGCGGGGGCCGCCCCGAGGAGACCTTCGCGAATTGCGACGTCGTACGCCTCGGCAAACGCGTCGCCCTCGTCCAGGTCCGGCTCTGGCAACGCGAGCCCGAGGTCCCGATCGCGGTGGCCCGGGCTCACTGCCTGCTCACCGCAGCCGACTGAGCCCGTATCGCGCGGGGCCGGATCCGATGATCGACGACGGCCGCGAGATTCCCGATGGCAGCGTGCTCGATGCCGATGTCTGCATCGTCGGCGCCGGCCCGGCCGGGCTGACACTGGCACAGGAGCTCGGCGAGCGCGGCCTGGCCGTGGTGCTGCTCGAGTCCGGCAGCACCATGGCGGAGCCGACCGCGAGGGCGTTGCTCACCGCCGAGACCGATCCCGATCCGGGTCCCGATCTCTATCCGGACATCGGCACCCTGCGCGACGCCGGCATCGGCGGCACCGCGCGCCAGTGGTGCATCGAGATCGATGGCCGGATCTGGGTGCGCATGGCCGCGCTCGACGCGCTCGACTACCGGGCCCGGAGCTGGCTGCCGTACAGCGGCTGGCCGATCGACGAAGCAACCCTCGCTCCCTATGTCGCGCGGGCCATGCGCCGCGCCGGTTGCGCGCCGGCACCCTTCGACCCGGCGCCCTGGATCGATGGCGAACATGGCGCCTTCCACTTCGCCCACGGCCTGGTCGAGCCCGGACTCTTCCTCTTCGCACCCCGGGACGCTTTCACCCGGGACGCGCGCATCGCGATCGAAGCCCGCCGGAACGTGCGCTGCCTGACGATGTCCTGCGCCGTGATGCTCGAGACCGGCCCGCGGGCCGACGCGGTCAGCGCGGTGCGGGTACGCAGCCTCGGCGGCGGCAGCTTCCGGGTCCGTGCCAGCGAGGTGATCCTGGCCCAGGGTGGCTTCGAGGTGCCGCGCCTGCTCCTTGCCTCCAACGACATCGTCGCATCGGGGCTCGGCAATGCTCACGGTCTCGTCGGCCGCTTCCTGATGGACCACCAGATCATCGACGCCGGCATCCTGCGCGCATCGGACGGCGGCCTGCCGCGCGGGGCGAGCGGCTACGACATGCGCCGCCGTGGCCCGGCCCACGGCCTGCTCAGTTTCCGGCTCGCTACGGACGTGCGTGAACGCGAGGCGCTGCTCTCGGCGACGACCCTGCTGCTGCCGCACGCTCGCCGCTCCCTTCGCCGCCGCATCCAGCGCCCCTTCGGGCGCGGCGTCACCTGGCGCTCCCCGGCGCGCCGGGCGTTGCGCGAGCTGCGCTGCGCGATGCCGAAGGGCCTGGCAGGCAGCGTACGACGACTCGAGTCCGTGGTCCGTGGCCTGGACGACGTGCTGTACCACCAGACCCGCTATCGCCGGGCGTTTCGTCCAGCCTTCGACATCGACCACGGCGGCTGGAGCGAGCTCGCCGATCGGGAATCACGCTTCGATGGTCTCGATGTCTTCCTGCTGTGCGAGCAGGCGCCCGACCCCGACAACCGGATCACGCTCGGCACCGAACGCGATGCCCTCGGCGTGCCTCGGCCCCGGGTCCGGTTCCGCTGGAATCCGATCGACCAGCGCAGCGCCGCCCGCAGCCAGGAACTGCTCGCTGCGGCACTCGCCGATGCCGGCATCGGCGAGTTGCGCTACGAGCGCCGGGACGGATTGCCGCTGGTGACGCAGATGTCGACGCACCACCCGGCCGGCACCGCACGCATGTCGGTCTCGCCGCGCGATGGCGTGGTCGATCCGGACTGCCGGGTGCACGGGATGCGCAATCTCCACATCGCGAGCAGCGCGGTATTCCCGACCGCCGGCCATGCCAATCCGACCCTCACCATCCTCGCGCTGGCGATCCGCGTCGCCGACGGAATCGCCGCCAGTCTGATGGATGCCCGGCGGGCGCCAGCCCCCGGCCGGGGACAGGGGATCGGCCCGGGCTGATGCCCGGTGCATCGATCCGAAGCGCGCTACAGGATCAGCCCGCCGTCGACCGGCAGCGTCTGGCCGTAGACATAGGAGGCCAGGGGCGAAGCGAGGAACAATGCGGCGCCCGCCATGTCCGAAGGCAGGCCGAGACGGCCCGCCGGGATCCGCCGCAGGCTGGCTTCCAGCCGCTGCGGATTGTCGGTCGTGACCTTGGTGAGCTTGGTGTCGACGAGGCCCGGCGCAATGCCGTTGACCCGGATGCCCTCGCCGGCCCAGGCCTGGGCGAGGGTACGGGTGAGGCCGACCGCGCCGGTCTTCGATGCGTTGTAGGCCGGATTGCCCATGGTCGCATGGTAGGCGGCGGTGGAGCTCACCGTGATCAGCGCTCCCTGCGAGGCGCGCAGCATGTCGTGGAACTTGAGGCTGCAGTCCATCAGGCTGTTGAGATTCACCTCGATGACCTTGCGAAAGCCGATCGGGTCGAATTCGCCGCGCCGGTAGAGGACGATGCCCTGCGAAAGCACCAGCACGTCGAGCCGGTCGAAGGGCGGCGCATGGCGCTCGATGGCGCCAGGATCGGCGAGGTCGACCTGCGCATAGTGCAGCCCCGCGAGGTCCGAGCCGTGGGCCGCCGCGGAGTCGGCGGCCGACGGCCGGGGTACCCCATACGTGCACCGTCGCGCCCTGCTCGAAGAAGGCGCGCGCGATGCCGTTGCCGATGCCGCTCGAGCCGCCGACGACCAGTACGGTCTTGCCGGTGAAGTCCAGCGGATTGCGCATCAGATACGCTCGATGATGACGGCGGGCGCCATGCCGCCGGCGGCGCACATCGTCACCAGCCCGCGACGCAGATCGCGGCGCTCGAGCTCGTCGAGCAGGGTGCCGATGAGGATCGAGCCGGTCGCGCCGATCGGATGGCCGAGCGCGATCGCGCCGCCATTGACGTTGACCTTCTCGCGATCGAGCTTCAGGTCGCGGATGAACTTCTCGGCCACGACCGCGAAGGCCTCGTTGATCTCGAAGAGGTCGATGTCGTCGATGGTGAGCCCCGCCTTGGCGAGAACCTTGCGGGCAGCCGGCACCGGCGCATTGAGCATGAGGGTCGGGCAGTCGCCGACGTTGGCGGTGGCCACGATCCGGGCGCGCGGCTTCAGGCCGTGCTTCTTCGCGTAGGCAGGCGAGGCGAGCAGGATCGCGGCGGCACCGTCGACCACGCCCGAGGAATTGCCGGCGTGATGGACATGGTCGAACTTCACGTCCGGATACTTCTGGCGGATCAGGCTGCCGTAGGTGTTGCCCTTGTCGTCGACCTCGAAATCGGCCATCGCGGTAAAGGCGGGCTTGAGCCCGGCAAGCACATCCATCGTGGTGCTCGGGCGCGGATACTCCTCGTGGTCGAGGGCGAGGCTGCCGTCTTCCCGATACACCGGCACGAGGCTCTTCGCGAAATGCTTGCCGGCGATCGCGTGGGCCGCCTTCTGCTGGCTGTCGAGCGCGAGCGCATCGACATCGGCCCGCGTGATGCCTTCCATCCCGGCGATCGCATCGGCGCAGACGCCCTGCTGCGACTGGGGATGCTTCGCGCGCAGGCGCAGATTGCCGCTGTCCATCATCGGGGGGCCGTCGCCGCCGCGGTTGCGCGGCATCGACATCATCTCGGTGCCGCCGGCGATGACGAGGTCTTCCATCCCCGACATCACCTGTGCGGCGGCGAAGGCAACCGACGTGATTCCCGAGCCGCAGTAGCGATCGAGCGTCACGCCCGAGGATCGGATGTCGTAGCCCGCGTCGAGCGCCGCCATCCGCCCGAGGTCTCCCGCCTGCCTGCCGATCTGGGCGCTGGTGCCCCAGATGATGTCGTCGACATCGGCGGTGCGAAGCGAGTTGCGTTCGGCGAGCGCGCTCAGCACGGCCGCGCCGAGATGCTGGGGATGCATGTCGGCAAGGGCGCCCTTGCCGGCCTTGCCGATGCCGCGGGGGGTGCGGCAGGCATCGATGATCAGTGCTTCGGCCATCGGAGTTTTCCTTCTGCTTGGGGTTCGGCGGATGCGACGGATGCCGCGGGAATCCGGTCTCTGTCTCTGCTTGTCTGACGTTCGGTCGACATGATCATAGCAGCCTTGCCCGCCGGCCCCGGCGGCGCTTCCGTCGACAGCGTTCAGCCGCGCGGCGGCAGGGCACCGACCACCTCGAGGGCGGCCCGCACTTCGGCCTGACCAGCCGCCGACAGGGGCGCCTGCGGCGGCAGGGGCTCGCCGACCTCGTAACCCTGCATCACCAGGCCGCCCTTGATGCAGGCGGCGAGATTGTGGCGTGCGAAGGCCTGGTTCAGGTCCCAGAGCCGCGTCTGCAGCGCCATCGCCTCCGGCCAGCGGCCGTCGCGACACAGGGTGTAGAGCTCGACGCTCTGGCGCGGCACGATGCAGGCCGGCCCGGCCATCCAGCCCACGCCGCCGATCAGCATCACGCAGGCCGGAATGTGCGCCGATGCCGCGCACACCTTCAGCCGCCCCTCGACCCGGTTGATGATCGAGAGCAGCCGACCCGTGTTGGTCGATGCGTCCTTGATCGCGAGCACGTTGTCGATGCGCGAGAGCCGGTCGATCACCGGCAGAGACAGGTCGGCGCGCTGGAAGTTCGGATTGGTGTAGAGCACGACCGGCAGCGGCGTGGCGGCGGCGATCGCGGCGAAGTAGTCATGCACGCCGTCATCGGACAACGGAAAGTAGGCTTCGAGGATCGCGAGGATGCCGTCGCAGCCGATCGCCTGCATCTCGCGCGCCTGGCGCTGCGCCTCGACGATGGTGGTGGCGGCGACCCCGGCCACGACGGGAACCCGGCCGCGAGCGGCCTCGACCACGACCTCGACCACCCGGCGCCGCTGCCCCCAATCGAGGTAGGCGAACTCGCCGGTCGAGCCGAGTGGCGCGAGGCCATGGACGCCGGCGGCGATCAGGTCGTCCACGAGACGGGCGAGCACTTCGGCCCGGACAATGCCGTCGGAATCGACCGGCGAAACGAGATACGGGTAGACACCGTGAAAATCCATGCTCGAACCCTCCTCCAGCCCTTGATCGCTCGTACGATACCGCAAGCAACCGTACGATACTGCAAGCGAGCCGGATGCCCGCCGTCGGACGACGCGCGGACCGGCATGCGGGCACTACCTTCCATCTTTCACGGAGACAATCGATGTCCGACGAATCCCCAGTCCTGGTCTCGGTCGACGACCGCGGTGTGGTCACCGTTGCCCTGAACCGGCCCTCGGTCAACAATGCCTACAACGGCGCGATGATCGACGGCATCCTTGCGGCGCTCGACGGGTTCGCCGACATTCCCGGCGCCCGCGCGGTGCTGCTGCGCGGCAACGGCCGGCACTTCCAGGCCGGCGCCGACCTGAAATGGATCACGTCGGTGCGCGCCGACAGCGAAGCCGCCAACATCGAGGTCTCGCGCCGGACCGCCGCTGCGGTCGATCGCCTGAACCACCTGCCGGTCCCCGTGGTGGCCATGGTTCACGGGGGCTGTTTCGGCGGCGGCACCGGGATCGTATCCGCCTGCGACGTGGTGATCGCCGCCGACGACGCCATATTCTCGATCGCCGAGGCGCGCTGGGGCCTGCATGCCGGCATCATCATCCCGCAGCTGAACGACGCGATGTCGGTCCGGCAGGTGCGTCGCTATGCCCTGACGGGCGAACGCTTCGACGCGGCCGAAGCCCGGCGAGTGGGCCTGGTGCACGAAGTCGTCGAGCGGGCGCGGCTCGAGGCGCGGGCCGGCGAGGTCATCGACGCCATCCTGCAGAACGCGCCCGGCGCGCTGGCGCGTACCAAGGCGCATGTCCTCGAGCATGCCTGGGGCACGCTGTCGGAGCCCACGATGGCCGGGCTGGTCGCGAGCCACGCCGGGGCCCGGCTCGGCGCGGAGGCCGGCGAAGGGCTTGCATCCTTCGTGGAGAAGAGAAGCGCCGCCTGGGCGCCGAAAGCCTGAGCCGGGTTAGCGTTCGGGCGCCTTGCCCTGCGCCCGAACGCGAGCCCGGATGAAAGGAGCGTTCGGGCCCGGGGCCCTGCCGGCATGCGGAGCATCTGCGCTCCGCATGCGCGTCATTTCAGCAGCTGTGGCAGGAACAGGGCGATCTGCGGGATGTAGGTGACGGCGACGAGGAAGGCGAGCAGCACGGAGAGCCAGGGGACGGCGGCGCGGATCACCTGGCCGATCGGCATCTTCGTTATCCCGGCGGTGACGAAGAGATTGAGCCCCACCGGTGGCGTCACCATGCCGATCTCGAGGTTCACGACCATGATGATGCCCAGGTGCACCGGATCGATGCCCAACTGCATCGCGATCGGGAACAGGATCGGGGCCATGATCAGGATGATCCCGGTCGGCTCCATGAACATGCCCGCGATCAGCAGCAGGATGTTCACCACGATCAGGAAGGCCCAGGCCGGCATGCCGAGGTGAACGATGTACTCGGCGATGATCTGCGGGATGCGCTCGGTGGTCAGCACATGCGCGAACAGCAGCGCATTGGCGATGATGAACATCAGCATCACCGTCATCTTCGAGGCATCGACCAGCACCGAGGGCACCTGCCCGAAGCCGATGTCGCGATAGACGAAGACCGCGATGATGAAGGCGTAGACGGCCGCCACCGCGGCGGCCTCGGTCGGGGTGAAGATCCCGCCGTAGATCCCCCCGAGGATGATCACGATCAGCAGCAGGCCCCAGAGCGAGTCGCGCCCGGCGATCAGCACCTCGCGCAGGCTGGCCCGCGGCTGGCGCGGCAGGTCACGTTTGGTCGCGAGCACGTAGATCGCGATCATCAGCATCAGGCCGAGCAGGATCCCCGGGACGACGCCGGCCATGAAGAGGTCGCCGACGGACGTCTCGGTGGCCGCGCCATAGACCACCATCACGATCGACGGCGGAATCAGGATGCCCAGCGTGCCCGCGTTGCAGACCACGCCCGCGGCGAAGCCCTGCGGATAGCCCGCGCGCACCATGCCGGCGATCACGATCGAGCCGACCGCGACCACCGTGGCCGGCGACGAGCCCGATACCGCCGCGAACAGCATGCAGGCCAGCACCGAGGCCATCGCCAGCCCCCCGCGCAGATGCCCGACGCAGGCGATGGCGAAGCGGATCATGCGCCGGGCCACCCCGCCGGTGGTCATGAAGGCCCCGCCCAGGATGAAGAACGGGATCGCCAGCAGGGTGAAATGCTCGGAGGTCTCGTAGAGCTTCAGGCTCAGCGAGGCAAGCGAATCGTTGGCGAACAGCAGGATGGTCAGCAGCGAGGACAGGCCCAGCGCGACCGCCACCGGCATCCCCATGAACAGGAACAGGAACAGCAGGATGAAGAGCATCGCGGTGGTCATTGCCTGCCCTCCGGATTCTCCTCGTCGAGCAGCTTCAACGCATCCTCGGTCTCGTCGGCCAGCAGGCCGCCGTCATCGCCGCGAATGACGTGCACCAGCACCTCGCAGAAGCGATAGAACAGCAGCGCGAAGCCGATCGGCAGCACCGCGCGCGGAATCCACTGCGGGATCGGCATGTCCTGCGCGAGGATGCCGATCTGGTACATCTTGCTCACGTACTGCCAGCTGCCGATGAACACGATGACCGTGTACAGCAGGCAGAGCAGCGTCGCGGCGATGGTGACGACCCGCGCCGTGCCGCGCGGCAGGATCCTCACGATCGCATCCACGCCGATGTGCGCGCCGACCCGCACCCCGTAGGAAATGCCGAAGAAGATCAGCCCGCCGAACAGGAACGTGGTCAGCTCCAGCGCCCAGACGAAGCTGTAGTTGAAGACATAGCGCGCGACCACCTGCATGAAGGTGATCAGCGTCATCAGCGCGATGAGGGCCGCGACCAGCCCCTCCTCGAGCCGCCCCACCAAGCCGGCTTTCATATGTCCAGGCCCGCTCCGATCGGACCGGCCCCGCGCGGGGGCCGGTCGGTTCCTCTCAGCCGACCGCGCGCTGGGTCGCGGATTACTTGTTGTGGCTCATCGCCGCCTTGATCAGGTCGGCTCCGATGTCACCCTCGAACTTCTTCCACACCGGCTCCATGGCCTTGCGCCAGGCCGCCACGTCCTCCGCGGAGAGCTCCTGGATCTTCGCCTTGCCCGCCTCCTGGATCCGCTTGAGGTCGCGCTCGTTGAGATCGTTGGCGAGCTTGTTCGCATGCGCGGTCGCCTCGGCCATCGCCTTGGTCAGCCCCTCGCGGACGTCCGCAGGCAGGCCTTCCCACCACTTCAGGTTCGTCACCACCATGTAGTCGACCAGACCGTGGTTGGTCACCGCAATGGTCTTCTGCACCTCGTGGAACTTCTGCGAATGGATGTTCGACCAGGTGTTCTCCTGACCGTCGACCACGCCCGTCTGCAGCGCCTGGTACACCTCGGCGAACGCCATCTTCTGCGGATTGGCCCCCAGCGCACGGAACTGCGCCTCGAGCACGTCGGACGCCTGGATGCGGAACTTCAGCCCCTTGGTGTGCTCCGGACGGGTGAGCTGGTCCCTGTTGGTCGACAGCTGCTTCATCCCGTTGTGCCAGTACGCCACGCCCTGCAGGCCGCGGTTCTTCATCTCGTCGAACAGCGCCAGACCCTCGGGGCTCTGCTGGAAACGATCCACCGCCGCTATGTCGTCGAACAGGAACGGCAGGTCGAAGATCTGGATCTTCTTGGTGTACCGGTCGAACTTCGAGAGCGACGGCGCGATGAACTGCACGTCGCCCAGCAGCAGCGCCTCCATCTCCTTGCCGTCACCAAACAGCTGCGAGCTCGGGAACACCTGCACGTCCACCTTGCCCGGCAGCAGCTTCTCGGCCACTTCCTTGAACTTCAGCGCCCCCTGCCCCTTCGGCGTCGACTCCGCCACCACATGGCTGAACTTCACCACGATCGGCGCCTGCGCGAAGGCCGGCAGCGAGAACGACAGCGCGGCTGCGCCGGCGAGAATCCATCCAGTAAGTTTCATTTCATCTCCCCTCAGGAATTCTTCAATGGTCGCCGATCCTGTCGCGGCAGGGCAACCGGGGTTTCCCTGATGCCGTGCTCGCCCGAGCCCTGCCGGTCGGCGGACAGGCGGGACTATAAGGCGGGGCGCAGTGGTGAAGCAAGCGACGAGGTCAAGTCCGGGCGGCGATCAGGCCAGCCAGGACAGCAGCGGCAACCAGGGAACGATGAAGGCAAGGACGACGCCGACCGCCTTGTCGGGGTCGATCCGGTGCAGGAATTTCATGGCGGGCCTCCCGAGGTGGCGTCGCGGATCGCGGCGCCTCGACCGCAGGATCGGGCCGGCGGGGCTCACAGGGCGAGCCCGCCGGAGATCGGAAGCACCGGGGTGGCCGACAGGCCACGGCAGCCCGCGCCGACGGGCCCGTCAGCCCGACCGGGCCTCCAGGCGGCGGCGCAGCTCCGCCTTGGCGATCTTCTCGAGCGTCGCGCGGGGGAAGTCGTCGACGATCAGGATCTCGCGCGGACGCTTGAAGTCGGCCAGCGCCGCCTCGCAGGCGCCGCGCACGGCCTCGACGAGCGCGGCCCGAGCCTGCTCGCCGGTGGGCTCGACGCGCACGAAGGCCACCGGGACCTCGTCGAGCATGCGATCGCGCCTGGCGACGACGGCGGTCTCGAGCACGCCGGGCACCAGGGCGATGACGCGCTCGATCTCCGAGGCGGCGACGTTCTCGCCGCCCACCTTGAGCATGTCCTTGGCGCGATCGGCGAAGTAGAGCCAGCCGTTCTCGCCGAGCCGGACCCGGTCACCCGTGATGAACCAGCCTTCGTCGTCGAAGGACTCCGCGGTCGCATCCGGCCGGTTGAGATACTCCGCGAACAGGGACAGGCCACGCACCCCTCGCACGAGGAAGTCGCCCGTCTCGCCGGGTTCGGCGTCACGGCCGTCGACCACGATGCGGACCTCGTACTCGGGCGCGGCACGGCCCATCGACAGGCTCGGGTTCGGCAGGTGAGGCAGACCGATGCTGCCGTGGGTGATCGTTTCGGTCATGCCCCACCAGCCGATGGTCTTGACCCGGAAGCGCGCGTCGGTAGGCGGCTCGGAGACCCCGCTGCCCCACAGGCGATAGTGATGCGACGGCGGCACTTCATGAGCGTCGAGCGCGCGGGCCGCGAAGGGCACGATCGAAGCCCAGGTGCAACGCTCCTCGACCGACACCGGCCAGAAGCGGCTCGCCGAGAAGCGCGGCGAGACCACCGCGGTCGCGCCGGCCCACAGGGTGGCGAGCATCGAGTAGGCTTGCGCGTTGGTATGAAAGAGCGGCAGCGTCACCATGTGGATGTCGTCGGCGCGCAGGCTCTGGTGCGTCGCGTTGATGCGGGCGCCCCACAGCGCGTTGGCGTGGGTCCACAGGACGCCCTTGGGCCGCGAGGTCGTCCCGGATGTGTACTGGACCGAGAACGGCGCCATCGGATCATGAGCCCGCGCCGGGAGGCGGTCGGGGTCCGCGTCGATCGCGTCGAAGGCTTCGCTCGCCGCCGGCGCGCCCGTGGCCGGAGAGGCCCCGTTGTCGGTCGTGGTCACCGCGAGCCAGCGCAGGCGCGGGCATGCGGCGGCGACGATCGCCGCCAGGCGCGGCTGGGTGATGCCGGCGACCACCGCGGCGTCGTCGGCATAGTAGGCGAGCTCGTCGACGCTCGAGCGCGCATTGGTGGTCACCGCCACCGCGCCGAGCCAGGTGCAGCCGAACCAGGAGAAGATCGCTTCCGGGCAGTTGTCGAGATGTATCAGCACGCGATCGCCGGCGACCACGCCGCGGGCATGCAGGCCGGCGGCGATCCGGGCGACGCGCTGCGCGAACTCGCGATAGGTCCAGACGGCGCGCGGGCCGTCGACGGGCCGCCACACCAGGAAGGGGTGGTCGGCCCGCAGGCGAGCCTGCATTTCGATGAGACTGCGGATGTCCTCGCCGGCGAAAGGCTGGAACGAGGCGGACGCCAATCTGCGCATCGGTCACTCCGGAAATGGCCGGGCTTCAGCGCCCGGTGAAGACGGGCGCGCGCTTGTTCATGAAGGCGTCGGCCGCTTCCCGATGATCGTCGGTCTGCGAGCAGCGGACATGTCGCAACGCTTCCGCATCGAGCGAATCGACCAGCGAGCCGCCGATCGCGTCGTTCATGTTCCGCTTGATGTAGGACAACGTGATCCGCGGGCCGCTGGCGAGCTGACGGGCCAGTTCGTCGGCGCGGGCATGCACGGCGTCGTCGTCGACCACCTCGGTCACCAGGCCGATGTCATGCGCCTTCGCGGCATCGAGGACGGGCGAGAGCATGTACAGCTCGCGCGCCCTGGCGGCCCCCACCAGCTGCGTCAGGAACCAGGTGCCGCCGAAGTCGCCCGACAGGCCCACTTTCGCGAAGGCGGTGGTGAGCTTGGCCGAGCGGCCCGTCACCCGGAAGTCGCAGGCCATCGCGATCGACAGACCCGCACCCGCGGCGGCACCGGTGATCGCGGCGATCGACGGCTTGCCGGACTGGTGCAGCAGGCGGGATACCTCCATCCGCGCGCGCAGCGCGGCGACCCGCGTTTCGTAGCCGGCGTCGCGCCCGGTGCCTTCGGCCATCGCCTTCACGTCACCGCCGACGCAGAAGTAGCCGCCTGCACCACGCAGGACGATGGCTCCCACCGCATCGTCGGCCGAGGCCCGCGCCACCGCCTCGACGAGCGCGGTGAGCAGCTCGGGGCTGAGCGCATTGCGGCGCTCGACACGGTTCATCGTCAGGGTGCAGACACCGTTCTCGACGGTCTCGATCAGGACTTCGGACATGGATTCTGTCTCCGCTGCGTTGTGGTCGTTCATGGCCCGGCGTTCCGCACGGCCCTGCACCGATTCTCGGGATCGGGCGAAGGCGCGTCAACAAGGCATCGCCCCAGCGCCGCCGACACGATGGGCTGCGATAATGATGACCAGATCATCTGGAGATCGAATTGGACCGACCGACCGTCACCGTACTTGCCCTTGGCGGAACGATCGCCATGAGCCCCGGCGCCGCGGGCGGCGTGGTGCCCACCCTCGACGCCGACATGCTGGTCGCGGCGGTTCCCGATCTGGGCGGGATCGCCCGGGTGGAGGCGAGATCCTTTCGCCAGATGCCCGGGGCTCACCTGCGATTCGTCGACCTCGAGGAACTCGCCGACGCGATCCGGGAGCTCGCCGCACAGGGCCGCAGGGGCGTCATCGTCACCCAGGGAACCGACACGATCGAGGAGAGCGCGTTCGCGCTCGACCGGCTGCTCGACCTCGAGATGCCGGTCGTCGTGACCGGCGCGATGCGCAATCCCTCGCTCGCCGGTGCGGATGGCCCCGCCAACCTGCTCGCGGCGACCCGGGTCGCGATCAGCGAAGGCGCGCGCGGCATGGGCTGCCTGGTGGTCATGAACGACGAGGTGCACGCCGCGCGCTTCGTGCGCAAGCTGCACACCAGCAGCCCGGGCGCCTTCGGGTCGCCGCTGTCGGGACCGATCGGCTGGGTCAGCGAAGGCCGGGCACGCCTCAATGCGCGACTGGAAAGCATTCCCGCCGTCATGCCCGCCCCGACCGCCGATGTCCGTGTCGGCCTGGTCACGGTTGCGCTGGGCGACGATGGCGCCCATGTCCGGGCCCTGCTCGCAATGGGCATCGACGGTCTGGTCGTGGCCGCCACCGGCGGCGGGCACGTCTGCCCCGAGGTGGCCGACGCGCTCGGGGAAGCCGCCGGCCGGGTTCCCGTGGTGCTCGCCTCGCGCACCGGCGCGGGCGAGACGCTGGAGCGGACCTACGGCTTCGTCGGCAGCGAGATCGACCTGCTGCGGCGCGGGCTGGTCCGCGCCGGATGGCTCGATGGGCTCAAGGCGAGGGTGCTGCTCACCCTGCTACTCAGGCGCGGGATCACGGAGCGGGAAGCGGTCGCCCGGGCCTTCGAGCCCTGGGGTGGCGGAACGCCGGCGGGGTGACGATCCGCCGGGACGGTGTTCAGCGCAGGGCGAATTCCCGGCGACGCAGCGCGAAGTAGGCGTCCCAGGCCGGATCGAATTCCGTCAGCAGGCGGACGGGCCAGTCGGGCGAATCCGCCGCGAGCCGGTTGAAGGCGTGCGCAAGCGCCCGCGGATCTGCGGTGTAGTAAAGCCACTCGTGCTGCAGGCCGCCGGTCATCGCCGCGACGAGCATGCCGACGCCGGGGCGCTCGATGCCGTCCTCGAGCAGGGCCTCGACCTGCACCAGCCGCAGGGCGTCGAGCGCCGACGGCAGGCGCCCTGCGCCGCTGTCCTCGCCATAGCGCCAGACGATCGCGACCAGATGGGAACGAGCGGCACGCTCGGCACGCGAGGGCATTTCGGCGAGCAGCCGAAGGCGAGTCTCGATGCCGACCACCAGGCGAGTCGATTCGGTCCAGCGGCCGCTGTCCGCGCTGGCCGGGCCGGACCATGTCAGCGACAGCGCGATGGCCGATGCTGCAAGCAGGCGCGAACCGCATGGCGGCATGGGTTTCCTCCCTGGCGATCCGGCCCTGGGCGGCCGGCCGCAAGCATGCGCCCGATGCGCATGCTCGCGCGAACGTCGGAAAGAATACGCAGGCCCGGCGCCGGTCGTCAGGAACTTTCTCACTCGCGCGGCAGGTCGGCGGTGAGCGGCCGACCCGTGATTCGGGCGGCCTTCCCCTTCAACCCCCGGAGTCGGCCGGACCCGTGCCGCCTGTCCGCACCGGCCCCGGGACTGCGGGACCGGACCCGGTTCGCAGCCATGGTCGCTGCTGGCGCCGGAGGCGCCGCTGCCGAACGATGCGCAGGCGCCACGACAAGGCCACCATGAAATAGCCGAGCAGGCTGCCGACCACCGCGAAGATCACCAGCCCGAGGACGAGCGGCTTGCCGGCGGCAACGACCTTGTCGAACCAGAGCGCCATCCAGCCCGCGATGCCGGCCTGGGCCACCGGAGCGATGACGTCGACGCCGCGATCGGCGATCACCTGCGGCACCTCGGCCGTCACCTCATGGCCGAGCACGAAGGCGCCGACCTGGTATGCCAGCCAGTAGATCGGGGCGAAGGTGAGCGGATTGGTGACCAGGGTGCTGGCGACCGCGGTGGGGACATTGGCGCGAAGCCAGACCGCCGCGACGACCGAGAGCGGAATCTGCGCCACCGGCACCAGCAGGCCGAAGAACACGCCGACGGCCAAGCCCAGCGCGATGCCGCGCCGGTTCACATGCCACAGCCGCGGATGCGTCAGGCGCGGCCCCAGCCGTCCGAGCCAGGGATGGCGCTCGAGCTCCTCGCGGCCCGGCAGGCGCCTTGCGATCCACTGGGGCATGCGCATGAAGGCGAGGCTCAACGGGCGAAGAGCTGACCGAGATCCTCGAAGCCCTTGAACTCCAGCGCATTGCCGGAAGGGTCGAGGAAGAACATGGTGCCCTGCTCGCCGGGCTGGCCCTCGAAGCGGACATGCGGTTCGATCACGAACTCGATCCCCGCCGCGCGCAGGCGAGCGGCGAGCGCGCGCCAGTCGGCGAGCGACAGGACCACGCCGAAGTGCGGCACCGGCACCGAATCGCCGTCGACCGGATTGTGCCCGGCGACCGCCGGCGCGCCGCTGCCGACCCGGTGGGCGACGATCTGGTGGCCGTACAGGTCGAAGTCGACCCAGTCGGTATCGCTGCGGCCTTCGGGGCAGCCGAGAATGCCGCCGTAGAAGGCGCGGGCCTCGGCGATGTCCCGGACCGGGAAGGCGATATGGAAGGGCCGAAGACTCATGAGGGAACCTCGGTGACGATGCTCGCGACCGCTTCGGTGAGCCGGGTCGCGTACTCCAGGTGGAGGAACTCGTTGGGTCCGTGGGCGTTGGACTGCGGCCCGAGCACCCCGGTGATCAGGAACTGGGCCTGCGGAAAGCGCTCGCCGAGCATGTTCATGAACGGGATGGTGCCGCCCTCGCCGATCCAGCCCGCCGGGCGTCCGAAGCAGGAAACGGAAGCCGCATCCACGGCGTCGACCAACCAGGGGGCGCTCGGCGGCGCATTCCAGCCGCTGGCGACATGGTCAGGCTCGAACCGGACCCGGGCGCCGTAGGGACTGGCCTGCTCGAGCACGCTGCGCATCGCCGCGGCGGCGCGCTCCGCATCGACGGTCGGCGGCAGGCGCATGCTCAGCTTGAGCGCAGTGCGCGGGCGCAGGACATTGCCTGCCTGGTCGGGCAGCGGCAGGCCGGCGGCACCGACCACCGACAGCGCCGGACGCCAGGTGCGGTTCAGGATCGCCTCGACCGGATCGGTGGTGACGGGCATGGCATGCGCGCCGGCGCCTTCGCCATGGACGCAGCCGACCCAGGGAAACTGGCGCCAGACCATATCCCCGAGAATGGCGCCGGCCGTGCGGGCCTGGTCGATCCGCTCGCCGGGAATCGGCGCATGCAGGGCATCGACGAGCACCCTGCCCGAGTCGGGGTCGTCGAGCCGGTTCAGCAGCTGGCGTGCGATCCGGAAGCTGGAGGGAACGATGCCGCTGGCGGCACCCGAGTGAACCCCTTCATCGAGAATCTCCACGCTCAGCAGGCCGCCGGCCAGGCCTCGCAGGGATGTCGTCACCCAGAGCTGCTCGTAGTTGCCGGCGCCGGAGTCGAGCCCCGCGACCAGGGCGACATCACCCAGGCGCGGCGCGAGCATCTCGAGGTAGGCGGGCAGGTCGGGGCTGCCGCTTTCCTCGCTGGTCTCGATCAGGCCGACGCAGCGCGGCCGGGCGACGCCCTGCGCATCGATCGCCGCGATGATGGTGAGCGCGGCGTACAGCGCGTAGCCGTCGTCGGCGCTGCCCCGACCATAGAGCCGGCCATTCTCGATGCGCGGCAGCCAGGGTCCGAAGCCCTCGCGCCAGCCTTCCATCTCGGGCTGCTTGTCGAGGTGGCCGTAGAACAGGACGCTGCGGCTGCCGTCGCGCCCGCCGGTGGCCGGAACATCGAAGAAGAGGCACGGCGTGCGGTCGTCGATCGCGACGATCTCGATCCGCAGCCCGGCGATCGCCTGCGCCCGGCCCCATGCCAGGCCGCTGCGCACGACCGACTCGAGGTGGCCGTGGGCGCGCCACGAGGAATCGAACGCGGGCGACTTCGCAGGCACCCGGACGTACTCGACGAGGCGTTCGGTGAGCTCGTCGCGCCATCGGGCTTCGATGAAGCGACGCAGTTCGGAATGGTCCATCTTTTCCCGAATGGTCCGGATTGCGTGACAGGCAGGCCCCGGGGGCCCAGCAGACATCCCAGTTTACCGCCCGCCCACGATGCCGATGCGACCGATACGGACTTTTCCGGGGCCGTTCGGCGGCTCGCATCGCAAGGCGATCCGCGCTAGAATACGAGGTTCGGGCGTGTCGCAACCAATCCTTCCTGCCCGGCTCCTTTCTCCCTTTCCCGAACTGGTCCCTCGATTGGTGTCCCGGGCAATCGGGTCCGCGCTTCGCAGCGCCGGCCGATGCCGCGGATGGGCCCGTCGCGGAGCACTTTCGAACCCATGGATTCCCAGACAGATTTCGCCAGCCTGAAGCTGGCGCAGCCCCTGTTGCGCGCGATCGCCGACTCCGGCTACAGCCAGCCGACCCCGATCCAGCGCCAGGCCATTCCCCATGTATTGCAGGGACGCGACCTGCTTGCCGCTGCCCAGACCGGCACCGGCAAGACCGCGGGCTTCACCCTGCCGATCCTGCACATGCTCGCCGCGGCCGGCCGCGCCAGCAAGCCGGGCCGGCCGCGCTGCCTGATCCTGACGCCCACGCGCGAGCTCGCGGCCCAGGTCGAGGACTCGGTCCGCACCTACGGCAAGTACCTGCCGCTGCGCTCGATGGTCATGTTCGGCGGGGTCAACATCAATCCGCAGTTCACCGCCCTGCGCTCGCCGGTGGACATCCTCGTGGCGACGCCCGGCCGGCTGCTCGACCATGTCGGCCAGCGCAGCGTCGACCTGTCCGGCGTCGAGATCCTGGTGCTCGACGAAGCCGACCGGATGCTCGACATGGGTTTCATCCGCGACATCCGCAAGGTGCTCGCCCTGCTGCCCGCGAAGCGCCAGAACCTGTTGTTCTCGGCCACCTTCTCCGACGAGATCCGTCGCCTCGCCGGCGACCTGCTGCACGATCCGGCGAACGTCGAGGTAGCGCGACGCAACGCGCCGGCCGAGATCGTCGAGCAGTCGGTCCACCTCGTCGACCGCTCGAAGAAGCGCGCCTTGCTCTCCCACCTGATCGGTTCGCAGCGCTGGACCCAGGTGCTCGTCTTCACCCGCACCAAGCACGGCGCGAACCGGCTCGCCGAGCAGCTCGGGCGCGACGGCATCGAGGCCATGGCGATCCACGGCAACAAGAGCCAGGGCGCCCGCACCCGGGCGCTGGGGGCGTTTCGCGACGGCAGCCTGCCGGTGCTGGTCGCCACCGACATCGCGGCGCGCGGCCTCGACATCGACCAGTTGCCACATGTGGTGAACTACGAGCTGCCCAACGTTCCCGAGGACTATGTCCACCGGATCGGCCGCACCGGCCGCGCCGGCAGCCCGGGCTCGGCGATCACCCTGGTCGAGCCCGAGGAGCGCAAGCTGCTCACCGCCGTCGAACGCCTGCTCGGACGGGCGATCCCTCAGGTCGAGATCGCCGGCCACACCGGCTGGTCGGGCAAGCCCGAGACCGAACCCGAGCACCCCGGCGAGTTCCGGGCTCGCACCGGGCAGCGTCCCGCGAGGTCCGGCGGCGCGCCGCGCAACGCGGGCTCCGGACGTCCCGCGGGGACCGGCAGTGGCCGCAACCGCGGACGCGGGCCGGCGCCGGCCCGCCAGGACGGTCGTGGCGACGGGCATCGCGGTCGCGAGTTCCAGCCCAATCGCGGCGCTCGCGGCTGATCCGCAAGCCCTTTCCTTTCACATGACCCGCCGCGACGCCCCGCGCGCCGGCCGCCGACGCCTGCTCGGCGGTCTTGCCCTCGGCGCCGGCATCCCGATGCCCGCCCTTGCGCAGCGCTACGTGGCCCTGCTCGCCCGGCGCGACATGACGGCGGCGGGACGGCGGGCCGAGTCGCCCTACGGCCCGGTCTTCCCCGCGATCGACGAAGCCACCGGACTCACCCTGCTGGAGCTGCCGGCCGGCTTTCGCTATCGCAGCTTCTCCTGGGCCGGCGATCCGATGGACGACGGCCAGCCCTGCCCCGGCAACCATGACGGCATGGGCGTGGTCGGTGGCGATCCCGATACCGACGAATGGCTGCTGGTGCGCAACCACGAGAAATGGGACGGCGCGCCCTTCGCGGCACCGGCCGTCCACGACCGCGGCACCATGCCCGCGAGCGTGCCGCTGTCGCCGGGCGGAGGCGCAACCAGCCTGCGCGTGCGGCATGGCCGCCTCGTCTCGGCCAGGGCCAGCCTTGCCGGTACCCTCATCAACTGCGCCGGCGGCGTCACGCCCTGGGGCACCTGGCTCAGCTGTGAGGAGATCCTGCTCGATACCGCCTCGAGCACCGGCCAGCGCCATGGCTATGTCTTCGAGGTCGATCCCGACCCCCTGCGCACCAGTGGGGCGCCGATCGTCGGGATGGGCCGCTTCAGCCATGAAGCGGCTGCGGTCGATCCGCTGCGCGGCCATGTCTACCTCAGTGAGGATTCCTGGGAGTCCCGCATCAGCGGCTTCTACCGCTATCTGCCGCGGGATCGCAGCGGCCGGCGCGGCAGCCTCGAGGCCGGCGGCCGCCTGCAGGCGGCACGGGTACGCGACCGGCGCAATGCCGACCTGCGCGCGCCGTCACCCGGCGAGCGCCACCGGATCGAATGGATCGACATCCCGGACCCCGATGCCGATTCGCGCCTGCTCGCGCTCGAGGACGGTGGCGAGCAGCGGCGGGTGAGCGGCCCCTTCGGGCAGGCCTGGGCCGAAGGCGGCCTGTGCCTCGCCAGGGGCGAAGGCCTGTGGTTCGCCGACGGCATCGTCGTCATGGCCGACACGGCCGCCGGCCGCAACGCGAAGGGCGAACCGGGCCACGGCCCCGGCGCGCTCTGGGCGTTCGACACGGCGCGCGACGAGCTCGTCGCGATCTTCGCCGGCCAGCGGGCGGTCGACGGCCACCATCCCGACAACATCGCCATCGATCCGCGCGGCCGCCTGATGTTCTGCGAGGACGGCGGCGGCATCGCCGACGACGGGCGCTTCGGCAACCGCCTGATGGGCGTCGATGCCGATGGCAACGCCTTCGTCTTCGCCCGCAACGCAGCGGCGCTGGGGCCTCGCGCGCTTGCCGCCGCCGGCAAGCGCTGCCCGGCCGGCGACTACCGGGGCGCGGAGTTCGCCGGCATCTGCTTCGATCCGGCGGGCCGCTGGCTGTTCGTCAATCTCTATTCGCCGGGGCTGACCCTGGCGATCACCGGCCCATGGCGCTCCTGACGCTGACCGACGCCGAGCTCGCGCACGGCGACATGCCGCTGCTCGACGGCGCCGCCTTCGCGATCGAAGCGCGCGAGCGCATCGGCCTGATCGGGCGCAACGGCAGCGGCAAGTCCAGCCTGCTCGCGGTGATCGCGGGCGGGCGCCAGCTCGACGACGGGGTGCTGCAGCGGGCCGACGGACTGCGCTGCGTGCTCGTCGATCAGGAGCCGTCACTGCCGTCGGCCGATACCCTGCGCGACAGCCTCGCCGAACGCGGCGCGATTCGCACGATCGCGGACGAACGGGAACGCTGGCAGGTGATGGCCCGGCTCGAAGCGATGGCCGACCGGCTCGACGCCCGTCTCGACGCGGCACCGGAACGGCTCTCCGGCGGCGAGCGCAAGCGCGCCGCGCTCGCACTGGCGCTGGCGCTCGAGCCCGACCTGCTCCTGCTCGACGAACCGACCAACCATCTCGACATCGATGCGATCACCCTGCTCGAGGATCTGCTCGCGCGCGGGCCGACCCTGGTCGTCGTGACGCACGACCGGCGCTTCCTCGATCGCGTCGCGACCCGCATCGTCGAGCTCGACCGCGGCACCCTGCGCAGCTATCCCGGCAACTTCGCCGACTACGAACGGTTCAAGGCCGACCAGCTCGCGGTGGAAGCCGAAGGTCGCCGCCGCTTCGACCGCTTCTGGCAACAGGAGGAAGCCTGGATCCGCAAGGGCATCGAAGCGCGCCGGACCCGCAACCAGGGACGGGTACGCCGGCTCGATGCGCTGCGGCGCGAGCGCGAGCAACGCCGCGAGCGACAGGGCGACCTGCGCATCCGGCTCGATGCCGGCAGCCGCTCGGGCCGGCGGGTCGCCGAGCTCACCGAGGTCGGCAAGCGCTTCGACACGCCCACCGGCGAACGCTGGGTGATCCGGGACTTCTCGACCCTGATCCAGCGCGGTGATCGCATCGGTTTGATCGGCCCCAATGGCGCCGGCAAGACCACCCTGCTGCGCCTGATGCTGGGTTCGCTCGCGCCCGACGAGGGCCGGGTGGAGCTCGGCACCGGCCTGCGTATCGCCTACTTCGACCAGATGCGCGCCCAGCTCGACCCGCAAGCGAGCGTCGCCGAATCGATCGCCCCCGGTTCCGAATGGATCGAGATCGGCGGCCAGCGCCGCCATGTCATGAGCTACCTCGGCGACTTCCTCTTCTCGCCCAGGCGTGCCGGTTCGCCGGTAGCGAGCCTGTCGGGCGGCGAGCGCAATCGCCTGCTGCTGGCGCGGCTGTTCGCCCAGCCGGCCAACCTGATCGTGCTCGATGAGCCGACCAACGATCTCGACATGGAATCGCTCGAGCTGCTCGAGTCGACGCTGCAGGACTACGAAGGCACCCTGCTGCTCGTCAGCCACGACCGGGCCTTCCTCGACAACGTGGTGACCCAGACGATCGCCGCCGAGGGCGATGGCCGCTGGCGGGAATACGTGGGCGGCTACGAGGACTGGCTGCGCCAGCGCCCGGCTCGCGCCCTGCCCGCCCAGCCGGCGGACACGGCCGCCGGTGCTTCGACGGCGACGCCGGCTTCGGGCACCCGCCCGAAGCCCAGGCAGAAGCTCAACAACAGGGAACAGCGCGAGCTGGATGCCCTGCCGGGGAGAATCGAGGCGCTGGAAGCCGAGCAGGCGGCGCTGCAGGCGAAGATGACCGCGCCCGACTACTTCAGGAACGCCCCCGAGACATTGCGCGCCGACCAGCAGCGCCACGACGAGATCGAGCACCTGCTCGTCGAGATGCTCGAGCGCTGGGAGGCGCTAGAGGCGCGCCAGGCCGGCGGCTGAACCGAGGAACGGGTCCGCATTCGAGCGCATGCCCGCGTTGGGGCACCTTGCCGTACAACCGTACTGTCTGCGGCGCCCCGCCTTGCCCTGCACTCGAATCCGGACCCGTTGTTCAGTCATCGAGGGCGAAGCGGCCGACAGGCAGCGCCGGATCGTTCTTCACCTCGCGCAACGCGAAGCTCGATTCCACGTTGGCCACGCCTTCCAGCCCGAGCAGGAAGTCCTGCAGGAAGCGGTTGTAGGCGCCGATGCCCGGCACGGCCACCTTCAGCTGGTAGTCGGCATTGCCCATCAGCGGATAGCACTCGAGCACTTCCTCGCGCACCCGCATCGCCTCCTCGAAGGCCCGGGTGACCGCCGGCTGGTGCGACGACATCCGGATGCGGGCGAAGACCACCTCGGGAACTCCGGCGCGGGCCGGATCGAGAAGCATCGCCGCGCGACGCAGCACACCGGCCGACTGCAGGCGGCGCACCCGCCGCCAGCAGACCGTCGTCGACGCGCCCACCCGCTCGGCGAGCTCCTGGGCGGACAGCTTGGCGTCGCGCTGCAGGGCCTCGACGATCCTCACGTCGATCGCGTCGGCAAGCTCGGAACGGGACATCGGCCACCTCCATGACAGACATTCATTCCTGAATTATGGAATCAAAGAAACATTCATCTCAAGATATCCGAAAAACCCGCAACTCTGGAATCGATTTTTCAGTCGATCGGCGCATTCTCATGTTTCCAGACATTCATCGGAGCCGAGACCATGGGTGCCAGACCTCTCCTGCCCGAAGTCGGCGACCGGTCCGCACACGCGTTGCGCGGCGACTACTCGCGAGCGCATGCCGACTACCGGGTCGACCAGGATCCGGCGGCCTATCGCCCTGACGAGCACCGACGCTGGCGCCACCTGTTCGAGCGCCAGTCGGCGCTGTTGCCCGGCCGCGCCTGCCGGGCCTTCGTCGATTCGCTCGCGGCGCTCGACTGCGGCACGCGGATTCCGGACCTCGAGCGACAGGGCGCGCACCTGTCGCGGCTGACCGGCTGGCGCCTGGTCGGCGTCCCGGGTCTGATTCCCGACGATGCCTTCTTCGGGCATCTCGCCTGCCGGCGCTTCCCGGTGACGGTATGGCTGCGCGACGCCACCGAGCTCGACTACATCGTCGAGCCCGACATCTTCCACGACTTCTTCGGCCATGTGCCGATGCTTGCGGTCCCGGCGATCGCGGATTTCATCGCGGCCTTCGGCGAAGCCTGCCTGCGCGCGCGCGGCGACGAGGCGCGCCGCCGGCTGGCAAGGCTGTACTGGTACACGATCGAGTTCGGCCTGGTGCGCGAAGCGGACGGCGTGCGCGCCTATGGCGCGGGCCTGCTGTCGTCGCCAGCGGAACTGCGCCATGCGATCGAATCGCCGCAGGCTGTGCATCTGCCCTTCGATGCCATGCAAGTGATGGCGAGCGAATACCGCATCGACGGTTTCCAGTCGCGCTACTTCGTGGTGGAGTCCTTCGAGACCCTGTTCGCCGAGGCTCGCCGCGCACTCTCGGCGGCGTCCTGATCGACGGGCGGGCGCTCAGCCGCTCAGCTGCGGCGCCATCGCCACAGGCGCATCGGCGGGATGTTGCGCCATTCGTAGACGCTCAGGTCGTGGTTCCCGAACACCGGTGCGGCGAAGCCGGCCACGGCGGACTTGAACTGGTAGGCGACGAAGCTGCCGCCGGGCGGCAGGACATCGTGGACCCGGCGAGCGATGAGCTGGCCGACGTCGGCCGGCATGGTCGAGAACGGAATCCCCGATACCACGGTATCGGGCGCCGGCAGGTTGTGCTCGGCAAGGACGTCGCCGATGTGCTCGGCGCTGCAGCAGCGCACGATCAGGCGCGGATCGCCGAGCCGCGCGACATGGTCGGCGAACTTCGGATCGATCTCGATGCAGACCAGGCGGGCATCGGCCGGCATCGCGTCGAGCAGGGCCCGGGTGGTGCCGCCGGTGCCCGGCCCGAGCTCGACGATGACCCGGGCGCTCGCCGCCCCCACCGCGTCGACGATGCGGCGCTCGAGGTAGCGCGAGCTCGGGATGACCGAACCGACTCCGACGGGATCGCGCAGGAATCCCAGGAAAAAAGCCAACGCATCGGCTGGCCACATAGCCAGCCCGTTAGGTGGGCGCATTCAAATCCCTCGCAGATGGTTGAACAGTCTCGCGCCCCGTAGGCTGCCCGTTGCGCGCAGGTCTTCTGGTCAGCGCAACGAATGTCGCGCAATCGCAACCGCCAGTCAATGTCCCTCGCGCAACGCCAGTGCCCGGCCGATCGCAAGCCCGGCAGCCGCGAATCCGAGGCTTGCCGTCACTGTGACGAGCGAACCGTAACCGGAACACGCAAGAGCGGTGCCCGCGGCTCCGCCAGCCCGCTGGGTGCCGGCGGGCAACGCGGCATCGAACCACAGCGCCGACACTCCGAAGCGCCCGCCGCCGACGCGAGGAAAGCCGTGCTCGCGCCGCAGGCGGGAACGCACCGAAGCGAGCAGCGGATCGTAACGGCTCGCCGAAAGGTCGCCGTGGGCGAGCGGCAGGGAATCGATGCGCCCGCCGGCCCCGCCGCAGACGATCACCGCCTGCCCGCGCCGCGCGCAGGCCGCGACCAGGGCGGCCTTCGCCGCCGGCGCATCGATCGCATCGATCACGATGTCCGCATCGGGCGGCACCAGCGACGAGGCATTGTCCGGATCGACGAAATCGTCGATGCAGTCGACCCGGCACTGCGGCGAGATGGCGGCGATGCGCTCGGCCATCGCGGCGATCTTGCTGCGCCCGAGCGTCGTGTCGAGGGCATGGATCTGGCGATTGATGTTCGACTCCGCGACATGGTCCATGTCGATGAGCGTGATGCGCCCCACCCCCGAGCGCGCCAGCGCCTCCGCCGTCCATGAGCCGACTCCGCCGACCCCGACGACGACCATGTGCGCTTCGCCGAGCAGATCGAGCGCGGCCGCCCCGTAGAGGCGCGCGATGCCGCCGAAGCGGCGCGCCCGGTCGGCCCGCGTCGTCCCGACCAGGACGGCAGCGGCCCCCGGAGAGTCGCTGCGACGATCAGAAGGTGCCGGGATAGGCGCCGCCGTCGATCAGGAAGTTCTGGCCCGTGATGTAGCCCGCCTGGGCGCTGCACAGATAGGCGCAGGCCTGGCCGAACTCCATCTCGTCGCCGAAGCGACCGGCGGGCTGCCCCGCCCGGCGACGCTCGCGCGCCTCCTCGATGCTGATGCCGGCGCCCCTGGCGGCGGCCTCCACCAGGCCGGCGAGACGATCGGTGTCGAAGATTCCCGGCAGCAGGTTGTTGATGGTCACGTTGTGCGCGACCGTCTTGCGCGCGAGACCCGCGACGAAGCCGGTCAGCCCGCTACGGGCGCCATTGGACAGTGCGAGGACATCGATCGGCGCCTTCACCGCGCTCGAGGTGATGTTCACGACGCGCCCGAAACGCCGCTCGATCATGCCGTCGATCGTCGCCTTGATCAGCTCGATCGGGGTCAGCATGTTGGCATCGACCGCCCGGATCCAGTCGTCGCGATCGAAGTTGCGGAAGTCCCCCGGAGGCGGTCCGCCCGCGTTCGTCACGAGGATGTCGACCCGCGGCGCGGCCGCCAGCACCTCGGCACGGCCCGATGCGCTGGTGATGTCGGCCGCCACCGCGACCACCTCGACGCCGGTCTCGTCCGCGATCCGCTTCGCCGCGTCGGCGAGCACGTCGGCACGACGGCCGTTGATCACGAGGTCCACGCCCTCGCGCGCGAGCGACAGCGCGCTGCCGAAGCCGAGCCCGCGGCTCGCGCCGCATACGATCGCCCGCCGGCCCTTGATGCCCAGATCCATTTCCCGTCTCCTTGCAAGACTGAACTTCCGCCGCCTAGCGACGGTTCTTGAATATCGTCCCGAGCACGCCGCGCAGGATCTCGCGCCCCAGGCCCGTCCCCATCGAGCGGGCCGCGCTCTTGGCGGCGGCCTCGATGATCGAGTCGCCGCGCCGGGCGCGACCCTTCCCGGTACCGCCTCCGCCGAGCAGGTCGCCCAGCGACCCGAGCATGCCGTTGCCGCCTTCGGCCTCCTTGCGGGCCTGCTCCTCGGCCGCCGCCTGGGCCTGGGCACGGGCGAGCAGCTGCTCGTGCGCGGACTCGCGATCGACGGTCTGGTCGTACACCCCCGCGACCACCGACGCCTTCAGCAGGGCCGCGCGCTCGGCATCGTCGATCGGGCCCATCCGGCTGCCCGGTGCCATCATCCAGGCGCGCTCCACGATGCCGGGACGCCCCTTTTCGTCGAGCATCGAGACCAGCGCCTCGCCGACCGCGAGCTCGGTGATGGCGGCCTCGGCGCTGAAGGCGGGATTCTGGCGCATCGTCGTGGCGGCGGCGCGCACCGCCTTCTGGTCGCGCGGGGTGAATGCGCGCAGCGCATGCTGGATCCGGTTACCGAGCTGACCGAGGACGTTGTCCGGGACGTCGAGCGGATTCTGCGTCACGAAATAGACGCCGACGCCCTTCGAGCGGATCAGGCGCACCACCTGCTCGACCTTGTCGATCAGCACCTTGGGTGCGTCATCGAAGAGCAGGTGCGCCTCGTCGAAGAAGAACACGAAGCGCGGCTTCTCGGGGTCGCCCACCTCGGGCAGGCGCTCGAACAGCTCCGAGAGCAGCCACAGCAGGAAGGCGGCGTACAGGGCCGGCGAGTTGAGCAGGCGATCGGCGACGAGGATGTTGACCACGCCACGCCCCTTCGCGTCGGTCTGCATCATGTCGTCGAGATCGAGCATCGGCTCGCCGAAGAAGCGATCGGCCCCCTGGCCCTCGAGCGCGAGCAGGCCGCGCTGGATCGCGCCGACCGATGCCGGCGAGACATTGCCGTAGGCGGTGCGCAGCTCCTTCGCGTTGTCCCCCACGAACTGGAGCATCGCCCGCAGGTCCTTCATGTCGAGCAGGAGCATGCCGTTGTCGTCGGCGACCCGGAAGACGATGTGCAGCACGCCGGCCTGGGTGTCGTTCAGGCCCAGCATCCGGCCGAGCAGCAGCGGCCCCATGTCCGAGACGGTCGCGCGCAGGGGATGGCCGCGCTCGCCGTGGACATCCCAGAGGGTGACCGGAAAGCCGTCGAACTCCGGCGTCGGCAGGCCGAGGCGCTCCAGGCGCTCGGCGAGCTTGGCCGAGGACTGGCCGGCCTGCGAGATGCCGGAGAGGTCGCCCTTGACGTCCGAAACGAACACCGGCACGCCGATCGAGGAAAAGCGTTCGGCGAGCACCTGCAGCGAGACGGTCTTGCCGGTGCCGGTGGCACCGGTGATCAGCCCGTGGCGGTTGGCCAGGCGAGGCAGCAGTACGGTTTCGACTTGCGCGTTTCGCGCGATCGGCAGCGGATTCATGGGTGCTGGTCGCCTCGCTGGTCTGGGGGATGGCGCAGGGGTGGCGGGCGGGCCCGAGGGGATGCCCGGATGATAAAATCGAAAATCGTCCGCCGGGTGGATTATCGCCCCGCCCCCGAGTATTGCAAGGCAGCAAGGTAGAGGAGTCGATGGCCGGTCATTCCAAGTGGGCCAACATCAAGCACAAGAAGGAACGGGCCGACGCCAAGCGCGGCAAGGTGTTCACCCGCGTGATCAAGGAGATCACCGTCGCCGCCAAGCTCGGCGGCCCCGATCCCGAAACGAATCCCCGGCTGCGGCTGGCGATGGACAAGGCGTCCGACGCCAACATGCCCAAGGACACCGTCAAGCGCGCGATCCAGCGCGGCTCGGGCGACCTCGACGGCGCGTCCTACGAGGAGATCCGCTACGAGGGCTACGGAGCGGGCGGCGCCGCGGTCATCGTCGACTGCATGACCGACAACCGCACCCGGACCGTCGCCGAGGTCCGCCACGCCTTCTCCAAGCACAACGGCAACCTCGGCACCGACGGCTCGGTCGCGTTCCAGTTCACCCATTGCGGCCAGTTCCTCTTCGCGCCCGGCACCTCCGAGGAAGCCGTGATGGAAGCCGCGATCGAGGCCGGCGCCGACGACGTCGGCACCGATGACGAGGGCGGCATCGAGGTGCTGTGCGCGCCAGCCGACTTCGGCGTGCTCAAGCGCGCCCTCGAGGCGGCCGGGCTCAAGGCCGAGGTCGCCGAGATCACGATGCGCCCGAACGTCGAGACGGCGCTCGGCGGCGAGGACGGCGAGCGCATGCAGAAGCTGATCGACGCCCTCGAGGATCTCGACGACGTCCAGCAGGTCTACACCAACGCGGTGTTCGAGGACCAGGAATCCACATGAAGATCCTCGTGGTCGGCTCCGGCGGGCGCGAGCATGCGCTCGCCTGGTGCCTGGCGCGCTCGCCCAGGGTCCAGCACGTCATCGTCGCGCCCGGCAACGGCGGCACGGCGCGCGAACCCGGCGCGCGCAACATTCCGGTCACCGATCCGCTCACGCTCGCCGCGCTCGCCGAGCGCGAGCACGTCGCCTTCACCGTGGTCGGCCCCGAGGCGCCGCTGGCCGCCGGCATCGTCGACATCTTCCGCGAACGCGGCCTGAAGATCTTCGGCCCGACCCGCGCGGCCGCGCAGCTCGAATCGTCCAAGGAGTTCGCCAAGGCCTTCATGAAGCGCCACGGCATCCCGACGGCCGCCTACGAGGCCTTCACCGACGCCGCCGCCGCCCACGCGTACATCGAGCGCCGCGGCGCGCCGATCGTGATCAAGGCCGACGGCCTCGCCGCCGGCAAGGGCGTCGTGGTAGCGACCGACGTCGGCCAGGCGCATGCCGCCGTCGACATGATGCTCACCGAGGGCGGGATGGGCCAGGCCGGAGCGCGGGTCGTCATCGAGGACTTCCTCGAGGGCGAGGAGGCCAGCTTCATCGTGATGGTCGACGGCAGGAACGTCCTGGCGCTGGCCTCCAGCCAGGATCACAAGCGGCTGCTCGACGGCGATGCCGGGCCCAACACCGGTGGCATGGGCGCCTACTCCCCGGCGCCGGTGGTCACCCCTTCGGTGCACGCCCGGGTGCTTCGCGAGATCATCCGGCCCACCGTGGAAGGCATGGCGGCCGAGGGCACTCCCTTCACCGGCTTCCTTTATGCCGGCCTCATGATCGCCCCCGACGGGACGATCCGCACGCTGGAGTTCAACTGCCGGATGGGCGATCCCGAGACCCAGCCGATCCTCGCGCGCATCAAGAGCGATTTCGCCGCGATCGTCGAGCGCGGCATCGAGGGCCGGCTCGACACCGCCGAGATCACCTGGGACCGTCGCACCGCGCTGGGCGTGGTGCTCGCCGCCCATGGCTATCCGGAGTCGCCGCGCCGCGGCGACCCGATCGAAGGGCTGCCCGAGCACGGCAACGAGGTCGGCGACGACTGCATCGTGTTCCATGCCGGCACGAGCCTCGAGGACGGCAGGGTCCTGACCGCCGGCGGCCGGGTGCTCTGCGTCACCGCGCTGGGCGATTCCGTCAAGATGGCCCAGGCGCGCGCCTACGAGGTCGCCGCCACCATCCGCTTCGACGGCATGCAGTACCGGCGCGACATCGGCCACCGGGCGATCGGCCGCCCGGTGCGGAAGTAGGCGTGCCCGGACAGGCGAGCGGCGCAGCGGCGCCCGCCCACGACCAGGTCCGCGGCTGGCTGCTCGATCTCCAGCGACGCATCGTCGAGCGACTCGAGTCGCTCGACGGCGGACGCTTCCTGGTCGACGACTGGTCCCGCCCCGCGGGCGGCGGAGGACGCAGCCGGGTGATCGAGGACGCCACCGTCTTCGAGCGCGGCGGCGTGCTCTTCTCACACGTCGCCGGCGATGCGCTGCCGGCATCGGCCACCGCGAGCCGGCCGATGGTGGCCGGGCGCCGGTTCGAGGCGATGGGCGTGTCCCTGGTGCTGCACCCGCGCAATCCCCATGTGCCGACGGTGCACATGAACGTGCGTTTCTTCATCGCGCACGCGGACGGCGGCGAGCCGGCCGTCTGGTGGTTCGGCGGCGGCATGGACCTCACGCCCTTCTATCCGGTGGAGGAGGACGTCGTCCATTTCCACCGGACCTGCCGCGATGCGCTCGCGCCCTTCGGGCCGCAATGGCATCGGCGTTTCAAGCGCTGGTGCGACGACTACTTCTTCCTGAAGCACCGCGGCGAGGCCCGCGGCGTGGGCGGGATCTTCTTCGACGATCTCGCCGAGCCCGATTTCGATGGCGCCTTCGCCCTGACCCGTTCGGTCGGCGAGGCGTTCCTCGATGCCTACGTACCGATCGTCGAGCGCAACCATGACCGCGGCTGGACCGACGAGCAGCGCGCCTTCCAGCTCTACCGGCGCGGCCGCTACGTCGAGTTCAACCTCATATACGATCGCGGCACCCTGTTCGGGCTGCAGTCGGGCGGGCGCGCCGAATCGATCCTGGTGTCGATGCCGCCGCTGGCGCGCTGGGCCTACGACTGGACGCCCGAGCCGGACTCGCCCGAGGCGGCGCTGACCGAACGTTTCCTCGTTCCCCGCGAATGGGTCTGAAAGCTCGTCGTCGCGTGGGACTGCTGGGCGGCACCTTCGATCCCGTCCACGTCGGCCATCTCGCGCTCGCGCGCGCCGCCTGCGTCGCCCTGGCGCTCGACGAGCTGCGTCTCGTGCCCACCGGCGTTTCCTGGCAGAAGGACGCCGGCACCGTCGCCGCGGACCGCGTCGCGATGCTGCGCCTCGCCGTCGCGCACGAGCCCGGCTGGATGGTCGACACCCGGGAGACCGAGCGCGAAGGCCCGAGCTACACGATCGACACGCTGGAATCGCTGCGCGCCGAGCTCGGGCCCGAGTGCGCGCTCGTGATGATCATCGGCAGCGACCAGCTGCGCAATCTCGCGAGCTGGCACCGCTGGCGCGAGCTGCTCGATTTCTGCCACATCGCGGCGACACGGCGCGAGCGGGTATCGCTCGAGGCCTTGCCGGCGGCCGTCGACGCCCTCGTCGGGGCGCATGGCGCCGACGCGCTGCCCGATGCGCCGGCCGGCGGCATCGTCTTCTTCAGGATGCCGGCCGTGCCGGTGTCCTCGACCCTGCTGCGCAGCCAGATCGCTGCCGGAACGGCACCGGCCGAGCTGCTTCCGGCCGGCGTGCTCGAGTACATCGAAACCCGTCGTCTCTACCGCGACGTCCCCCGCTCCTGAAGCAACGAAAGGCAAGCAATGGACATCCGCAAACTCCAGCGCCTCGTGGTCGACGCCCTCGAGGACGTCAAGGGCCAGGACATCGTCGTCTACAACACCGTCGAGCTGACCAGCCTGTTCGATCGCGTCGTGATCGTGTCGGGCACCTCGAACCGCCAGACCCGCGCCCTCGCGTCCAACGTGCGCGACAAGGTCAAGGCGGCAGGCGGCGAGGTCCTCTCGATCGAAGGCGAGGACACCGGCGAATGGGTGCTGGTCGACTTCGGCGACCTCGTCGTCCACGTCATGCAGCCGGCGATCCGCGCCTACTACAACCTCGAGGAGATCTGGGGCGGCAAGCCGGTGCGGCTCAAGCGCGCGGCCAGCCCGGCGGCGCGCGACTGACGTGCTGCTGCGGGTGATCGCTGTCGGCACCCGGATGCCCGCCTGGGTCGATCAGGCGGTGGCGGACTTCTCCGCCCGCCTGCCGGCCGAGATCAGCCTCGAATGGCGCGAGGTCCGGACCGCGCCGCGCAGCCGTTCCGCCGACCAGGCCCGCTGGCTGCGCGACGAAGCCGCCCGCATCGAGGCAGCGATGCCGGCTTCGGCCTGGCGGGTGGTGCTCGACGAGCGCGGCCGCGACATCGACACCGCCGCCCTGGCCCGTCGGCTCGAAGCCTGGCGAGGGAACGCCCGGCCGGTCGCCATCCTGGTCGGCGGCCCGGACGGGCTCGACCCGGCCCTGAAGGCCGGGGCCGACGAGACCCTGCGGCTGTCGAGCCTGACCCTGCCCCACCCGCTGGTCCGGGTGCTGCTCGCCGAGCAGCTCTACCGGGCCTGGTCGATCAACGCCGGCCACCCCTACCATCGCGCATGATCTATCTCGCCTCCCGCAGCCCGCGCCGCCAGGAGCTCCTGGCGCGCATCGGCGTGCGCTTCGAGCTGCTCGCCCCCGGCGAGGACGAGAGCGAAGCGGCGGAAGCCCTCGAGACGCCGCTGCCCGGCGAGCCCCCGACCGTCTATGTCCTGCGGGTCACGATCGCCAAGGCGCGGGCCGGCGAGGCCCGGCGCCGCTCACGGAGCCTGCCGCCGGCGCCGGTCCTCGCCGCCGACACCACGGTCGCCATCGGCGGGCGCATCATCGGCAAGCCGGCCGATGCCGCCGAGGCTGCCGCGATGCTGCGCGCGCTCTCGGGCCGCAGCCACCGGGTGCTGACCGCGGTGGCGCTCGCACGCGGCGAGCGCATCGAGCACCGGCTGTCGGTTTCGCGGGTGCGGTTCGCGCGGCTCACCGCCGGCGACATCGCCACCTACGTGGCGAGCGGCGACCCCTTCGACAAGGCCGGCGGCTACGGGATCCAGGGCTACGCGGGCCGCTTCGTGCGCCGCGTCGAAGGCAGCGAGTCCGGTATCATGGGCCTTCCGCTTTACGAAACGCACTGCCTGCTGCGCGGCCGCGCCTGAAACCGCCGCAGGACGGTGCGCGCGCCCGTGACGATGTTCTCCGAAGAGATCCTGGTCAATTTCCGCGCCCACGAGACGCGCGTCGCCCTCGTGCAGCAGGGCGCAGTGCAGGAGCTGCACATCGAGCGGGCCGCCACCCGCGGCCTGGTCGGCAATGTCTATGTCGGCAAGGTCACCCGGGTGCTGCCCGGCATGCAGTCCGCCTTCATCGACATCGGGCTGGAGCGCGCCGCCTTCCTGCATGTCGCCGACCTCTGGCAGTCGCGCTCGCACGGCCAGCCGACCCTGCCGATCGAGAAGGTGCTCTACGAGAGCCAGCCGCTGCTCGTCCAGGTCCTGAAGGATCCGCTCGGCACCAAGGGAGCGCGACTCTCGACCCAGATCAGCATCGCGGGGCGGCTGCTCGTCCATCTGCCGCAGGATCCGCACATCGGCGTGTCGCAGCGCATCGGCGACGAAGCCGACAGGAACCAGTTGCGCCAGCGCCTGCAGGCAGCGCTGCCGGCCGACGAGAAGGGCGGCTACATCATCCGGACGTCGGCCGAGGATGCCGACGATGCCGAGATGCAGGCCGACATCTCGTACCTGCGCAAGCGCTGGCAGCAGATCCTCGACGCGAGCCGGGTCCGCCCCGCCCCGAGCCTGCTCTACGAGGAGCTCTCGCTCGGCGAGCGGGTGCTGCGCGACCTGCTGTCGGAATCGACCAGCGCGATCCTCGTCGACGATCCCGCCGAGCTCGCCCGGCTGCGCGAGTTCGCCAAGGACTACTCCCCGGCAGTGCTCGGCAAGCTGCGCGACTACACGGGCGCCCGGCCGATCTTCGAGCTGCACAACATCGAGGACGAGATCGAGCGCGCGCTGTCGCGCCGGGTCGATCTCAAGTCGGGCGGTTACCTGATCTTCGACCAGACCGAGGCGATGACGACGATCGACGTCAACACCGGCGGCTACGTCGGTGGCCGCAACTTCGACGACACGGTGTTCCGAACCAACCTCGAGGCCGCCCACGCGATCGCCCGCCAGCTGCGGATGCGCAATCTCGGCGGCATCATCATCGTCGACTTCATCGACATGGCAGGCAACCAGCATCGCGAGGCGGTGCTCCAGGAGCTGCGCCGCGCGCTGGCCAACGACCGCACCAAGACCAGCGTGAGCGGCTTCACCTCGCTCGGCCTGGTCGAGATGACGCGCAAGCGGACCCGGGAGTCGCTCGCGCACCTGCTGTGCGAGCCCTGCCCGGTCTGCGCGGGCGTGGGCCAGGTCAAGACCGCCCGCTCGATCTGCTACGAGATCCTGCGCGAGATCCAGCGCGAAGCCGGACAGTTCAATCCGCGCGAGTTCCGCATCATCGCCTCGCAGGACGTGATCGACCTGTTCCTCGAGGAGGAAAGCCAGCCGCTCGCCTTGCTGGGCGACGCGATCGGCAAGCCGATCGCCCTGCAGGTCGAATCCGCCTACGGCCAGACCGTCTACGACATCATCCTTACCTGAGCGCAGTGCACGACGCGATGAACCGATGATTCGCCGGCGCCCTGACGGCAAGCGGACACAGACCCTGCGCAAGCTCGGCATCACCCTGCACCAGCGCGGTCACGCCTTGCGCAAGCGCGGCCGCAAGCTGCGCGCGCGCGTCCTCGAGCTGCGCCGGCGCGCCGAGGGGCTCGACCCGGTGATACGCGGCATGCTCTGGAGCGTCGCGGCCGGCATCACCTTCGCCCTGCTCAACGCCATCCTGCGGGTCATGACGACCGAGCTCGACCCGATGCAGGCGCAGTTCCTGCGCTATCTCTTCGGGCTCATCGTGATGCTCCCGATCATCCTGCGCCAGGGCTTGATCAGGTACCGGCCCAACGGCATCGCGGGGCAACTCTGGCGCGGCGTCATCCATACCTCCGGGCTGATGCTGTGGTTCACCGCGCTGCCCCACCTCTCGCTCGCCTACATGACCGCGATCGGCTTCACCACGCCGATCTTCATCATGCTCGGCGCCGCCATCTTCTTTCGCGAGAAGATGGTGCCGGCGCGCTGGTTCGCCGCCATCCTCGGATTCGGCGGCGTGCTCGTCGTGGTCGGCCCCAGGCTCGCCGGCGGCGACCTCTGGTACGCCCTGGTGATGCTCGGCTCCGCTCCGCTCTTTGCCGGCTCCTTCCTGATCACCAAGGCACTCACCCGGCGCGACAGCCCGGCGGTGATCGTGGTCTGGCAGTCGATCGTGGTGGCGGCGTTCTCGCTGCCGCTCGCGCTCATGAGCTGGACCGATCCGAGCCCGGCGCAATGGGCCTGGTTCGCGGTCAGCGGCGTGCTGGGCAGCGCGGGACACTACTGCCTGACGCGATCGTTCGCCTGCGCCGACATCTCCGCGACCCAGCCGGTGCGCTTTCTCGACCTGGTCTGGGCTTCGGTGCTGGGCTTCCTCGTCTTCGCCGACGTGCCGGCGCTCTCGACCCTCCTCGGAGGCTCGATCATCCTCGCTTCGACGGTCTGGATCGCGCGGCGCGAGTCGCGGGCCCGCCACTCGATACCACCGGAGTGAAGCTGCCGATTGACATGAAAAATAGATGAAAACATACTCTTTTCATGTCGACGACGATGATTCAGATCCGCAACGTCCCGGCCGACTTCCACCGCCGGCTGAAGGCCCGCGCGGCCATCGAGGGGATGTCGATGTCCGACTATGTCCTGCGTGAAGTGGGCAAGGCACTCGCGCAACCGACCCGCGACGAGGTGCTCGCGCGCTTGCGGGCGCAGCCTGTCCGCAGGCTGTCGCGCAGCGCGGCCGATGTCCTGCGGGCCGAGCGTGAAGAAAGGTGATCGCTCTCGACGCATCCGCACTCGTCGAGTTGATCCTCGGCTCGGCGCCAGGGCATCGGGTGGCCGCGCGCATTTCCGATCCGGCGGTGAGTCTGCACATCCCGCACCTGGCGGACGTCGAGATAGCGCAGGTGCTGCGGCGCTACGCCGCGGATGGCGATATCGCTGACGGCGTCGCCGCCACGGCGCTGGCGGATTTCCGGGCGCTCGATCTCCAGCGGCACGCCCATGAGCCGCTGCTCGAGCGCGTCTGGGCACTGCGCCGCAACGTGACGGCGTACGACGCGGTCTATGTCGCCCTAGCCGAGGCACTCGACGCCGTCTTGCTGACCTGCGACGGTCGCCTTGCTCGCGGCGTGAGGACGACGGCTCGTGTCGAGTTGATCGAACGGGACTGAGCTTCACAGACTGTCGGCCATCAGTGGCGCCCGGCCACCCGAAGCCACTGATAGCCCTTTCGGGGGTCGTTTCACTCTAGAACACCACCGACTGCCCCCCGTCGATGTTGATGCTCGAGCCGGTGACGAAGCTGGCGGCTTCCGACGCCAGGAAGGCGATCACGTTGGCGGCTTCCTCGGCGCGGCCGACACGGCCCAGCGGAATCCCGCCGGCGACCTTCGTGTAGTAGTCCTCGAGCGCGAGGCCGGCGCGCTTCGCATGGCCCTCGTGCTGGCCGGCCCGCACCAGGCCGATGCACACCGTGTTGACCAGGATGCCGTCGGGCGCGAGCTCCTTCGAGAGCGCCTTGGTCATCGCCTGGCCGGCGGCACGGGTGACCGTCGTCGGCATGCTGCGCGCCGCCGGCGCCTTGGCCCCGATGTTCGTGACGTTGATGACCCGTCCGGTGCCTCGTGCGCGCATCTGCGGCACCACCAGGCGGATGAGCCGGATCGCGGCGAAGAGCTTCAGGTCGAAGTCCGCCTGCCAAGCGGCATCGCTGACCGATTCGAACTTGCCGGTGGCGGAGGTGCCCGCGTTGTTGACGAGGATGTCGATTCCGCCGAAGGCATGCACGGTCGCGCCCACCAGGCGGTCGAGGTCCTCGGAGCGGCCGACATCGGCCACGACCGGCAGTGCCTCGCCGCCGGCATCGCGGATCGCGGCCACCGCGCGGTCGAGCCCCTCCTGGCCGCGGGCACAGAGCGCCACCCTGGCGCCCTCGGCGGCAAGCCGCTGCGCCGTGGCAAGGCCGATCCCCTGGCTGGCCCCGGTGACGATCGCGACCTTGCCGGCAAGTCCGAGTTCCATGTCTGTCTCCTGTCCGTTCGCGCCCCGCAGGCCGGGCTCAGGACGAATGTTGCACCAGATCGGCCCCGGATGTGGGCATGCCCCGCGGCCGGGCCAGGATGAACCGGTTCGCGGCTCGCGTCCTCGCCCCGGCAGTGATAGCCTTGAAGCCGAGGATCCACGAGGAGCGGACAGGATGTCGGGACACGACGACGACCACCATCATCACCACGACCACGATCATGGCTCGGAACTCTCGCCGATGGACTTGCGGGTGCGCGCATTGCAATCGCTGCTGACCGCGAAGGGCTACATCGATCCGGAAGCTCTCGATCGCATCGTCGAGACCTACGAGACCCGCGTCGGGCCGCACAACGGAGCGGCCGTGGTTGCCCGCGCCTGGACCGACCCCGAGTTCCTTGACTGGCTGCGGCGCGACGCCACCGCCGCGATCGCCTCGATGGGCTACAGTGGGCGCCAGGGCGAGCACATGACGGTGATCGAGAACACGCCCGAGACGCACAACATGGTGGTCTGCACCCTGTGCTCCTGCTATCCCTGGTCGGTGCTCGGGCTGCCGCCGGTCTGGTACAAGTCCGCGCCCTATCGTTCCCGGGTCGTGCGCGAGCCGCGCGCGGTGCTCGCCGAGTTCGGCGTCGAGCTGCCCGAATCGACCCGTATCCGCGTCTGGGATTCCACGGCGGAGACTCGCTACCTGGTCCTGCCGATGCGCCCGGCCGACACCGAGGGCTGGAGCGCCGAGCGGCTGGCCACGCTGGTGAACCGCGACGCGATGATCGGCACCGGCCTGGCCACCTCGCCCGACGCACTGGAGGAAGCCTGACATGACCGGCATCTGGCGAACCTCGGCCGACCTCGGTGGCCTGCCCGGCTTCGGCCGCGTCGAGCCCGAAGCCGACGAACCGCTCTTCCATGCGAGCTGGGAACCGATGGCCATGGCGATCACCGTCGCGCTGGGCGCGAGCGGCCGCTGGACCATCGATCATTCGCGTTCCGCCCGCGAATCCCTGCCGGTCGAGCGCTACCGGGCGAACACCTACTACCAGATCTGGCTCGACGCGCTCGAGACCCAGTTGCTGCGCTACGGGATGGCGACCACCGAGGAACTCGCCACCGGCGAGATGCGCATCCCGCCCGTGACGCTGCCGCGCAAGCTCGCCGCCGCCGATGTCGCCGCCACGCTCGCCCGCGGCGCGCCTACCGAAAGGCCGGCCACGGCCCCGGCGCGCTTCTCGCCCGGCGACCGGGTGCGCACCAGCGCGGCAATGCCGACCGGCCATACCCGCTTGCCGGTCTATTCGCGCGGCAAGGTCGGCGTGGTCCGCCTGGTGCACGGAGCCCATGTCTATCCGGACGTCCACGCCACCGGCGAGGCGCCACCCTATGCCGAGGATCCGCAGTGGCTGTACACCGTCGAGTTCGACGGGCGGGAACTCTGGGGCGATGATGCCGAGCCCGGCACGACGGTTTCGATCGACGCCTGGGAGCCCTACCTCGAACCGGTGAGCCCGCAATGACGGCCGACAAAGCCTGGTGCGACCTGCCGCTGCTTCCCGCCGACGAGGACGGACCGGTGTTCGCCGAGCCGTGGCAGGCGCAGGCCTTCGCGATGGCCGTCCATCTCCATGCCCGCGGCGCGTTCGAGTGGGCCGAATGGGCGCAGGCCCTGTCCGGGGCGATCCGCCGCGCGCAGGCGGCGGGCGACGCCGACCTCGGCGATACCTACTACTTCCACTGGCTCGACGCGCTCGAGCAACTGGTGCGGCAAAAGGGCCTCGGTACCGAGAGCGCGCTGGCCGGCCTGCGCGGCGCCTGGGCGGAAGCCGCCGCGCGCACTCCGCACGGCCGTCCGATCGAGATCCATCCCTCCACCCTCGCCGGACTGGTTTCCTGACCTGCCCGCGGCCGTAATCTAGCGCCAGGCGAAGACGGGCTGTTCCAGATTGTCAACGCGGGTGCAGCGCCCCGCGAGCACCTCGCGAAACTGGTAGAGGACAGCCGCGGTGGGCGCATGGATGAAGCGCTTGCCCATGCGCAGGCGGACGACCGGCCGCTCGCTCTCCGGGATGCGGGTGAAATCGACCGCGTCGCTCGCCGAGATGGTGGCCAGCGGCACCCGATGCACCGAGGCGACCTCGTCGGGATTGGGCCGCAGCCGAGCGGCATCGCCGCCCCAGACGACCACGGGCGTGATGAGGTAGCCCGAACGGGTCGGATAATCGTCCAGCACCGCCATCACGTCGCTCGCACCGCGTGCGAGGCCGACTTCCTCGTCGAGCTCGCGCAGCACCGCATCGATCACCGTTTCCCCGGCGTCGATCCGCCCGCCCGGCAGGGCCCACTGGCCGGCATGGGCGCGCAGCTTCGACACTCGCCGGGTCAGCACGAACGCCGGCGAGCCGTCCTCGGCGTCCGTGATGGCGATCGCGACCGCGGCATGGCGGGGTTCTCGATCACCGGACCAGGCGATCGTGGTGCGCTCGAACGCGGCGCACAACCGCGCGATCTCCGCGCGAGCCGTGTCGTTCAGGGGCATCGGACGAATCTCGCCGGCACCGCGGGCACGCTGTTCAGTAGCCCCACAACAGGCTGCGCAGCACCCAGCCCGTGACACCGGCCTGCGTCTCGACCCGGGCCCAGCCCTGACGCTGATCGAGGGTGCGCAGCACATCGCCGCGATTGACCGAGCCGACGACCTTCGTGTTGGTGCCGGGGCCGCTGCGCAGGTTCACCGGGCCACCGGACTTGACCACCATGTGCGGCTTGCGCGCCGTCATCGGGCCGAAGACCCAGCCCTCGTCGGACTCGAAGTCTCGCACGTTGAGCCAGTCGCCCTTGCGGCCGATGACCATCAGCGGATAGCCACGGCTCAGCATCCAGATGGACTTGTGCTCGGTGCCCGGCCCGGTCCGCATGTTGATCTCGTCGCGGTCGACGCTCACCATCTCCTGGGCGCGCGCGGCCGGCAACAGCACGATCATCAGAAAGACGAAAGCGATCGAGCGAAAGATCATTCCTTGCGATGCGGTCATGGGTTCCTTCGGTGAGGCTTTGACGATGGCCGCGCAACGGGCGCGGCCGGAAAATACCGATTCGAACAATTCCCGGCGCCGGGATCAAGTCCCCGGCGCCCGGCGCACCTGCTCAACGCGACGCCGGCTGCTTCGGCACCCGTCCCATCAGGTAGAACTCGGCGTTGGGCATCATCCCCGAGAGATTCGCCATCCGGTTCGAGAGCGCGAAGAAGGCGGCGATGGCGCCGATGTCCCAGGCGTCGTCGTCATCGAAGCCGTGCGCCCGCAAGGCCTCGAAGTCCGCGTCGCCGAGCGCCGGCGAATCGGTCGCCACCTTCATCGCGAAATCGAGCATCGCCCGCTGGCGCGGCGTGATGTCGGCCTTGCGGTAATTGGTCGCGACCTGGTCGGCCACCAGCGGCTTCTTCTCGTAGATGCGCAGCAGCGCGCCATGGGCGACCACGCAGTAGAGGCACTGGTTGGCGGCGCTGGTGGCCACCACGATCATCTCGCGCTCGCCCTTGGTGAGGGAGCTCTCCTCGCGCAGCATGAGGGCATCGTGAAGGGCGAAGAAGGCACGGAACTCGGCCGGGCGCCGGGCGAGCTTGAGAAACACGTTCGGCACGAAGCCGGCCTTCTCCTGCACCCCTAGCAACATGTCCCGGATGTCCTCGGGCAGGCTGTCGAGTTCAGGCAGGGGATAGCGCTCGGTCGCGTCGGTCGTGCTCATCGGAATCTCCGGGTCAGCGAGTCCCCAGAGGATACGCCGGCCTGACCGAAGACGCCAAAAGCCGGCCATCATGGCCCATGATGACCCGATCCTCAGCGATTCCGCGAGATTTCGCCTCTGCGCAGCCGCCCAGCGATGCGATAGCGCTGCCACGTGCCCCAGGCATTGCACCAGGCGATCAGGAAACCGTGGCGGCCGTCGAGAAAGCCCGCGCGCAGCACGTAACCACGCAGGAAGGTCCATCCGGCGTGGACGGCTGCCGACACCGGGCCGCCACGGCCGCGGGCCGCGACACGCGGCGCACCGGCTTCGGCATAGCGACGCGCCTTCTCGAAGGCGTCCGCGGGAGAATCGACGGTGAAGTGCATCAGCACCCCGTCGAGCACCGGAGCCGGCCCGTCGTGGTCGAGTCGTTCATGGACGACATCGTCGGTGAAGCGGGCGGCGCCGCGGCGGAACAGGCGCAACACCCGGTCGCCATGCCAGTCGCCGAAGCGTATCGGCCGATCGGCGAAGCAGGAGCGGCGCCGCAGCCAGTAGGCGTCGGCGCGCGGCGCGCGAAGCGCGGCCCTGATCGATTCCCGGAGCTCGGGCGACACCTCCTCGTCGGCGTCGATCGACAGGACCCAGTCGCCGGTGGCGAGATCGAGAGCGCGGTTCTTCTGCATCCCGAAACCGGCCCAGTCCGCGCGCACCGTCACGCGCGCGCCGGCGGCGCGGGCAAGCGCGACCGTCCGGTCGGTGCTGCCCGAATCGACCACCACCACCTCGTCGGCGAAATCGACCGAGCTCAGGCAACTGCCGATGCGGCGCTCCTCGTCCCGGGTGATGACGATCACCGACAGGCCCGGCGGCGAGGATCTCACGCCGCCGCCCTCCTCGCCGTGTCGGCGAAACCTCCCAGGATGGCGATCGTCAGGGCGTAGTAGATGGTCGAGAAATGCACGTGAAAGAGTGGATCCATGGCGGAGAAGATCGCCGTGAGCCCGACGACGAGCACGCCGGCAAGCCCGCAGGCGCCGCTACGCGACGACGCTCCCGACCGGCGTATCGATCCGGCGAAGTAAAGCAGCGGGCCAGCCAGTACGGCCATGAGCCCGAGCAGGCCGATCACGCCGCCGGTGGCAAGCGCGGAGAGATACTCGTTGTGGGGATTCCCGACCCGCAGGGCATCCGCCGAGATCATGCCGCTGTCGACATAGGGCGCCAGTTCCTCAGTGAACTGTCCCGGGCCCACGCCGACCCATGGATGCTCGCGAAACATGCTCAGGCCGACCTGCAGCATGTCGAGCCTCGAGCCGATGGAATCGTCGAACATGGCCTGCCCGGGCCGATACTGCTCGTACTGTTGCAGGCCGAGCATGATCCGGTCGTTCACCGGCGATCCCGGCGTCAGGGCCAGTGCCGCCATCAGCAGTGCGCTGCCACCCGTTATCCGGACCCGGCTCGCCAGCGAGAATCTCGGCGAGCTCCACATCCAGATCGTGAGCGGTATCACCGTGGCGATCCAGATGCTTCTCGCATTGGCCAGCACGATCGCAACCAGCGCGCCGGCGATACCGAGCACCAGCCACGGCCTGGCCGGGCGTTCATCCCCGGGCAGGCAGGACGCCGCGCACAGCAGCATCAGCACGCTGGCCGATACATAGCTGAACTTGCTTCGGTTGGAGAACCCGAGAATCGGGTCCGAGGGAGCAACACCTGCGGTGATGAGCACTTCCCACACGGCAACCGCTCCGGCAACGATTCCTCCGAAAGCCGCCGCGGTGAAGTACGGCCGGCACGAAGGCCGGAGGATGACGATCGCGGCCATCGCCGGAAGCGCCAGCAGCAGGCGGGTGGAGTGATCCAGCGGATGCCAGTTGTCCCGATGTATCAGGAAGAGGACCGCCAGCACGGCAGTGTTGGTGGCGAAGCCGAGCGCGATGGGCGAGCGCAGGACGCTCCTTCCGTCGCGCTCCTGGCGCAGTGTCTTCCAGCTCCACGCGTGGAAAACGAGCCACGCCAGCAGGATGAAGACCGGGACCCGGTGATGGAAGAAGATCAACCCGGGCAGCGCGGCGGCCAGCCATGCAGCAACGAATTGCCGATCTCGAAAAGCGCTGGTCATCGTCGACGTATTTCAGCCGCCTTCGTTCGGCTCGGATACCGCGGCGAACTGCAGACGATGCAGGCTCGCGTAGCGGCCGTCGGCGGCCAGCAGTTGCGCGTGACTGCCCTGCTCGACGATCCGCCCGTGCTCGAACACCAGGATCCGGTCGGCCCGCTCGATCGTGGAGAGGCGATGCGCGATGACGAACGTGGTCCGTCCGCGCATGACGCGCTCGAGCGCGGCCTGCACATCGCGCTCGGTGCGGGTGTCGAGCGCCGAGGTCGCCTCGTCGAGCAGCAGGATCGGCGGATCCTTGAGCAGCGCGCGGGCGATCGCGAGCCGCTGGCGCTGCCCTCCCGACAGACGGGTACCGCGCTCGCCGATCTCGTAGTCGATGCCGCCGGGCAGCGCGCGGACGTGATCCTCGAGCGCGGCGGCACGCAGCGCCGCCCAGATCGCCTGCTCGCCGGGCGGCTCGGACGCCCCGAAGCAGACGTTGGCGCGCACCGTATCGTTGAAGAGCACGATGTCCTGGCTGACCAGGCCGAGCTGGGCCCGCAGGTCGGCCAGCCGGAGCTCGGCCAGCGGAATCCCGTCGAGCAGGATACGGCCTTCGGTGGGCTCGATGAAGCGCGGCAGCAGGTTGATCAGGGTGGTCTTGCCCGCACCGGAGGTGCCCACCAGGGCGATCACCTCGCCGGGCCGGATGTCGAGGTCGATGCCCGTCAGCGCAGCGGTTTCACTGCCGGGATAGCGGAATCCGACCTTCTCGAAGCGCAGCGCCCCCGAGGCTCGCTCGATGCGCCGGGTGCCGGCGTCGGCCTCGACCGGGCGATCGAGCAGCGAGAACACCGCCTCGGCCGCGGCCAGGCCGCGCTGCAGCTCGTGGTTGACGTCGGCCAGGTGCTTGAGCGGCGCGAGCAGCATCAGCATGGCCGTGATGAAGGAGACGAAGCCACCGACGGTCGTCTGTCCGGTGCCCGCCTGCACCAGGGCGATCGTGACCACCACGGCCACTGCCACCGAGGCGGCGAGCTGGGTGATCGGCACCGTCGCGCTCCCGGCGACCGTCATGCGCATGGCGAACCCGCGCAGGCGCTCGGCGGTGCGCTCGAACACCCGGGATTCATGCGCGTAGGCGTCGAATATCTTGATGACCTTGTAGCCGTGGACCGCCTCCTCGACGACCCGGGTCAGCTCACCGGTGTGCTCGAGGTTGCGCCGCGACAGCACTCGCATGCGCTTGCTGTAGAAGCCGATGATCAGCGCCGTGACGGGAATCAGGACGAGGGCGACCAGGGTCAGCCGCCAGTTGAGGTAGACCAGCCAGCCGAGCAGCCCGATGACGACCAGCGAGTCACGCACCACGACGGTCAGCACCCGGGTCGCCGCCCCGGTCACGTTGGTCACCTCGAATACGAGCTTCGAGATGAGCAGCCCGCTCGCCTCGCGCTCGAACTCCGCCGCCGGCAGGCGCAGCATGCGGTCGAACATCTGGCGACGCAGGTCGACGAGCACCTTGTTGGCCACCCAGGCCAGGGCATAGCTGCTTGTGAAGGTGGCAATGCCGCGCACCACGAAGATCGCGATGAGCGCGGTCGGCACCACCCATAGCGGCAGGCCGGACTGGTTGACGAAGCCGTCGTCGAGCAGCGGCTTCATCAGGGCCGGGAACAGCGGTTCGGTAGCGGCGGCAACGATCATCCCGAGGATCGCGAACACGAATCCACGCGAGTACGGCCGGGTCTGCGCCAGCAGGCGCCGATAGAGGGAGAAACTGCCCCTGACGCCATCGTGCGGTGGCCGGTCGCTCAACGGGTATCGCTCCTGACGGCCGGCCCCGCCGGCAGGGGGCTACGCATAGACGAGCTCGACGCTGGCCGCGTCGAGCCATTCCCGCAGCTCGTCGAGCATCGTGTCCTGCAGCGCCACCCGCCAGTCGTCGGGCAGGCGCACCACGCAGCTGGCCGTATCGTTGCAATAGGCGATCTCGACCGGACAGCCCGATGCACGGGCGCGATATTCGCCGATCAGCTCACGCAGGCGCGCCCCGCAGGCATTGCCGTTCATCGACAGGCGCAGGGCGCGGGCGAACTCGGCGCGGGCTCCGGCGAGGTCGAGCACCCGCTCGGCCACCACCCGCACACCGCCGGAATAGTCGTCCTGGGAAACCTTGGCGAGCACCACCAGCAGGTCGTCGCCCTGGATCAGGTGACGGCTCTGGTCGTAGAGCTCGTTGAACACCGAGGCCTCCACCTTGGCGGTGCCGTCGTCGAGGGTGACGAAGGCCATCTTGCCGCGGCGGGTCATGCGGGTGCTCTGCGCCGTAACGATGCCGGCGATCCACACCGGTTGCGGCCCCGGAGCGAGACGCTCGAGCGGCGTGCGGACGAAGCGGCGCACCTCGTCGGCGCAGCTCGAGAAGAGATGTCCGGTCAGGAAGAAGCCCAGCGCGCTCTTTTCCTCGAGCAGGCGCTGGCGGTCGGTCCAGACCGGGCCCGGAATCCATTGCGGCGTGCCGGGGCCACTCGGCCCATCGCCGAACAGGTTCACCTGGTCGGCCTGGGCCTCGGCCAGGTCGGCCGTGTCGATCGCCCGCCCGACGTTGACCAGCAGCTTCGCGCGGTCGGGGTCGACGCCGTCGAAGGCGCCGGCGCGCACGAGCGCCTCGATCGTGCGCCGCCCGACGAGACGGCGGTCGATCCGGGCGCAGAAGTCGAAGAGGCACGTGAAGGGCCCTGTCTCGCGCGCGCGCAGGATCTCGGTGACGGCCGCCTCGCCGGTTCCCTTGATCGCCCCCAGACCGTAGCGGATGGCATCGTCGGCGACCGGCTCGAAGCGGTAGCCGCAGGCATTGATGTCGGGCGGCAGCACCCGCACCCCGTTCGCTGACGACTGGGCGTCGTCCACGAACAGCTGCACCTTGTCGGTGTCGTCCATGTCCGAGGACAGGGTGGCCGCCATGAACTCGGCCGGATAGTGGGCCTTGAGCCAGGCGGTCTGGTAGGTGATGACGGCGTAGGCGGCGGTGTGGGACTTGTTGAAGCCGTACTCGGCGAACATCGCCATCAGGTCGAACAGCCGGTTGGCCAGGTCGGCACCGTAGCCCTTCTGCTCGGCGCCCGCGACGAAGATGTCGCGGTGCTTGGCCATCTCCTCGGGCTTCTTCTTGCCCATCGCCCGGCGCAGCAGATCGGCACCGCCGAGGGTATAGCCCCCGATGATCTGGGCGATCTGCATCACCTGCTCCTGGTAGACGATCACGCCGTAGGTCGGCTCGAGCGTCTGCCTCAGGTCGGGATGGAAATAGTCGATCGCCTGCTGGCCCTTCTTGCGCAGGATGAAGTCGTCGACCATGCCCGAGCCCAGCGGCCCCGGGCGGTAGAGCGCCAGCACCGCGATGATGTCCTCGAAGCGGTCCGGCGCGAGCTTGGCGAGCAGCTTCTTCATGCCGTCGCCTTCGACCTGGAAGATCGCGGTGGTGTTCGCGTCCTTGAGGATCTGGTAGGCCTTCGGATCGTTGAACTCGAGGGCGGCGAGATCGAGCGCGAGCCCGGGATGGCGGCGATTGATGTAGTCGACCGCGAGCTGGATGATCGTGAGGTTACGCAGGCCGAGGAAGTCGAACTTCACCAGGCCCACCGCCTCGACATCGTCCTTGTCGTACTGGCTGACGACACCGCCGTCGGAGCCCGGCGCCTTGTAGAGCGGCGTGAAGTCGGTCAGCCGCCCCGGCGCGATCAGCACGCCGCCCGCATGCATGCCGATGTTGCGCGACAGGTCCTCGAGCGGCCCGGCCAGCGCGAGCAGCTCGCGAACCTCCTCCTCGCTCCTCTCGCGCTCGGCCAGCAACGGCTCGGCCTCGCGCGCCTTCGCGAGCGACAGCGGCTTGTTCTGGAATACCGGCACCAGCTTGGAGAGCTGGTCGCAGAAGTTGTAGGGCAGCTCGAGCACCCGGCCGACGTCGCGGATCACGGCCTTGGACGCCATGGTGCCGAAGGTGGCGATCTGCGAGACCGCGTCGGCGCCGTAGGTGCTGCGCACGTACTCGATCACCTTGTAGCGGTTGTCCTGGCAGAAGTCGATGTCGAAGTCGGGCATCGACACCCGCTCGGGATTGAGGAAGCGCTCGAAGAGCAACGCGTACGGAATGGGGTCGAGGTCGGTGATGCCAAGCGCATAGGCCACCAGCGAGCCCGCGCCCGAACCGCGCCCCGGACCGACCGGAACCCCGTTGCCCTTGGCCCAGTTGATGAAGTCGGCGACGATCAGGAAGTAGCCCGGGAAGCCCATCTTGATGATCATGTCGCACTCGTGGGCCAGCCGCGCCTCGTACTCGGGGCGCTTCTCCTCGCGCAAGCGCGGATCGGGGAACAGGGCCTGCATCCGTGTCGCAAGCCCCTCGGCCGCCAGCCGCCGCAGGTAGTCATCGAGGGATTCGCCGGCCGGCGTGGGGAAATCCGGCAATTGCGGCTTGTCGAGCGTCATCGTCAGGCTGCAGCGCCGTGCGATCTCGACCGAATTGGCCAGCGCCGAGGGCAGATCGGCGAACAGCTCCGCCATCTCGTCCTGGCTCTTGAGGTATTGCTCCTCGGTGAAGCGCCGCACCCGCCGACGGTTGCCGAGGATCTCGCCTTCGGCGATGCAGACCCTGGCCTCGTGGGAGCTGAATTCGTCGCGGCCGATGAACTGAACCGGATGGGTCGCGACCACCGGCAGGCCGAGCCGCAGGGCGAGCGTCGCGGCGAGCCGGGTCTGGGATTCATCCTCGGGCTGGCCGGCGCGCTGCACCTCGAGGTAGAAAGCGCCCGGAAACCGCGCGGACCAGCGCTGCGCCGCCTGGACGGCGAGCTCGTGCTGGCCGGCGAGCAGGGCGCGGCCGATCTCGCCGGCGCTCGCACCCGAGAGCGCGATCAGGCCGTCGTTGGCATCCTCACCGCCTTCGTCGAACCAGGCCGGATCGATCTCGCCGCGGCCCCGCCATTCGTTCTCGAGCCAGGCACGCGAGACGAGCTCGCACAGCCGCAGGTAGCCCGCCTGGTTACGGGCGAGCAGGAGCACCCGGCTGGGCCGGTCGCGGTCATCGTGATGCGTGACCCAGCAGTCGACACCGAGGATCGGCTTGACCCCGCTCGAACGAGCGGCCTTGTAGAACTTGATCCAGCCGAACATGTTGGCGAGATCGGTGATCGCCACCGCCGGCTGCGCATCGGCGGCGGCCGCCGCGACGAGCGCAGGCAGGCGCACGATCGAATCGGTGATCGAGTACTCGGAATGGACTCTGAGGTGAATGAATCGGGGATCGCTCATCGGGCGCAGACGCGGCGTTCACACCGCTCCAGGACGGCTACAATTCTACCCCGACGCCCCCGCTGTACCGATGAACCCCAGCCACCCGACACCCGGCCTGCCGCCGCAGGCCGGCCCCAGCGCGCGCGCGCCGGCCACCGACCCGGCGCACCGGCGAGCGGTGCTGACGCTCGCCTTCTGCGCGCTGTGCTGGAGCATCGCGGGGGTCGTGACCCGGCATCTCGAAGCCGCCACGAGCTTCGAGGTCACCTTCTGGCGCAGCGCCTTCTGCGCCCTGACGGTGCTCGCGGTGCTTGCCTGGCGAACCCGCGGCGCGCCGCTCGCGTCGATCCTGCGCATGGGGATCCCGGGCCTCGTCTCGGGCGCGATGTGGGCGGTGATGTTCACCTGCTTCATGGTCGCGCTGAGCCTGACCACCGTCGCCAACGCCCTGGTCGTGATGTCGGTGTCCCCGCTGCTGGCCGCCCTGCTCGCCTGGGTGCTGCTCGGCGAGCGCCCGGCGCTCGCCACCTGGATCGCGATCGCCGCAGCCGGCGTCGGGATCTGGTGGATGGTGCGCGATGCGCTTGCCGCCGACGGCGCACTCGGTATGGCGGTCGCGCTCGGCGTGCCGATCGCGGCTGCCTTCAATGTCATCACCATGCGCAAGCACCATGCGCGCATCGACCTGGTGCCGGCGGTCCTGCTCGGTGCGGTGCTCTCGTGCATCGTCACCGCGCCGCTCGCCGTGCCCTTCGCCGCCACCACCGGCGACCTGTGGCTGCTTGCGCTGCTCGGCGTGGTCCAGCTCGCGATCCCCTGCATGCTGATGGTCGGAACCAACCGGTATCTCGCCCCCTACGAGGTCGCGCTGATCGCACTGCTCGAGGTGGTGCTGGGCCCCATCTGGGCCTGGCTGGGCGCCGGCGAGGCGATCGGCATCGCCACCCTCCAGGGCGGCCTGGTGGTGCTCGCCGCGCTCCTGCTCAACGTGTTCCTCGGAGGCGTCCGGCGAGCGTAGCGATGCGCCGCCCGTAGGCCGCGGCGGTATCGAGGTCGCCGGGCGGCGGGCTCTGGTCGGGAGGCAGGTTGTCGGCCTGGGCGAGCAGGCCCGTGTAGGCGCCGAGCCGGTTGATCGCCTCCGGATCGCCGGGGTCGGATGCGGGCAGGATGCCGAGGCCGGCCCAGATCATGCCGTGCTGCATCGCGAACGTGACGAGCCAGCCGAGCGTCGAATCCTTGTCCCCAGTGAGATTGAGCGAGCAGGTGAAGCCGCCCGCGAGCTTGTCCTTCCAGCCCTGCGCGATCCAGACCTTCGAGGATGCGTCCGCGAAGGCCTTGAACTGGGCCGATGCGCCGCCCATGTAGGTCGGCGCGCCGAACACGATCGCATCGGCCGCGGCGAGCGCGGCCCAGCCCGTGTCGTCGATCGCCGCCACATCGACGAGGCAGGCTTCGTCGCCGCGGGCTTGCGCCGCGCCGTCGGCAAGCGCCTGCGCGAGCCGGCGGGTATGGCCATAGCCGGAATGAAAGGCGATCACGGTCGAGGTCATGGGGGCTCCGGTTTCGTGCGGACGATCTTGCTTCCCCGCGAATGTTCCCTCATTTCCTGCATTAAATTCGGACGATGCATCTCGAAGAGGAAACCGGCGCCGGGCCGGGGGCGCGGGAGCGTTTCGTGGCCGATGGCACGAAGCGCCCTGGCGGCTACGTCGGGCGCTTCGCGCCCTCGCCCAGCGGCCCCCTGCATGCCGGATCGCTGGTGGCGGCCATGGCGAGCTGGCTCGATGCGCGCGCCCACCGGGGTCGCTGGCTGCTTCGGATCGAGGATCTCGACGAGCCGCGCAACGTGCCCGGCGCTGCCGAGGACATCCTCGCCACGCTCGAGCGCTTCGGCTTCGTCGCCGACGGCCCGGTGGTCTGGCAGAGCCGTCGCCATGGGGCCTACCGGGATGCCTTCGACCGGCTGAAGTCGGCCGGCCACGTCTATGGCTGCGCATGCACCCGCCGCGAGATCGCCCTGGCACTGGCGCGCGCGGGAGTACGGACCGATCGCCATGCCGAGCCGGTCTATCCAGGCACCTGCCGCGAGGGCCTGCCGCCCGGGCGTTCGCCGCGGGCGTGGCGGGCTCGCGTCGACGCGAGGCCGGTACGCTGGATCGACCACCATGACGGCATCGAGCGCATCGAATCCTTGCCGCAGAGCTGCGGCGACTTCGTGCTCCTGCGTGCCGATGGCATCTGGGCCTACCAGCTCGCGGTCGTGGTCGACGATGGCGCGGCCGGCGTGACCAACGTGGTGCGCGGCGCCGACCTCGCGAGCTCGACGGCCCGCCAGGTCCGGCTGCAGGAGTGGCTCGACCTGCCGGGTCCGCGCTACCTCCATGTGCCGGTCGTGGTCGGCGGGGACGGCGAGAAGCTCTCGAAGCAGAACGGCGCCCGCGCGCTCGATGGCCGGGCACCGATCGACGAGCTCGCCCGCGCCGCCGCGCATCTCGGGCTCGGCGTCATCGATGCCGCGGGCATCGGGCGCTTCTGGGAGCTGGCGACCGAGCGATGGGCCGAGCGGGTCAGGCGCCCGGCGCCGTCGCCTCGAAGTGCAGCGCCCGATCGCGCTCCATGAAGCGGATCGCCAGCGGCAGCCGGCGATCGCCGGCGGCGAGCCAGACCTCGATGTCGAGCTCGTCGTCCTCGCCGGGCGGATCAGCGCGGCGCACCCTGCGGGCGAGGTACTCGCGATCGCCAATCCGCAGCGCCGCGGCCGGGTCGACCCGCAGGCTCACCGGGCGGACCCGGCTGACGCTGGCCAGCGCCAGGTCGAAACGCCGGCCATGCTCGAAGGGCCCGTCCCGGCGCATGGCGAGCTGCCAGAGCTGGCCGATCAGGCTGATCCGGTCCTGGGTGCCGGGCGGGACCGCGAGCGTCCCCTGCCCCGCCGGGCCGACATCGCTTCCGGCTGCGGGCACGAAGCGCGCCTCGCGCCGGCGCTTGCGGCCGAAGGGCAGCTCCCGCCGCTCGACATAGTGCTCGGGGTGCAGGCCGGCGGCATCGAGCCGACCGCGGCTCTCGTAGTGGAGATCGGCCAGCATGCTGTCGACCTCGAGGCTCATCCGGTAGGCGTCGGCCGCGGGCTCGAAGCGCAACCGGGCACTGGCGAGCGGCGTCCTGCCGCCGCCGGATTCATAGTAGCCGTCGAAGCCGATGTCGAAGCCGGCCTGCCCGGCCCGCGCCGGAAGCGCGCCGACCAGCCCGGCGAGGACCGCGGCGGCCCGGCCACCGGCGGCAAGCGCCGGAAGCATGGCGAGAACGCGGCGGCGCATCGTCATGCCCGGCATGTCATCCGACCGCATGGCGGAGCCGGCAGGTTCGCCCGCTCTCAGCCGGCCCGACGCAAGCCACCGAGCAATGCGGCGACCGGCGCACCCGCACGCCCCGGGCGTTGCGCCCGCTGGCGACCCGGCGCCATGGCGTCCGGCCGGCCGGAATCTCCGGCATCGGCGGCGCTGGGCGCCGGCTCGTAGGGCTTGTAGAAGAAGGGATCGTTCGACAGGCCGACGCTGGAACCTCCCTCGCGGCGCGTCGGGCGCTCGCGCCGCGGCCGGGCCTCGGGCAGGTCGCGCCGGGGCCTGCCTTCGCGGGGCTGGCGGGGAACATCGAGCGCGGTCGGCTCGAGCTTGCGCTTGATCAGCCCTTCGATGGCGCCGAGCAGGCGGCCATCGCTCTCGAGCATGAGCGACAGGGCCATGCCGCTCGCACCGGCGCGGCCGGTGCGCCCGATGCGGTGGACGTAGTCCTCGGGGGAGTACGGCAGATCGTAGTTGATGACCGCCGGCAGTTCGGCGATGTCGAGTCCGCGAGCGGCGACATCGGTCGCGACCAGCACCTTGATGTCGCCGCGCTTGAACCCCTCGAGCGTCGCGAGGCGCTCCTGCTGGGACTTGTCGCCATGGATCGCCGAGGCGTTGAGCCCGTCGCGCTCGAGCTGGCGGGCGAGCCGGCCCGCGCCGATCTTGGTGTTGCTGAAGACGATCACCTGCTCGAGCGAATGGTCGCGGATCAGCCGCGCCACCGCGCCGCGCTTGGCGTCGGCATCCGCGACCCGGTAGACGCGCTGCTCGACGTTCTCGGCGGTGGCATTGCGCCGAGCGACCTCGATCAGCTGGGGGTCGTTCAGGAAGCTTTCGGCGAGCTTGCGGATCTCGCCGGAGAAGGTCGCCGAGAACATCAGGTTCTGGCGCTGCTTCGGCAGCAGCTGGATGATGCGCTGGATGTCGGGCAGGAAGCCCATGTCGAGCATCCGGTCGGCCTCATCGAGCACCAGCACCTCGACCTGCGACAGGTTGACCGTCTTCTGGCCGACGTGATCGAGCAGGCGGCCCGGCGTGGCGACCAGCACCTCGCAGCCCTGGCGCAGGGCCGCGATCTGCGGCTTGATGTCGACCCCGCCGAACACCACGGCCGAGCGCAGGCCGCTGTACTTCGCGTAGTCGCGGACGTTCTCGTAGATCTGGTCGGCCAGCTCGCGGGTCGGCGCGAGGATCAGCGAGCGCACCGGATGGCGCGCCGGCGATGCGCTGCTGTTGGCATGGCGCATCAGCCGCTGCAGGATCGGGAGCGCGAATCCGGCGGTCTTGCCGGTCCCGGTCTGGGCGGCCCCCATGACGTCGCGGTTCTGCAGGACGACGGGAATCGCCTGCTCCTGGATCGGGGTGGGCGTGACATAGCCGAGCTCGGCCACGGCGCGCTGGATGGGCTCGGCGAGCCCGAAATCGGAGAACGTGGTCAATGCGATATGGATCCGGTGGAGGCTTCGTGCGGACCGGCCGGCATGGCGCGCCTGCGGCTGCGCGCAGGCGAAGGGCCACGGAAGCTGGGTAAAAACCGTATTGTCCGCCTTTGAGGCGTTGACGCAACCGCAAATCCATGACAAGCCGCATGAATCGTGGTTTTGCCCGCCCGATACTGGCCATGCATCCAGAATCGTCGCCGGATGGAAACAGGGCCGGCCCGGCCGGACGGACCCGGACAAAGCATCGCGGCCCCGTTCAGGGCAGAATTCGATCTGGACACGGGCGGCCGGGAGCTAGCCATGCGGTGGCGCGGAGAACGACAGAGCACGAACATCGAGGACCGGCGCGGCCGCCCGGGTAGCGGCGGGATGGGCGGCATGCGGATCCCCGGCGGCACCCGCCGGGGCGGGGGCATCGGCCTGGGCACGATCGTCATCGGACTGATCATCGCCTGGCTGTTCGGCATCAATCCGCTGTCGCTGCTCGGTGTCGTCGACATGGCGGCGCCCGGCGGCCAGGTGACGAGCCAGCAGGCGGGCCCGAGCGGCGCGCCGATCCAGGACGAGATGGGCCAGTTCGTCTCGGTCGTGCTGGCCAGCACCGAGGACACCTGGAACGCGGTCTTCGCCAAGGCCGGCGCCCGCTACCAGCCGCCGAAGCTGGTCCTCTACAGCGGCTCGACCCGCACCGCCTGCGGCATGGGCAGCGCGGCCGCGGGCCCGTTCTACTGCCCTGCCGATCAGACCGTCTACATCGACCTGAGCTTCTACCAGACCCTGCGCCAGCGCTTCGGCGCCAGCGGCGACCTCGCCGAGGCCTACGTGATCGCCCATGAGGTCGGCCATCACATCCAGAATCTCGTCGGCACGATGGCGAAGATGGATGCGGCCCGCCGCCAGATGAGCGAGCGCGACTACAACCAGCTCTCGATCCGACTCGAGCTGCAGGCCGACTGCTTCGCCGGCATCTGGACGAATCACTCGCAACAGGCGAAGGGCTGGCTGGAGGCGGGCGACATCGAGGAGGCCATCCAGGCGGCGGCGGCGGTGGGCGACGACAACATCATGAAGCGCACCCAGGGCACGGTCGTTCCCGACGCCTTCACCCATGGCAGTTCCGAGCAGCGGGTGCGATGGTTCCGCATCGGCGCCCAGACCGGGCAGATCGAGCAGTGCAACACCTTCGCGGCATCCCGCCTCTGAAGTCTCGCGGTCTCGCATTCGGGCGCAGGGCAAGGCGGGGGCGCCGCAGACAGTACGGTTGTACGGCAAGGCGCCTCCAACGCAGTCATGCGCCCGAATGCGAGACCGTCAGTCCGGCGGGCCGGTGAGGCGGCGGGCAACCTGCCATAGCAGCCAGAGCAGCAGGATCGGAAACGCGATCGTCTGCAGCACGAACACCACGATCAGGTTGCTGACGTGCTCGGCGATCCGGTCGGCGGCATCGGCGATCGCCGATGCCCGCTCGCGCAGGCCGTCGCCTTCCGAGAGCATGCGACGGAACTTCGCGACCAGGCCTTCGTCGGTCTCGCCCGCGGCCTTGGGGTCGACCAGCTCGGCGCTGCGCCCCTCGATCGCGTCGAGCACCTGCTGCGAGCTCTCGTATTCGGAAGCGAGGAACCGGGTGAACAGGGCATCGGCGCCGACGGTGGCGACCGGCACCGCGAAGCGCACCAGCACCAGCAACCCGAAGACCTGCGCCAGCCAGCGCGGCGAATCGCCGCGCATGGCGGCGATGACCATCAGCGCCGCGACGATCGACAGCGCCATCGGCACGATCCAGTAGGCGCCGATGGAGAGCAGCACCTTGTGGACGCCGAGCGCCACGGTGACCGCCAGCATGACATCGGAGAACTTCTCGACGAGGTCGTTGACCGGATCGAGCAGCTCGCCCGGCTGGATGCTCATGCCCACGCCCACCTGGGCTCCGACCTGGCCGCTCTGCAGCACCGATATCACCCCGTCGAGCGCCCGGGCCGTCGCGAAGGTGACCAGCGCCCGGGTCAGCATCGTGTCGACCCGCTGTTCGGCGGCCGAATCGAGCGGTGTGGACCAGGAGGCGAACGCGAGCAGCGCCACCAGAATCATCAGCACGAAGCGCCGCGCAAGGCCCCTGCCGGCGTTCGGGTCGGTCGTTCCTGCCATCTCGTTTCCGCGAACGGGCGATGCCGGTGGCTGCACCCGGGCGGCCATGATCACCCAGCCCGCGGAGCGAGTCCAGAGCGGGAAAGCCCCGTCCTCAGCTGCGCACTTCGATCAGGGCGGGATCCTCGGCATGATCGAGCAGCAGGCTGCGCACCCAGTCCTGCCATGCCGCCCCGAAGGCTCGTCGCCGGGCGGCATCGGCTTGCGGTGAAGGGGGTGGCATGACGCTCGCCAGCGCTTCCGGGCGCGGCACCGCCTGCGGCCGATAGTCGAGCTCGATCGCAGCGCCGGTATCGACGCGCGCGAAGCGGATCTCGCCCTCCATAGGCACGCCGAAGCGCAACAGGCCCTGGCGGGCGAAGCGGCCGCCGAGTCCCTTGAAGCCGCCCTCGTTGGCCGCGCCGGTGATGAAGCCGGCCACCGCCCCGATCACGCCGACCACCCCGTCCTCGAGCGGGCGGCGCAACTCGACCCGGATCTCGCCGCGCCGGGGCAGCGTACCGGGATAGAGATGGGCCAGCGCCTTGCGGGTCATCAGCCAGGCGCCGGCCACCGTCGGGCAGGAGTGGCCGGCGGCCTTCACGACATCGACGTAGCGATACTCGAGGAGGCCCTCGTCGGCGGCGCCGAGAAGATCGGCAAGCGGGTCGATCAGGACGATGGGAGGGACCTCGTCGAAGAATTCCGGTGTCTGCATGCTTGTCCTCATCGGTCGGGGTCATGCGGACGCCATAGCCTGGAGGCCGGCCTGGCGCCGCGCCAAAGATGCTCGCGACATATTGCTTTTGGCGGATCATACCCCTAACATGCGCACGTTGCGCATGTTTTAGTACGATACCCACCATCCGAGGATCCGATGCCTCCCGAGCCCCTCTCCATCCTTGCGTCGACCATCATGCCTTCGGCCGCCTCGCCGGCGGGCGCCAGCGTGAAACCCCGGGGCTGGCCCTTGCTGCGGCTCGGCTTCCGGCCGTTCTACCTCGCCGCCGCGAGCTTCGCGCTGCTGGCGATCCCGCTGTGGATCGCGATGTTCCTCGGCTGGTTCGCACCGGAGATCGGGATCGCGCCGGTGCTCTGGCATGCCCACGAGATGCTCTTCGGCTTCGCGACGGCCGTGGTCATCGGCTTCCTGCTGACTGCCGGCCAGGCCTGGACGGGGCTCGCCACCCCGCGCGGCGCGATGCTCGGCGCGCTCGCGAGCCTCTGGATCGCCGCCCGCTTCGCTGCCTTCGCGGCGCCCTATCCGGTGTACGCCATCCTCGACCTCGCGCTGCTGCCGATCATCGCCATCGTCTTCGCCCGACTGCTCCTGCGCGCGGGCAACCGGCGCAACCTGCCGCTGGCGGGCATTCTCGCCCTGCTCGCGCTCGCCAACCTCGCCTTCCATCTCGCGGCGATGGGCATCGTCGACATCTCGCCCCTCGCGCCGCTGCACGCGGGGCTCGGCCTGATCGTGATGATCGAATGCGTGATCGCAGGCCGGGTCGTGCCGCTGTTCACCGCCAACGCGACGCCCGGCCTGAAGCTGCGGGTACATCCGTCCCTGGAGCGGGCGAGCCTCGCGTCAGCCGCGCTCGCCATCGGCCTGTGGGTCTTCGCCGCCCCCGGACCGGTAACCGCCGCCGCGCTGGTCGCCGCCGCCGTCCTGCACTTCGCCCGGCAGTGGCAATGGCGCCCCCGGGTGACCTTGCGCCGGCCGATCCTGTGGATCCTGCACGCCGCCTATGCCTGGATCCCGCTCGGCTTCCTCCTGCTGGCCTGCGCCCAGGTCGGCTGGACGGGCTCATCGGCCGGCGTCCATGCGCTGGCCATCGGAGCCACCGCGGGACTGATCATCGGCATGATGACCCGGACCGCTCGCGGCCACACCGGTCGGCCGCTGCAGGCCTCGCGAGTGGAGACCGCTGCCTACGTCCTGGTGATGGCGGCAGCCGCGCTGCGAGTGCTGGTGCCCCTGGCGGCACCGCAATGGCTCGTCCATGCCATCGCCTGCGCGGCGATCGCCTGGTGCGCGGCCTTCGGACTGTATCTCTACCGCTTCGGCCCCTGGCTGCTGAACACCCGCCTCGACGGCAAGGACGGTTGACGCGACGCAGTCCCACGTTCGCCGTCGCCCGCTTCGCCCGCAGGCTTCTCGCCCGCCGGGGTTGATGCGCATCATCACCGGCGCGCTCGCTCAGCGGATAATGCGATGGAAGGGCGGTCCCGTCCGAGGGCCTGCCCAATTGCGGGAGAGACGACGATGCTCCGATTCGATGTTCCACAGGTCCACGCGAACGCCATCCGCCTCGATGCCGTCATCACCTTTCTCGTCAGCATCGCGGCGCTCGGCTTCGACCTGCCCTGGCTGATGCTGCTGCTGGTGGTGGCCGGTTTCGTGCGCGGCTTCATCGGCCACTATCGCTGCCCGATCCACCGGTCCTCGCTCTGGCTGATGCAACGCCTCGACCGCGCCGGGCCGAAGGAGAACGCCGGCGCCAAGATGTTCGCCGCCAAGATCCTGTTCGTCGCCAGCGCGATCAGTGTCGTGCTCTGGCTGGCGGGCAGCAGCCTCTGGATGGCGCCCGCGGCGGTGCTCGCGGTGTTCTCGTTCCTCGAGTGGGCCTTCTCGTTCTGCGCCGCCTGCTGGGCCTACACCCTCTGGTACCGGTTCAGGCCCCAGCAGTGAGCCGGTCGCGCCCGACGCGGATACGGATCGGCATCGGCGGCTGGACCTACGCGCCGTGGCGCGGCAGCTTCTACCCCGCGGGCCATCCGCAGCGGCGCGAGCTGGAGTACGCTGCCCGCCGTCTCGGTTCGATCGAGATCAACGGCACCTACTACGGCTCACAGAAACCCGAGAGCTTCGCGCGCTGGCGCGACGAAACCCCGGACGACTTCGTCTTCGCGGTGAAGGCGCCGCGCTACGCCACCAACCGCCGGGTGCTCGCGCAGGCAGGCCCGACCATCGAGCGCTTCTTCGCGGGCGGCGTGATGGAGCTCCAGGGCAAGCTCGGTCCGATCAACTGGCAGTTCCTTCCGACCAAGGCCTTCGATCCCGACGACTTCGCCGCCTTCCTCGGGCTGCTGCCGCGGACAGTCGACGGCCGCGCCTTGCGCCATGCGCTCGAAGTGCGCCACGAAAGCTTTCGCGCGCCGGAATTCGTGGAGCTCGCGAAGGCGCACGGCGTGGCGATCGTGCTGGCCGCCGATGGCCCTTATCCGCAGATCGCCGACCCGACCTCGGACTTCGTCTACGCGCGCATCATGGGCACCCGCGAGAGCGAGGCGCTCGGCTATCCGGCCGACGAGCTCGATCTCTGGGCCCGGCGCGCCCGGGCGTGGGCGACGGGAGCGATGCCCGAGGGCCTGGACCACGTGCAACCGATGCCGAAGGCGGATCCGCCGCGCGATGTCTTTCTCTACGTCATCAGCGGCCACAAGCCGCGCAATCCGGCTGCCGCGATCGCATTGATGGAACGCATCGGCGCATAGCGTCACATCGCGCGCCCTGGCCCGGGCTAGACTGGCCACCGATGGTGGTCCGCGTCGCTGTCCAACCCCTGTGCCGAGGCTCGCATGCCGATCGAAGGAACCTCCCGGCGCCCGCTTGCGCGAGCAGCCGTCCCTGCCGGCCGCTACCCGCGGTTCGCCCCGGTCCTGCTGCCGGTCTTGCTGGCGTGCGCCGTGACGTCGGCGCAGGCCGCTTCCGACCCGGCCGGCGCGCTGCGCGTGCAACGCGCCGAGATCATCGACAGCAAGGGATTCGAGAAACCGATGCTTGCCGGCACCCTGATGGTGCCGGCCGGCTGGAAGCACCAGGGAGAGGTCCGCTGGCGCACCAACGCCAGCCGCTGCGGCCGCTTCTACGGCTTCGCGTTGCAGGCGAACGCGCCCGACGGCAGCGCGGCGATCGAGCTCGGCACTCCGGAAGCCTGGGGCGCCACCAGCCATGGCGCCCCGGCCGGTGACTGTCCGCAGGCGAACCTACGGGACGCCCGCGAATACCTGCATTCCTGGATCCAGCGACACCGACCGGATGCCCGCGTGGTCGACTACCGCCCCCGGCCGGACAAGTCGCGGATGCTCGGGCAGAACCAGTGGACCGGCGGCGCGATCCGAGCCTGGGTCGACAGCGGCCAGGCGCAGATCACCTACCGGACCGACGGACGCGAGTTCCACGAAACCCTGGTCGCCAACGTCTCGTTCACCCACTCGCGCATGGCGGGCGCCGGTGGCCAGGCCTTCGAGAGCCTGCAGGGCGAGGCCCTGGGCGTGCTGAGCTGGCGCAGCGCGGCCGGTCCGGTGCCGCAGCGGCACTTCGACCTCATGTGGGCGAGCCTGAGCACCTCGCCCGAATGGCAGGCCCGGATCAGCGCGGCCGAGCAGCAGATCGCGGCGGACAACCAGGCGACCCAGGCGCAGATCATGCGCATGCAGGCCGAATCCTCCCGCGAGACGCTGGCGCACATCCGCCGGCGCGGCGAGATCCGCAACGAAGCCATGCAGGAGACCGAGCGCATGCGCAACGAGACCTGGCGCTCCGGCCAGGCCAGCCAGGAACGGATGCAGACCGACCGGGTCCGCGCGATCCGCGAGGTGCAGGGCTACCGGGATCCGCGCGGCGGTGGCGTCGTCGAGCTTCCGCACCACTACCGGCATGCCTGGCAGCTGCGCGACGGCAGCTATGTGCTGACCGACGATCCCAACTTCGATCCGGGCCGCGACATCGGCGTGCGCGGCCAGCGCCTGGAGCCGACCCGGGAGAAGTGAGGAACGCGGACACCGGATCGCGCGGATGTCCCCGGGCCCCGCTCAGTAGCCGAGGGCCACGAGCAAGGTACGAATGGTCATGAAGGCGAGGATCAGGGCGCCGATGGTCCAGAAGAACGCCCGCGTCTCGTGGTTGCTTGCCCGCAGGTAGACGGCGAAGTGCAGCAGGCGGGAGGCGACGTAGCCATAGAGCAGCCACTGGGCGAGCAGTAACGGCGGTCCGGTCAGCACATAGAGGAAGCCCGCGACCAGGAAGAACGGGAGATTCTCGAGGTCGTTCTGGTGGATTCGCCGCACGCGTTCGACCCGCTCGTCCGGCGCGAGCTGCTCCGGCCGGGGCGATGGATTGAGAACCGTCCTGCGCAGGTCCTCCGGCGCCCGGAAGCCGCCGCCAGTCCCGTGAGGAAATCCTCGATGCCGCGCGCAGCGTCCTCCTGCGCCGGGGGCTCGCGGGAACGACGCTCGAGGCCGTCGCCAGGGAAGTGGGGCTCTCGAAGGCCGCGCTCTACTACTACTTCCCGTCGAAGGACGCGCTTTTCTTCGAGCTCGTCTTCGGGAGCCTGCAGGCCCAGGCTCAGGCCGTCCACAATGCAGTCGAGCAGGCCACCACGGGCGCCGAGGCGCTCGGCGCCATCGTGCGCGCATCGGTCGAAGCCTTCGCGCCGCGGCTCGACGACTTCCGCCTCGCCTACCTCCACGGCCAGGTCGCCGGCCGGGGTGCTGTCCATTTCGATGACCGGCAGTTCGCGCAGATACGCCCGCTCAACGAGCTCTGGTTCGCCGGCGCGGCGAAGAAGCTTGGCGAAGGGCGAAAAGGCCGGTGCGGGCGCGCGCAGGTCGAACCCCGCCTTCTGGCGTTCCTTGCCGGGCTCGCCGGGCTAGGGTTGTTGACCATGAAGGGAATGGTCGACAGCCAGGACGACCCCTTGCGCCACACCGACGAAGAGATCATCGATGCCTTCGCGCGCGTGTTCGCGGCCGCGGCCACGCCATGAGGATTCCCGCCCCTGCGCCCACTCGCCCGCAGGTCGCCAGCCGGCGACGGCTTGCAGCCCGTCAGACCCCGGCGCGGGCACGATCGCAGTGTGAACAGGCCCTAATCGAGCGTCGCCGCGATCCGGCGGATCTCGTCCGGCGCCAGTTCGCCTGCGAGTGGCGTACCCGGCATGAGGTGCCGGCCCATGGCAAGCCCGCCGACCAGGACCGGCTCGAAGCCGATGTCGCGGATGAGGCGCGACGCGATCGCAATGGCCTGGGCATCGTCACCCGCGATCGGCATCCCGATCCGTCCCGGTTCTTCGTGCGCCGCGCCCATCCGGGCATAGCCGATCGCATTGAAGGCCCGCACGATGTGCGCGCCCGCGAGCAGTTCCGCCGACGCGAGGCCGGCCCCTTTCTCGCGCGCCCATTTCGCGATCTCGCCATCGCGGCCGACGAAGGGGTTGCAGGTATCGATCACCGTCTTGCCCCGGATCAGGTCGGCAAGGTCGCGTCCGACATCGGGCAAGGCCCGATACGGTACCGAGACCGTCACGACATCGCCGAAGGCCGCGGCCTCGCGCGGTGTGCCGGCGCGCGCATTCGGTCCGATCCGCGCGGCGAGCTCGCGGTCGTGCCCGATGTCGCGCGACGACAGCATCACCTGGTACCCGGCCTTCGCCCAGACCGTGCCCAGCGTACCGCCGACCCGGCCCGAGCCGACGATGCCGATCTTCAGCCTGCCGCCGTCACCGGTGGCAGCGCGTGCCGCCAACGGCAGGCCGGCGAGCACGATGCCGGCGGGAACGAGCCGCGCAAGCTCGAGGAATCTTCGACGTTCGCTTTCCATGATGTCCTCCTGTCCGGGTTGCTACATTCCGTGTCCGAGCATGGTCTCGCAGGCGCCCTGGAAATCCGCGAAAGCGTCGTCCCAGCTTCGCACCGGCGATTCACGCAGCTTTCTCCGGAAAGCGGCGCGCAGACCGGGGTCGCCCAGGAGCTGCCGCAGGTGAGCGGCGAATCCGTCGCGGTCGCCGACATCGACGAGACAACCGGTAGCTTCATGCCGGACCAGCTGCTCGGCCGCGCCGACGCGATGGGCCAGCACCGGCAGGCCCGCGGCGACGGCTTCGGCCATCGCCATGCCATAGGCCTCGAAAGTGCTGGGGAAGACGAAGAGATCGCTGCCGGCCATGAGCGCCGCGACCGCCTCCTGCCCGAGGGCACCGTGCCAGGTGATGCGCTGCGCCAGGCCATGGGCCGCGGCGCGCTCGCGCAGCTCCCGTGCCGTCGCGGCGGACCGGATGTCATCGCCGACGACATGCCAGTGCCAGGGGAGGTCGCGCGCTTGCGCGAGGGCATCGAGCAGGAGACCGTGTCCCTTCGGCGGCAGAAGATGCGCGACCGTCAGCAGCTGCGGGACGCCCTGCGGTCGTGCCCGTCGACCCGGCGACGATGCCCGCTGGCGCGAGAAGACTTCGGCGACGCCCGGCTCGCACAGGAATACCGGTGTGCCGGGCGCGCTTGCGCCTGCGGCCTCGGCCACCGGACCACCTGTGGCGATGATGAAGTCGGCCCGCGCGAGCGCGCGCCGTTCCGCCGCCGCCAGGGCTGCGCGACGGCGACGATCGAGCGCCGGATCCAGCGACGGCAGGTAGTGCAGCAGCAGGGCCATCCGTTCGTCCGCGATCCGCGCGAGCCGGTCCAGCAGCAGGCCGTCCCAGACCAGCAGGTCCCAGCGCCCGGATGGCAAGGCGCCGTCGCCACATGGCACGCCCTGAAGCGGAAACCCGCGGGCTTGCCCCTCGCGCAGCATCCACCGGTCGTAGAGGTCGCCTCCCGACGGCGATGTCGAGAGCGGCGGGTGGACGAGACCGATCCGGGGAGTGCTCATCGATGGGATGATACGGATCGGGCGCGATGCCCGGATACCCGCCATGACGACCGCAAGCCGATCACTGCAAGCCGACCTGTCGCGGTGGAGCACGGGCCACGCCTTCGCCATGATCATGGTGGCGATCGCGGTGGCAGCGGGCCAGCCGCCGTGGCTGCCCTGCGCAGCCGGGGCGTTGTCCTTCGCCCTGCTGGCCTGGTATTGCCGGGGCCGATGGACGCCGGCCGGCCGTTTCGGCCCCGCCAACGCGATCACCATGGCGCGTCTCGCGGGGATGTTCGCCCTGCCCTTCCTGCCCCCACTCCTGATCGCCCTGTGGGGCACGCTGCTGCTCGCGCTCGACGGCCTCGACGGCCGGGTCGCCCGGCGCACCGGGACCAGCGGGGACTTCGGCGCATTCCTCGATCAGGAATGCGACGCCTTCTTCATGCTGCTGCTCTGCCTGCTGCTGCATAGGCTGCCGGGCGGCCCGGGCGCGTGGATCCTGCTGCCCGGCCTGCTGCGCTACCTGTTCGTGCTGTTCGTTCGGATCGCCAGGCCGCCGGTCCCGAAGGAGCCGCGCAGCCGGCATGCCATATGGATCTTCGTCCTGACGATGGCAGCGCTGCTGCTGTGCTTCGCCGCCCATCCGGGACACCTCGACGATGTCCTTCCGTTCGCCGCGCTGATGAGCCTCGCCCTCGCCGGGTCCTTCGGCGACAGCCTGTACCGGATGTATCGGCGGAGTTCTCAGGGAGAAAGACGCGCCAGCAGGTCGAGCTGATGGGCGATCAGCCCCAGCCGCCGTTCCCGCAGGCATCGCTGCCGCTCTTCGCGCCAGCGCCCGAGCCGACCCGGATCGAACAGGCCGCTGCGCTGCGCCTCGCCGCCGATCATGTCGAGCAGCGCCTGCAGGCAGATCGCATCGCCCGCCCGGTACTCGCCGAGCCAGGGGGTGATGCTCCAGTCGGAGCTGCCGCAGGCGAGGATCTCGAAACCGTGGTCGGGCAGCAGCCGGTGCAGGCGCCGGCCGCTGAAGGCCCCGCCGATGGCCAGGCCGTCCACCCGCCGCCGCTCCATCGTCTCGTGGTAGTGCTCGATCAGCGTCGCCTCGAAGGCGGCGTCGTCGCTGACCGGCAGCAGGGTCGTGTCGCCGTCGTAGTTGAGGGTGGCGTAGAGAATGCCGCCGGGCTCGAGCCAGGCCCCCAATCGACTCAGGGCATCGGCGAGCGGCACGATGTCGAGAAAGGCATGCGCCGTAATGGCATTGCAGGGATGCTGCGGCCGGTGGTCCTGAAACTCGCAGGCGACGAAGCGCAGGGTGGTCGCCGGCCCGGCCGCGGCATGAAGCTCGCCGGCGTCGATCGAGGGTTCGCGACCCTGCGCGCGCAGCCACCCTAGCGCATCATCGCGGGCCGCATCGAGCAGGAGCGGATCGCGGTCGAGCGAGGTCAGGACGAGCGGCACGGCCAGCCCGGCCGCCAGCAGGCGGCGCATGGTGGCGCCCGTGCCCGCACCGACATCGACGCAGCGGATCTCCGCGAACCCATGCAGCGACCGCAGGAAGGCCTCGCGCACTTCGCGGTTGAGGCTGCGTTCGTCGAGGTCGAACTTGGCCTCGAGATACTCGGCGAACGAGACCGGCATGCTCAGCCCAACCGCCGGTCCGGGCCATACGAAGCCCAGTCGCGCTCGTTCTCCCACAGCCTCACTTCGAGGCCGAGCCCCTCGAGGGCCGGGCAGCCACGCAGGTCCTCGTGGATCACCCGGGCGAAGCGCTCGAGGCTCGGGTTGCGATCGGCGAAGGGCGCGAGCTGGTTGAGCGTGCGGTCGCGAAAGCGCGCGATGGTCTCCTGCAGCGCTGCTTCCAGGTCGACGATGTCGGCGAGGTAGCCGTGCGCATCGAGCGACTCGCCATGCAGCAGGACCTGCACCTTGTAGTGATGGCTGTGCTCGAGGTTCTCCGCACCCCAGTCACCGCCGATCAGGAAATGCCGGGCGATGAAGTCGCGGGTGATGGCGAGTCTGTACATCATTGGCTCCTGCAGCTAGTACTCGAGGATCACCTGCATGACGCCCTCGCATCGGCCGCAGGCCGCCTCGAAGGCCTCGGCGCAGCGGGCGAGCGGAAACCGCCGGCAAGGCAATCGCTCGGGCTCGAGTTGCGCCAGCATCCGCCAGGCGAGATCGAGGCGCCGCAACCTGCTCCAGCGTCCGGAGAGAGCGGGGCTCAGGGTGCTCACCTGGCTGGAGACGATGCGCAGGCGATTGCGGTGGAAACGCCCGCCGAGATCCAGCGCCCGCGCTTTCGAGCCGTACCACGACCCCACCACGATGCGGCCGTCGAAGCCGGCGGCTTCGATCGCCTGCTCGAGCGCCTGCATCTCGCCCGACAGCTCGAAGATCAGGTCGGCGCCATCGAGGCTCGCGAGCATCCGCCGCCAGTCGTCGGGGTCGGTCGGGTCGACGGATTCCACGATGCCCCACTGCCGCGCGAGCCCGCGCCGCCATGCCAGCGGCTCGACGGCGACCAGGCGATCGAGCGGAAACCGCGCGAGGATGCCGGCGGTCAGCAGGCCCACCACCCCCTGGCCGAACACCAGCACGCGCTCGCCGACCAGCGGCGCCCCGTCCATGACGAAGTTGAGCGCGCTCTCCACCTGGGGCAGGAAGATCGCCGCCTCGGGTGTGAGGCCGTCGGGAATCGCGAGGCAGTCGGCGAGCGGCACGACCGCCCGGTCCTGATGCGGGTGGAACGCGAAGACCATCGTTCCGACCAGCGCCTCGTCGACACCGGTACCGGTGGCCTCGACCACGCCCACCAGGGCATAGCCATAGCGAAAGGGATAGGAGAAGCCGCCCTTCAGGGCGGCGATGCGCGAATCGAGCGCGGCATCGGCGGGAAAGGCGCCGGCAAAGACCATCGCCTCGGTGCCGGGGCTGATCGCCGAGCAGCAGCTGCGGATCAGCACCTCGCCGGCGGCGGGGGCGGGGAGGTCGATCCCGCGGACCTCGACCTCGCGAGGAGCGACATGGAACAGGGCTTCGGCGCGCATCGTCGGTTCAGTCCGCCGTTCGCTCGACGGTTCTCAGGCGCCGGGCCCGCCGAGGGCGCCGTGGATGATGAGATCGCCGCCGAGCGGCTCGTAGCCGCAGCCGTCTATCGACAGGCCTGGCAGGTCATCGGGCGAGCAGGGCCCGTCGAGAACCTTGACGCCGCCGATCAGTCGCGGCACCACGGTGATCACGCAGTAGTCGACCAGGCGCGCGCGCAGGAAGCTGCCGATCACGCTCGCGCCGCCCTCCACCATCAGGCTCCGGATGCCCATGTCCGCAAGGCACTGGAGTGCCGCCGCGAGATCCACCCGGCCCGACTCGTCCTGCGGAAGGACCCGGACCGACGCACCCATCGCTTCGAGCCGGTTGATCGACCCGACCGCCGCGAGCCCGGTCGTGAGCAGCAGTACGCGCCGGTCGGGATGAGCGAGCAGTCGCGCGTCCATCGGGAAGCGCAGCCGGCTGTCGAGCACCACCGGGCGGGGATTGTCGCCGGCGCAGCGGCGCACCGTCAGGCGCGGATCGTCCGTCAGCACGGTGTTGATGCCCACCAGGAGCGCATCATGACGCGAGCGCAGCAGGTGCGTCATGTCGAAGGACGGGCCGGAGCTGAGCGCGAAGGATCGTGAAGGGCGCGCCGCGATGCTGCCGTCGATGCTCTGCGCATAGCTCAGCGTGACGAAGGGCCGGATGCGTCGCCGGCCGACGTCGCGATCGGCATCGGCCAGCCGGTCGAAGAGCGCCCGCAGGAAGGCCGCGCTCTGCGCCGTCGCCGACCCGTCTCGCTCGCGCGCATCGAAGAGCCGCATGTTCCTCCTGCTCGGTCCGGTCGGCCGGGTCGAGGCCAGTGTGCCCGCATTCCGGTTCGCCTGCCAAGGGCAAGGGTATCGGCTACGACTCTCGCCGGGCGTTATCCTTGCCGTGTGAGCATGATGCCGATGCGCATGAAAGACCGACGAACCGGAGGCTCCCGATGTCCGACACGCGCGATCGAGCAAGAGGGACGAGCGGGATGTTCGGGCTCGTCCTTGCGGCGGGGCTCGGCATGAGCCTTGCCGCCGAAGCCCCGGCCGACGACCATCACGCGCGCGAGCGTCGCGCGATGGTCGAGGAGATCGCGGCCGATGCGCGGGCGACCGAACCCTACACCGGGCGCCGGGCCTTCGACGAGCGCGTGATGGCAGCGATGGCGAAGGTCGAACGGCACCGGTTCGTTCCCGACCAATGGGCGCGCGCCGCCTACGACAACCGTCCGCTGCCGATCGGCGAAGGACAGACGATATCCCAGCCCTTCATCGTGGCGCTGTCCACCGATATGCTCGAGCCGAAGCCCGGCGACGTGATGCTGGAGATCGGCACCGGTTCGGGCTACCAGGCGGCGGTGCTCGCCGAGCTGGTCCGGCAGGTCTGGTCGATCGAGATCGTCGAGCCGCTCGGGCGCAAGGCCGAACGGCTGCTGCACGAGCTCGGCTACGGGAACGTCGGCGTGAGGATCGGCGACGGCTACCAGGGCTGGCCCGAGAAAGGCCCCTTCGACGGCATCGTCGTGACCGCCGCAGCGCCCGAAGTACCCGCGCCGCTCGTCGAGCAGCTGAAGCCGGGCGCGAGGATGGTGATTCCGGTCGGGCCGAGCTCCGCCGCGCAGGAGCTCCTGCTCATCGAGAAGCTCGCCGACGGCACCACCACCCGGCGCACGGTGCTGCCGGTACGCTTCGTGCCCCTCACGCGCGGCAACTGATGCGGCGACTGTGACCTCAGGCGCTCGGCAATGCCTCGACCAGCTCGATCATCCGCTGCCTCATCGCCGCGTCCGGCAATCCGCCCGTCGCCGCGACCATGTTGTCCGCCATGTTGTCGGGACGGCTGGTGGCCGGGGTGATCGCGGTCACCGCCGGATGGCTCGCGACGTACTTCAGGAAGAACTGCGCCCAGGTGCCGGCGCCGAACTCGCCCGCCCACTGCGGCACCTCGCGCCCGGCCACGCGTCGCCACAAGCGGGTACGCCCGAAGGGCGCGTAGACGAGCACCGCGATTCCCCGTTCGCGTGCCAGCGGCAGGATCATTTCCTCGGCATGGCGATCGTCGATCGCGTAGTTCGTCCCGATGAAATCGATCCTCTCGCTGCGCATGACCCGCAGGAGCTCCTCGTACTGGCTCTCGAAGGTGGTCGTCACGCCGATGTAGCGTACCCGGCCCTGCGCCTTCGCCTCCTGCAGGATGGGCAGCTGGGTGCGCAGGTCGCCGAGGTTGTGGATCTGGATGAGATCGATCGCCGGCCTGCCGATCCGCCGGAAGGATGTCTCGAGCTGCTCGCGCGCGGCCGCGGGATCGGCGGTGCCGCCGCCGCGCCCGGCGACATTGAGCTTGGTGGCCCAGAACAGCCGCTGCGCGATCCCGAGCTCCTGGGCGATGCGCCCGGCAACCTCCTCGGATGCGCCATAGCCCGGCGCCGTATCGAACACCGTCCCGCCGAGCTCGGCCAGGCGCCCGAGCACCGAGCGCAGCGCCGAGACATCCTCGCCGCGCGCGACCTGCGAGAAGCTCGCCGAGCTGCCGAGACCGATGATCGGAAGCCGCTCGCCGGTCGATGGAATCGGCCGGGTGATGAGGCCCGCTCCGGCAGCCTGCGCCAGCGCGAGGCGCGGCGCGAGGGCCATCAACCCGGCGGCGGCCGTCGCCTGCAGGCATCGTCGACGTGTCGTCATGTCGAGGTCACTCCTTCGGTGCGCGCAGGACATCCGGGTCCGCGGACGGCGCACCGGGCGCCCGCAGACGCTGGGCACGGCCCAGCCAGAGGCCGAGCGCCATCCATACCATGGCGAGCGGCACCGCGAAAGAAGCGAGCGCCGCCAGCCCCATGCCGAGGCGCGCGAGCAGGCCCTCGGTCTGGGCCCCGACGACATCGCCGGCCCGATAGACGAAGGTGTCGATCAGGGCCTTGGCCTTGTAGCGATCGCTGCGGCCGACGACGGTGAACAGGGTTTCGCGCGCGGGCCGCATGACGCCGCGCTGCACCGCCCGGAACGCGGCCTCGAACGCGATCAGCGTCACGAGCGAACCGATGATCGCCAGGCCGAGGAAGCCGAGCGCTGCGGTCAGGGGCAGCAGCGCCAGGGTGATCGAGGTGCCGAGCCGCTTCATCAGGTGCCCGGTGACCACCGCCTGCAGCAGCAGGGTCGCCACCTGCGTGATCAGGTCGATCCGCGCGAACATCGCGGTGCGCATGTCGAGGTCGGGGCCCAGCGCGGCCACCATCTGCAGCCGCGTGAAATAGATGAAGGTGGCCATCACCGCGAGGATCAGCACGTACGCGCAGATGGCCAGGAGATAGCCGGAGCGCAGGACCGCGCCGATGCCTTCCCAGGCGCCGCCGCCGATCACCGCCGGCACATCGGGCCGCGCGGCACCGGAACCGTCGCCGGCATCCGGATCGGCGGGCAGGCGGGTCAGCCACCAGGCGGCGGCCAGCGCGAGCACCAGGAAGGCGGCCGCGACCGGCAGCAGGGCCGGCGTCCCCAGCGGCTTCGCGAGCAGGCCCGCGAGCCAGGGTCCGAAGATCGCCCCCAGGGTGCCCCCCACCGCGATCGCGCCGAACAGGCGCTTGCTCTGCTCGAGCGTGAACCGGTCGGCCATCAGGGCCCAGAACAGCATGGTGGCGAAGAGGTTGAAGACGCTGAACCAGACGTAGAAGACCTGGCCCGTGTGCTCCCCGATGCGAGCGGGCGCCAGCACCAGCAGCGCATGGAAGCCGAGCAGGCCGGCCGCGAAAAAGAGATAGGTCGCGCCGATGAAGGCGAGGCGCCGGAAGCGGCTCACCAGCCAGCCGAACAGCGGATTGACCAGGAGAGTGACGACGACCGTTCCGACGAACAGCCAGCGGATGGCCTCGATGCCGCGCTGCATGCCCAGCGCCTCGCGCGCCGGGCGCACCACCATCAGCGCGGTGAGCACGCAGAAGAAGAACAGGCCGGCGACGAGGACCGGCCCGACCTCCTCGCGGCGCACATTGATGAAGCGCTGCAGGAGCGCGGTCGTCATCGCGACTCACCCATTGCGGATCCGACGAACCCTGAATGTAACCGCCGGGCGCCATCCCTGTCCCGGCGGGCCGGATCACCGGCTCGCGTTCACAGGCCGAGGAAGAACACCGGCCGGCTCAGCGATTCCTGGACCCGCCTGACCGATTCCTCGCAGTCGCGCCGGTCGACGTACTTCTCCTTGCTGTACGCGATCGGTTCGTCCTCGCGGACGTAGTAGGTCCAGTACCACCTTCCCCTGCCGTCCGGACGAGCGATGAAACAGGGATAGGTGATCGCAGTCATGAGCCGTGTTCCAGAGGTGTTCGCGTTCATGGAGGTGTCGCGCCCGAGGGCCGCATGGCCGTGCGCCTCACCCCGCCCGGTGCGCGCCGCAGCCATGGGCCGGCGGCACATCGCGAGAATCTCTGCAATTCGCTTGCCAGGTCGGGCGAACGGGGGCCCCGCGGGCCCGCAGGCCGGTTTCCAGAGGCGAGACCGGCGGTCCGCGCCCCTCGGGGCGCGACCGAGCGTCCAGAATCGCGAACACATGCCGTTCACGATGTTCGCGATCCTGAACACTCCCCGGGCCCGTCGCGTCCGGCTTTCGACTCGGGGCGCGGTTTCGCCGCGCAGGCACGCAGCTTGCGAACCGCGACCCCCATGCTGCTGGCACTGCTCCTCGTCTCCCTGGTCGGCGCCCCTGTCGTCTGGTGGCTGGTGCGCCTCGACGCGCGACTGGCGGCAATCGCCTGGATCCTCCCGGCGGGTCTCTTCCTCGGCTTCGCCTCCCTCGTGTCGACAGTGCTCGGCACGGGCCCGGTCGATGAAGCCTGGCCGTGGATTCCGTCGCTCGGGGTGACGCTGGCGCTGCGCCTCGATGGCCTGTCCCTGCTCTTCACCCTGCTGATCACCGGCATCGGCACGTTCATATTCCTGTACGCCGGCCGTTACCTGCACGGTGACCCCGACATCGCCCGTTTCTTCTCCCGCCTGACCCTGTTCATGGGCGCCATGCTGGGCGCGACGCTGGCCGACGACATGATCGTGCTGCTGGTGTTCTGGGAAGCCACCAGCCTCGCGTCCTTCCTGCTGATCGGCTACAGGCCCGAGGAAGCCGCCTCCCGGCGCTCGGCGCAGCAGGGCCTGCTGGTGACCGTCGGCGGGGGCCTGGCATTGCTCGCCGGCGCCATCCTGCTGGGACAGGCGGCGGGCACCCTGCGCATCTCGGAGATCATCGCGCAGGCACCGACACTCGCGACGCACCCGCAGGCCGCATGGATCATCTCGCTGGTGGCGCTGGGCGCCTTCGCCAAGTCGGCCCAGGTGCCGCTGCATGCCTGGCTCGCCAACGCCATGGTGGCGCCGACGCCCGTCTCGGCCTTCCTGCATTCGGCGACCATGGTGAAGCTCGGCGTGTACCTGCTGGCGCGGTTCAACCCGGTCTACGGCGCGCACGAGCTCTGGACCTGGCTGCTGCTGTGCGCCGGGCTCGCGACGATGGCGACCGGGGCGATTCTCGCGCTGCGCCAGACCGATCTCAAGCGCGTGCTCGCCTATTCGACGATCGTCTCGCTCGGGACGCTCGTCATGCTGCTGGGCCTGCCGCATCCCCTGGCCGGAACCGCGATGGCCGCCTACCTGCTGGTCCATGCGCTGTACAAGGCATGCCTGTTCATGGTGGCCGGCATCATCGATCACGAGGCCGGGACCCGGGACACCAGCCGGCTGCGCGGGCTTGGCAGGCGGATGCCGCTGACCGCGGCAATCGCGGTGCTGGCAGGCCTGTCGATGGCCGGACTGCCGCCGTTCATGGGCTTCATCGCCAAGGAGCTCGTCTACGAGGCCAACCTCGGCGATGGCGCTTCCTGGCTACCAGTGGCGATCGCCGTGATGTCGAACGCCGTCATGGTCGCCGTGGCCGGGGTGGTCACTCTCCGGGTATTCCTCGGGCCGCCCGTCGGCACGCCCCGGCAACCGCATGACCCGCCAGTCGCGATGTGGATCGGTCCCGCGCTGCTCGCCGGGCTGGGACTGGTCCTCGGGCTGGCGCCCTGGCTGGTGGGGGACTTCATCGCGGCGTCGGCGCAGGCGGTGACCGGGCATGCGGACGCGGTCCCGCTGTCGGTCTGGCACGGCTGGACGCCGATGCTGGCGCTGAGCGGCCTGACCCTGGCGCTCGGCATCGTCTTCTATCTTTCCTGGGACCGTATGCACCGCGCCCTGGCGGCGCGCGAGGCGATCGACACCCACGGAACGGACGCGATGTACGACCGCGGCCTGGCGGCGCTCCAGCGAATCGCGACCTGGCAGACCGGGCGCATCCAGACCGGCAGCCTGCGTCGCTACACCGGCAGCACCCTGGCGGTGATCGGTATCGCGATGATCATCGTGTTCGCCGCAACCGGGGCATCGTCCAGGCCGTCGTTCGCCGGCGCCTGGAGCCTGCACGGCATGCTGCCGGCGCTGCTCCTGCTGGGGACGATCGCCGTGCTGCGGGCCCGGGGCTTCGCCGCGGGCATCGTCGCCGCCGGCACGGTGGGCTTCGGCGTGGCGCTGACCTTCCTCTTCAACGGCGCGCCGGACCTCGCCTTCACGCAGTTCTCGGTCGAGGCCGTCGCCATCGTGGTGTTGCTGGCGATCGCGGGACGCATGGGAGGCGCCGGACGAGATGCGCGCAGCGTTTCGCAGCGGCGCATGGACGCCGTGGTCGCCGCGGGCTTCGGCACCGTCGCGACGCTGATCCTGTTCGCGGTCCTGGAAACGCCGTTCGACTCGCGCCTGTCGGACTTCTTCGGCCGTGCCAGCGTCCCCGAAGCGCATGGCCACAACCTGGTCAACGTGATCATCGTCGACTTCCGGGCGCTCGACACCCTGGGCGAGATCACCGTGCTGACCCTGGCCGCGATCGCCTCCGCGGCCGTCCTGGCCGGCACCGCCGCCCGGCGGGAGCGACGCCGGGACACCGCCACGTCGCAGGAACGCCCATGAACAACCTGATCCTGCAACTGGCCGGTCGCGTCGTGTTGCCGATATCCCTGGTCTTCTCCCTCTATCTGCTCTGGCGCGGACACAACGAACCCGGCGGCGGTTTCGTCGGCGGACTGATCGCGGCAGCCGGATTCGCCGTCTATGGCCTGCCTCGCGGCCGCAGCCGGCTCCTCGCTGCGCTGCGCTGGCCGCCCGCCGGCATCGCCGGCGCCGGCCTGCTGATGGCCCTGCTCTCGGGGATTCCGGGGCTGCTGTCCGGGTCACCGTACCTGACGCATCAATGGAAGTTCTGGGACGGCGGATTCGCCGTCGGCACCGCGCTGGCGTTCGACGTGGGGGTGTACCTGGCCGTCCTCGGCTCGGTCTGCGCCTTCGTGAGTTTCTATCTCGGAGAGAACGAGACCTGATGGAAGCACTCTATGCCACCGCCTTCGGCGGCATGCTCGCCGCGGCACTCTACCTGCTGATGTCGCGCCACCTGTTGCGCATGGTGCTGGGCCTGCTGCTGCTGGGCAATTCGGTCAATCTCGCGATCTTCATCAGCGGGCGGCTCTCGTCACCGGTGCCGCCGCTGGTTCCGGAAGGGGAGATCCTGCTCGCCGTGGGCGCCAACCCGTTGCCGCAGGCACTCATCCTCACGGCCATCGTCATCTCCTTTTCCCTGGTGGCCTTCACGGTCGTGCTGTTCGAGCGCGCCGGATCGGCGCTCGGCACCGCCGACCCGGATGCCATGCGGGATGCCGAGCCGCGGGATCTCGCCCGGGGACCGGAAGAATCCGCGCCCCCTCGCCGAGGCGATGCAGCATGACCGCGGCATGGATCCTCTCCCTGCCGGTCTGCGTTCCCCTCGCGACCATGGCGCTGTGCGCCCTGCTGCAGCGCCAGGCGTTCGCGCAGCGACTGGTCAGTGTGGCGGGAAGCGTCGCCCTCTTCGGATCGAGCCTGCTGCTGCTCCATGCCGTCCACGACGGCACGGTGCTGGCCACCGAGTTCGGCGACTGGCCCGCACCATTCGGCATCAGCTTCGTCGCCGACCTGCTCGGATCGGCCATGGTGGTGATCACCGGGCTGATGGCGGTGGCCGTGGCGATCTACGCGCTGGTCGACGGCGCCCGGGAGCGCGAGCACGCCTGGTTCCACCCGCTCTATCACGGCCTGCTGCTGGGCGTGACGGGCGCCTTCCTGACGGGCGACATCTTCAATCTCTACGTCTGGTTCGAGATCATGCTGATCTCCTCGTTCGGCCTGCTGATCCAGGGCGGAACGCGCGAGCAGCTCGATGCGGGCGTGAAGTACGTCGTCCTGAATCTGCTGGTTACGACCCTGTTCCTGCTGGGCGTCGGATTCCTCTACGGACTGACGGGCACGCTGAACATGGCCGATCTCGCCGGCGCGATCCCGCGGGTCGAGAACCAGGGGCTCGTCAGGACCCTGGCCGTGCTGTTCCTGCTGTGCTTCGGCGCCAAGGCAGCGGTGTTCCCCCTGTTCTTCTGGCTGCCGGCCGCCTATCACACGGCGAGCGCCCCTATCGTGGCCATCTTCGCCGCGCTGCTCACCAAGGTCGGCGTCTACGCGCTCCTGCGCGTGTTCACCTTGCCCTTCGGCGGCACCCTGGAGTTCATCGGCCCGCTGATCGGCTGGATCGCGGGGCTGACGATGATCACCGGCGTTCTCGGCGCGGCGGCGCACTACGACATGCGCCGCATCCTGTCGTTCCACATCATCAGCCAGATCGGCTACATGCTGGTGGGGCTGGCAGTCGCCACGCCGCTTGCCCTGGCCGGATCCGTCCTGTACGTTCTGCATCACATCATCGTCAAGGCCAACCTCTTCCTGATCGCGGGCGCGGTGAACCGGGCGGGAGGCTCCTATCACCTCCGCAGCATCGGCGGCCTGCATCGCAGCGCGCCGCTGCTCGCCCTGATGTTCGTGATCCCGGCACTTTCGCTGGCGGGCCTGCCGCCGCTGTCGGGCTTCTGGGCGAAGTTGGTGGTCGTGCGCTCCAGCCTCGAGGCCGGCCACGCGGTACTGGCCGGGGTTGCCCTGGTGGTCGGCCTCCTGACCCTGTACTCGATGCTCAAGATCTGGAACGAGGCGTTCTGGAAGCGGGCGAGCCCGCTGTCGCAGGAAGCCGCCCTCGCCTGGCGCGCCGCGCCGCGTACGCGCGTCGCCATGCTGGCGCCGATCCTGGCGCTGGCCGCCGTGACCCTCACCATCGGGCTGTGGGCCGAGCCCTTCGTCGGCTTCTCGCTGCGGGCAGCGGAACAGATGCTCGGCGGCCAGGCCTACGCACAAGCCGTGCTGGGAGAAGCGCGGCAAGCCGGAGCCCCGCCATGAGACTGCTGCGCCGAATCCCGGCATGGGTCGTGCTGATCGCCCTCTTCGCAAGGGAGTTCATGTTCTCGGTACGCGATGTCCTGGTCGCGGTCATGCATCCGCAGCGCATCGAACGCAGCGGTATCGTCGCGGTGCCGCTCGACCTGCGCACGGATGCCGGGATCGCACTGCTCGCCAACATGATCACCCTGACGCCCGGAACGACGAGCCTGCATGTCTCCGATGACCGCAGCCGGCTCTATGTGCATGTGATGAACCTGTCCGAGGACGCCGTCGACCAGATCAAGAGCGGCTTCGAACGACGGGTGAGGGAGGCTCTCGAATGACCGACATGATCTTCGACACGGTGCTCGCGGCTTCGGCCGTGCTCCTCGCCGCCGCCGCGATCGCGGCGGGCGCGCGCATCGTCCGGGGCCCCTCGGCCGCCGACCGCGTGATCGCCCTCGACATGCTCGGTCTGCTGGGCGTGGCCGCAGCCGGGCTGGCGGCACTCGTGGCCGGATCCACCGCCTTCCTGGATGTGGCCCTGGGCGTTGCGCTGGTGGGCTTCCTGGCCACCGTCGCCTTCGCCGGCTACATCGCCCGCGGCACCATCCCCGCCGGTCATTCCGGCACCGCAGCGGAGCCCGAGCCATGAGCCAGTGGATCGGTGCCATCCTGCTGCTCGGCGGCAGCGTCGTCTGCCTGTTCGCCGCGATCGGCGTGCTGCGCCTGCCGGACTTCTTCATGCGCATGCACGCCGCGACGAAGGCCGGCGTCGCGGGCTCGGGCCTGGTGCTGCTCGGCGTCGCCGCCTTCGATGGCTCGGCCGCCACCTGGACCAAGGCAGTGCTGGCCGTCGTGTTCCTGCTGGTGACGACCCCGGTGGCGGGCCATCTCATCGGCCGCGCCGGATACGTCAGCGGCGTCGCGCTGTGGCGCGGCACGAGCGAGGACGCGCTCGACGGCGTGTTGCCGCGGGCAGGCGTCGATGACGAGGCGTCGACGAGCATCTCCGGTGACGACGCGAACGCCAAGGCCCCGTGATCGGGCCGGGTCCGCTCGATGCGCCTGCTAAGCTGACCGCCATGCCCTTTCCGATCATCCATCGCCTGCCCGTGAGCGCCCGCCTGCCGCTGGCGATGGTCGGCATCGTGCTCCTGACGGCGCTCGGCAGCACCCAGATCACGACCCGCAGCCTCTCCGCGCAGGTCGAGGTGCAGCTGCAACGGATCGGGCAGATTTACCTCGATGGCCTGGCGGCCTCGCTCATGCCCCCGGTCCTGAATCAGGACGCCCAGGGCATCGATCGCGCGCTCGATGAGGCCCTGCGAATGCACCAGGGCCTGGAGGAACGTCGCCTGTTCCTCCTCGACGGCAGCGGCAGGGTGCTGGCTCGCGCCGAGCGCGACGGCGTCGGCCCGGGGAACCTGCCCGTCGCCGCGCAGCAGCAGGCACGCGGATACTTCCTCGATGCGGAGGACGGCAGCTACTGGGTGTGGCGGCCACTGGCCGACGAGCGCACGGCAGCCGTCGGATCGATGGTCATCGTGGCCAACCTGGATGTCTCGGACTACGTGGGGGAACGACAGGCACTGCGATGGCGTGTCGTCGCCTTCGATCTCGGCTTCGGAATCGTGTGCGCCCTGGTGGGCGTGCTGCTGATGCGGCGTCTGCTGCGACCCATCACCATGCTGACTCAGCATCTCCAGCAGGGCGAGGAAGCCACGCCGCAACCCATGGCGGAGCACCACGTTCCACCGGGCGACCGGGAAACCGTCCAGCTGGTACGCGCCTACAACCGCATGGCCGAAGCCACGCGGGACCGGGAGGCCATGCTGACGTTGATGGCGAAACAGGAACGGGAAGCCGTGCTGGGACGGCTTTCCGCGACACTGGCGCATGAAGTGCGAAACCCGCTGACCGGCGTGATCACCGCGATCGAGACGCTGCGCAAGTTCGGCGACCGCGAGGATGTCCGGGCCGAGGCGCTCGACTTCATGGAACGGGGCATGCGCGCCCTGACGGACGTGACCGACGCCACGCTCGCGACCCACCGGCCGGATGCCGAGGGCAGCCGGTTCGGGCCGCAGGACCTCGTCGATGTTCGCAGGCTCGTCGCACCCGAGGCGAGACGGGCTGGCGTTGCGCTGCACGTCGCCTCGACGCTCGAGGCTCCGGTGCCCGTCGCCGGCAGCGAAGTACGACAGGTCCTGCTGAACCTGCTGCTCAATGCCGTCGAGGCGTCGCCGGCGGGGAGCAGCGTCACGCTGCATTGCGCGGCGAACGACGCCCGCCTGCGTCTGGAGATCACCGACGAGGGCGGCGGCCTGCCGCAAGAGCTGGCACGCAGCCTGCAGGACGGCGTCGAGCCCACCGGCAGCGCGGGCCTCGGCATCGCCGTGACCATCCGCCTGTTGCGCCGCCTGCAGGCTCGCGTCGCCGTGGACGTCCGATCGGGGCGCGGATCGCGCATCGCTCTCGACCTGCCCCTGGACGCACCGCCCGCTCCAGGCTTCGACGCCACGTCATGACGCCCGGGACCGATGCCGCGCCTCGTGTCCTCATCATCGAGGACGACGCGATCCTCGGGGGCGCCCTGCTCCAGCGCCTGCACCTGGAGGGCTTCAGCGCGGAGCTGGCGGTGGACTGCGCACAGGCCGTGCGATCGCTTCGCCGCGCCCGACCCGACTTCGTGCTCTCCGACATCCGCCTGCCGGACGGCTCCGGCGAGGATCTCTACCGCCAGGCGCTGCCACTGCTGGGCAACACGCCCATCGTGTTCGCGACCGCCTACGCCGACGTCGGGCAGGCGGTCCGGCTGGTGCGCGCCGGGGCGGACGACTACCTCACGAAGCCGTACGACGTCGACGAGCTGGTGAAGACCATCAGGGAGCGTCTGCCGGAGCGGACCGAGCCGACGGCATGTCCTTCCGGCGCGGGCGAAGGATTCGGCCTCTCACCGGCCACCACCGCCCTGGCGGCGGACATCGAACGGCTGGCATCGCGCGACGTCCCCGTGCTGCTGCGAGGCGAGACGGGCGTCGGCAAGGAGATCGCCGCACGCCTGCTGCACAGTCGCTCCGCCCGCGCGCGCCAGCCCTTCGTCGCGGTGAACTGCGGCGCGGTTCCGCGCGAGCTCATGGAGAGCCAGTTCTTCGGCCATGAACGCGGCGCGTTCACGGGCGCCAGCGCAACGCATGCCGGCTTCTTCGAGGAAGCCGGCAACGGCACCCTGTTCCTGGACGAGATCGGCGAGCTCGACGTGCGCCTGCAGATCGCGCTGCTGCGTGTCCTGCAGGATGGCGTCTTCCGAAGGATCGGCGGGCGCCGGGACCTGCGATTCGACGGCCGCGTCGTGGCGGCGACCAACGCCGATCTGGACGAGCTCATCGCGCGGCGCGAATTTCGGGAGGATCTCTACTTCCGGCTCGCCGTGGTCGAGCTTCGCATTCCGGCCTTGCGCGAACGTCCGGAGGAAGTGCTGCCGTTCGCGAGACGGTTCGCACAGCAATCCGCCGAACGGCAGGGCCTGGCCGTGCCGGAATTCGACGACTCCGCCGCATCGGCGATGCTCGCGCACGCCTGGCCCGGCAATGTGCGGGAACTGCGCAATCGCGTCGAGCGCGCGGTGGCCCTGGCCGACGAGCCGGTTCTCGATGCAGCGGCGCTGTTCCCGGAGATGACGCTCGACCGGCTGCCGCTGCGGGACGGTTCGCTCGCCGATGCCCGGGAGCAGGCCGAGCTGGCCAGCATCGAGCGGGCGCTGGAACTCTCCGGTGGTCGCCTCGGAGAAGCGGCACGGCGCCTCGGCATCTCCCGCACGACGTTGTGGAAGAGACGCAAGAGTCTCCGGCACTGAGCACGATCGGGTGTCCACGATCGGGTGTCCACGATCGGGTGTCCGCGCCGCGGGAGCGAACGAGCGCCCCAAAGCCACAACCGGCGGTTCGCCGCTTTCGGCGGCGCCAGGATGACAGGTGGTGGGCCCCCGGGGAGTCGAACCCCGCACCAATGGATTATGAGTCCACTGCTCTAACCAACATGAGCTAGAGGCCCGCGGGCGCAAGTATACCGGCGCCGGCCGGCCGGATTTTCCCGACAGCCGACGGCGCGATCCGGACCGCGGAATCATTCTTGCATCCCGACGACGGAACCATGACCGCCCGTCGGCGGCTTCGTCCGGCCGCGCAGTTCCGGTGCCACCCCGAACGCGGTACGTTCCATACTGGCGCGTATTCGACAACCATGACCTCGATGCCCGATCCGAAGCTCCTTCGCGCCGCGCGCCGGCTGCTGCGCTGGGACGATCTCGAACTCGTCGGCGAACGCCTCCAGAAACTCGGCGCCCACGCCTGGCGTGGCCTCGCGCAGTCTTTGCTGATGCTCGCCGGCGTGCTGCTGCTGATCTCCCCGAAGCTGCCCTCCGAGACCCTGATCGGAGCCGCCTCGCTTGCCGGTACCCTGGCATTGGTGCGGGCCCTGCTCGCCCGCTCCGCCGCGGTGCGCGCCGAGCAGCGCATCCACGCCCGGGCCACCCGCGACGAGACCCATCTTGCGGTCGCCGGCGCCCTGCTCGGGCTCGTCTTCGCCGGCCTGATCGCCTGGCCGCCGCCGCTGTCGATCGAGCGCCAGTGCCTGCTCGCCGGGATCGCCCTCATCGGCACGCTGGCCTCGCTACGCACCATCGGCGCGAGCCCGCTCGTGTTCTTTGCCCATGCGGTCCCGCTCGTGGTCGGCGCGATCGCGGCGATCGCCGCCCTGCCCGACGCGATCCGCAGCCATGCCCTGATCGTCTTCGCCCTGATCCTGCTGCTGCTGGTCGACGTGGTCTATTCGGTCCTGCGCGCCAAGTCGGAATCGATCGCGGCCAAGCTGCGCGAGCGCGGCCTGCTCGCCCAGCAGTGGGCCCTGTTCTCGACCGGCCAGCTCGCGATCGCGCTCACCCGCAACCGCCAGATCGACAAGGCCAACAACCGGTTCCGGCAGATGTTCGGCGAGGGCAGCGGCGAAGCCCTGCTCTCGGACCTCGCCCACACCCTCGGACGCTCGCGCGCCCAGCTCGACCGGCTGATCGCCCGAGCCGACACCCGGGTACGCGGCCATCGCAGCGTGGCGATCAACGTCCTGCTCGAGGGCCCGACGCCGCGCTTCTACAGCATCCAGATCCGCCGCTTCGACCCCCTGCACCGCTCGCGCGGCCTGCTCTGGTCGGTCAGCGACCAGACCTCGGAATGGCTGCGGCGCCAGGCGCTCGAGCGGGCCGCCTCACGCGACCCGCTGACCGGCGCGCTGAACCGCCGCGCCTTCGAGCAGAAATTCAAGCGCCTGCTGCGCCGCGACCTGCAGCGCCATCCGATCGCGCTGATGTGCCTCGACCTGAACGGCTTCCGGGAGCTCAACGATACCCATGGCCACGCCTTCGGCGACCAGGTCCTGTGCGTGGTCACCAAGCGGATGCAGCACATGCTGCGCAGCCAGGACCTGATCGCCCGGCTCGACGGCGATGCCTTCGTCGTCGTCCTCGAGCAGATCGACCGGATCGAGGACGCCACCGCGGTGGCCGACAAGCTGGTGCAGGCGATCTCCGCCCCGGTCGTGATGACCAGCACCAGTTGCTCGGTCGGGGTATCGATCGGCATCGCGCTCGCTCCGCGCGACGGTCGTACCGCCGCCGCCCTGCTGGCCTATGCCGACACCGCCATGTACGCGGTCAAGCGGGCCCTGCGCCGCAACCGCAACCGGCGCTGGCTGCGACGTTCCGACACCGACACGGATCCGCGCGACAGCTCGGCCTGATTCCGGCTTCGTACTCGGGCGGATGATTTATTTCTTTGCAAACAGGAACGATTCGCATTAGCATCTGATGACGGTCGACTCCACCTGTCGCCGTCCCACGAATCAGGTGCTGCATCGCCACAGCCGGCGCAGCCCGCGACACAGGAGCGCGCATGGCGATCCGGCCCAGTAACTCTGCGAGCCGCCCGGGCTTTCCGGTCCACCGCAATCCCCACGCCCCGCGGCCAGCCGGCCGGCCGGGCTCGCAGCCGACGCTGCGGCTCGTCGCCAGCCGGCCAGACTACCCCGCCTTCCGGGCAGGCTGGCGTTCGCTGCGCAATGCCGACGAGTTCGAGGCCCTGTGCCAGCGCCACTGGCTCGAGCCCCTGCAGGCCCTGCGCCACGGTCCGGTCGGGTTCACAGCGCAACTGCCCGGCGGCATCGGCGACCCGCTGATGCGGCTGGTCGCCCAGTGCCTGCCGATGCGCTTCGACATCGGCGGGCGAAGCGGCGCGCCGGCCTGGCACGGCATCGTCGAATCGCTCAGCGGCGATGACGACAGCCTGCTGGTGCAGGCACGCGGATTCAGCCTGCGGCTGGCCGCATCGAGGATCGGCTCGGCCTGGCGGGTGGCGATTCCGGATACCGAGGGTCTGCGCGAATCGATGGAGATCTTCGACCTGCGCGGAGCGCCGCTGGTCTCGATCGGCCCCGCGCCCGGCTGCCGGCCCGATGAGCGCTGGACCTTCGGTCGCCTGCTCCGTCATGCCCTCGCCGGCAGCCCCGAATAGCCCCCCGCCCCGGATCACCGATCATGAATCTCGCCGACATCCTCACTCTCGATGCCTATGCGAACTGCCGCGACGCGATCCGCGAGCGCATGATCGCCCACAAGCGCTCGCGCAGCATCCAGCTCGGCCCGGCCATGCGGCTGCAGTTCGAGGACGTGCTGACGGTCCGCTACCAGATCCAGGAAGTGCTGCGCATCGATCGCGTCGACGATCCCGCGACGATTCGCGAGGAGATCGATCGCTATGCCCACCTGGTTCCGGACGGCAGCTGCTGGTGCGCCACCCTGATGATCGAGGAACCCGCCCGCGAGGCGAGGAAGCGGATCCTGCCGCTGCTGCACGTCGCGGTGCCCGGCGTCCATCTGGACATCGGCGGCATGCACCGCGTGACGGTCCGGGCGAACGAGGACCTGCCGCGCGGCGAGCGCGAGCGGCCTTCGGCGGTGCATTTCCTGCGCTTCGATTTCGGCGAGCAGGCGCGGTCGCTGCTCTTCGCAGGGTCACCCGTCTCGATCGGCTGCGACCATGCGCACTATCGCTGGCAGGCCACGGTACCGCCCGATACGCTCGAGCGGCTGATGCGCGACCTCAGCCGCAACACCAACCCGGCGACCCGGCGTCCGGAGCGCGACTGAACGCACGCCCCGAATCCGAACGATACGGCTTCAGATTCGGGTGCAGGGCAAGGCGGAGCGCCGAAGACAGTGCTGTAGCACGGCGAGGCGCTCCAACACCGCCATGTGCCCGAAGGTGAAGCCGTTCAGGGTTGACCTTCCAGAAAGCTCTTGAGCTTGTCGGCCCGGCTCGGGTGGCGCAGCTTGCGCAGGGCCTTCGCTTCGATCTGGCGGATCCGCTCGCGGGTGACGTCGAACTGCTTGCCGACCTCCTCGAGGGTGTGGTCGGTGCTCATCTCGACGCCGAAGCGCATCCGCAGCACCTTCGCCTCGCGCGGCGTGAGCGAATCCAGCACTTCCTTGACGACGTCGCGCATCGACTCGTGCAGGGCGGCGTCGGCCGGCGCGAGCGTCTGGGTGTCCTCGATGAAGTCGCCCAGGTGCGAATCATCGTCGTCGCCGATCGGCGTCTCCATCGAGATCGGTTCCTTGGCGATCTTGAGGATCTTGCGGATCTTGTCCTCGGGCATCTCCATCTTCATCGCCAGGGTCGCCGGATCCGGCTCGTTGCCGGTTTCCTGCAGGATCTGGCGCGAGATCCGGTTCATCTTGTTGATCGTCTCGATCATGTGGACCGGAATCCGGATCGTGCGGGCCTGGTCGGCGATCGAGCGGGTGATCGCCTGGCGGATCCACCAGGTCGCGTAGGTCGAGAACTTGTAGCCGCGCCGGTACTCGAACTTGTCGACCGCCTTCATCAGGCCGATGTTGCCTTCCTGGATCAGGTCGAGGAACTGCAGGCCCCGGTTGGTGTACTTCTTGGCGATGGAGATGACGAGCCGCAGGTTGGCCTCGGTCATCTCGCGCTTGGCGCGGCGGGCGCGGGCCTCGCCGGCGGCCATCTGACGATAGATGTCCTTGAGGTCGCCCAGCGGCAGCACCACGCGCGCCTCGAGGTCGATGAGCCGCTGCTGCAGGTCCTGGATCGCGGGGATCGCCCGCTCGAGGACTTCCACATAGCGGGGCGCGGCCGCGGCCTCGCGCTCGGCCCACTGCAGATCGGTCTCGTTGCCCGGGAACGAGGCGATGAAATGCTCGTGCGACATGCCGACCCGGGAGACGCAGATGTCGCGGATCTCGCGCTCGAGGCGGCGGACTTCCTCGACCTGGCCGCGCAGGGTGTCGCACAGGCGCTCGACGACCTTCGCGGTGAAGCGGATCGTCATGAACTCGTTCTGGATCTCTTCCTGCGCCTTGACGTAGGGCTTGGACTTGTAGCCGTCCGACTCGTAGGCCTGGCGCATGCGGTCGAACCACATCTCGATGGCGTCGAACTTCACCATCGCCGCGGCCTTGAGCTCGGCCAGGCGCGCGGTCTGGGCGGCCTTGAGGGATTCGCCGTCGTCGTCGTCGTCGGACTCGACCGCCTTCGGACCGAACTCCAGGTCCTCCTCGGCGTTGTCGTCGAGCAGCCCGTCGACGAGCTCGTCGATGCGCATGTCGCTGGCGCGGATCTTCGCGACGTCCGCGATCACCTCCGCGATCGTGGTCGGGCAGGCGGAGATCGCCCCGATCATGTGCTTGAGGCCGCTCTCGATGCGCTTGGCGATGGCGATCTCGCCCTCGCGGGTGAGCAGCTCGACCGAGCCCATCTCGCGCATGTACATCCGCACCGGGTCGGTGGTGCGGCCGAATTCGGAATCGACGGTCGACAGCGCCGCCTCGGCCTCCTCTTCGGCATCGTCGTCCGAGGAGTTGACCGGGGTGTTGTCGCTCATCAGGAGCGTTTCGGCATCGGGCGCCTGCTCGTAGACCTGGATGCCCATGTCGCTGAAGGTGCTGATGATCGACTCGAGCGATTCGGGATCGTTCAGATCCTCCGGCAGGTGGTCGTTGATCTCGGCATAGGTCAGGAAGTTGCGCTCCTTGCCCATCTTGATCAGCACGCGCAGGTTCTTGCGCGTCGATTCGCGATCGGCGTCGGAGATGTTCGGCCGGCCGCCCAGCTCGCGCAGCATCGCCTTCTCGCGGGCGCGACCGCCCCGGCGACCCTTGGTCGCGGGCTTGCGCAGCTCCTCGACCGGCGGCGCCTCGACGAAGTCGTCGCCGTCACCGTCGTCACCATCGGCGTCGATGAAATCGACATCCGCGACCTTGTTCTTGCCGGCCTCGACGAGCTTCTGGAGGCGATCGACCTCATCGGTGCTGACCGACGACCCCTTGCCCGCATTCTTGCGGGGGCGCCCCGGCTTGGCGGGCGCCTTGGTGGATGCCGCCGTCGCCGCTCCCTTGGCCGGACCCGCCTTGGCCACCTCCGCCTTCGCGGCCGAGCCCGCTGCCTTGGCGGTCGTCGCCTTCGTGGCCGCCTTCGCGGGGGCTGCCTTGACGGCCGCGCCCGACTTCGAAGTGGCGGACTTCGGTGTGATGGATTTCGCAGCGACCGGCTTCGCGACAGCCGGCTTCGCGGCGGTCGCTTTGGCGGGGCGCGCAGCGCCGGCGGCGGCCGTCGACCGGGTGGTGGCAACGGCGCCGGCCGCCCTGGATGTCGTCTTGACCTTGGTGGTGGCCGTGGCGGGCTTGACCGTGGACTTCGCCGCGGGCTTGCTGGCCGGCTTGGCCGAACCGGCCTTCACCGACGCCTTCGAGGCGGTCTTGCCGGCTGCCTTCGCCACGACCCGGGTGCCCGACGCGGGCTTCGCGGCGGGAGTCCGGGCAGCGGGCTTCGCCTTCCCGGCGGCTTTCCCGCCCGCTTTCGCGGTCGCCGCCTTCGCCGCCGCCTTGCCGGCGGCGGGCCTGGCCGCGGGCTTCTGACGGGAAGTTCGGGAGGAAGCGCTCGAAGTCAGTTTCTTTGTCGCCACGGATCTACCTCTTGGTCGCACCGGCCCGGCCCCGATGGCCGGACTGGAATTCGTTTGCCCGTCGATGTTGCTGCGGTCTGCACCGGATGCCGGCTCGGGCACGTCGGCATGAATGAAAGACGCCACAGCGAAAGCAGCAAGGTTCGCCCCCGCTCCGAGGGGAGCAGCCGGGTCTTCCCGGGCTTCCTCGAGCCCCAGCAGGGGCGCTCAGGATGCGAGTTTCCCGCGCACTCGTCGCCGTCGTGCCGTCTTCGCTCTTGTGTCGGTCAGGTCGGGGTAACTTTTCATTTTATCAAGTCTGGCGCGCCAATGCCATAAGCTCTTGATATTTCAAGCGATCGGCTTCGGTCTCGAGACCGGCGCCGACCAGCGCGTCGATCTGCGCCCGCAGATCGCGCTGGCGCAGCTGGGCGAGCGCATCGCGCATCTCGGCTACCGCCTCGTCCTCGCCCAGACGGGCGATCGCGACGGGGTCGCGGGCGGCATCGCCCCGGACCCGCTCGACATCCTCGGGAGCGATCGCCGCAAGCGCCATACAGGCGGCCTCGAAATCGGCGCCCGCCGGCAGGCGGGCGAGCTCGGCGAACCAGGCCGCAAGGCCGGCCGGCAGCCAGGATGCCGTCCCCGCCTCCACGGCCAGCGCCGGGTGGCGGGCCGCGAGCAGGCGCAGGCGGCGCTCGAGGTCGGGGCGGCGCACCGGCGCCCGGGGCCGGAGCGGCGCACCGGCCCCGTACTCCCGGCCCTTTCCGCCCCGCCGGTCGCCCCCGCCGGAACCCCGGAACGAGCCACGTCCGGATCCGCCTGCGCTGCCTTCGCGACGACCCCCGCTCCAGCCATCGTCCGGCCCCGGGGCGGGACCGCCGCCGTATCCGGAAGCATCATCCCGGGTCCAGTCGGCTGGCGTACCGCCACGGCCTCCTCGTCCGGGCGTATCGCCCGCGCGGGCCGTCCGGGTTTCGTTACGCTGTGCGGCGATCTCGAGATAGGCGTCGAGCTCCTCGCGCCCGATGCCGGCGGCCGCCGCGAGCGCATGGCCGATCTGCAGGCGCAGGCCCGGCGCCCCGAGGGCTTCGAGCAAGGGCACCGCCTGGGCGAGCATCCGCGCCCGCCCTTCGGCGGTATCGAGATCGTTGCCGTCGCGCAGGGCCTGCAGCATGTAGGCCGACAGCGGCGTCGCGGCCGCGACCGCGGCGGCAAAGCCGTCCGCGCCATGCTCGCGCACGAAGCTGTCCGGGTCGTGCTCCGCGGGCAGGAACATGAAGTCGATGCGCTTGATGTCGTTCGCATGCGGCAGGCAATTCTGCAATGCGCGCCAGGCCGCCTTGCGGCCCGCCGCATCGCCATCGAAGGCGAACACCACCCGATCGACCAGGCGCAGCAGCTTGCGGACATGGTCGCCGGTGGTGGCGGTGCCGAGCGTTGCGACCGCATTGCCGACGCCGTGCTCGGCGAGCATGACCACGTCCATGTAGCCCTCGACGACGATCGCGCAGCCCTCGCGGCGCAGGACATCGCGCGCCTCGTAGAGGCCGTAGAGCTCGCGCCCCTTGGAGAACACCTCCGTCTCGGGCGAATTCAGGTACTTCGGCTCCCCCCGGTCGAGGATCCGGCCGCCGAAGCCGATCACCTGGCCGCGGGGATTGCGGATCGGGAACATGATCCGGTCCCGGAAGCGGTCGTAGCGCTTGCGCCGCTCGGCCGTCGGTGCCTGTCCGTCCTCGGCATCGGGCTCGATCACGAGGCCGGCGCCCAGCAGGGCCGACGCGCCGTAGTCGGCCACCGCGCCTTCCAGCGGCCGCCAACCCTCGGGGGCATAGCCGATCGCGAAGCGTGCCGCAGTCGCGCCGGACAGGCCGCGCGCCTTCAGGTAGTCGATCGCCCGCTGGCTGTCGACGAGCCGGCGCTTGTAGAAGCGCGCCGCGGCGGCGAGCGACTCCAGCACCCCCGGATCGCGCCGCCGCTGTGGCTCATCGTCGCGCTCGCGCGGCACGTCGACGCCAGCCTGCTGGGCGAGCTCGGCGACTGCATCGACGAAACCGAGGCCGGCGTGGTCCATCAGGAAGCCGATCGCGCTGCCGTGGGCTCCGCAACCGAAGCAGTGGTAGAACTGCTTGGTCGGGCTGACGGTGAACGAAGGCGACTTCTCGCCATGGAAGGGGCACAGGCCGAGCAGGTTGGCGCCCGCCCGGCGCAGCTTCACGTAGCGGCCCACGACATCGGCGATGTCGGTGCGCGCGAGAAGATCGTCGATGAAGGGCTGCGGGATCAAGCCGGGATAGCCTCCTCGATCGGGCCGGACCAACCGGTCCGTTCACTCATCCGGAGCCGGCTCAGGCTCCGGCAAGGCGCTCCTTCACCCGTGCCGACACCGCGGCAAGGTCGGCCCTGCCGGCCAGTCTAGCGCGCAGCAGGTTCATCACGCGGCCCATGTCGCGCTGGCCGGCAGCGCCGGTCTCGGCGATGGCCGCATCGATCGCGGCGGCGATCTCGGCCGGCTCGGCCGCCTGCGGCAGGTAGGCCGAGAGCACCTCGATCTCGGCCCGTTCCTTCGCGGCGAGGTCTTCGCGACCGGCGCCATCGTACTGGCTCGCCGATTCGCGACGCTGCTTGATCAGCTTGTCGACGACGGCCACGGTCTGGGCCTCGTCGAGGCTGGTCCGGTCGTCGATCTCGCGCTGCTTGATGGCCGCGAGCAGCAACCGGATGGTGGACAGGCGCGCGGCATCGCGATTGCGCATCGCGTCCTTCATGTCCTCGGTGATCCGTGACTTCAGGTCCATCTTCGCCTCGTTTCGTCGGCCGCCACGGACGCGGCGCATCCATCGCTACAGACGCAAAAAGCCCGCTGCGGGCGGGCCTGTCGCTTGTCGACGGGGTGACGCGCGTTTCGCGCCGCCCCGGCCGGGAATCAGTACAGCTTCTTGGGCAGCATCTGGCTACGCAGGCGCTTGAAGTGGCGCTTCACGGCGGCAGCCTTCTTGCGCTTGCGCTCGGCGGTCGGCTTCTCGTAGAACTCGCGCGAGCGCAGCTCGGTGATCACACCGGCCTTCTCGATGGTGCGCTTGAAGCGGCGAAGCGCCACGTCAAACGGCTCGTTTTCCTTGATTCGTACAGTCGGCATCGACATTCCCATTCGCAGAACCCGAGAGTCTAGCATGCCGTTGCCCATTTTCCAAGGATTCGTCCGGGTCGAATAGAATCGCGCCATGCGTGTACTCGGCATCGAGACTTCCTGCGACGAAACCGGGGTCGCCCTCTACGACACCGAGGCCGGCCTGCTCGGCCAGGCCCTGCATTCCCAGGTGGCGATGCACGAGCGCTACGGCGGCGTGGTTCCCGAGCTGGCATCTCGCGACCACATCCGGCGGCTGCCACGCCTCGTCAGGCAGGTCTGCGACGAGGCCGGAGTACCGCTGGCCTCGGTCGATGCGATCGCCTATACCGCCGGGCCCGGCCTGGCCGGCGCACTGCTGGTGGGCGCGGCCTTCGGCTGCGCCGCGGCCTTCGCCCTCGGCCGGCCGGCGATCGGGGTCCACCATCTCGAAGGCCATCTGCTCTCGCCGCTGCTGGCCGACGATCCGCCGGCCTTCCCCTTCGTCGCCCTGCTGTGCTCGGGCGGCCATACCCAGCTGATGCACGTCGAGGCGGTAGGCTGCTACCGGCTGCTCGGCGACACGCTGGACGACGCCGCCGGCGAGGCCTTCGACAAGAGCGCCAAGCTGATGGGGCTGGGCTACCCCGGTGGCCCGGCGATCTCGCGCCTGGCCGAATCCGGCCGCCCCGGGGTGTTCCGGCTGCCGCGTCCGATGCTGCGCTCCGACGATCCCGACTTCAGCTTCAGCGGCCTGAAGACCGCGGTACTCAACCAGGTGCGGCGCGCCGGGCCCGACGGGCTGGACGACCAGGCGCGCGCCGATCTCGCCCGCGAGATCGAGGAAGCGATCACCGAGGTGCTCGCCACCAAGGCGGCCGATGCGGTCGAAGCCTCGGGTACCGGCCGGCTGGTGATCGCCGGCGGCGTCAGCGCCAACCGTAGGCTGCGCGAACGCCTGGCCGTCCGGGCCGCGGCCGGGAGCTTCGAGATCCACTTCCCGCCGCTCGCCCTGTGCACCGACAACGGCGCGATGATCGCCTTCGCGGGCGCCCTGCGGCTGGCGGCCGGCGAAGGCGCGATCCCGGCCGGCTTCGAGGTCAGGCCACGCTGGCCGCTGGCATCCCTGGACGCGCCGGGCTAGCGGCGAGCGCCGGCGCCGTCCTTGCCCGCGCCGATCCTGGATTCGGTGCCCGCGATGAGCTTGCCGATGTTGCCGCGGTGGCGCCAGATCAGCAGCACCGACATCGCCAGGATGGCGACCGAGATCGGCCCCGCGCCGAACAGGAAGGCATGGCACAGGGGCGCAAAGATCGCGGCCAGCAACGCGGCCAGCGAGGAATAGCGGAAGGCCGCGGCCACCGCGAGCCAGACCGCCAGCGTCGCCAGCCCCAGCACCGGCGAGATCGCCAGCAGCACCCCGGCCGCCGTGGCGACGCCCTTGCCGCCCTGGAAGCGGAAGAACACCGGATAGAGGTGGCCGATGAAGACCGCCAGGGCGACGCCGGCGATCGCCCACTCCCCGAGCCCGAGGGGCGCGGCGAGCATGCGGGCGGCGAACACCGCGACCCAGCCCTTGGCCGCATCGCCCAGCAGGGTCAGGATCGCGGCACGGCGGTTGCCGGTGCGCAGCACGTTGGTCGCCCCCGGGTTGCCCGAGCCGTAGCTGCGCGGATCGGCCAGGCCCATTGCCCTGCTCACCACGACCGCGAAGGAGACCGAGCCAATCAGGTAGGCGACCAGAACCGCCAGCCAGGGAACGAGCGTCGCCATCATTGCTCCAGTGCGCAGGAGACCGGCCGCGGCGCGAGCAGCCCGGTGAGGGCGGCCGGGGACATCCCCAGCAGGTAGCCGCGGCGACCGCCGTTGATGTAGATGCGGTCGAGATCGAGGACGCTGCCCTCGACATAGACCGGCAGGGCCTTGCGGCAGCCGAAGGGCGAGGTCCCCCCGACCTGGTAGCCGGTATGGCGACTCGCGACGGCGGGCTCGCAGGCCTCCACCGACTTGCAGCCGATCCCGCGGGCGAGATTCTTCGTGGAAACCCGCCGGTCGCCATGCATCAGTACCAGCAGGGGACGGGCGCGCTCGTCCTGCATCACCAGGGTCTTGACCACGACGTGCTCCTCGACCCCGAGCGCCCTGGCGGCGACCTCGGTGCCGCCGTGCTCGACGTACTCGTAGGTGAACTCGTCGAAGGCGACGCCCGCGCGGCGCAGCGCGGCGGTGGCGGGAGTCTCGGATACATGGCGCGACATGCGCGAATCCTAGCAGCCCCGGGGCATCGCCACTTCATACCACTCGACCTCGCCTTCGAGCGCAGGACAAGGCGGGGCGCCGCAGACAGTACGGTTGTACGGCAAGGCGTCCCAACGCAGTAGTGCGCTCGAAGGGGAGGTCGAATCAGCCGCGGGGATGATGGCGACCGTGCAGCGTCTTCAGCCGCTCGCGGGCGACGTGGGTGTAGATCTGCGTGGTCGAGATGTCGGCGTGGCCGAGCAGCATCTGCACCACCCGCAGGTCGGCGCCGTGGTTGAGCAGATGGGTCGCGAACGCATGGCGCAGCACATGGGGCGAAAGCCGCGTCTCGATACCGGCCGCGACGGCGTAGCGGCGCACGATCTTCCAGAACATCTGGCGGCTCATCGCCTCGCCGCGCACCGTCACGAACAGCGCATCGCTCGCCCTGCGCCCGAGCAGCTCGGGCCGGCCGCCGCCGAGCCATTCGAGTATCGCAGCGCGTGCCGGCTCGCCGAGCGGCACCAGTCGCTCCTTGTCGCCCTTGCCGACCACCCGCACCACGCCATCGGTGAGGCCCACCGAATGGGTGCGCAACCCGACCAGCTCGGAAACGCGCAGGCCGGTCGCATAGAGGGTCTCGAGCATCGCCCGGTCGCGCAGCCCGAGCGCGGTGTCCAAGGGCGGAGCGGCCAGCAACGCCTCCACCTGCCGCTCCGACAGGGTCGACGGATGGCGCGGCGGCTGCTTCGCGGAGCGGATGCCGGCCACCGGATCATCGCTGCGATGACCCTGCCGGACCAGGTAGCGATAGAAACGGCGTAGCACGCTCAGACGGCGATTCGCCGAGCTCGGTTCGGAATCGGCGAAGCGCCCGGCGATGAGCGCGAGCAGGTCCGCCTCGCCGGCCTTGCCGAGCCCGACGCTTCGGCTTTCACGCAACCAGCCGTCCGCCGCCCGCAAGTCGCTGCGGTAGGCGCCGATCGTGTTGCGAGACAGGCCGTCCTCGAGCCAGAGGGCTTCGCAGAAGGCATCGATCGCCTGCAGGTCGGCGTTCGGGGGCGGCTTCGGATCCATCGGATACCTGGGGCAAGGTCGCAAGGAAACGAATCGATTACAGCCCGATCCCGCAATCCGCGCTACTGCTCACCGACCCGAATCCAGGAGGACACGCGGCAGGCGGGCGTGCTGGCCCGCCTGTTTTGTGTCGGCGCAAGAAAGCCGGCCACGTTGTGGGTCGGCAATGCACGCTCCAGACTTTGCGCCTGGGCGAAGATCAATGTCATCTATTGACATTGATCCGGGTGATGGTGCATGGTGGAAGCAGAACCCTTGCAGGAGGACACCCATGCCCAGCAGCTTGCACGTCAGCCTTCCCGACGAGATGCGGGCCTATGTGGACCTTCGCACCAACGGGAAATCCTGCTATGCGACGCCGAGCGAGTACGTCCGCGACCTGATCCGCCGAGACATGGAGATCGAGCAGGAACGCCAGTACGTCTTCGGCGAGCTCCTGAAATCCGCCGACGAGATCGCGCGCGGCGAGCTGATCTCTTCCGATCAGCTTGATACCGAGCTGGACGCCATGTTTGCAGCCTGGGAGAAGGAAGAGACGAAGGCCGGTGAGTAATGGCCCGCTACTGGATGACGCCGACGGCACGGCTCCATGTCCGCAGGGCGATCCAGGAGACACGCGAAAAATGGGGCCTGCATCAGGCGGGGGCATATCGCCGCGACTTGCAGACCGGTTTTCAGAAGATCGCGGACGAGCACACCACCTTCAACGCCCCGCACCGCGAGGACCTAGCCGTGGGAACGGCTTTTACGCTGCACCTGGTCGCGCATCGGTACGTCGCCTTCCAGGCCTGGCGCGGCGATGTCATCATCGCCGGCCTGTTTCACGAGCGCATGGACATTCCCGTCCGCCTTCAGGAGTTGCAGGGCCTGACGCCGCAGGAGATCGACGCGCTCAAGCGCGAAATTGACGCCGCACGCCGGGGCCGCTAGAACAGCGCAGCGGCGCAACCGATAAACTGCACCATCTGCACGGGCACGCCCCATCGCGCCCGCCTTCCGACACCCGCGACCCGTGAACACGATCGGCCTGCTGATCCCCGACATCTCGACGATCCTGCTCGGCTTCGTGCTGCGCAGGGCGAGCGGCTGGCCGAAACCCTTCTGGGACAACCTCGAAAAGCTCGTCTACTTCATCCTGTTCCCGGCGCTGCTGGTGTCCTCGCTGCTGCGCTCGCCGCTGTCGGTCGCCCGCGACGGCCCGGCGGTCGCCAACACCCTGATCGCCCTGGCGGCCGGCATCGCGCTCGCCTGGCTAGCGCGCCCGGTGCTCGATCCCCTGCCGCGCCACTTCGCATCCGGGGCGCAGTGCGGTTTCCGTTTCAACACCTACCTCGCGCTCGCGCTCGCCCAGACCCTCGGCGGCCAGGAGGGACTCGCGCTGTGCGCGGTCTTCGTCGGCTTCGTGGTGCCGACCGTCAACGTCGCGGCGGTGCTGCCGCTGGCGAAGCACGCCGGCACCGGCGTCATGCGCGAGCTCATGCGCAACCCGCTGCTGCTCGCCACCGTCACCGGGCTGACCGGCAACCTGCTCGGCATCCAGCTGCCGACCGTCGTCGACGCCACCCTCGGGCGGCTCGGCAGCGCGGCCATCGCGCTCGGCCTGATCGCGGTCGGCGCCGGCCTGGTGCTCTCGCGCAGCGAGGCGCTCGGCGATCGCGAGAAGCGCAGTTCGCGATCGCTCGCGGTCTGGATCACCGCGGTGAAGCTCCTCGCGATGCCGACCGTCGCGCTGCTGTGCGGGCTGCTGCTCGAGCTCGAGCCGATGCCGCTGTCGATCAGCGTGATGTTCTGCGCCCTGCCCACGGCAACGAGCTGCTACATCCTCGCCTCCAGGATGGGCGGCGACGGCGAGTACGTCGCCTATCTCATCACGGTATCGATGCTCGTCTCGCTCGTTACCCTGCCGTTCTGGCTCGCCCTCGTCACCTGAAGCCGCCGCCCGAAGGGCGGAAGCCGGCGTCCAGCGGGCGCTGCCCGTCTATGCGGCGGTGCACGGTGCGCGTCCGCTTTCGATCGTGTAGTTTCACTGCATGCCACAACATCCGATCAGCGAATCCCTGTTCCGCGACCACCGGTTGTGCGAGCTCGCCCTGCAGGGCCTCGACGACTGGCTCGCCAGCGGCTCGCCGATCGTGCGCCATCCGCTGGCGGCGTGCTCGATCGCGTTGCTGCGCCACATCGACACCGAGGAGAACGTCCTCTTTCCACGCCTGCGATCGGCCTGTCCGGAGATCGAGGCCGATCTCGATCGCCTCGGCAAGGACCACGAGCTCTTCCGCGACCAGCTCTGGCGTATCGACACCCTGGTCCACGCCGAGGAACGCGACGAGGCGCGCCGCCTCATCGCCGAACTCAGGCGGGTATTGCTCGCCCACAACCAGGTCGAGGAAACCATCGTCTTCCCGCACATCGCCGAGGCGCTTCCCGATCCCGAGGAAGTCGTCCGCCTGTTCGGCGGCGGGCATTTCCGGATGATTCCGCAAGCCGCCTGAAGCGGCACGGGCCTGCTTCGCGCCCTCTTCTGCTGCGCCGCACGAATCCCGATCACCGAGTAGCGGCATTGTCGTCGGGGCGCGACATCGCGGCGGCTGGCGATCCCGCTCCGCCCCGCCCTCACCCGGCATCCGATACCCCTTCCGGAGGCGCCTCCCGGCGGCCGGACCAGGCCCCGGATGGCAGCCCGCCGGCCCTCCCCGAGCCGCCGGGACCGCCCGGCCGGATAATCGGGGCTTCCTGACGCCGATCCCGCCCACGACCCGATGACCGCCCCGAATCCCGCATCCGACAAGGCTTTCGACGAGACCCTCGAAGGCCGGCTCGGCGACGAGGCTGCCACGGCGGCCCTCGCGGCGGCGGTCGCCTCGGCCCTGAGCCCGGGTACGTCGATACATCTGTCAGGAGATCTCGGCGCCGGCAAAACCCGCTTTGCCCGTGCCCTGCTGGCGGCACTTGGTCACGGCGGCCGTGTGAAGAGCCCGACATTCACCCTCGTCGAACCTTATAATTTACCGAGGTTCGATCTATATCACTTTGATTTCTATAGATTCTCCTCGGAAGACGAGTGGCGTGAAGCAGGTTTGGACGAGTACTTCCAGGGTCTTGCGGTTACCCTGGTCGAGTGGCCGGAAATGGGCGGCGCCGGGCTGCCCGCGCCCGACCTGCGCGTGCGCCTCGACCCCGACCCGGATGACGACGGCGCCCGCCGGGTCCGCCTGCAGGCCCGCGGGCCCAGGGGACTCGCGTGCCTGAACGCCGTACGCGACGCGGCCTGCTTCGACTCGGGATGAGCGCGCCGCTCTTCGCCATCGACATCCCCCTTGCTTCGGCCACGGCGGTCCTCGCGGTGCGGGTCTGGCCGGCGCGCGACTACACACGGGTCACCCTCGAGCACGACCGCCAGCCGGTCTTCAGCCATGCGACCCTGACCGGGCCAGACCGGCTGATGGTCGACATCGAAGGCATCGACCTCGAAGGACAGATCCGCGAGGTCATCGCCAAGGTCCGCCCCGACGATCCGTTCATCGCGGGCGTGCGCATCGGCCTGAACCGGCCCGGCGTGGTACGCCTGGTGTTCGATCTGAAGCAGGCGGTCAGGCCGCAGCTCTTCACGCTCGCGCCGGTCGGCGACTACCAGCATCGCCTCGTGATCGACCTGCATCCGCTCGTCGAGCGCGACCCGCTCGTCGTCCTGCTCGAGCAGGCCGGCAGCCGGGCCGAGGGCGACGAGGATCCGCTGGTCGCGCTGCTGCGCGAACGGAATCCGGATTCGGCGCCGCTGCCCGCCGACACGCCCGGGCCGACGGTCGCCGAAACCCTCGCCCGATCCGCCGAGCACCCGGCCGACCACCCGCCGCGCGCGAGCCAGGGCAAGCGGCCGACCCAGCAGCCTCGCGAGCGTCCCCTGCGGCTGGCGACCATCGCGATCGACCCGGGGCACGGCGGCGAGGATCCGGGCGCGATCGGGCGGCGCGGCACCCGCGAGAAGGATGTCGTGCTCGCGATCGCCCAGGAGCTGCGGGCGCTGATCTCGGCAGAGCCCGGCATGCAGGCCTTCATGACGCGCGACGGGGATTTCTTCGTGCCGCTCGGCACCCGCGTGGCCAAGGCGCGCCGGGTCCAGGCGGACCTGTTCGTATCGATCCACGCCGATGCATTCGTCGAGCCGACCGCCCGCGGGGCGTCGGTGTTCGTGCTCTCGGACCGCAGCGCGAGCAGCACGGCGGCGCGCTGGCTCGCGAAGCGGGAGAACCGCGCCGACCTCATCGGCGGCGTGAACCTGCGGGCGCGCAACCGGGAAGTCGCGAGCCTGCTGCTCGACATGTCGACCAAATCGCAGATCCTCAGCTCGCAGGTGGTGGCCAGGGAGGTGCTCGGCGAGCTGCGCCGGGTCGGCCATGTGCACAAGCCGCATGTCGAACGCGCCGGCTTCGCGGTCCTCAAGGCGCCGGACATGCCCTCGATCCTGGTCGAGACCGCCTTCATCAGCAATCCGCAGGAAGAGGCGCGCCTGGCCGATCCGCGCTACCAGCGCACCGTCGCCGAGGCGATCTTCCGGGGCCTGCGCAGCTACCTGAAAGCCCATCCGCCGGCTCCGCACGGGAGCAAGGTCTGAACGGCGAGTTGCTCACCGCCCTGCGCGAGCGCGCCCTGGCGGCGGCGACACTGCCGCCGGCGCGGCCGCGGATCCGCCTTGCGATCGATGCCCACGTGGTCGGCTCCATCGAGCCGGACGACGCCAGCCTGCTCGCGCAACGGGTGCCGGGCCTCGTGCTCGACGCGCGGGGCCTGTCCCTCGCTGCCAACCATGCCACCGATGTCGATGCCCGCCTCGCGGCGATGGCGCAGGCGCTCGCCGATGCCGGCCGGCTCGGGAAATGGCGCGACGAGGCGCTGCCGGTGCTGGCCGACGACATGGAACCTGTGAATGAATCGGACGCGCCCGAGCGGTGCGCCAGGGCGGTTCCGATCGAGGCGCAAAGCGCAGCCATGTCGGGCGACATGGCGAGCATTTGCAACGAAGAGCGGGGCTGCCCTGGCGTGACGAGCGGGCGTGGACGGTTCGTTCACAGGTTCATGATGCTCGGAGCCATCGAGCGGGCCGCGATACGTGTCCTGGGCCTTCGCAGCGTCGCGGTCCACCTGGTCGGCTGGTGTCCCGACGGCCGCATGTGGGTCCAGCGACGGGCGCTGGACAAGCCGGTCGACCCGGGCCTGCTCGACACCCTGGCCGGCGGTCTGGTCGGCCTGGAGCACGAGCCGGGCGGCCGGCGCATGGAAGACCTCGTCGAAGCGATGCGCCGGGAAGCGGACGAGGAGGCCGGGATCGACACGGGCTTGACGATGAGCCGTTTCGGCGACGCGCCCCTGCGCATCGCGCGGCCGGTCCACGAAGGCTACATGGTGGAGGATCTGGTCGGCTTCGAGGTGACCATCGACGCCGGCTTCAGCCCGTTCAACCGCGACGGCGAGGTCGCCGGCTTCGACCGCCTGGATGCGGATGCGCTGCTCGGGCGGATCGGCCGCGGGGAGTTCACCCTCGAGGCGTCGCTCCTGATTCTCGAGTGCCTGCGGCGAGACGCTCGCGCCGGCTGTTGCGCCAGTGGCGGAGCACCTCGAACACCGCCGGCAGGCCGGGGATGATGATCATCGCCAGCGCGACCAGGGAGAAGTTCGCCCGCACCCATTCAGTGTTGCCGAACAGGTAGCCGAGCGTCGTCAGGCTGCCGACCCAGAGGATGCCGCCGGCGATGTTGTAGAAGGCGAAGCGCGGATAGTGCATCTGCGCGACGCCGGCCACGAAGGGCGCGAAGGTCCGTATGAAGGGCAGGAAGCGGCCCACGACGATGGTGATCGGCCCGTGCTTCTCGTAGAAGGCATGGGTACGATCGAAGGCGGCGCGATTGAAGAAGCGCGACTGCTCCCAGCCGAAGACCTTCGGCCCGATCATGCGGCCGATCGAGTAGTTGACCGCATCGCCGAGGATGGCCGCCACGATCAGCAGCGCGATGACCAGCCCGATGTCGAGCCCGCCGACGCCGGCGATGGCGCCGGCCACGAACAGCAGCGAATCCCCCGGCAGGAATGGCATCACCACCAGTCCGGTCTCTACGAAGATGATCGCGAACAGGAGCGCGTAGACCCACACGCCGTAGGTCTGCACGACCGCCTCGAGATGCTTGTCGAGGTGGAGAAAGATATCGATGAGGGAAGCCCAGTCCATGGGCTGCGATGATACCCGCGCCCACTTCCCCATTCGGTGATATCCGCCTCGTCCGGTCCATGTCGGCTGCCCGACGGCGGCCTCGTATAATCCGCCCGATGCAGAGCCCGCCCGCCGCGCGACGGCCGATCGCCCCCCTGCCCGACATGCTGGTGAGCCAGATCGCCGCCGGCGAGGTGGTCGAGCGCCCCGCATCGGTGGTCAAGGAGCTCCTCGAGAACGCGATCGATGCCGGCGCGAGCCGCATCGAGCTGCGCATCGAGGAAGGCGGGATCCGGCGCATCACCGTCGCCGACGACGGCATCGGCATACCGCCCGAAGAGCTGCCGCTCGCGCTCACCCGCCATGCCACCAGCAAGATCGGCTCGCTCGCGGAGCTCGAGCGGGTCGCCTCTCTCGGTTTTCGCGGCGAGGCGCTCGCCTCGATCGCCTCGGTGGCGAGCGTCTCGATCACCAGCCGCACCGCCGGCGCCGATTCCGCCTGGCGGATCGACGCCCGCAGCGGTGCGCTCGCTCCGGCCGCCGGCACCACGGGCACCGTCGTCGAGGTCGCCGACCTCTATGCCCAGACGCCGGCGCGGCGCAAGTTCCTGCGCAGCCCGGCCACCGAATCGGCCCACTGCATCGAGGCGTTTCGCCGCGTCGCGATCGCCCATCCGGAGATCGGCTTCGCGCTGGTCATCGACGGCCGCCGGACCGAGCAATGGCCGGCGGGCGACTGGCAGGCGCGCTCGCTCGCCGGGCTGGGCGCCGACTTCCGCGACGCCCACCGGGTGCTCGAGCGCGGCGAGGAAGGCCACGGTCTGCACGGACTGCTCGGGCTGCCGACCGCGAGCCGTGCCCGCGCCGACCGCCAGTATTTCCACATCAACGGCCGCTTCGTGCGCGACCGCCTGCTGATGCATGCGGTGCGCCAGGCCTATGCCGATGTCCTGCACGGCGAGCGCCATCCCGCCTACGTTCTCGCCCTCACCCTCGATCCGGCCCTGGTCGACGTCAACGTCCATCCCGCCAAGACGGAAGTGCGCTTTCGGGATTCGCAGGCGGTGCACCGGCTCGTGTTCAATGCGGTGCGCGACGCCCTGCGCATCGGCGCCGGTACCGGCCCGGCGCCCGGCATGCGCATGGCCGGCCCGGGCGCGCAATCCGCAGCCCGCCAGCTGCCCTCACGATCGCAGGACGGCCTCGGACTCGAGGTTCCAGCGGCGGGAGTCACCCCGGCCGTGTTTGCGCGACATCCCGACGACGGGTCGCCCGCGGCAGCGGATCGGACCATGGCAGCGGACCGAGGCGCCGCCCCCGGATGGCCCGCGGCGGCCGGATGGGCGCCCGGCCTTGCCGGAATACGCGCGGCGCTGGCCGCCTTCGAGCCCGCCGACCTGGACGCCGGCGCGTCTCGCCACGGCGCCGCGGCATCCGGCGACATGCCGCCGCTCGGCTTCGCGATCGCGCAACTGCACGGCGTCTACATCCTGGCCCAGAACGCGGACGGGCTGGTGGTGGTCGACATGCATGCCGCCCACGAGCGCATCGTCTACGAAGGTCTCAAGGCGGCCGCCGCGAAGGGGGTCGAGAGCCAGCCGCTGCTCATCCCGGTGACCCTGCGGGTCGACGAGATCGCGGTGCGCTGCGCCGAGGAGCATCGCGAACGGATCGCTTCGCTCGGCCTCGAACTCGACCCCATCTCGCCGACCACCATCGCGGTGCGCCGGGTCCCGCTCGCGCTGGCGCGGGCCGACGCGGCGGCCCTGGCGCGCGACGTGCTGGACGAGCTGCGCGAGCACGGCTCGAGCCGCGCGATCGAGGCGCATCGCGACGAGCTTCTCGCGACGATGGCCTGCCACGGCGCGGTGCGCGCCAATCGCCGGCTCTCGACCGGCGAGATGGACGCCCTGCTGCGCGAGATGGAGAGGACCGCCTCGGCCGACCAGTGCAACCATGGCCGCCCCACCTGGGTGCAGTTCCCGCTCGGCGAGATCGACCGCTGGTTCCTGCGCGGGCGCTGAGTGACCGGACCGTCCGCCGCCGGGATGCCGCCGATCCTGATGCTGCTCGGGCCCACCGCCTCGGGCAAGAGCGCCGCGTCCCTTGCGATCGCCCGGCGCCATCCGGTCGAGATCGTCAGCGTCGACTCGGCGCTCGTCTACCGAGGCATGGACATCGGCACCGCCAAGCCGGAACCGGCCGAGCTCGCCGCCGTGCCGCACCACCTGATCGACATCCTCGATCCGGCGCAAGCCTACTCGGCGGCGCGCTTCGCCGCGGATGCGCGCCGCCTCTGCGGGGAGATCGTCGCCCGCGGCCGGCTGCCCCTGCTGGTGGGCGGCACCATGCTCTATGCGAAGGCCTTCATGGGCGGGCTCGCACCCCTGCCGGGCGCCGATGCGGCGATCCGCGCCCGCCTCGACGCCGAGGCCGCCACGCAGGGCTGGCCGGCCCTGCATGCGCGGCTCGCCACGCTCGACCCCGTGACCGCCGCACGCCTGGCGCCGGGAGACGCGCAGCGCATCCAGCGCGCGCTGGAGGTCTTCGAGCTGACCGGCCAGCCCCTGTCGGCGCTGCACGCCGCGCCGGTCGCCGATGCGCGGCCGCCGGCGCCGGCGATCGTGGTCAGCCTGGAGCCCTCGCGCCGCGAGGAGCTGCATCGCCGGATCGCGGCCCGATTCGAAGCGATGATCACCGCCGGCCTGCTCGGCGAGGTCGCCCGGCTGCGAGCCCGCGGCGACCTCCATCCGGGCCTGCCCTCGATGCGGGCGGTCGGTTATCGCCAGGCCTGGGCCTGGCTGGAGGAGCATCCCGAGCGCGATCCGCAGGCGATGCGCGATCCGCGCGACCCGGTGCTGCGGTCGCTGCTCGATCGCGGCATCGCCGCCACCCGCCAGCTCGCCAAGCGACAGCTCACCTGGCTGCGCTCGATGCCCGATCGCATCGTCGTCGACTGCCTCGACCCGTCAGCCGAAGCCCGGGTCCTGGCGATCGCGCAAGCGCAATGGCCGCCGCGCCCCGGGTTCGGGGCCGGTCGGATATAATGTCCTGTTAACTTCGCGGGGTGAATGGGCTCGCCCGGCCGAACCAGCAAGGATGCCGATGGCCAAGGAAGAACTGATCGAAATGGAAGGAACGGTGGCCGAGATGCTGCCCGACGCGCGCTTTCGCGTCATCCTCGACAACGGGATCGAGGTCAATGCCTATGTCTCGGGCAAGATGAAGAAGCACCGCATCCGTGTGCTCGCCGGCGACAAGGTGACGATGGAGCTGTCCCCCTACGATCTCACCAAGGGGCGCATCAGCTTTCGCCACAAGGACACCGCCGGCCCCCGCCCCACCGGCAATCGCCGGCCGCCCCCGCGTCGGCGCTGATCCGTATTCCCCCGCCGCACGACCCCTCGCCGTCGTGCAGGCCCGCCCGCGCCCATCCCGTCGGGCATCGAGCCCACAGCCCGTCATGACTCCCCGTTCCGCTCCCACCCGCGGCGGCGCTGCCGCATGAGCGCCGCCCGGCCGCCCGAAGTTGCTCGCACCTCGCTCGGCGCCCGCGCGCTCGATCGGCTCCGGGCCGTCTTCGGCTATCCGGAATTTCGCGGCGAGCAGGCGGCGATCATCGAGCATGTGGCCGGCGGCGGCGACGCCCTGGTCCTGATGCCCACCGGCGGCGGCAAGTCGCTGTGCTACCAGATCCCGTCGCTGCTGCGCGAGGGCGTGGGCGTCGTCGTGTCGCCGCTGATCGCGCTGATGCAGGACCAGGTCGATGCGCTGGCCGCGGTCGGGGTCCGGGCCGCCTGCCTGAACAGCCAGCTTTCGGCGGCACAGGCGAGCGCCGTCGAGGCCCGGGTGCGTGCGGGCGAACTCGACCTCGTCTACGTCGCGCCGGAAAGACTGCTCACCGAACGCTGCCTCGCGCTGCTCACCCAGAGCCCGATCGCGCTCTTCGCGATCGACGAAGCCCACTGCGTCTCGCAATGGGGGCACGACTTCCGCCCCGAGTACGCGATGCTCTCGGTGCTGCACGAGCGTTTCCCGACCGCGCCGCGGATCGCGCTGACCGCCACCGCCGATCCGGCCACCCGCGCCGAGATCGTGACGGCGCTGGCGCTCGATGACGCCCAGGTCTTCGTCTCGAGCTTCGACCGGCCGAACATCACCTACCGCATCGTCGATCGCGGCGAGGCTCGCCGCCAGCTGGTCGACTTCATCGCGCAGCGCCATGCGGGGAGCTCCGGCATCGTCTACTGCCTGTCGCGCGCCAAGGTCGAGCAGGTCGCAGCGCATCTGAACGACGCCGGAGTGCGCGCCCTGCCCTACCACGCCGGCATGGCCAATGCCGAGCGCGCCGACAACCAGCAACGCTTCCTGCGCGAGGACGGCCTCGTGATGGTGGCGACCATCGCCTTCGGCATGGGGATCGACAAGCCCGACGTGCGCTTCGTCGCCCACCTGGACATGCCGCGCTCGATCGAAGGCTACTACCAGGAGACCGGCCGCGCCGGCCGCGACGGCGAGCCCGCCGAAGCCTGGATGGCCTACGGCCTGTCCGACGTCGTCCAGCAACGCCGGATGATCGAGCAGTCGGAAGCGAGCGAGGCCCATCGCCGCGTATCGGGCGCCAAGCTCGATGCCATGCTCGGCCTGGCCGAGACCGCCGGCTGCCGGCGCGCCCGGCTGCTCGCGTACTTCGGCGAGGAGCATCCGGCCGACTGGCGCTGCGGCAACTGCGACAACTGCCTCGAGCCGCCGGCGACCTTCGACGCCACCGTCGAGGTGCAGAAGCTGCTCTCGTGCATCTACCGCACCGGCCAACGCTTCGGCGCGCAGTACCTGGTCAATGTGCTGCGCGGCAAGGGTGACGAACGCATCGGCCGCTTCGGCCATGACCGGCTCGGCGTGTTCGGCGTCGGCGCCGATGTCGACGAACGCCAATGGCGAGCCGTCATCCGCCAGTGCATCGCGATGGACCTGCTCGATGTCGACTTCGAGGCGTTCGGCGCCCTGCGCCTCGCGCCGGCGGCGCGGCCGGTGCTGCGCGGCGAGCAGGAGGTGCACCTGCGCCGGATCGCCGCGAAGCCGGCGCGCAGCCGACGCAAGGGCCGCGAGGCGGCCGGGGAACATCCGGTCGACGACGCCACCGCAAGCCTCGCACCCGCCGACGCCGCCCTGTTCGAGCAGCTGCGCGCATGGCGCCTGGAGGTCTCCCGCGAGCGCGGGGTGCCGCCGTATGTGGTGTTCCACGACAGGACGCTGCGCGCGATCGCGCAGGCGCGTCCCGCCGATGCGCAGGCGCTCGCCACCATCCCGGGGCTGGGCGAGAAGAAGCGCGCCGACTGGGGCGAGGCACTGCTGCGGATCGTGGCGGCCGCGCAGTAAGGCGCTTGCAGCGCCCCGGTTTGCACCCGCACCGGGAAGCATCGATACTCTGACCGATTCAGGACAACGACAGGAGACAGGACCATGACGATCCGGGTCGAACCGAGCGGCCAGAACATTGGCGCGAGCGTGCACGGAGCGGATTTCAGCAAGCCGATCGACGACGACACCGCCGCCGCGATCCGCGCCGCGTGGCTCGAGCACCAGGTCATCGGCTTCCCGGACCAGCGGCTCGAGCTCGATCACCTGGAGGCGATTCCGCCGCGCTTCGGCCGCTTCGGCGAGGATCCCTACATCGCGCCGCTGCCCGGGCGCCGCCATGTGATCGCGGTACGACGCGAAGCCGACGAGAAAAGCCCGATCTTCGCCGAGAGCTGGCATTCGGACTGGAGCTTCCTGCCCGATCCGCCCAGCGGCACGGCGCTCTACGGCATGGAGATCCCCCCGGTCGGCGGCGACACCCTGTTCGCCGACCAGTACGGCGCCTACGAAGCCCTGCCGGCGGCGATGCGCGCCCGGCTCGACGGTCTCGTCGCCATCCATTCGGCCCGCCGCGGCTATGCCCTGCAGGGACGCTACGGTGGCGACGATGCGAGGGACCGTTCGATGACGATCCGCCCGAGCGACGATGCCCTCGCCACCCAGCGCCATCCGCTGGTGCGCGTCCATCCGGAGACCGGTCGCAAGGCTCTGTTCATCAGCCCCGGCTACACGATCGGCATCGACGGCATGCCCGAGGACGAGGCCGCCACGCTGCTCGCCGAGCTCTTCGCCCACCAGGTCGAGGACCGCTTCGTCTACCGGCATCGCTGGTCGGCGGGCCTGCTGACGATGTGGGACAACCGCTGCGTGCTCCATCGGGCCACCGGCGGCTACGAGGGCCATCGGCGCCTGCTCTACCGGGTCACGATCGCCGAGCCGACCACGCAGCCGCAGGCGCAGCCCGCCTGAGAACGGCCGGCCGAGCCGCCGCGGGGTGATTCGGCCGATCTTCCGAGGCTGCGGTACAGTGGGCGGATGCAACACCCCCACCCGCCCCGACGATCCCGCGGCGGACGCAATCCCGACGAATCCGATCCGCTCGCCGCCTTCCATCCCGCGGTCGCCGGCTGGTTTCGCGCGGCTTTCCCCGCGGGCCCGACCGAAGCCCAGCGGGCGGCCTGGCCGCTGATCCGCGCCGGCCGCAACACCCTGGTCGCCGCCCCGACCGGCTCGGGCAAGACGCTGACCGCATTCCTCGCCGCGATCGACGCGCTGGTGCGCCAGGGCCTGGCCGATCGCGGGTTGCCCGACGAGACCGCCGTCGTCTACGTGTCGCCGCTCAAGGCGCTGTCGAACGACATCCGGCTCAACCTCGAGTTGCCGCTCGCCGGCATCGCCGCCGAGCTGGAGCGGCTCGGCCTGCCCGCCATCGAGATCCGCAGCGCCGTGCGTACCGGCGACACGCCGGCTCGGGAGCGGCAGCAGATCGGACGGCGCCCGCCCCACCTGATGGTGACGACGCCCGAATCGCTGTACGTGCTGCTGGGCTCGGCATCGGGCCGGCGGATGCTGCGCACGGTGCGCTCGGTCATCGTCGACGAGATCCATGCCGTCGCGGGAAACAAGCGCGGCAGCCATCTCGCGCTGTCGCTCGAGCGGCTCGAATCGCTCGCAACCGGCCATCACGGCCGGCCGCTGACCCGGATCGGCGTGTCGGCGACGCAGAAGCCGATCGAGACCGTCGCGAGCTTCCTCGTCGGAGTCGGCCGCGACTGCGAGATCGTCGACATCGGCTACGGCAAGCGGCGCGACCTCGCCCTGGTCGTGCCGCCGACACCGCTGTCGGCGGTGATGTCCGGCGACCAGTGGGAGCAGGTCTACCGGCAGCTCGCCGAGCTGGTCGCGGCGCACCGGACCACGCTGATCTTCGTCAACACCCGCCGGATGGCCGAGCGCGCCGCGCGCCATCTGGCGGAACAGCTCGGCCGCGACGCGGTCGCCGCCCATCACGGCAGCCTCGCGAAGGAACTGCGGCTCGATGCCGAGCAGCGGCTCAAGGCCGGCAAGCTGAAGGCGCTGGTCGCCACGGCCTCGCTGGAGCTGGGGCTCGACATCGGCGACATCGACCTCGTCTGCCAGATCGGCTCGCCGCGCTCGATCGCCACCTTCCTGCAGCGCGCCGGACGCGCCGGCCATGCGGTCGGCGGCGTGCCGAAAGCGCGGCTCTTCCCGCAGACCCGCGACGAGCTGGTCGAATGCGCCGCGCTGCTCGACTGCGTCGCGCGCGGCGAGCTCGATGCGCTGAGGATCCTGCCGGCGCCGCGCGACGTGCTGGCGCAGCAACTGGTGGCCGAGATCGCGAGCCCCGCGCTCGATGCGCCGGCTCGCGCCGGGTCCGCTCGGGAGACACCCGACCGGGCCGGCGCGACCGCTCCGGCGGACGACGATGGAGACCCCGGCCGCGACGAGGACGAGCTCTTCACGCTGTTCACGCGCGCCGCCCCTTACGCGGCGATGCCACGGAGCGAGTTCGACGCCGTCGTCAGGATGCTCGCCGAAGGCTTCACCACCCGGCGCGGATCGAACCGGGCACTGATCCATCGCGACGGCGTTCATCGGCGGCTGCGGGCGCGGCGCGGGGCGCGCCTGACCGCGCTGAGCTCCGGCGGCACGATCCCCGAGACCGGCGACTATACCGTCCTGCTCGAGCCGCAGGACCAGATCATCGGCACGGTCAACGAGGACTTCGCGATCGAGAGCATGGCCGGCGACATCTTCCAGCTCGGCAATGCCAGCTACCGGATCCGGCGGGTGGAGAATGGTCGCGTCCGGGTGACCGACGCCGAGGGCGCGCCGCCGAACATCCCGTTCTGGCTCGGCGAGGCGCCGGGTCGCAGCGACGAGCTGTCGATCGGCGTCGCGCGGCTGCGCGCCGAAGTCGACGCGGCGCTGGTCGCGCAGGGAGTCGAAGCGACGGCAACGGCACTGTTCCGCCGGCTGGCGTTGCCCGAGGCGGCCGGCCTGCAACTCGTCGAGTACCTGCACCAGGGCCGCGTCGCGCTGGGCGCGATGCCGACCCATGAACGGATCGTCTTCGAGCGCTTCTTCGACGAGTCCGGCAGCATGCAGCTGCTGATCCACTCGCCTTACGGCAGCCGGATCAACCGGGCCTGGGGCCTGGCGCTGCGCAAGCGCTTCTGCCGGCGCTTCAACTTCGAGCTCCAGGCCGCCGCCACCGAGGACGCGATCCTGCTGTCGCTGTCGACCAGCCACAGTTTCCCCCTAGAGGAGATCGCCCGCTACCTCCACTCGACTTCGGCGCGCGACGTACTGATCCAGGCGCTGCTCGACGCGCCGATGTTCGGGGCGCGCTGGCGCTGGAACGTGACCAATGCGCTGGCGCTGCCGCGCATGGCCGGCGGTCGCAAGGTGCCGCCGCAACTGCAGCGGATGCGCGCCGAGGACCTGCTCGCCTCGGTCTTTCCCGACCAGGTCGCCTGCCTCGAGAACATCGTCGGCGAGCGCGAGGTCCCCGACCATCCGCTCGTCGAGCAGACCTTGACCGACTGCCTCGACGAAGCGATGGATACCGAGGGCTGGCTCGCGGTGCTGCGGCGGATCGAGGCCGGCGGAATCGCGATCGAGGCGAAGGACCTGACCGCGCCCTCGCCGTTCGCGGCAGAGACGATCAACGCCCGGCCCTACGCCTTCCTCGATGATGCGCCGCTCGAGGAGCGACGTGCCCGTGCGGTGCAGTCACGCCGCTTCACCGATCCCGATTCGCCCGACGATCTCGGCCGGCTCGACCCCGAGGCGATCGACGCCGTGCGCCGCGAGGCGTGGCCGCAGGCGCGCGATCGCCATGAGCTGCACGAGGCGCTCATCGGCATCGTCGCGCTCACCGACGACGAGATCGCGCCGTGGCGCCCCTGGCTCGATGCGCTCCTCGCCGAAGGCCGCGCGACCCGGTACGAGCGAGACGACGCTCCGCCCCTGTGGGTAGCCACCGAGCGGCTGCCGCTGCTGCGCGCGGCCTGCCCCGCGGGCCGCGCCGTTCCCGACGTCGCGGTGCCGGCAGAGTTCGCCGACCCCGCGGGGGATGCCGGCGACGCCCTGCGCGAGCTGATCCGCGGCCGGCTCGGGGCGCTGGGCCCGGTCACGGTCGATGACCTGGCCCGGCCGCTCGGGCTGTCCAACGCGGCGGTCGAGGCGGCGCTGGCGGCGCTGCAGGCCGAAGGCTTCGTGATGGGCGGACGGTTCAGCGCCGATGGGCCCGGTGCACCGATGGAGTGGTGCGAACGCCATCTCCTCGCGCGCATCCACCGGCGCACGCTCACCCGGCTGCGCCGCGAGATCGAGCCGGTCGAGCCGCGCGACTTCGTCCGCTTCCTGTTCGAGTGGCAGCACCTGGCCGACGATACCCGGGTCGAGGGGCCGGAATCCCTGGTCGCGGTGCTGGCCCAGCTCGAAGGCTTCGAGGCGCCGGCCGCCAGCTGGGAGCCGGAGTTGCTGGCGGCGCGGATCCGCGACTACGACAGCGTCTGGCTCGACGAGCTGTGCACCTCGGGCCGGATCGTCTGGACCCGCCTGCGGGCGGCCGCCGGCGACGGCGGCCCGGGTACCGGCGGCGGGTCGCTGCGCCAGACGCCCTTGCTGCTGCTGCCGCGGCGCCACGCGAGCCGCTGGACCCGCCTGGCGCCGCCGGCCGAGGACGCCGGCCTGTCGCCGCGGGCCGGCCGCGTCGTCGAATTTCTGGCCGAGCACGGCGCATCCTTCTTCGACGAGATCGCCGAAGGCACGCGACTGCTGCGCACCGAGCTCGAAGCGGCGCTCGCCGAGGCGGTCGCGCGCGGGCGCGTCCACTGCGACAGCTTCTTCGGGCTGCGCTCGCTGCTGGTGCCACCGTCGCGCCGGGTGGCTTCGAGCGGCCGGCGAAGGCGCAGCCCGAGCTGGTCGGGCATCCAGGATGCCGGCCGCTGGGCGCCGGTGCGGCGCTCGCCACGCGCCGACCGCGCCGGCGAGGACGAAGCGATCGAGCACGTCGTCCGCATGCTGCTCAAGCGCTACGGTGTGATTCTCTGGCGGATGCTGGAGCGCGAAGCGAGCTGGCTGCCGCCATGGCGCCGGCTGGTCCGGGTGCTGCAGCGGCTGGAGGCGCGCGGCGAGGTCCGCGGCGGCCGCTTCATCGCCGGCCTGTCCGGCGAGCAGTTCGCGCTGCCCGATGCGCTGGCGCAGCTGCGCAAGGTCCGCCGCGACGAGGATCGCCCGGTCCAGTGGGTCTGCGTCGGCGCCTGCGATCCGGCGAACCTCGCCGGCACCGTGCTGGCGGGCCGGAAGATCGCCCGGGTGCCGGGTACACGGGTCGTGTATCGCGACGGCCTCGCGGTCGCCGTGCACAACGGCAGCGGTCTCGAATGGCTGGATCCCGAAGCGGCCGCCGAAGCCGACGCGCCCATCGCGCACGGCCTGCTGAAGACGGCGGTCCGGTAGGGAGCGACCGCCCGGGTCAGTCGAACCAGCGCTGCATCAGCAGGTCGATCGCGCTTTCGCTGCCGGTCTGCAGCCGCAGCGTCAGCCGCCGCGAGATGTCGTACTGGATCCGCAGCAGGTTCCAGGCGCCCTGCAGGCCCTGCTCGTAGCTGATGTAGACGCCGGAAGCGAGTCGCTTGCCGACGGTCACCACCTCGCGCAGCGCCGCGGCGTCCTGGCTGTCGCCCGCGCCCGGCAGGCCGGTGCTGCCGAGCCGGTTGGCGATCACCTCGCCCTGGCCGGTGGAGGAGGACAGGCCCAGCGCCAGCACGTCGACCCCGAAGCGCTGGCCGATGCTGCCGCTCATGGCGCCGCCATCGCCCCCGAACAGGGTCGCAGCCGCCTGCTGCAGCGCGAGCGCCTGAGCGCCCGAGCTCGCATCGGCGAGCGGCACGCCCAGCACCAGCCACGAAAGCTTCTCGGAATCGGGGATCTCCGGGTTCGAGAACAGCGCGATCCGCGGCGACAGCGCGGTGCCGGTCAATCGCACCCCGACCACGATCGGCAGATGCGGTCGCGTCGCGGTGATGTCGAGCGCCGGATTGTCGACCGGCCCGTTGAAGCGGATCGATCCCCGGGTGATGTCGAGGTGCTGGCCGTAGGCCTCGAAGGTTCCGTCGCGGACCCGGACCGTGCCCTCGATGCGCGGTGTGGCCGGCAGCGCGCCGCGCAGGCGCACGAGCCCCGCAAGGCGTGTGTCGATACCGCCGCCGACGATCCGGATGTCGCGCCCGAGGTCGATCTCGATGTCGGCTCCGACCCGCATGCCGCCCGTGTCGACCGGCGGGCGGCCACCGTCCTCCTCACCGCCGGCCCGGGGCACGCCGACGATGCGGATGTCGTCGGGCAGGGCCGGCACGCCGGCGCTGCGCAGCTCGATCAGGCCCTCGTCGGCGGCCACCTGGCCGGTGAGGTTCATCGCCCGGCCGTCGCTGGTGAGACGCGCATGCCCCGAGAGCACCAGGCGCTGTCCGGGATCTAGCGGCGCCCGGAAGCGCCGTGCCTCGAGATCGAACTCGCCGCGCAGCGGCACGCCCGGGCTGCGGCCCGGCTCGCCGGGATCGCGTTCGGCATCGGGAATCAGCGCCGCGCGGCCGCTCAGGACGACGTCGCCTTCGCCACTCGCGATCCGGAAACGCTCGATCACCAGGCCGCTGCCGTCGAAGCTGGCGCGCAGCTCGCCGTCATCGAGACGCCAGCCCTGCGAACGTTGCTCGATCACGAGCCCGTCACCCGCGAGACTGCCGTCGAGCCGCGGCTCGTCGACCGTGCCGCCGATGTCGGCGGCGATCCGCATGCGGCCTTCGACTCCCCAGTCCTCGCCGAGATAGCGGCGAAGGAGCACCAGCGAGGGCAGCTCGAGGTCGACCCGCCCCGCAAGCCGGCGGGCATCGATCCGCAGCCGGGCGCCGCTGCCGGTGCCGATGTCGAGCCGCTGGCCACCGGCGTCATCGGCTTCGCGCAGCCCCAGCTGCATTTCACCCGCGAAGGTATCGAGCGTGGTGCCGCCGTCGATCCGCCACCGGCCATCGACCCGCAGGCTGGCGAGCGCCTTCTCGATGTCGGCCTGTCCACCGGGCCGGCCGCGGACCCGGTCGAGCCAGGCGAGCAGCCTCGCCAGGGGCAGGCCGGCCACCGTGCCGCTGCTCGCGACCCGCGCCGCTTCGCCGAAGGCGAGATCGAGATGCTCGATCGTCGCCGAACCGCCCCGGCCATCGGGCGCCACGAGGCGCCAGCCGACCATGCCGACGCCGGCCGGGGACACGCCGAGCCGGGCACCGGCTTCGAGCACGACCGATTCGGTCCCGTCGAGCCGGCCGGATTCGAGGACACCGTCCCAGCGCGGCGCGTCGGCATCCCAGGCGCCCCGCCCGGCCAGCGAAAGCCGCTGGCCCGCCGCCCGCAAGCCGAGCGCGAAACGATGCGCGGCGGGAGCGCCGTCGACGTCGAGGCCGGCCGCATCGACGGCGATACCCTCGGCGACCACGCCCTGAAGCGCGATCCGGGCGTCGAAGGCGGCATCGGCCTCGCGCGGCCAGGCAAGGCGCACGTCGGCGCGGCGCACCTCCACCCGCCCGTCGAAGCCGAGTGCCCGACCTTCGAGCCGGCCGCTGCCCCAGGGCCGCCCGCCCGCCAGACCGAGCTCCCCGGAGCCGCTCACGCGCCCGGCCACCCGCGCATCGAAGAGCGCCGGCTCGCCGGCATCGAGCGTCCAGCTCAGGCGATCCTCCGGCCGGCCGATGGCGCCGCGGGCCTGCAGCCGATTGCCGCCGAGACGCAGATCGGCATCGAGCTTCGAGACCCGCATCCCGGCATCGAGAAGTACCTCGAGCCTTCCCCCCAGGACGGCGCCGGCGAGTCGGCTGTCGCCGAGCTGGAGCGTGACGGCGAGATCGCCCTGCCCGGGGGCGCCCTTCGCCTGCCAGCGCCCCTCGATGCGGCCGGCGGCGAGACGGGCCAGATCGGAATCGTCGAGATCGAGCCATTGCGAAGGATCGATCCCCCTGGCCTGGCCGGCGAGGTCGATGGCGAGAGGTTCGAGCCGGATCGTGCCACTGGCGTCGAGCCCGCTCCCGCCGTGGCCGACGCGGGCCTGCGCGATGCGGATCTCCTCCTCGCCGAGTTGCGCGCGCAGATCGACCGCCAGGGGCTCGCGCCCGGTCAGCGACCCCTTGCCGCCCCGGCGCTCGGCCAGAAGGGCGGTGAGCTCGCCTTCGCTCAGGGCGGCCTCGCCGTCGATGCGCGTCGCACGCAGCGCCGCGGCCCATTGCGCCGGGTCGATGCCGGCCAGCGTCAACCTGGTCGTGGCCGCCGGCAATTCGCGACCCGCGACCCGCATCGTGCGGGAACGATCGATCGCGAGCCAGCCCTCGATCCGGCCGTCGCCGGCAAGACCGATCTCGAGCGGCGCCAGGCGCAGCGCGGCTTCCTCGAGGACGAAATCGGTCCGCAGGGAAACGAGGGGCACCCTGCCCTCCGGCAACGAGCCGACAGCGGCATTGTCGAGCTCGATCCGGCCGCGCAGTGGCATGGCGCCATCGACCTGCGCATGGCCGGAGAGATTCGCCGCCGGCGCATCGGGCAGCCAGGCCGACGGATCGATGCCGGAGAGCTCCAGTCGGGAAGGACCATCCGCCAGCGCCGGCTCCAGAGGAGCAACCCCCAGCCGGGCGCGCAACTCCGCTTCGCCGGCCTGTGCCCTGGCTTCGATGCGCAGGCGTTCGAGATCGCCCGCGATCGTCGCCGCGATCGCGATCGGCGGCAGGTCGGGCTTCAGGCCCGCCAGCCCGAGCCGCGCGGCGCTCGTGATCAGGCTCGCATCGCCCACGATTGGATGCAACGCTTCGGTGCCGACGCGAAGCGAATCGGCCGCGAGCTCGCCCCAGGGGGTGTCGACCCGCAGGGCCTCGACCCGATACTCGCCCGGCAGGTGCGCGGCCCGCGCCTCGAGCCCGGTGAACTCCATCGGCTCGACGCCCCCGCCGCGGCGCAGCCGGATCAGGTCGGCCTCGATCCGGCCGACGAGGACCGTGATCGGCAGGCCGATCGACCCCGGCATCGGGGCCGGCCCGGCGGCCCGTTCCCCGGCCGGATCGAGCTCGACCTCGATCGTGTCGGCGCGCACCAGGCCGATCGCGAGCCGGCCGTCGAGCAGACTCCGCCAGTCCCAGCGCAATTCGGGCCGGTCGACCCCGACCCGGATCCCGTCGTCGGCCCAGTCCAGCCTGCGCAGGCGCAGGCCGTCGACGAGCCGGCCCTCGACGCCCTCGATCGCGAGCCGACCCCCCGTGGCCGCCGCCGCCCGCTCGAGCCCGATGCGCACGGCGGAGGGGCTGAACGCGATCCAGGCGAGCGCGGCGAGCAGCAGCGCCGCGAGGACGGCGATCCCGATCAGCAGGCGGCGGGGGGCGGCACGCATCGTCGATGGCAGGGTCAGAAGGTATAGCCGACGGAGAAATGGAGGCGCCAGCGACTGACGGCTTCCCCATAGGCGAGATCGAGGTTGAGCGGCCCGACCGGAGTCCGCCAGCGCATGCCGACACCGTAGCCGGCCACCGCCTTGTAGTCCTGCCGCGAATCGGTGGCATTGCCGATGTCGTAGAAGATGGCGGCGGCGATCGACTCGGTCACCGGGTGCTGGTACTCGAGGCTGCCGACCGCGAGGTAGCGCCCGCCGACGATCGCCCCGGCCTCCGGCACGCCGAGGGTCTGGTAGCCGTAGCCGCGCACCGAATGCGAACCGCCGGCGCGGAACAGGTTCTCGGACGGGATGTCGCGCCGCGATCCGGCGGCGACCACGCCGAATTCGCCCAGGGCGACGAGCGTGCCGCCGGCGAGAAAGCTCTGCCGGGGCATCGGCACGAAGCGCATCGCGCGGCCGTAGAAGCGCACGAAACTGCGGTTCGAGGCGACGCCCTTGGCCGCGCCCGAGACCTGGGTGCTGATGGTGTAGCCCCGCCGGGGCAGAACCCGCGAGTTGAGCCGGCGCAGGTTCCAGGAATAGCCGAGCACCAGGGCGTGGGCGCTGTCCTCGATGGCGGCGTAGCTCTCGTTGCCGTCGAGGCGCCGATCCTCCGCCTGCATCTGCAGCGACAGGAACCATTCGATCTCGGCGGTGCGCTTGCCCCGGCCGAAGTAGACATTGCTGCGCTGGGCCCGCTCGCCGGCGGCGTCGACCTTCTCGAGCCGCCCGCCGAAACCGTAGAAATGCCCGGTCGCCTCGGTCGGCGTGCGCACGTTGGCGAACAGGCGCTGGCGGCGCGCCTCGGCGATCAGCGAGCTCTCGAGCTGCCAGCTGCGGCCGAACAGATCGCGATGCTCGAAGCCGACCTGGCCACGGGCGCCCTGCTCGCTGCTGTAGCCGATGCCGAATACGGCGCGCTTCGCCCGGTACTCCGCGAGATCGACCGACAGGGGAACTTCCAGCAGGGCCGGATCCGCTTCGAGCGGGGCGAGATCGGGCACCACGCTGACCCCCGAGAAGTAGCCGCTGTCGCGCAGCGCCGCCTCGTAGGCGAGCAGCTTCTCGAGCGAGTACGGATCGCCGGGCCGGAACGGCCGGAGATCCCGCACGATGCTCTCGTCATGACGCCTGAGGCCCTGGATCTCGAGCTCGCCGAAGGCGATCAGGGGTCCGCTGTCGAGCACCACCTCGAGCTGGGCCGAGCTGAGCTCCGGGTCGACGCGCGCCTCGCTGCCGGTGATCCGGGCGCGCAGGTAGCCGCGCTGGTGAAGCGCGTCGACGAGCCCGCGCTTGCCCCGCTCCCATTCCCGGGAAGCGAAGAAGCTGCCTTCGGGCAGCAGCCAGCGCGAACGCACGAAGCGTCCGACGCGACGATCCTCGGCGGCAGGCCCCTCGATCCGGACCTCGGACAAGGCGACGGTGACCCGCGGTCCGGGCGCGACCCTGACCTCGACCCGGTCGGCATCGCCGCGCGAGCGCACCTTGCCGCTGTAGTAGCCGAGCGAACGCAGGATCCCCATCACCTCGTCGTCCAGGCGCGCCAGCAGGGCCGGCATCTGGGTCGGCAGGAAATCCTCGCGATACTGCCAGCGGCCGACGAAGCTCAGCTCGCGGATCCGCTCGGCGATGTCCTCGGGCGCATCGATGTCGAAGGCGTAGTTCGCCTGCCGGCCGGGTGCCGGCGTGAATCCGACGTCCCCTTCCTCGACGCCGGCGTCGATCTCGCTCGCCAGCGCGATCCCCGCGCCGGGCACCGCCAGGAGGCTGCCGAGCGAGATGGCGAGCGCGAGCCCGCGGACCGCGGCATGGCGCCCGCGCCCCGGCAATGCATGCATCCGGCGCTCAGAACCTGTGAATGAATCGGACGCGCCCGAGCGGTGCGCCAGGGCGGTTCCGATCGAGGCGCAAAGCGCAGCCATGTCGGGTGACATGGCGAGCATTTGCAACGATGAGCGGGGCCGCCATGGCGTGACGAGCGGGCGTGGAGGATTCGTTCACAGGTTCTCAGCGCACCGTCGCGGGGGCATCCCCGGCTTGCCTGTCCAGCACTTCGCCGATCCGCCAAGCAGTCTCGCCGCCCGCCTCGAGGCGGGCGATCGCCCTGTCCGCATCATCGGGCGCCACCACCAGCACCATGCCGATGCCGCAGTTGAACACCCGGTGCATCTCCGCATCGGCGATCTGCCCATGGTGGCGCAGCCAGTCGAACAGCGGCGGCATCGGCCAGGCGTCGGCGCGCATGTCGGCCCGGCAGGCGGCAGGCAGCACCCGCGGGACGTTCTCGACCAGGCCACCGCCGGTGATGTGCGCCATCGCCTTGACCGGCAGCTCGCCGAGCAGCCCGAGCAGCGGCTTGACGTAGATCCGGGTCGGCGCCATCAGGACATCCTCGAAGGGCCGGCCGTGGAAATCCTCCCGCAGGGCGGCGCGGGCCGCCTCCGTATCGAGCGGCCCATGGACCCGCTCCAGCACCCGGCGGATCAAGGAATAGCCGTTGGAGTGGGCACCGCTGCTCGCCAGGCCGATGAGGACGTCGCCGGGGGTGACCGTGCTGCCGTCGATGATCGCCGACTTCTCCACCACCCCGACCGCGAAGCCGGCGAGGTCGTACTCGCCGTCCGGATACATGCCGGGCATCTCGGCGGTCTCGCCGCCGATCAGGGCGCAGCCGGCCTGCTCGCAGCCCGCGGCGATGCCGCCGACGACGGCCGCGGCGACATCGACGTCGAGTCGCCCGCAGGCGAAGTAGTCGAGGAAGAACAGGGGCTCGGCGCCCTGGACGAGGATGTCGTTGACGCTCATCCCGACCAGGTCGATCCCGACCGTGTCGTGCCGGCCGAGGGTGAAGGCGAGCCGCAGCTTGGTGCCGACGCCGTCGGTGCCCGAGACCAGCACCGGTTCGCGGAATCGCCTGGGCACCTCGAACAGGGCACCGAAGCCCCCGATGCCCGCCAGCACGCCGTCGCGCATCGTCCTGCGGGCAAGCGGGCCGATCCTGGCAACGAGCTCTTCGCCGGCATCGATGTCGACGCCCGCTTCCTTGTAGGAAAGAGGGGAGTTCATGGGGTGCCCCGATACAATCGTGTCCTCGCCATTCTAGTGCCTGCCGGCACCCACTCCGCCCCACCCTCGATGACTTTGATGAGGCAGCTGCCCCTCGACCTGCACCGGCGGCCGGCGCCGACGCTCGGGAACTTCGTTGCCGGCGACAACGCCGAGATCGTCGCGCTCGCGCACCGGCTCGCCGAGGGAGACCGGCGGACCCGTTTCGTGTATCTCTGGGGTCCCGCCGGCGCCGGCCGCAGCCACCTTCTGCAGGCGCTCGCGCCATGGGGGCGCAGTGCCTGCGCGACCGGAGAGGTGCCGGCCACGGCCGCCGACGGCGACCTGCTCCTGGTCGACGACTGCCAGCGACTCGATGCCGCCGGGCAGCAGGCGCTCTTCGGCCTGTACAACCAGATCCAGGCCGGCGTCGCCGCGACGCTGGTCGTGACCGGCGACGCCCCGCCGCTGGCGATGCGCCTGCGCGAGGATCTGCGCACCCGGCTCGGCTGGGGCCTGGTCCTGCAGATGCGCCTGCTCGACGACCACCACAAGGCCGCCGCCCTCGAGCGGCACGCCCGCAGCCGCGGGGTGGCGCTCGGCCGGGACCTGATCCCCTATCTGCTCGCCCACCACGACCGCGACATCCGCAGCCTGATCGCGCTCTTCGATGCGCTCGACCGCTACGGCTACGAGCGCAAGCGCCCTCTCAACCTGCCCCTGCTGCGCGAATTCGAGGCCGACGCCGCCGCCCTGCCCGGCGATCCGGGCGCGGACTGATAAAATCGCCCACCGACCATGAACCTCGCCCTCTTCGACCTCGACCACACGCTGCTGCCGATCGACAGCGACTATGAATGGTCGCGCTTTCTCGCTGGCAGCGGCCATGTGGATCCGATCCGCTTCGCCAGCGAGAACGAGCGCTTCGCCCGCGAGTACCACGCCGGGACGCTCGACATCACCGAGTTCCTCGCGTTCCAGCTCGGGCCGCTGGCGGCCGTGCCGCGCGACGAGCTCGACCGGCTGCACGAGCAGTACATGGCGACGGTCGTTCTGCCCGCGATCCGGCCAGTGGCGCGCGAGCTCGTCCGCCACCACCAGGCCGCCGGCGACCTTTGCGCGATCGTCACCGCGACCAACGAGTACGTCACCGGCCCGATCGCCCGCGCCTTCGGGGTCGAGCACCTCATCGGGGCGCGGGTCGAGGAGATCGACGGCCGGATCACCGGCCGCAGCCCCGGCACGCCGTCGTTTCGCGAAGGCAAGGTCACCCGGGTCGATGAATGGCTGGCCAGGCTCGGTCATGCCTGGGACGACTTCCCGGTCTCGACCTTCTACAGCGATTCGATCAACGATCTCGCCCTGCTCGAGCGCGTGAGCCGGCCGGTCGCCACCAACCCGGATGCGCGGCTGGCAAGGATCGCCGGCGAGCGCGGCTGGCCCATACGGCGCCTGTTCGAATGATCCGCAAGCTGATCGGTCGCCTGCTGCGCCGGCCGCTTGCGCCGACGCCGCAGATGCGCTCGCACGCGCACCGCTACCGGGGGGCCGAGCTGGGCCTGTCGCGCGCCGCCATGTCGAGCGCCGCCCAGCGCACCTGCGAGGGCCTGCACAAGGCGGGCTTCAAGGCCTACATCGTGGGCGGCGGCGTGCGCGACTCGCTGCTCGGCCTGCAGCCGAAAGACTTCGACGTCGCGACCAACGCCACCCCGCAGGAAGTCAACCGCATCTTCCGGCGCTCCCGCCTGATCGGCCGGCGCTTCCAGATCGTCCATGTCCTCTACGGACGCGAAGTGATCGAGGTTTCCACCTTCCGCGCCGCCCAGGTCGACGCGGAGACAGACGACCACGGCCGGGTGCTGCGCGACAACGTCTGGGGCACCCTCGAGGAGGATGCGGCGCGTCGCGATTTCTCGGTCAACGCCCTCTACTACGACCCGATCGCCGACCAGGTCCTGGACTTCCACGACGGCGTGCGCGACATGAAGGCCCGGGTCATCCGCATGATCGGCGACCCGGCCACCCGCTTCCGGGAGGATCCGGTGCGACTGCTGCGGGTGGCGCGTTTCGCCGCCAAGCTCGGGTTCACCATCGAGGAGCGCACCCGCGCCCCGATGCGCGAGCTCGCCGGCCTCATCTCGAACGTGCCCAGCGCGCGCCTGTTCGACGAGATGCTCAAGCTCCTGCTCTCGGGCCACGCGCTGGCGAGCCTGCACCAGTTGCGCGCGGAGGGGCTGCAGCACGGGCTGCTGCCGCTGCTCGACCTGATCCTCGAGCAGCCCGACGGCGAGCGCTTCATCTCGATCGCGCTGGCCAAGACCGATGCCCGCATCGCCGAGGGCCGCACCGTCAGTCCCGGCTTCCTGTTCGCGACCCTGCTCTGGGAGCGGGTCAACGCGCTCTGGATCCGGCACCGGCAGGCGGGACAGAACCCGATCCCGGCGCTGAACCTCGCGATCGACGAGGTGCTCGACGCCCAGGCCGGCAAGCTCGCGATCCAGAAGCGCTTCGTGGCCGACATGCGCGAGATCTGGAGCCTGCAGCCCCGCTTCGAGCGGCGCAACGGCCAGGCCCCGTTTCGCCTGGCCGAGCACATGCGGCTGCGCGCCGGCTACGATTTCCTGCTGCTGCGCGTCGAGACCGGCGAAGCCCCGGCCGAGCTCGGCCAGTGGTGGACCGATTTCATCGCGGCCGACGGACCGGGCCGGGCGGCGCTGGTCGAGGCCGCGCCGCGCTCGGGCACGAGTACGGCCCGCAAGCGCCGCCGCCGGCCCAGGCGCCAGAGCGACCAGGGCGGACCCACACCCCGTCCCGACGGCGCCAGCGCGTAGATGGCCGCGATACCGCCCGCCGTGCCGCCCCAACCCGGCGGCCCCGGGCCCCGGCAGCCGGTGCATGCGGCCATCGGCCTGGGCGCGAACCTCGGCGATGCGCAAGGCCGTATCCGCGATGCCCTCGCCCTCATCGATGCGCTCCCGGCCACCCGCCTGGTGGCCGCCTCGCGCCTGTGGCGCAGCGCGCCCGTCGAGGCGAACGGACCCGACTTCCACAATGCGGTGGCGATCGTCGAAACCCGGCTCGATGCCTTCGCCCTGCTCGATGCCCTGCGACTGATCGAGGCCGGCGCCGGACGCGAGCGGCCCTACCGCAATGCGCCGAGGACGCTCGACCTCGACCTGCTGCTCTACGGGGACGGCCGCATCGACGCCCCGCCGCGCCTGGTCGTTCCGCACCCGCGCATGGCCGAGCGCGCCTTCGTGCTGCGCCCGCTGCTCGAAGTCGCGCCCGATGCGACAATCCCGGGCATCGGACCGGCCGCGGACCGGGTCGGCGCCCTTGCCGGTCAGCGCGCCGAGCCGACCAGCTGAGAACCCTCCGCAGGTTCCGACCCGACGATGTCCGACTCCGCCAGTCATTCGCCGCAGCCACTGCCGCCTTCGCCCTTCGAGCGTTTTCGCCACATCGTGGTCGAAGGCCCGATCGGCGCCGGCAAGACCTCGCTCGCGCGCCGGTTCATCGACGCCTGGGGCGCCCGCCCCGTGCTCGAGGATGCCGCCGCCAATCCCTTCCTGGAGCGCTTCTACCGCGAGGGCAAGCGCCATGCGCTGCCGACCCAGCTCTTCTTCCTGTTCCAGCGCGCCGAGCAGTTGCGCGCGCTCGCCCAGCGCGACCTGTTCGCCGAATCGATCGTCGGCGACTTCCTGCTGGAGAAGGATCCGCTCTTCGCGAGCATGACCCTCGACGACGACGAGCTGCGCCTGTACCGGACCATCTACGACAACCTGAGCCCGCACGCGCCGCGCCCGGACCTGGTGATCTACCTGCAGGCGAGCCCCGACACCCTGGTCGCGCGCGTGCAGCGGCGCGGACTGCCGATGGAGGCGGCGATCGCCGAGCCCTACCTGCGCGGGCTGGCCGACGCCTACAGTCGCTTCTTCCACAACTACGAGGATGCGCCGGTGCTGATCGTCAACACCGAGCGGCTCAATCCGGCCGAGCGCGACGAGGACTTCGCGATGCTGGCGCAACGGCTGCTCGAGATGCGCGGACGGCGCAGCTTCTTCAACCTCGGACACTGAACGCCATGGAAGTCATCAATCGCATCGATGCCCTGCGCGAACGGCTGCGCGGCTGCGCCGGCACCGCCCTCGTCCCGACCATGGGCAACCTGCACGAAGGCCACCTGTCGCTGGTGCGCCAGGCCGTCGAGCGTGGCCGTCCCGTCGTCGCGAGCATCTTCGTCAATCGACTGCAGTTCGCTCCGCACGAGGACTTCGACACCTATCCCCGGACCTTCGAGGAGGACTGCGAGAAGCTTGCCAAGGTCGGCTGCGACGTGATCTTCGCGCCCGACGACGGCGAGATGTATCCCGAGCCGCAGGCCTATCGGGTGCAGACGCCGGCGGGCCTGGGCGACATCCTCGAGGGCGAGTTCCGGCCCGGCTTCTTCGAGGGCGTGTGCACCGTGGTGCTCAAGCTCTTCAACTGCGTGGCCCCGCACACCGCGATCTTCGGCAAGAAGGACTACCAGCAGCTGATGATCGTGCGGCGCATGGTGCGCCAGCTCAACCTGCCGGTGCGCATCGAGGCGGGCGAGATCGTGCGCGAGCGCGACGGCCTCGCGATGAGCTCGCGCAACCGCTACCTCGGCCGCGAGGAGCGCAGCGAAGCCGCCCACCTGCACAAGGTGCTCTCGGCGGCGGTCGAGCGGGTGCAGGCGGGCGAACGCGATTTCGCCGCGATCGAGGCGGCCGCGATGGCCACGCTGGTGGAGCGCGGCTGGGAGCCGGACTACATCGCGATCCGGCGCCGCGACGATCTTTCCGTGCCGGACGAAGCCGGGCCGGCCGGATCCGCGGACGAAGCCGGTGCCCCGGCCCTGCCGCCGCCCCTGGTCGCGCTGGCGGCCGCGAAGCTCGGCTCGACCCGGCTCATCGACAACATCGAGATCGACTGAACGAGGGGTCCCGGAGTCCGTGACCGGGTGTGGCTGGCCCGCTCGCAGAGCCAGAGCCTGTGAACGGGCCGGACGCGCCCGAGCGGCGCGCCAGGGCGGTTCCGATCGAGGCGCAAAGCGCAGCCATGTCGGGTGACATGGCGAGCATTTGCAACGAAGAGCGGGGCCGTCCTGACGTGACGAGCGGGTGTGGCTGGCCCGTTCGCAGGCTCTCTAGTAGCCCTGGGGGTTGCCCTGCTGCCAGCGCCAGCCGTCGGCGCACATCTCGTCGATTCCCAGGCTCGCCCGCCAGCCGAGCAGCTCGGCGGCATGCGCGGGATCGGCATAGCACTGCGCGATGTCGCCGGGCCGCCGGTCGACGATCCGGTAGGGCACCGGCCGGCCGCTGGCGCGTTCGAAGGCGGCGATCATCTCGAGAACCGAGCAGCCCAGGCCCGTCCCGAGATTGACGGTGAAGGCGCCCACCTGCGCGCGGGCATGCTCGAGCGCGGCGAGATGTCCGCGGGCGAGATCGACGACGTGGATGTAGTCGCGCACGCCGGTGCCGTCGCGGGTCGGGTAGTCGCCGCCGAACACCGACAGGTACTCGCGCCGGCCGACCGCCACCTGGGCCACGAAGGGCATCAGGTTGTTGGGAATGCCCTGGGGATCCTCGCCGATCAGGCCGCTCGGGTGAGCGCCGGCCGGATTGAAGTAGCGCAGGATGCCGATCGACCAGCGCGGGTCCGCGACGGCGAGATCGCGCAGGATGAACTCGATCATCCACTTGGTCCGGCCGTAGGGATTGGTCGGCCCCGTCGGCGCATCCTCGCGGATCGGCACCGACTGCGGATCGCCGTAGACGGTCGCCGACGAGCTGAACACGAAGTTGCGCACCCCGGCTTCGCCGAGGCATTCGAGCAGGGTCGTCGTGCCCGCGATGTTGCAGTCGTAGTATTCGAGCGGCTTCGCGACGGATTCGCCGACCGCCTTGAGGCCGGCGAAGTGCAGGGTCGCATCGAAGCGCTCGCGCGCCAGCAGCTCGCGCAGCAGGGCCGCGTCACGGATGTCGCCGACCACCAGGGGAACGCGGACGCCGGTGATGCGTTCGACGCGCTCTAGCGAGCGCCGCGAGGCGTTCGACAGGTTGTCGAGCACCACGACCTCGTGGCCGGCGCCGACCAACTCGACCACGGTGTGCGAGCCGATGTAGCCGGCGCCGCCGGTGACGAGCACCTTGCAGGCAGAATGCTTGCGGGGGGAATTTTCCCGAACGTCCAAGACAGCTCCCGATGCGCAGACGCAGAATCGATCGACCGACAGTGTCGCACGAGCCACCGGGGCGCCGCCCGCAACCGGTCGGCACCCGCGCAACGCCCGTCGGCCATCCCAGGTATTTCGTCGCCCTCCTGCCCGATGCCGAGGCCGCCCGCGCCCTGGCGCAGCTTGCCCGCGGGATCGCCGCAGAGGGCGGAGGTCGGCCGCTCGCCGCCGGGGACATCCACCTCACGCTCGCCTTCATCGGCGCCCGCGAGCCGTCCTTCGGCGAACGCCTCGAGGATGCCGTCGCGCCGCTGCTGGAGACGGAGCCGGCCTGGCCGCCGCTGCTGCTGACCCGGCTCGGACGCTTCGGGCGCGCCCGCCGGCCGGCGCTGTTCTGGGCGGGGCCCGACACGATACCCGACTGGCTGGCCGGACTTTCCGAGGAGCTGAGGCGGGCGCTGCGGGCGATGCCCTGCGAATTCGATGAACGCCCCCTGGTTCCGCACCTCTCGCTGGTGCGCGAGGCCCGGCCCGAGGCCGCGCCCGCGCCGCTCCTCGCGCCGCCGATCCGGGTCGGCGCCTGGCGGCTCGCGGTGGGCCGCAACCGGCCTCCAGGCGGACGGCTGCGCTATGCCTGGAGCGAGCCCGGCGCCCGTCATGAAACGGTCAAGTCTTTGTCATAATCTGAAAGCCCGTACCATCACGAGGCCTGCCGTGTCCGCGAGGATACTGATCGTAGAAGACGAACCCGCCATCCGGGAACTGGTTGCCGTGAACCTTCGCCATGCCGGCTATCTCGCCCGCGAGTCCGGCGACGCAGACAGCGCCGTGACGATGATCGACGCCGAGCGCCCCGACCTGATCCTGCTCGACTGGATGCTGCCCGGCATCTCAGGCGTCGATTTCATCCGCCGCCTGCGCGAGCGCGCGAGCACCCGCGACATTCCGGTCATCATGCTGACCGCCCGCGCCCAGGAGGGCGACAAGCTGCAGGGCTTCGAGTCCGGCGCCGACGATTACGTCACCAAGCCCTTCTCGCCGCGCGAGCTGCTCGCGCGCGTGCGTGCGATGCTGCGCCGGGCGACGCCCGAGGCTTCCGAGGATCCGGTCGAGATCGCCGGCCTGCGCATCGAGCCGGCCACCCATCGGGCCTTCGCCGGCGACGTCCAACTCAGCCTGAGCCCCACCGAATTCAGGCTGCTGCACCATTTCCTGCGCAACCCCGACCGGGTGCTCTCCCGATCGAAGCTGCTCGACAAGGTCTGGGGCGACGCGGTCTACATCGAGGAACGCACGGTCGACGTGCACATCCGCCGGCTGCGGCTGGCACTGCGCCCGACCGGCCACGACCGCCTGATCGAGACGGTACGCGGCGGCGGCTATCGGCTCGCCCCATCATGATGAACGCAATCTCGCTCGGCATCCCGGTCCTCGCAGCCCTGATCGGCGCTCTCCTGTTCCGCTCCGGCATGGAGCTCGCCGCCGCCGTCTGGCTGGGCGCATGCCTGGTCGCGCTCGCCGCCTACCACAGCTATTTCCTCAGGCGCCTGACACACTGGGCCGGCCTGCCGAAGATGCGCGACGTACCGGTCGGGATCGCCGCCTGGCGACGGCCGATGGACAGGATCGCCCGTTTCATGCGGCGCGAGACCGAGGAGCGCAACGATCTGGCCGACGAGCTCGGCCAGCTGCGCGCGGCCGTCGACCGGCTACCCGACGGGCTGATGCTGCTCGATCGCTTCAACCACGTCGAATGGGCCAACGAGACCGCTCGCGACCTGCACGGCGTGTTCGGCAGCCGTCGGCCGGTGCACCATTTCCTGAACGACCCGGACTTCGTCGACTATCTCGATGCGGGCCAGTTCGCGAGGCCGCTGCGGCTCGGCCTGCCCAGCCGGCCGGGACACACCTTCGAGATCCGGCTGCACGCGAGCGACGACGCGAGGAAGCTCCTGATCGTGCGCGACATCACCGACCAGGCCCGGCTCGATGCGATACGCAGCGACTTCGTGGCCAACGTGTCGCACGAGATCCGCACCCCGATCACCGTGATCGGCGGCTTCGCCGAGACCATGCTCGAGCTCGAGCTCGACACCGGCGAGCAGCGCCGACACCTCGAATCGATCGCCAAGCACAGCCAGACGATGCAGCGCCTCGTCGAGGATCTGCTCACCCTGTCCTCGCTCGAATCCGCGATCGACAAGCCGGCCGACGAGACGATCGAGCTCGACAGGCTCTGCTCGAGCCTGGTCGCCGATGCCCGGGTCCTGTCGGGCGGCCAGCACACGATCGAATCCGATGTCCCACCGGGCCTGCGCCTGCTCGGTATCGGCGCCGAGATCGAGAGCGCGATCCGCAACCTGCTGAGCAACGCGGTGCGCTACACCCCGGCCGGCGGGCGGATCTCGCTCGAATGGGTCCAGAAGAACGGAGAAGGTGCCGTCGTGGTGGCCGACACCGGCATCGGCATCCCGGCCGAGCACCTGCCGCGCCTGACCGAGCGCTTCTACCGGGTGGATCGGGCGCGTTCGCGCAGCACCGGGGGCACCGGGCTGGGCCTGGCGATCGTCAAGCACATCGCCAACCGCCACGGCGCCGAGCTCCTGATCGAGAGCAAGGCCGGCAAGGGCAGCCGCTTCACGCTGCGCTTCGCCCCTGCCCGCATCATCCAGCCCGAGTTCGTGCCGGACCCGGCCACGACCCCCGGGGACGCCCCCTAAAGGGTTCGCATTCGAGCCTAGACGGGCTGGTGGCGCACGTCTGACCCCTCGACCACGTGCACCACGTACTCGGCGATGTTCTTCGCATGATCGCCGGCCCGTTCGATCGACTGCACGACGAAGATCATCGCCAGCGCCTGCGACACGATGCCCGGGGTGCCGCTGATGCGATCCATCAGCTCGCCGATCAGCGCATCGCGCAGCTGGTCGACCGCCTCGTCGCGCACCGCGACCGCCTTGGCGGCGGCGGTGTCGTGCCGGATGTAGGCCTCCAGCGAATCGCGCAGCATCTCGACGACCAGCCCGGTCATCTCCTCGACCCGATCAGAGGGGATGGGCAGGCTGCCGCTCGCCTCGAAGGCACGGGACTTGAGCGCGATCTTCTTGGCTTCGTCGCCGATCCGCTCGAGATCGTTGTTGATGTGCAGGACGGCGATGATCTCGCGCAGGTCGACCGCGATCGGCTGGCGCCGGGCGATCGTCTGGTTGCAGCGCAGGTCGGTCTCGAGGTGCAGCTGGTTGACCACGCCCTCGTCGGCGAGAACCTGGGCCAGCAGCCGCAGGTCGCGGTTGCGCACCGCATCGACCGCGCGGATCAGCTGGCGCTCGACCAGGCCGCCCATCGTGGTGACCGCGCTGCGCAGGTTGTCGATGTCCGCATCGAAGGGACGATAGGTATGTTCCATGATTGCCTGGGGTCCGGTTCCGTTCATGGGGTCAGCCGAAGCGACCGGTGATGTAGTCCTCGGTCGCCTTCTTCTTCGGCTTGATGAAGATCTCGTCGGTGCGGCCGAACTCGATCAGCTCGCCGAGGTACATGTAGGTCGTGAAATCCGAGATGCGCGCCGCCTGCTGCATGTTGTGAGTGACGACCGCGATGGTGTAGTCGTTCTTGAGCTCGTTCATGAGCTCCTCGACCTTGGCGGTCGAGATCGGGTCGAGCGCGCTGGTCGGCTCATCGAGCAGCAGCACCTCCGGCTTGACCGCCACCATGCGGGCGATGCACAGGCGCTGCTGCTGGCCGCCCGAGAGGCTCAGCCCGCTCTGCTGCAGCTTGTCCTTGACCTCCTCCCACAGGGCGGCCTTGCGCAACGCCCACTCGACCCGCTCCTCCATGTCGCGGCCCTTGAGCGGCTCGTAGAGCCGCACCCCGAAGGCGATGTTCTCGAAGATCGTCATCGGAAACGGCGTCGGCTTCTGGAACACCATGCCGACCTTCGCCCGCAGCATGTTCACGTCCTGGCGCGGGTCGAGGATGTTCCTGCCGTTGAAGATGATGCTCCCTTCCGCGCGCTGGCCGGGATAGAGGTCGAACATCCGGTTGAAGGTGCGCAGCAAGGTGGACTTCCCGCAGCCCGACGGGCCGATGAAGGCGGTGACCTTGTTGCGAGCGATGTCCATCGTGACCTTCTTCAGGCCCTGGAACTTGCCGTAGTAGAAATCGAGGTCGCGCACCTGCATGACCGAATCGGTCACCAGCGGCGCGGTCGATTCCCTGCTCTCGAGAACGGTGGATTGCATGAGTGGTCCTGTCTTTCGGTTCGTCAGGCTCGGGGAGCGTCGCGGAACATCGTGCGGGCCACGATGTTGATCGCCAGGACGATGATGGCGATGAGCGCGGCGCCGCCCCAGGCAAGGCGCTGCCAGTCCTCGTAGGGACTGAGCGCGAAGTTGTAGATCACCACCGGCAGGCTCGCCATCGGCTTGCCCATGTCGGCGTTGAAGAACTGGTTCGACAGCGAGGTGAACAGCAGCGGAGCCGTCTCGCCGAAGATCCGGGCGATCGCGAGCAGCACGCCGGTGATCACGCCGCCGCGCACCGCCCGCAGCGTGACCGCGAGATTGACCTTCCAGCGCGGCGTGCCCAGGGCGAAGGCCGCCTCGCGCAGGCTTCCCGGCACGAGGCTCAGCATGTTCTCGGTGGTGCGCACCACCACCGGGATCGCGATCAGCGACAGGGCGATCGAGCCGGCCCAGCCGGAGAACTGGCGGGTGGTGGCAACCACGATCGCATAGACGAACAGGCCGATCACGATCGAGGGGGCCGAGAGCATGATGTCGGTCACGAAGCGGGTCAGCTGCGCGAAGCGCGACTTCGCACCGAACTCCGCGAGGTAGATGCCCGCCAGGATGCCGATCGGGGTCGACACCAGGGTCGCGAAGCCGACCATCAGCAGGCTGCCGACGATGGCGTTGGCCATGCCGCCGCCCGGGGTGCCGGGCGCCGGCGTCGATGCGGTGAAGAAGGCCCAGTTCAGCGCCGCGAACCCCTCGGAGATCAGCGTCCAGAGGATCCAGCCGAGCGCGAACAGGCCGATCACCATCGCGAAGGCCGACAGGCCCATGCCCATGGCGTTGGACAGGCGCCGGCGGCGATACATGGGGGTCGAGTCGAGGGAGTTGGCGTTCATCGGAAGTTCCTTGATTGCCGTGCGCATGCTCAGAGTCCGGCGCGACGCCGGCTGCGCTCGGTCAGCCACTTGGCCAGGCCCAGCACGATGAAGGTGATCACGAACAGCAGCAGGCCGAGCGCGTAGAGCGCCGGAATGTGCATCGTCGGATCGGCTTCGGCGAACTCGTTCGCCAGGGTCGAGGCGATCGAGTTGCCGGGCGCGAGCAGGCTCTCCGACAGGCGGTTCGCGTTGCCGATCACGAAGGTGACCGCCATGGTTTCGCCCAGCGCCCTGCCGAGGCCGAGCATGATGCCGCCGATCACGCCGACCCGGGTGAACGGCAGCACGATCCGCCGCACCACCTCCCAGGTGGTGCAGCCGATCCCGTAGGCCGACTCCTTGAGCACGCCGGGAACCGTCTCGAACACGTCGCGCATGACCGAGGCGATGAAGGGAATCACCATCAGGGCCAGCACGATGCCGGCGGTCAGCATGCCGACGCCCAGCGGCGGGCCCGAGAACAAGCCGAGGCCGGTCGCGCCCAGCGCCGGCTGGAGATAGTCCTGCAGCAGCGGCGCGAAGATGAACAGGCCCCAGATTCCGTAGATGATCGAGGGTACGCCGGCGAGCAGCTCGATGGCGGTGCCCAGCGGCCGGCGCAGCCGGACCGGGCAGGTCTCGGTGAGGAACACCGCGATGCCGAAGCTGATCGGCACCGCGATCAGGAGCGCGATGAACGAGGAGACGACGGTGCCGTAGACGGCGATGACCGCGCCGTAGACATCGTCGGCCGGGCTCCAGGTGGTGCCCACGAAGAACCCGAGGCCGAACTCGCGAAACGCCGGCCACGCCTCGATGAAGAGCGACACCAGCAGTCCGGCCAGCACCACCAGCACGAACAGCGCGAAGGTGAAGGTGACGCCGAGAAAGAGGCGGTCCTGCAGGGCAAAGCGGCGCACCCGAGCCGCGAGCCGCTCCCTCGCAACGGCCTGGGGACCGGCGTCGGCCTGCTCGAGGGCGCGTGCATGACCCGCATGCGCGGTCTGTTCAGCGGTGACGCTCATCCGATCCTTCTCCATCGTATTCCCTGGGATCGCGAACGGCCGGCGGAGTCACAGGCCCTCCGCCGGCCGGGACGACTCGCGGTCGCCCGTATCAGTGGCGCCCGGCCGCCCGAAGCCACTGATAGCCCCCTCGGGGGGCAGCGAGCGACGGCGAGCGTGGGGGCTGTTTCACCTCGGTAGTCAGTTCGAGGCGACGACCGCCTTGCCCGAGCCATCCTTGATGGCATCCCACGATGCCTCGACCTGCTTGACCACCGATGCGGGCATCGGAACATAGTCGAGATCGAGCGCCATCTGGCTGCCGTTCTCGAAGGCCCAGCGGAAGAACTTCAGGGCTTCGGCCGATCGGGCCGCGTCGTCGGCTTTCTCGTGCATCAGGATAAAGCTCGCCGAGACGATCGGCCATGCCTGCGGATCGGCCTGGTTCGACAGCCCGATCCCGAAGCCCGGCTTCGCGCTCCAGTCGGCGCCGGCGGCAGCGGCCGCGAAGCTCTCGGCGCTCGGCTGGACGGCATTGCCGGCCTTGTTGACCAGCGCCACATGGGTCATCTTGTTCTGCTTTGCGTAGGCGTACTCGACATAGCCGATCGAGCCGCCCAGCTTGGCGACGTTGGCCGCCACGCCGGCGTTGCCCTTGCCGCCGACACCGGATTTCCAGTTGACGGTCTTGCCGGCGCCGACCTTGCCCTGGAACGACGGATCGATCTCGGCCAGGTAGTGGGTGAAGCCGGCGGTGGTCCCGGAGGAATCCGAGCGATAGACCAGGGTGATCGCCTGCGACGGCAGCTGCACGCCCTGGTTCTGCTGGGCGATCGCCGGATCGTCCCAGCGGGTGATGTCGCCCGAGAAGATCTTCGCCAGGGTGAGTCCGTCGAGCTGCATCGCGCCCGGGGCAATGCCCTTGAGATTGACCACCGGCACGATCCCGCCGATCACGGCCGGGAACTGGACCAGGCCCGCGCGGGCGAGCTCGTCGCCCGGGATCGGGTCGTCGGAAGCGCCGAAGTCGACCGTCTTCGCCGTGATCTGGCGAACGCCGCCGCCCGAGCCGATCGCCTGGTAGTTCAAGGCATTGCCGGTGGCGCCCTTGTAGGCTTCGGCCCACTTGGCGTAGATCGGAGCCGGGAAGCTGGCGCCGGCACCGGTGATCTCGGCAGCCTGGGCCGAGAGGCCGACGCCGAATGCGAGGGCGCTGGCCGCCAGGAATCTTGGAAGGAGTTTCATCGTGAATCACCCGCTCTGGGTTGGTTGGCACATGACGGCACTCTAGGGGCCTTCCATGACGGTCATGTGACGGTCCGGCAACCGTGCCGCCCCCACCCGCCGCTCCCGGCGAAACGGCGTCGACCGGCAGGAACCCCTGCCGCCACGCTATGATCGGGGCCATCACCGGCCGCGGCCTGCGGGACATCGCCCGCCCGCGAACCGCCGATCCGCACCGCATCCGCAAACGACAAGGAGACGTCATGAAGACACGGATCACCGAACTGTTCGGCATCGAGCACCCGATCATCCAGGGGGGCATGCACTATGTCGGCTACGCCGAGCTCGCCTCGGCGGTCTCCAACGCCGGCGGCCTGGGCATCATCACCGCCCTGACGCAGCCGACCCCCGAGGACCTGGCCCGGGAGATCGCCCGCTGCCACGAGATGACGGACAAGCCGTTCGGGGTGAACCTGACCTTCCTGCCCTCCTTCAATGCGCCGCCGTACGCCGAGTACATCGCGGCGATCATCGAGGGCGGCATCAAGGCGGTCGAGACCGCCGGGCGCAGCCCCGAGCAATGGATGCCGATGCTCAAGGACGCCGGCATCAAGGTCATCCACAAGTGCACCTCGGTGCGCCATTCGCTCAAGGCCGAGCGGATCGGCTGCGATGCGGTCAGCGTCGACGGCTTCGAGTGCGGCGGCCACCCCGGCGAGGACGACATTCCCAACTTCATCCTCCTGCCCCGGGCGGCCGAGGAGCTGAAGATCCCCTTCGTGGCCTCCGGCGGCATGGCCGACGGTCGCAGCCTGGTCGCGGCGCTGGCGCTTGGCGCCGAGGGCATGAACATGGGCACCCGCTTCATCGCCACGAAGGAAGCCCCCGTCCATGACAACGTCAAGCAGGCGCTGGTCGCTTCGGACGAGCTCCAGACCCGGCTGGTGATGCGCCCGCTGCGCAACACCGAGCGGGTGCTCAGCAACGCCGCGGTCGAGGAGATCCTGCGGATCGAGGCCGAGAAGGGCAACGCGACCACGATCGAGGACATCCGCCACCTGGTGACCGGCGGCCAGAACCGCAAGGTCCTCAAGGAGGGCGACATGGATGCCGCCGCCTGGAGCTGCGGCATGGTCTGCGGCCTTATCCACGACGTCCCGACCGTCAAGGAGCTGATCGACCGGATCATGGCGGAAGCCGACACCATCATCCGCCGGCGGCTCGAGGGCTTCGTCGCCTGATGCCCGCCAGTCCGGCCGGGAAGGGGATCGTCGCGATCACCCTCGATCTCGACGACACCCTCTGGCCGGTACGCCCCACCCTGATCGCCGCCGAGGCCCGCCTCGCGCAATGGCTGACGGCCAACGCGCCGGCGACCGCGGCGGGCTTCGATGCCCGGCGCCGGGCAAGCCTGCGCGAGCGACTGCTCGAGCGCCATCCGGATCGCGCCCACGACATGAGCTTCCTGCGCCGCGAAGGGCTGCGGCTCGCGCTTGCGCAAGCCGGCGAGGACCCAGGCCTGGCCGATGCCGGCTTCGAGGTCTTCCTCGCCGCCCGGCAGGCGGTGGAGCCCTACGGGGACGTCGAGGCGGTGCTGTCGCGCTGGGCGCGCCGATACCGGCTGGTGGCGGTCTCCAACGGCAACGCCGACATCGGCCGCATCCCCTGCGGGCGCCATTTCAGCGCCGCGATCAGCGCCCACGAAGTGGGCTTCGCGAAGCCCGATCCGCGGATGTTCGCCGCCGCCTGCGAGGCGGCGGGCGCGACCCCGGAGCGCTGCCTGCACGTCGGCGACGACTGGCACCTCGACATCGCGGCGGCGCGGGCGGCGGGCCTGCAGGCCGCCTGGGTGCGTCGCCCCGAATTCGCCGACCGGCCGGTCCCGGAAGAATCCCGCCAGGATCCCGCCCCGGTATTCGACAGCCTCGCCGGAATCGACCGGTGGCTGCACCCGACCATGGAGACACGATGACCGACACGATCAACTCGCCCGCCGCTGCCGAACCGATGTGCCCGCAACGCTGGTTCGACGACTTCCACATCGGCGAGCGCTTCGTGCTGCCCTCGCGCACGATCACCGACGCGCTGTTCGCCGCCTTCTCGCTCGCGAGCGGCGACAACCATCCCTCGCACTACGACATCGAGTACTGCCGGGCGCGCGGCATGCCGCACATGCAGGCGCACGGTTTCCAGATCCTCATCCAGACCGCCGCCGGCGCCGGCCTGTTTCCGCACATGACCGAGGATTCGATGAAGGGATTCATCGACCAGGACAGCCGCTTCCTCGCGCCGGTGTTCGTCGGCGACACCCTGCGCTCGGTGCTCGAGGTCGCCGAGCTCAAGCCCCAGCGCACCACCGGCGTGATCGGCCTGCGCTCGACCGTCCACAACCAGCACGGCGTGCTGGTCATGGAGGGCAACCAGCGCTATCTGTTGCGCAAGCGGCCCACGGCCTGATCCGGGCTATACTTCGCCCCATCCTTGGGGAGTAGCCGCCTTCGCGCGAAGCGGGGGCGCTGCGTCAACATGCTTGCCGGCCGCGCGCCGGCATGGCGCAGCGAGGGGCCGCGATGGCGGCCGACTGGCGAGACCACGGACGATGCGCCGCGACCACGGGTCCAGCGGGCGGCGCGTCGTCCTGGTCGCATACCGCCGGACCCCATGTGATGCCCATTCTGTGGATGCCCTCCTCGCTTCGACCGGCCTGGTCGCGCTCGCCGAGATCGGCGACAAGACGCAACTGCTCTCGCTGCTGCTGGCGGCCCGCTTTCGCCGGCCCTGGCCGATCATCGCCGGTATCCTGGTCGCCACCCTCGCCAATCATGCCGCCGCGAGCGCGCTGGGCACCTGGCTCACCACCCTGGCCGGCCCCGAGGTGCTGCGCTGGGGCCTCGGCCTGTCGTTCATCGCAATGGCCGCATGGATGCTGGTCCCCGACAAGGCGGAGCTCGGCGACACCGTCGGCGGCCGCCTCGGCGTGTTCGGTACCGCCCTGGTCGCCTTCTTCCTGGCCGAGATGGGCGACAAGACGCAGATCGCCACCATCGCGCTGGCGGCGCGGTTCGGCGAGTTCATGCCGGTGGTGCTGGGCACCACCGCCGGCATGATGCTCGCCAACGTCCCGGCGGTGTTCGCCGGCGACCGGCTGGCGCACCGGCTGCCGGTACGGCTCGTGCACACCGTCGCCGCAGGCATCTTCGCCGCCCTCGGACTGGCGGTGATATTCGGTGACGTCACCGCCTGAGCGACGGCTACAATCGACTGCACGGCCCCGATAACAGGACAAGGAGACAGGACCATGCTCGACAGAGTCGACCGGATGCTGATGGCAGTGAATTCGCGCGATCGGGCGAGCGAGACCTTCGCCCGGCTCCTCGGCGCCGAACCCGCCCGCGAAACCCGCAGCGACTCGCTGGCCGCCGACTGCGCAGTCATGTCGATCGGCGAGACCGAGCTCGAGCTGTGCGAGCCGAACGGGCCGGGGCCGGTACGCGAGCATCTCGATCGCTGGGGCGAGGGTCTTTTCGCCGCCGGCTACAGCACGCCGTCCCCGCAGGCGCTTGCCGAGCGGCTCGACCGGGTCGGCGCCGAGTACGTCCGGGACGGCGAGCGGCTGTACCTGCCGGGCACCACCACCTTCGGGCTGCCGATGGTGATCTCGGCATCGGCCAGCCGACCGCGCGTCGGGCCGGTGAGCTTCTTCTACGAGGCGACCAACAGTCTCGAATCCGACTGGCGCAAGGTCATGGCCCGCTACGTCGAGATGTTCGGCCTCGACCCGAGCAACTTCTCGCCGATCAGCAGCAGCCGCTTCGGCTACGACGGCACCCTGACCCTGTTCGACCCCGACCGGCTCGATCGCATCGAGCTCTCGCAGACCTTCGCCGACCGGCCCGGCGCGATGCGCCGTTTCGTCGAGCGCCGCGGCGGCGACTCGTTCTACATGTGCTACGTCGAAACCCATGATTTCGATGCGCTCAAGGAACGCCTGCTCGCCGCGGGCGCGAACCTGACCCCGCGCGGCGCATCGATCGAAGAGGAACGCGACGGCTGCTGGGTCCACCCGAAGAACCTGCACGGCATGCTGCTGGGCATCTCGCGCACGACCTACGCCTGGAACTGGTCCGGCCGTCCCGAACGAATCCAGCCGCTACCGGGCTGAGTAAGTGCTATTATAGAACTTACTCGGCATCGTGCCGGGCCAATGAACCCCATGCACTGCCGAGGCGAGACATGACCGCGACTCCAGCACCAGCAAGCGGGCCCGCGCCGCTCAACGCCACCGTCGCCGTCATCGGCGCCGGCGACTTCATCGGCGCCGCGATCGCCCGCCGATTCGCCGCCGAGGGCTATATCGTCTTCATCGGACGCCGCCAGGGAGAGAAGCTCGAACCCCTGAAGGCGGAGATCGAAGCCGCCGGCGGGCGGGTTCACGGCCGCTCGCTCGATGCCCGCGACGAGGACGACGTCAGCGCGTTCCTGCGCGAAGCCGAGGCCGCAGCGCCGCTCGAGGCCTGCATCTTCAACATCGGGGCCAACGTCAATTTCCCGATCCTCGAGACCACCTCGCGGGTGTTCCGCAAGGTCTGGGAGATGGCCTGCTTCGCCGGCTTCCTCGCCGGGCGCGAGGCGGCGCGACACATGCTGCCGCGCGGCCGCGGCTCGATCTTCTTCACCGGGGCAACCGCCGGCATGCGCGGTGGCGTCGGCTTCGCCGCCTTCGCGAGCGCCAAGTTCGGGCTGCGGGCACTGGCGCAATCGATGGCCCGCGAGCTCGGCCCCCAGGGAATCCATGTCGCGCACCTCGTCATCGACGCCGGGGTGGATACCGCCTGGGTCCGCGAGCGCATTCGCGCCAGGGGCGGCGACGAGGCCGTCGCGAATCTCCAGCCCGACCAGCTGATGCGCCCGGAAGCGGTGGCCGAGACCTACTGGATGCTCCACCGGCAGCCGCGCGATGCGTGGACCTTCGAGCTGGAGATCCGGCCCTTCGCCGAGAAATGGTGAGGCAGCTACCGTATGGTGGCGAAGGCCGCGCGGCGACGCCGGCCCGGCCGGCATGACGATGGAAGCGGACGATGCAATGGAACGAGCTCGAGGCGCAACCCTGCTCGGTGGCGCGCACCCTCGCGGTGATCGGTGACCGCTGGACGCTGCTGGTCCTGCGCGACTGCTTCCTGAAGGTCCGGCGCTTCGAGGATTTCCAGGCCCGCCTCGGGATCGGCCGCCCGATCCTCGCCGATCGCCTGAACAAGCTGGTGGAGCACGGCGTGCTGGCGAAGATCGCCTACCAGGAGCGGCCGCCGCGGCATGAGTACCGCCTCACGGAAAAGGGCCTCGACCTCCATCCGGTCGTCATGTCGATCGTGCACTGGGGCGACACGCACATGGCGGGCGACGAGGGACGGCCGCTGCTGCACCGGCATGTCGCCTGCGGCCGGCATTTCGACCCCGTCATGGTCTGCTCCGAATGCGGCGCGCCGCTCGATGCCCGGGAGGTCCTCGTGGAGCCCGGGCCAGGCGCTCCGGCGGCCCGGCCCGAGCCCTGAGCGCTTCCCCGTCGGCCGGGATCTCGAAGGAATCGTTCTGGGGATCGATGAGGAGCAACTGCATCGTCATGGCGAAATCCTGATATCGGGGACGGACTGGAAAAGGCACCGCCCAGCCCCCATTGTTCATCCATTGGGCAGGCCTGCCCAGCGAAGCGGAGCACGGCATGAAGAAGATCCTCGGCGTCCACAGCGCCCCTCGCCCGCACTGGGTGGGCGACGGCTTCCCGGTGCGTTCACTCTTCGGCTACGACGGCCTCGGCAGGCAGCTCTCCCCCTTCCTGCTGCTCGACCATGCCGCGCCCACCCGCTTCGAGCCGGCGGCGCGCCCACGCGGCGTCGGCCAGCACCCGCACCGCGGCTTCGAGACGGTGACCATCGTCTACCAGGGCGAGCTCGAGCATCGGGACTCGACCGGCGCCGGCGGCCTGATCGGCCCGGGCGACGTCCAGTGGATGACCGCGGCCGGCGGGATCCTGCACGAGGAATTCCACTCCCGGGCCTTCACCGAGCGCGGCGGCACGATCGAGATGGTGCAGCTGTGGGTCAACCTGCCGGCCAGCGACAAGATGGCCGAGCCGAGCTACCAGACGCTGCTGGCCGGGGAGATCCCGTCGATCGACCTGCCCGAGGGTGCCGGCCGGGTTCGCGTGATCGCCGGCGAGTTCGACGGGCATCGCGGCCCGGCCAGGACCTTCACCCCGATGAACGTCTGGGACCTGCGCATCGGCGACGGCGGCACCGGCCGCTTCACGGCGCAGGAAGGCCACACCCTCGCGCTGGTGGTGCTGCACGGCACGGTGCTGGTCAACGGCGACGCCATCGCGCGCGAAGGGCAGCTGGTGCATCTCGATCGCGCGGGCGAGGCCGTCACGATCGAGGCCAACGGCGACGCCACGGTGCTCTGGCTTTCGGGCGAGCCGATCGACGAGCCGGTGGTCGGCTACGGCCCGTTCGTGATGAACAGCGAAGCCGAGATCCGCCAGGCGATCGAGGACTTCAACAGCGGCAGGTTCGGGCGCATGGGGGCTGCCAGGCAAACCTGATCCAGCGACCAATCACTACAATCCGGCGAATCGACATTCTCCGGCGGCCCGACCTCGAATGCAGCTCGACACCTGGCTTCTCTATCTCGCCGCCGCCATCGGCATGTCGCTGTCGCCCGGGCCGAACGGGCTTCTCGCGCTAACCCACGGCGCGCAGCACGGCAGCCGCAAGACGCTGTTCACCATCTTCGGCGGTTCGCTCGGGTTCGTGCTCATCATGGCGTTGTCGATGTTCGGCATCGGCGCGCTCCTGAAAACCTCCATCGTCTGGCTCACCGTGCTCAAGTGGGTGGGTGGAGCCTACCTCGTATGGCTGGGCATTCAGGTATGGCGCTCCGCGCCGATCGTGGTGCAAGCCAGCCGCGGGACATCCCAGGTCAACGGCTGGGCGCTCTTCCGGCAGGGCGCCCTCTCGGCCGCGACGAATCCCAAGGGGCTGTTGTTCTTCAGCGCCTTCCTGCCGCTGTTCATCGACCCTCAGCGCAGCCTGCTGGTCCAGTTCACGGTGATGTCGGCAACATTCGTCGCGACCGAAGTGGTCACGGAGTTCGCGCTGGCGAGCGCCGCCAACTGGATCCGGCCCTGGCTGGCGCGAATCGGACGGCGCTTCAATCAGGTCTGCGGCGGCATCTTCGTCGCCATTGGGGCGGCGTTGCCGCTGCGCGCCTGAACGGGTCGTTCTCGACCCCCGCCCGTTCATCCGCCGCAATCAGTCCCTGAACCGAACCCACTCGCCCAGTTCGGCGCGCTCCGTCCTCAACGTATTCTCCGGCGCGTCCGGGTCGGCGAACCCCATCGCCATCCCGCACACGACCGTCTGGTCCTCGGGGATGAGCAGCTCCTCGGATATCAGCCGGTGGAACTGGATGAACGCCGCCTGAGGGCAGGTATCCAGACCGCGCCCCTTGGCCGCGAGCATGATGTTCTGGAGAAACATGCCGTAGTCGATCCAGCTTCCCTGCCCGAGAACGCTGTCGATGGTGAAGATCAGGCCGACGGGCGCGTCGAAGAACCGGTAGTTCCGGGCATGCTGTTCATGCATCCGCTTCGCATCGCCCTTCTGGATGCCCACCAGCTTGTACAGATCGAGCCCCACCTTGCGACGCCGTTCGATGTAGGGCGACAGCCATTTCCCCGGATAGTACTGATACGGATCGGTGTGCATGGCGGCCTCTTCCGGATCATCGAACACGGCAACGATGCGATCGCTGAGCCGCCGCATGCTGTCGCCGGTGAGCACCCAGACCTTCCATGGCTGCATGTTGATGCCGGAAGGCGCGCGCGCAGCGAGGCTCAGGATCTCCGATACGGTTTCCTTCGGTACGGGCGTGGGCAGGAATGCCCGGCAGGAATAGCGGCCGGCAATGGCCTCGTCGACGGTGACACTGGATCTGGTCTGCATTTCAATGCGGCGTGTCAGGTAAGGGAATATAGGGACCTGCAGTAAGCCATAACCGAGGCACTTGAGGCCTTGAGCGACATGCCAGACGTGCTCGAATAAGGCATAACCTGCGCTAACTTGTCCCGTCGAAAGCATAACAGCGGTCAAATCTGACACGCTTGCGGTGTGTGTCAAGGCAGTTGTCGTACGAGTGAAGCCGCATGTCTATGCGGCGCGCCGGTCTTTCTCCCGCTTGTTGAGATGCACATGATCGGGTTCGGTCCATCGCCGGATGTCGCCACTCCAGCGCTCGGGGCGGGCTTGCTTCGCCGCCCGGTAGAGCTCGCGCCTGCGGGCCAGGATGGCCGCGCTCTGGCCGCTGTGGCGCTGGTTCGGCGTGACGAAGCCGATCTCGCGATGACGATGCTCGGCGTTGTACCAGTCGATGAAGCGCATCGCCCAGTCGCGGGCCTGGTCGAGATCGGCGAAGCCGCCTGCCGGGTAGGCCGGCATGTACTTCAGCGTCCGGAACCACGACTCGATGAAGGCGTTGTCGTCCGACACGCCGGGGCGGCTGTGGCTGGGCGTGATGCCCAGTTCCTTGAGCCTGGCGTGCAACGTGAACGAGCGCTGTGCCGCGCCGTTGTCGGCGTGCAGGACCAGCGGCTTGCCCGCGATATGCTCGCGCCAACGGGCGCGCTCGATCAACTCGGCCGCCAGATCCCCGTTCTCGGCGCCATGTACCTCCCAGGCGACGATCCTGCGGCTGAACAGGTCGATGACGGCGTACAGGTAGAAGAACAGGCCCCGCACCGGGCTGGGCAGGTAGGTGACGTCCCAGCACCAGATCTCGTTGGGCTGGCGGGCCACGTGCTGCGCCGGCGGCCTGCGATTGCGCCGTCGTTGTCGGCCACGATGATGCTGCGCGCCGTGGGCGTGCAGCAGCCGGTAGAAGGTCGATTCGCTGGCCAGGTATCGATTCTCGTCAGCCAGAGCCGGCACGATCTGCGTCGGCGGCATGTCCGCGAACCTGGGCTGCATGCAGACTTCGAGCACCGCGCGCCGCTCGGCCTCGCTCAGCCTGTTCACCGGCGCCGCTCGCACGGCATCGGGCCGGGCGTCGGCAAGAACGTTCTCGCCGTCGACCCAGCGCTGCCAGGTGCGCACCGAGATGCCAACTTCGGCGCAGGCCCGATCCAGCCGGGCGCCGCTGGCTCGTGCGGCCCGGACCTGCGCGACGAGTGCCTGGCGTTGCGGCAACGCAGTCATGCGTCCTCGCCTTTGTTCCACAACGCCTCGAGCTTTCGGCTGAGCACCAGCAGCGCGGCCGTCTCCGCCAACGCCCGCTCCTTGCGCCGCAGCTCCTTCTCCAGCTGCCGGCTGCGCCGCCGCTCTTGAGCCAGTGTCGATGCGCCGACCCCCTCGCCGCCGCCGGCGTTGGCATGCATGCAGGCTGTCCGCCAGCGCTCGACCTGTTCGACGTACAACCCCTTGCGGCGGCAGTACTCGGCCAACTCCGCCTCGGCCAGACCCATCGTCTCGACCACGACCGCAAACTTGTCCTCGGCCCGCCAGTCCTCGGCGTTGTTGCCGTCGCCCGGGACCGCCCGGCCGCCGGAGCGCGCCTGATTGCGCCAGCCGTACAGCGTCGGCTCGCTGATCCCCGTCCTGCGCGACACTTCCGCCACCGGCAGGTTCTGCGGCGGGCTCATCAAGCCCAGCGCGTGCTCCTTCTTCTCCTTCGTGTACCGCGGCACTTCCTTCTTCCTTCCCACCCCTCGGTTTCAGAATTCTGGCAGAGCCAGAGCCGACAACTATCCTGACAGAGGGGGCTTGTAAGTCTTTGAACATTCGAGCTATTTTCTCGGCCCTTGCGACGACCGAGGCGCCTTGCACGCTCTCCAGAGGTTTAGATTGTCGGGAACGACGGCATTAGTGAGAGAACTTAACCCGACCGAGATGGCGGAGGGCTCTGGTGAGACTACTGAACCACGCATGTCCCTGTTAGGCATAGGCAAACAGCGTGCAAACGGCTTGAGCTACCCGCAAATTAAAGATTGGGCACCGATTCGGGAATTATCCACGTCTTCGGCAACATCCGATTAGGCGTTTCGAGGCATCCTCGTCGTGTGCCGCTGTGAATTCGCTCTCGCGTGTTCGACCGGCCGTCGCAGGCGCACCACAAAGGGCTGAACCTGTTCTCACGTCAGGTCGTGGGCTGGTCGCGGGCTGGTCGATGCAGCCGCGCATCGATTGCCGAGCTGGTGCTCAATGCGCTTCTGAAGGCCGTGTGGCGGCGCCGACCATTCGAGGAGGTCCAGGGCAGCCAGTTCACCGGCTACGACTAGCTCGACTTCCTCAAGGCACCGGGCTCAAGGCCCAGCATGAGCCGCCGCGGCAACTGCCGAGACAATGCCGTGGCCGAGAGCTTCTTCCAGTTGCTCAAGCGCGAGCGTATCCGGCGGCGAACCTACGCGACCCGCGAGCAGGCACGCCAGGATGTGTTCGATTACGTTGAGATGTTCTATAACCCGAAGCGTCGCCACGGCAGCAACAACCGGAATAGCGCCGGTCGAGTTCGAGTGGCGATACTTCAACTCGCTCGCGAGTGTTTAGAGAAGCCGGGGCGATTCAGTAGTCACACTCACGAAAGGGCTCGCCGGAATTCTCCTCGCCGGCCTACTAGGACTGCCAGAAAACTGAGGAGCCATCGCACCGCAAGGCGGGAAGGCGCCCCCAGTAAATCGGGGCCGCGTGGACCCCGCTCCTGAAGAGGTTCCGTCAGGCGGCCATCTTCCTGCACTCCTCGGCGCAGCGAAGGCATGCCTCAGCACACTGTTGGCAGTGGTCGTGCTCATGTTTAGCGCACTCGTCGCCACATGTCTGGCAAACGTCAGCGCAGAGGCGGCAGATTTGGTTCGCAAATTCACTGCCCCGGGCCATGTAGCCGGCGGCAAGGCGGCAGATGGCTGCGCAGTCGATGTCCAACGCGATGCAGCGCGCCATCATCTTCACGTCCTGTTCCTGAAGGCAGGCGCTGGCACAGTGGTCGCAAGCGTCGGCGCAGGCATTACAGGCCTCAATGCAGGATGCGTATTGCTGATGCATCGAAATCTCCTTTTGATAGACAACGCCAAAGCCAGACATGCCGTCCGCCTCAGGCCCGAAGGTGGGGCGCCCAGCGGGGCGCCTCGACTTGACCGTTGTCGCCACCGCCGCGTTGGCCGCGGGGACACAACGGTCGGAACGAGGCGATGGCGCTCCGGTCTGGCTCGAACTTAAGGCCGGCAAGGCGCATTCCCGTCCATCACTGGTCCAAATGTTACCTACTGAAGATTTCGAATTTCCTGCCAGAAGGAGCGCCAGAGGGGCCGCAAGTGCGGCCCCTCTGGCGGTCAATAGGTCTCCTGGACCTGCGCAGGCGCCGCGCCGACCTCGTCAGGCTGCATCAGCCGTTCGGTGGCCTTTCGGCCGAACCTAAGGTACAGGACCGGTGTCAGCAGCGTGTCGAGCAGCGTCGAGCTCACGAGGCCCCCGAAGATGACCACGGCCACCGGGTGCAGGATTTCCTTGCCCGGCGCGTCGGCGGCCAGCAGCAGCGGCGTGAGCGCGAACGCCGCCACCAGCGCGGTCATCAGCACCGGCGTCAGGCGCTCCAGCGAGCCGCGAATCACCATCGTCTCACCGAAGGCTTCGCTCTCGAGCCTGCAAAGGTTCACATAGTGGCTGACCTTCAGGATGCCGTTGCGCGAGGCAATGCCCGCCAGCGTGATGAAGCCCACCATCGACGCCACCGACAGCGTCAGTCCCGCAAGCCACATGGCGGCGACGCTGCCGATGAGCGCCAGCGGGATGTTCGCCATGATGATGGCCGCCAGTGTCGCGGACCGGTAGCGCGAATACAGCACGAGGAACACCATCGCGAGCGATACCAGCGACAGCCCGGTGATGAGGCGTGTCGCCTCCTCCTGCGCCTGGAACTGGCCCTCGAGACTGACGAAGGTGCCGGCGGGCAGCTGCGCCGCATCGATGGTGCTGCGGATGTCACCGATGATGCGCGTCATGTCCGAACCGTCGGTGTTGGCGTAGACGATGATGCGCCGCCGTCCATTTTCACGTCCGACCTGGTTGGGGCCGTCGGTTTCCTCGACGCTGGCGATGGCCGAGACCGGGATGCGGCCGGCAGGGGTGTCGATGAGCGTGCGCGCCAGGTCCTGCGGCCCGCGCGCATCGTCCGGCAGGCGCAGCACGAGGTCGTAGCGCCGCGCGCCGTCGACCAGCTGCGCACCTTGCGCCCCGTCGGTCAACGCCTGCAATACGCGCAGCGCCTCGCCGGGCGCGAGGCCAACCTGCGCGGCCTTGCGGTGGTCCAACCGCACCGTGATTTGCGGAATCAGCACCTGCTTTTCGACCGTGAGGTCGACCAAGCCCGGCACCTGCGCCAGCCCCTGGCGCAGGCGCTCGGCCGACCCGCGCAGCGTGTCGAGGTCGTCCCCGAATATCTTGACCGCAATTTGGGCGCGCACCCCCGACAGCAGATGGTCCAGACGGTGCGAGATGGGCTGCCCGACCGAAACCTGCGCCGGCAGCACCGAGAGCTTGTCGCGGATGTCAGCCATGACCTCTTCGCGGTCGCGCTCGCTGCGCTCGAGGTCCACCTCGATTTCTGTCGAGTGCACGCCTTCGGCATGCTCGTCGAGCTCCGCGCGACCCGTGCGCCGGCCTACCTGCGTGACCTCGGGAATCTCCAGCAGCAGCGTCTCGGCAAGCGCCCCCATGCGATTGGCCTCGGCGAGCGATGTGCCAGGGTTCAGCAGCATCCCGACCACCATCGAACCCTCGTTGAACGCGGGCAGGAAGGCACGCGGGAAGAACGGTACGCTCGCAGCGGCCAGCGCCACTGCAATGACCGCGGCCCCCATCAGCAAACCACTGCGGCGGAACGACCACGTCAGCAGTCGCCCGTCCCAGCGCTTGAGCCACGCCACGAGCGGGCTGTCGCCGTGGTCAATGCGCTTCATGCGCGGCAGCAGGTAGGACGACAGCACAGGCGTGACCGTCATCGACACCAGCATCGACGCCAGCACCGAGACGATGTAGGCGATGCCCAGCGGCGTGAAGAGGCGCCCCTCGATGCCTGGCAGCGCGAAGAGCGGCACGAACACCAGCACCACGATGGCGGTCGCGTAGACGATACCCGAGCGCACCTCCACACTCGCCTGGCGTACCACTTCGAGCACCGGCAGCGGCCGAGGCAGCGTACGGTTCTGCTTGAGGCGCCGCAGGATGTTCTCGACGTCGACCACCGCGTCGTCGACCAGCTCTCCAATCGCGATGGCAAGCCCGCCGAGCGTCATCACGTTGATGGACTGGCCCAGCAGCTTGAAGACGAGCGCGGTGACCGCCAGCGACAGCGGGATGGCCAAGAGCGAGATGACTGTCGTGCGCGCCGACAGCAGGAAGGCGAACAGCACAATGGCGACCATGATGGCTCCGTCGCGCAGCGCCTCGCTCACGTTGCCGACCGATGCCTGAATGAAGTCGGCCTGCCGGAACAGCACCTTCGGCTCGCTCAGCCCCGCCGGGCGGCCCGTGCCCAGCTCCGCCAGCGCCTGCTCGATGTCCCGGGTGACGCGCACGGTGTCGGCAGCCGGTTGCTTCTGAATACTGACCACGACCGCGGGTGCGCCGTTGTAACCTGCGTCGCCGCGCTTCAAACCCGCTGCGTACTTCACCGACGCCACCTGCTCGAGCAGCACCGGGCGGCCCGCGTTCCAGGCCACCGCCAAGCCCTGCAGGTCCTCAACGCGGTTCGTGCGCGCGAGGTGCCGGATGAGGTACTCGCGGCTGTTCAGGTCGATGAAGCCGCCGCCGGCGTTGGTCGCAAAGCCGCGCAGCGCGGACTCCACCTGGCTGAGCGACACGCCGAACTGCGCCATTCGAGCGGTATCGGGTTCCACGCGCAGTTGGCGCACGTCGCCGCCGATGGGGACGACCTGCGAGACGCCGGCCACCGAGAGCAGACGCGGGCGCAGCACGAAGTCGGCGTACTCGCGCGCTTGCATCGGTGTGGCGGAGGAGCCAGCCTGAAGCGGCAGCGCCAGCAACATGACCTCGCCCATGATGGACGACACCGGCCCCATCGCCGGATTGACACTCTCGGGCAACTGCTCGCGCACGAGCGCCAGGCGCTCGGACACGAGCTGGCGGTTCCGGTAGATGTCCGTGCCCCAATCGAACTCGGCCCACAGGATGGACAGGCCGACGCCGGAGGTCGAGCGCACGCGCGTGACGCCCGGCATGCCATTTAGCGCCGTCTCCAGCGGGTAGGTGACGAGTTGCTCCACCTCCTCGGGAGCCATGCCACCGGCTTCGGTCATCACGGTGACCAGAGGTTTGTTGAGGTCGGGAAACACGTCCACCGGCGTCCGCCAGGCGGTGATGGCCCCATAGACCAGGAGTAGCGCGGCGAACGCGAGGACGAGCGGCCTGTTCTGCAGGCTGAAGCGGACAATCCAATTGAACATTTTTGCCCCCTTCCCGTCAGCGCACTTGCGCCAGCAGCGGCGCGCCTTGCACGACGGCCCGGCTGCCGGCGGCCAAGCCCTGCGTGACCACTACCGTCGTCGCATCGAGCGGACGCACCTGCACCGGCTGTGGCACGTAGCGCTCGGCGCTTGCCTTGACCCAAACCACGGGCTCGTTTGCGCCGCTACGTGTGATGGCCTGCGCAGGCAGCACCACCCCCTCGACCTTCTCGTTCAGGGTGGCCACGACGGTCACCGGCTGCCCAATAGCGAGCGGCAGCGCGTCAGTCCCCGAGGCGCGAAACGTCAGGGGCAGGACTCCGTCGCGCAGGGCCCGTGCCGCGCCGAGAAACTCGAGCGTGACTCCCGGCACGCCCTCGAGCGACGCGGAGCCCACGCGGGCGCCGAGCGCGACATCCGAGGCGGAGGCTTCCACTAGCACGCGCGTCGGGTCGATGACCTCGAACAGCACGTCCCTGGGCTCGACGACTTGCCCGGCCACGATGTCGGCCCGCGCGATGACGCCGGAAATCGGCGCAGTCAGCGGTTCGGTCGCGCCCAAGCCGGCGCTGAGCGCCTTTTCGCGCGCAGCCAGGCTCTCGAGCTCGGCGCGCGCGGTGTCGATGTCCTTGCGTGCCACCGTGCCCTCCAGCGATTCGAGCCGTTGCACGCGCTGCCCGGCGAGCCGGCGGTCGCTTTTGAGCTGCGCGAGCTGCGCACGCTGGTTCGCAACCTCGAGTGGGCTCGCGCTATAGACCACTTCGCCGAGGACCTCGCCCTTTCGAACTCGCTGCCCGGAGACCGGGAGGCCCGCGGGGCCCGGCTGCACCTTGCCGCCCACGACCGTCTGGACCCGCCCGCCGGCGTTGGGGTCCATCAGCACCCGGCCGGGCAACTCGACGGTGGCGGCCACGGCAGACTGGCGGGCGAGCACGGTGCGAATGCCCAGGCGCCGCTGCGCGAGCATCGGCATCGAAACGCTGCCATCGGGCAAGCGCGCGAGCCGGTCGGCTACGACGAGCGTTTGAGCAGGCGCATCGAGATGCTCGCCGTTCGGGCCGTGCGCACCCGGGCCTGCGTAAGCGGCCGCGCTCGCCGCGAGGGCGGTCAGCATGAGAAGCCGCTTCATCGCGCACCTTCCATGGCTTTGGAGTCCAGCCGGCTGCGCAGGTACCACGCGCCGGGCGCTAACGTGCCGCCGACGACGAGCGTCAGCATCGCGAGAAGCGCGGGGGAACTGCCTGGTGCAGAACTTCGGCTCGTAGCCTCTTGCGCCGGGGAGACGGCGGTGAGTAAGCCTTCCAGCAGGTCCGCGTCGTCGCCGGCGAGCAGCGTGACGACGACCTGATGCGTGCCCGGTCGCGATAGGGCCTGGAGGAACGCCTCGTCGCGCACGACGTAGCTGCCCTCGTCGGCCTGGAACGACGCCTGCGCCTTCAGACTGCCCGACTCGAGCTCGACATCAGCGTCTAGCACGGGCTCGCTGGTCTCGTAACGGTTGACGAAGAGCTTGAGCGCACCGGGCTGCAGCCGCGCGACCACTTCGAACGTGTCGCTGGCGGCCTCGAAGCCGGGCTTGGCAGATACCGCTACGGAGGTCGGGTGCGGCTCGTCGCCATGCGGTTCGTCGCCGTGGGCGGCGGCCCACATGCTGACAGTGCCCAAGGCGAGCGCGACCAGCGCTCGGCGTAGGCAGACGGGAAATGCGTTATTCATGGTGTTACTCCGAGGGCTTGTTGAAGGCGCGCTCGCGCCAGGCCAAGGGTGGCCTTCTGGCGCAGCGAAGACGCGTGAGCTTCGGTAGCGGCGGCCAACGCACGCAGAAGTTCCGGCAGCGCCGTCTCGCCGGCTTGGTAGGACTTGCGCATCAGGCCCGCTCGTTCGCGAAGCATCCGCTCCCGTGCTATTGCGTCGTCCATTTGCAGGAGCACTGCGTCGAACTCGGTTCGCGCAATGGCGACGTCGGCTTGCAGCAGCAGCTGCGTTTGGCTGAGGGTGGCCTGGCCGACTTCGAGCTCGGCGAGCGCCGCCGCCAACAACGGCTCGTTGCGCTGCGGACCCGAGAACGGTATCCGAATGGCCAGACCGACCGAATTCGTGGCCGGCTCACTGGCGCCGGGCGCTTCACGGCGCAAGCCGGCCACGAGTTCCGGTGCCTCGCGTCGAGAGGCCTGTATGAACTCCACTTGCTGGCGCGTCAGGTCGACGTTCAGGCGGGCGAGCCGCAGGGCTGGGTGTTCGTCGGAGACCACTTCGGCATCGCTAAGTTGGGTGTCCACGCCGACCGCGGGTAGATTTGCAAATCCCGTGAGCGCGGTCCAGCGCAACATCGCGGCGTTCAAGCCCTGCTGTGCCTGTCTGAGTCGAGCCACTGCTTCCAGCCGCTGAGCCCGCGTGGCGAGGGCATCAGCACGTGGCAGGTCGCCGGCAGCCACACGACGGTCCACGTCTGCTGACAGCGTCTTGAGCTCGTCGCTTTGCGCTTGTGCGGCGGCGACTTCGGCACGCTGCAGTTCGACGGCCCACAGCCCGTCCAACACACGGCCGGCGACCTCATGACGCCCGGCTGCGGCAGTCGCCGATGCGGCGTCGGACTGCGCAGTTGCCACCGCCTGGCTTGCCGAGCGCTGACCCGGCAGCCACAGCGGCATCGCCACCGCGACCTCGGTCTCGTGCCCGCCCGCGCCGCGTTCGCGCAATCGTGAGTAGCCCACCTCAAGGGCCGGGGGCGCTGGCAACAACGAGGAGGCGACCGTGCGTTGCGCCCGAGCCCTGCGCTCGGCGCCCGCAGCCTCGGCCGATTGAGTGCTGCGGCGCCAGGCGGCATCCACCGCCTCAGCCAAGGTCACGCCGGCTTGTGACGCGTTCGCAGCCGGCGCGAGATGATGCAAGGCGTGCTCGCCCGGGACGGTGGGCTGCGCGCCGGCTGTGACCGCCCACGCGAGGACGGCGGCCACGCCGATACGTTTCAGTCGCACGGCCGCCTCCTCAGGACTGCGGGTAGCGCGCGAACACGCTGCGGCCACCGCGCTTGTCGATGAGCAGCACCTCGTACGGGTCGTTGCGGCCCGGCACGTCCATGCCCGGCGAGCTCGCGGGCATCCCCGGGACCGCCAACCCGACCGCTGCAGGCCGTTGGGCAAGCAGGCGCCTGACCTCGGCCGCCGGCACGTGTCCCTCAAGGGCGTAGCCATCTACCGTCGCCGTGTGACAGCTGCCGTAGACATGGGGCATGCCAAGGCGCTCGCGCACAGCCGTGGTGTCGTCCACCATGTTGACCTTGACAGCGAAGCCGGCCGCCTTGATGTGGTCCACCCACGCGGTGCAGCAGCCACAGTACGGGCTCTTGAATACCTCGACGGTCGGCAGTGCGGGAGCGGCCAGTGCAGGCAACGTGGGGACGACGGCTACCGTGGCGGCGCCTAGCAGCGCCGACAAAAGTTGGCGGCGTTTCATTGCACGACCACCTTGCCGGCCATGCCGGCTTCGAAGTGGCCAGGCAGCAGGCAGCCAAAGTCGAATTCGCCGACCCGGTTGAACTGCCACACCACTTCGCCGCTGGCGCCCGGGTTGACGTGGGCCATGTACGGCTCGGCGTGGGCCATGCCCGGGTGCTGCCGCATCATTTCGGAGTGCTTGGCCAGCTCCTCGCGTGTGCCGAGCACGAGCTCGTGCAGCACTTTGCCCTCGTTCGTAACCACGAACTTGACGGTCTCGCCTCGGCGGACCGTGACTCGGTCCGGCGTGAAGCGCATGTCGTCGGTCATGTCCAGTTCGACGGTGCGGGTGACGCGCTCCGGGTTACCTTGGCGCCCGAAGGGAGTCTGTTTGACCTGACTCGCGTCGTAAGCGGGAGCGTGGCCGTGGTCGTCGCCAACGTGGGCGAACGCAGGGACTTGCAGCGCCACCAGTGCGGCAGCGAGCGTGAGTTTCAGGATGTTCATTGCTTTCCTCGAAATCTGTCTGACGAGGCAGGCAGGCGCCTGCCGATGCACCCGTGCCTGGAGGGCGAACGGGCGATTGAAGACCTCGCGCGGAGGCCTCAGAGAGTCAGACGAATCGAGGAGGACGGTCCGGACCGTCGACAAGGAAGCTTGCGACGCGGGCCAGATAGGACGGGAAGTCAGCTTGGGCAAGGGCTGCGGGCAACACGATTCCCGGCCCGAAGCCCATCAGCGGAGCGCTCGAGCACGACGCAGTGCCCATGCCGCAACCGTCGAGTGCCGCGGAAGGCTCGTCGGGGGAAGCGTCCTGAGCGCTATATTCGGCGGCGTCGGGCAGGGCATGCGCCCCCTCATGCTCATGCACGGAGACGCCGACATCGTGATGCTGCGCCGCGTGCTCGTGCACGGCGCTCACCGTGCGCGGAGCCTCCTGCTGCCCGCAATGGACGACCACGGCCAACGCGCTGCGCAGGGGCAGCAGCATGGCGAGCAGCACGACCAGCAGGATTCGGAGAGTTTTCACGGGGCGCAGGTTAGAGGACGGTTATGTGCTTCGTATAGCGCAGGGTCTTTATACCAAGCTGCGCCGGGTTCGGCGAGCGTGATTTGCATCAAGGCACAAAAAACCTGCCGAGTGGCGGGGGGTGTTGCACCGGACGCAACCCGCCCTTGAATACATTCGTCGCCTGTCGCCGTCATTCTTTCATCCTGAAGGCCCGCAGGCGCAGGGCATTGGCGATGACGCTCACGGACGACAGCGCCATCGCCGCCGCGGCGACCACCGGCGACAGCAGGATGCCGAAGGCGGGGTACAGCACACCTGCCGCAATCGGGATACCGGCAACGTTGTAGGCAAACGAGAAGAAGAGGTTCTGCCGGATGTTCTTCATCGTTGCCTGCGACAGAGCCCGTGCCCGGGCGATGCCCATCAAGTCGCCCTTGAGCAGGGTCACACCCGAGCTTTCCATAGCCACGTCCGTGCCCGTCCCCATCGCGATGCCCACGTCGGCCGCTGCAAGCGCAGGTGCATCGTTCACGCCGTCGCCGGCCATCGCGACGATGCGTCCTTCGGATTTCAGCCGTTGCACGACAGACGCCTTGTCCTCCGGCAGCACGTCGGCGATGACCACATCGATGCCGAGCTCCCGCCCCACCGCCTCGGCCGTCGTCTTGCCGTCGCCCGTGAGCATGACCACGCGCACGTTCTCCCTGCGCAGGGCCTTGAGAGCTTGCGGCGTTGTCTCCTTGATGGGGTCGGCGATGCCGACGAACCCGGCCAGCCGGCCGTCAATGCCGACGAAGATGACGGTTGCCGCCTTGCTGCGCACCTTCTCGGCTGCTGCCTGCATAGGCGAAGCTTCGATGCCCTGCTCCTGGACGAACTTGGCACTGCCGCATACAACGTACGCGCCGTCGACGTTGCCGACCACGCCCTTGCCCAGCGGCGAGTCGAAGTCCGTCACCGGCGACAGGCTCAGCCCGCGCTCCTGAGCATCAGCGACGATGGCCGCCGCCAATGGGTGTTCGCTCGCGCGCTCCACGCTCGCGAGCTTCTGCAGGACGGTATCGACGTCGACGCCCATCGAGATGTTCGAGACGACCATTCAGTTCAAGCCGAAAGAGCAGTGGCGGACAGGTTTGACCGAGGAAATGCTCATTGCCGAGCTGGACGAAGCCGTTACGGTGCCGGGTCTGTCCAACGTCTGGGTACCCCCCATCCGAAATCGCATCGACATGCTCTCGACTGGCATCAAGAGTCCGGTGGGCGTGAAGGTCTCAGGGCCGAGCTTGAAGGAGATTGACCGCATCGCTTCTCAGGTCGAGGCGGCCGTCAAAGCCGTTCCGGGCGTCACCTCAGCCTTTGCCGAGCGCCTCACGGGCGGTCGTTACGTAAGCGTGGCAGTGGACCGTGTAGCCGCCGCGCGTTACGGCATGAACGTTGCCGATGTCCAATCCATTGTTTCGAGCGCTATCGGGGGCGAGAACATCGGCGAGACGGTCGAAGGGCGACAGCGCTACCCCATCAATGTCCGGTACCCGCGGGAGCTGCGCGACTCGCTGGAAAGCTTGCAAAGATTGCCCTTCGTCACCGAGCAAGGCGCCCACTTGCGGCTCGGCGATGTGGCGACAATTGTCCTGGAGGACGGGCCCACCATGCTGCGCAGCGAAGATGCACGACTCTCGGGCTGGGTGTATGTCGACCTTCGCGGCAGGGACCTGGGCTCGGCAGTCAAGGACATGCAGGCTGCTGTCCTGAAAAATGTAACGCTGCCGCCCGGCTACTCCATTGCCTGGAGTGGCCAGTTCGAGGCTCTCGAGCGAGCAGCGGCACGGCTGGAGGTCGTCGTCCCGCTGACCTTGGTCATCATCTTCGTATTGCTCTACTTTGCATTCGCGCGCGTTGCCGAGGCCCTGCTCGTGATGGCCGCCGTCCCGTTCGCTCTCGTGGGTGGGTTCTGGCTCATCTGGTCCATGGGTCATGCCGTCTCCGTGGCGAGCATCGTGGGATTCATCGCATTGGCCGGGGTGGCAGCCGAGTTTGGTGTGGTGATGCTCATCTACCTGCAGAGTGCTTGGGACAAGCGGGCGAGCCGCGGGCAAACCGCCACCAAGGACCTCATTGAAGCCATCGAGGAAGGGGCTGCGTTGAGGGTGCGACCCAAGGCGATGACAGTCGCGGTCATCATGGCCGGGCTGCTGCCCATCATGCTGGGCGGCGGTGTTGGGTCGGAAGTGATGCAGCGGATTGCCGCACCGATGGTCGGCGGCATGGTCACCGCGCCCCTGCTTTCAATGCTCGTCGTTCCAGCCGCATGGATGCTGCTGATGCAGCATCGCTTGCGTCGGTCCCGGCAGTCTCGTTCCCCACGCGTAACCAATCCACTGCATCCGGTAGCCGCGTCTGAATCCATCCCGTTAGTTCATGGAAAGGAGAAGTAATGAAGCCCGTAATTGTGTTGACAGCAGCTCTGGTGTTCGCCATTCCCAGCGCGTACTCGCAAACCATGAGGCCCGACGGCGTTCAAGACGCTCAAAGCGCCCAGTTGCCGCTGGCGGAGGGTGAGGTACGGAAAGTGGACAAAGTCGCTCGTGAACTCACGCTCAAGCACGGCGACTTGCCGAGTATTGGCATGGGCCCAATGACCATGGCTTTCTCAGTCGCTGACTCCGCCATGCTGGAGGCGGTAAAGGCAGGCGACAAAGTGAGATTCACGGCGGACATTCTCGAGGGAAGGCCGACCGTCACGAAGCTAGAGGTAACACAGGAGTAAGTCATGAACATCTCCAGTTCGTTTCTAGTCGCCGCACTCGCCGTCGTAGTCGGGCTTTGGCTGTTCATCATCGCTGTCTCGATTCTCCTTGGTTCGGCTGCAGCCAAGTACCTGTTCATCGACAGACATCATTGCGAACTTGGGCTGACCTGCGACGGGCAAGGACGTCGGAACGCCGCTCAGGCGGCGCGACGGTCGCGGCTGCCCAGACCACGGAGGCACCTCTGGCATTAGCCGCCGGCCGTATACTGCGCGCCGCGCGCCGGCGAGGCGGACACCTCCCCCGCCTTGCTCGCGAGCCGCCTCCAACTCGACCAGCGCCGCGCTGCCGTGGAGGTCGAGCGCAGCAAACAGCAGCCGGCTTTCGCCCTCAGTCTCGGAGCCTCCGGGATAGCATAGCTTCAAGTCGCCACGAGGCTCGGCAGTCCAGCCGGGACCGCGCCTCTACTTGAGTTGCAGAATGCGCCGTGCGCCGTTGAGTACGATGAGCCCAATGATGGTGCCGATGATGAGGTCAGGATACGAAGAACCCGTTACCCCGACCAAGACGCCAGCGGCGATGACGCCCAAGTTCGCGATGACGTCGTTGGCAGAGAAGATGTAGCTCGCCTTCATATGCGCGCCACGGTCGCGCTGTCGCGCCACCAGCACAAGGCAGGTAACGTTCGCAGCGAGCGCGATTAGGCCGACCGCCCACATGAGCGTCGGCTCGGGCTCACTGCCGTACACAAAGCGACGGATTACCTCGAAGAGTACGCCCAAGGCTAGAAGCAACTGCAGCCAGCCTGCCAGATGCGCAGCCCGAGCCTTTGTATGCGCGGCCCGGCCGACCGCGTACAGAGCGAGGCCGTACACGGCAGCGTCGGCGAACATGTCGAGCGAGTCGGCAATGAGACCAGTGGAGTGCGCGACGATGCCGAGAGCCAGCTCGAACACGAACATCGCGGCGTTAATGCCCAGCACTGCCTGAAGCGTTCGCCGTTCGCGGTCGTTCCCCGCATCAGCTACCGGTTCTGCGGCCTCGTCGTGGGGGTGCGTGGCGAGCAGCACGGCCCCCAGGTTCAAGGACGCGAGCCGCTCGAGCACGGGTTTGGCAGTGCCGCGATGAACAATCCCAAGCTGTCTTTCCGGCAAGTCAAACGAGAGGGAAACGACGCCCGGCGCGTCGTCCAGCTTCATTCGAATGAGCCTCTCTTCGGCGGCGCAGTCCATCCCCGAGACTGAGAAAGTGCTTAACCATAGGTTCTCACCGGATTGCTCAAGGTCGTGTGCGGGCTCTGAGCTTTCGAGTCGGGCTCCGAGATTCAACACATCCAGGCGGCTCAATAGCAGAGGAGCAGCACCAGAATGGGCGACAGTGACGCGCCGGGTAGGCAGGTCGAACTCGAGCGAACGAACCTCCAATCCGTCGAGCGCCAGACGCACGAGGCGCTCCTCCGCGGGACAGTCCATTTTCGGGACGACGAAGACACTACGAGAGTACGTGGTGGTCATGTGAAACAAAGGTTTGGTTGGGGTGCACCAAGTCTCTTGAGCGGCACGGCAGACTCGCTCCGGCCTGCAACGACACCGGCTCGGGCGAGGGTCGCAAGCGACTCTCGGCGCCTACTTAGCTACGCGTTACCGCGCGCCTCACCGTGCGGCGGGCTGTTGAGGCGCCATCCATTGCTGGTGCAACAGCATGTGATTCATCATCTGCTGCTGCATGGACGTGTACTGGTCCATCATGTATTGGCGCTGACGCAGTTGCTCGGGCGTGAGTTGCGAGTAGTACCCGCGCATGTTGGGCCAGCCCATCATCCCGGGTCCCACCATGCCCTGTCCGCGACCCATCATTCCTCTACCCATCATCCCGGGCCCCGCGCCGCAACACCCCATCATGCCGGGTCCCCACATTCCGTGCATTTGCGTCATAGCTTCCTCCATAGAGGCCCAGTGTTCCTGAAGCAGGCGCTGGCGCTCGGTCGGGTCATCGCTGTCCTGAACGCGGTTCATTTGCTCCTGCATTCGCTCCATCTGCTTTTGTACCGCGGCCAAACGCTCGTCGAACTCGGCTGGATTGGGCGGTGCAGCTTGTGTGGGGGCTGCCGACGAAGGTGAGCCGTCAGACGGAGGTGAGCTTGTGACGGACTGTTGGGCATAAGCCGCTGAGGCTAACGAAAGCGCAGCAATGAAGCTCAAACGAGCCATCGTGAGTCGGTTCATCAATTTCTCCTTGGTGGTGTACGCCCCACTCCCGGTACGGCGGAACCCCTTGGGAACAGCCGGGCATGGTCCAGCAAGGGCGTTTATCATTAGACACCCTACAGTCGATATAGGGTCAAGGAGGCCGCATGCGAATCGGAGAGCTGGCCAAGACCTTTCGGGTAAGCGTTCAGACGCTTCATTTCTACGAGCGAAAGGGCCTTCTGCCGGCCCCGAGGCGGAGCCGCAACGGCTATCGGGCCTATAGCCTCGAGCACTTTGAACGTCTCGCCTTCATCAGGCACTGCCGTACGCTTGACATGGCGCTCGACGAGATTGCTCGATTATTGCAACTGCGGGACCGGCCTGCCGAGAACTGCGTTGACGCTCGGTCCCTCGTCGACCGGCGCCTCGACCAGGTGCGTCAGCGGGTCGCATCTCTGCAGGTGCTCGAACGCCATCTCGCGGACCTCCAGGAACGCTGTCCGGGGCACGGGGACGCCGAGCATTGCGGAATCCTTACTGACCTGGCGTTCGTTGCCCATGAAGAAGCACTCGCGTGCGCCGTGCCTCCTCTTTCGTTATCTCCGTAGCATGGTCACGGAGCGACCGGCTCTGTTGTTTTCCGTTACCAAGGAACCTGCTCCAGGCCCGCTGGCCGCGTACACCGATAGCTACCTGTGAGCGATGTAATTCGTGAAGACCGCTTCTGGTCCATGAGCTTTGATACAACGCCGACGGTTGCCATGAACGCATCACTGAAGGCAAGATTGACGCCCACGACCATAGCTCCGAAGCTGGCGGCAGAATCCGGTGCAGCCAGAAGCCAGAACAAGAGTGGCGGGGCCCGTCAGAGCCTCGGGCGTCGGCGCCTTTGCTCCGGGACGCTGCCGCAGCCAAGTAGCTGTTCACCGACAGGCACGATTGAGAACGTGGGCTGCCCTGCGACTGGTAAGGGCGTCGTAGCGCCACATAAGCGGCCCGACGGTCGCGGCCATCGAGACCACGAAGGCACCTCGGACAATAGCCGCCGGCCGTATACTGCGCGCCATGCACCGCTTCGTCTTCGTGCTCCTCGCACTTCTCTTGCCGCTGCAATCGGTTTGGGCGATGGCAGCTAGCTATTGCGGCCATGAGACGGGCGCGTCGGCAACGCAGCACTTCGGGCACCACGAGCACGAACACAACGCCGAGACGGAATCGCCGGCCGTGGGCAAGACTCTGCCTGACCTGGACTGCGGCACTTGCCACGCCGCACACGCCGCAGTGGTACTTCCCAGCGTTACTGTCGCGGAATTTCCCACTCCAGCCGCTGGCATATTTGCTCCTCCGCTCAGTCCGTTCACCTCAGCCTTTCCACGGGGTCCCGACCGCCCTCAGTGGTTTCGTCTCGCCTGACGGCGAGACGTCACCGTTTACGACTGCCTGACGTCTCGCCGATTCTCCGGTTCAACTCCTGTGAGATTCGATGCGACGACTCATGCTGCCGCTGGGGCTGGCGGCAACGCTTTTCAGCCCCCTAGTCCTCCCCTCCCCAAGCACCGCAGCCGCCCAACCGATACCTGGCTCGGCGGGCCACATCGCACCCCAGCACGACGGGCAGCTTGCAGACGAAGTGGCCGGTCCCCTCACGTTGGAGCGGGCCCTGGCACTTGCGGAGGTGGGAAGCTTTTCCCTGTCCGCCGCTCGGCTGGAAGTGCAGGCCCGCGAAGGCGCCGCTCGCCAGGCTGGCGCACGACCCAATCCTGAGCTGGACGTAACGGTTGAGGACACCAGGCCGGCAACGCGCGAATCGGCCGTCGTCCTGAGCATTCCTCTCGAGCTCGGCGGCAAGCTCGAAGCTCGCGTCGCGCATGCCGAACTAGGTCGAGACGTGGCTGCGGCCGAGCATCTGGACGCGCGCGCCGAGCTGCGCTCGCAGGTGATTTCCGCGTTCTTCCGGGTGCTAGTGGCCCAGGAAGCAACGGCGCTCGCCACCTCCTCGGCCGCGCTCGCTCGACGCGGCGCGGAGGCGACCGCCCGCAGGGTTACGGCAGGGAAAATCTCCCCGGTGGCCGAGACGCGCTCGCGAGTCGAACAGGCGAACGCGGAACTCGAAGTCACGGCGGCCCGTGCAGAGCTACAGAGCGCCCGGGAAGCACTGGCCTCACTTTGGGGCTCCTCCGAACCGGTCTTCACCGAAGCGACCGGGGACATCGATGAGCTCCCCAGTCGCCCGGCGCTCGATGTGCTCCTGGCCCAGGCGGACGCCTCCCCCGCCCTGCTCGCGAGCCGCCTCCAACTCGACCAGCGCCGCGCCGCCGTCGAGGTCGAACGCAGCAAGCAGCGGCCGGATTTCGCCCTCAGTCTGGGAGCCAAGCGGGCCAACGAACTTGGGATTAACCAGGCGGTCGTCGGGGTATCGGTAACGGTGCCCCTGTTCGACCGCAACGAAGGCGGAGTCCAAGAAGCGGCGAAGCGTGCCTCGAAGGCCGCTGAAGAACACCGGGAGGCGCGCCTGCGTCTCGTGACGGCACTGCGACATGCCGTCTCGCGACTCCATACGGCAAACGCGACCGCTCAAGCCCTGCGCACGACTGTGCTACCGGCGGCACAGCAGGCGCACGACGCCGCGACTCAGGGCTTCGAAGCCGGAAAGTTCGGCCTGCTCGACGTACTGGATACGCGTCGAACCCTTCTCGAGGCGCGTGTGCGCTACCTCTCCACTGTCGGCGAGGCCTACCAGGCCGCCGCGACCATCGACCGGCTCGTCGGTCGCTAACGAGCAAGCTCAACGATGTCACTCACGCACAAGCAGAAAGCCGCGATGGCGGCAATCATTCTTGTCGGCCTACTGGCCGGCGCGGCGATGCTGACGGGCGGCCTCGCGGCCCCCGTGGACCACGATGAACACGGTCATGCAGCGGCCTCGCGGGACGAGCACGGCGACGAGCACGGGGACGAACATGGGCACGAACAAGAGGGTGCGGTCGAAAATGCGGAACCGAACACGCATGCCGACCGGGTGACGCTCTCTGCCGAGCAGATTCGAATCGCGGGAATCACCGTAGAGGCGGCGGACTCCGCGCGGATTCGTTCATCCGTGGAGTTTCCCGGGGAGATTCGGTTCAATGAAGACCGTACGGCCCATGTCGTGCCGCGGCTGGCCGGAGTGGTGGAGAGTGTGCCCGCGGACCTCGGCCAGGAAGTGAGAAAGGGCGATGTGCTTGCCATCATCGCCAGCCCGGCGCTGGCCGAGCATCGCAGCGAGCTGCTCGCTGCCGAGCAACGCCTGCGCCTTGCGAGCACGACGCACGAGCGCGAGAAACAGCTCTGGCAGGACAAAATCTCTGCGGAACAGGACTATCTGCAGGCTCGCGCGTCCCTCCAGGAAGCCAGGATTGCGGTCCAGGGCGCCCAACAGAAGCTCGCCGCCATTGGTGCCCCGAGGGTCGCCTCCGAACTGAACCGATTCGAGCTGCGGGCGCCCTTCGGGGGCACCGTCATCGAGAAGCACATCACGCTCGGCGAGGCGGTCGCTGCCGATGCGGAGGCCTTCACGCTTTCCGACCTGTCCACGGTCTGGGCCGAATTCAACGTATCGGCGCAAGACATCGTCAAGGTCCGGGTCGGGGAGAGAGCAAGCGTCTCGTCGACTGCATTCACGGGGACCGCCGAGGGCACCGTCGCCTATGTTGGCTCCCTCATTGGCGAACGGACGCGCACGGCGAAAGCCCGGGTCACGCTGACAAACCCGAACCGAGCCTGGCGGCCGGGATTGTTCGTCACAGTTTCAGTTGCTGTTGAAGAGCAGCAAGTGCCGGTGGCTGTGCCAGCCGATGCTATACAGACCATCGACAACACTCCCGCAGTGTTCGTCGAAGTCCATGGCGGGTTTGCGGCACGCCCAGTCACGCTCGGGCGCTCCGACGGCACCCAGGTCGAGGTCAAGCAAGGCTTGGGCGCCGGCGAACGGTATGCCGCCACCAACAGCTTCATCCTGAAGTCAGAACTCGGCAAGGGCAGCGCCGAGCACACGCACTGAGGCGGGAGACAGTCATGTTCGAACGCCTCATCCGCTTCGCCGTCGAGCAACGCTGGCTCGTTCTGCTTGCCGTTCTGGCCATGGCTGGCCTCGGCGCCTACAACTTCGGTCGGCTGCCCATCGATGCCGTCCCGGACATCACGAACGTGCAGGTCCAAATCAACACGTCCGCGCCCGGCTACTCGCCACTGGAGACCGAACAGCGTATCACCTATCCCATCGAAACCGTCATGGCGGGCCTGCCCGGCCTGGAGCAAACCCGCTCCCTTTCGCGCTACGGCCTGTCGCAGGTGACTGTCATCTTCAAGGATGGCACGGACATCTATTTCGCGCGCCAGTTGGTGAATCAGCGAATCCAGGAGGCGGCGGGGGCCTTGCCGGAGGGCATAACCCCTGTAATGGGTCCCATCTCGACGGGCCTCGGTGAAATCTACCTATGGACGGTGGAAGCAGACGAAGACGCGCGAAAGCCGGATGGAACGCTTTATACGCCCACGGACCTCCGGGAAATCCAGGACTGGGTCATCAAGCCGCAACTGCGAAATGTGCCTGGCGTTACCGAAATCAACTCGATTGGCGGCTTCGAGCGTCAGTTCCAGGTCGCACCGAATCTCGAGAAGCTGGCCTCGTACGGCCTGAGCTTGCAGGACGTGGTGACGGCGCTCGAGCGCAACAACACCAACATCGGTGCGGGCTACATCGAACGACGCGGGGAGCAGTTCCTTGTCCGGGCGCCCGGGCAGGTGAGGGGCATCGAGGACCTCGAGGAGGTCATCGTAGGCACCGCGCAGGGACTGCCTATCCGCATCCGTGACATTGCGGAAGTTGGCCTGGGGCGTGAGCTCAGAAGTGGCGCGGCAACGGAGAACGGGAAGGAAGTCGTGCTCGGCACAGTCTTCATGCTGCTCGGCGAGAACAGCCGCGCGGTCTCCCGAGCCGTCGACAAGCAGATGGAGGTCATCAACAAGACGCTGCCCGAGGGCGTCCAGGCCGTTACCGTCTACGACAGGACCGTGCTCGTCGACAAGGCCATCGCCACGGTCAAGAAGAACCTCCTGGAAGGGGCCGTTCTCGTCATCGCCGTGCTGTTCATGTTCCTCGGAAACATCCGCGCTGCCGTCATCACCGCGATGGTCATTCCCCTGTCGATGCTGTTCACCTTTACCGGGATGGTGAACTACGGGGTGAGCGCAAACCTGATGAGCCTCGGGGCGCTCGACTTCGGAATCATCATCGATGGTGCGGTCGTCATTGTCGAGAACTGCGTGCGGCGACTCTCCCACGCACAGTCACGACTCAGTCGACCCCTGACTCGCTCGGAGCGCTTCCATGAAGTGTTCGCAGCGTCGAGAGAGGCGCGACGCCCGTTGCTCTACGGGCAGCTCATCATCATGGTGGTCTACCTGCCCATCTTTGCGCTCACTGGGGTGGAGGGCAAGACATTCCATCCGATGGCGTTCACCGTCGTGCTGGCGCTGCTCGGCGCCATGATTCTGTCAGTTACCTTCGTGCCTGCGGCCGTCGCCCTCTTCATCGGCAAAAGGGTGGCGGACAAAGAGAACCGATTGATGACATGGGCGCGACGGGCGTACCAGCCCGCGCTCAAGAGCAGCCTGGAGAACGGACCGGTCGTGCTGACGTTCGCCGTCGTCGCGGTCCTGCTTTCTGGGGTGGTGGCAAGCCGCCTTGGCAGCGAGTTCGTACCGAACCTCAACGAGGGTGACTTTGCGATTCAAGCCCTGCGAATTCCTGGTACGAGCCTGAGCCAGTCGGTGGCGATGCAGCAGCAGATAGAGGTTCGCCTCATGGAGCGGTTCCCCGAGATAGAACGGGTATTCGCGAGGACGGGGACTGCCGAAATTGCCGCCGACCCGATGCCACCGAATATCTCCGACGGCTACATCATGCTCAAGCCGGTCCACGAGTGGCCCGAGCCAAGGAAGACCCGGGACGAACTGCTTGCGGCCGTGCGAGCCGAGGTGGCGAAGATTCCGGGCAACAACTATGAATTTTCCCAGCCCATCGAACTGCGCTTCAATGAACTCATTTCCGGCGTTCGCTCGGACGTTGCGGTCAAGGTGTTCGGGGATGACAACGAAGTCCTCACCAATACTGCCACCCGGATTGCCGAAGTACTCGAGGGTGTCCCGGGCGCGGCCGACGTGAAGGTGGAGCAGACCACTGGCCTGCCAATGCTGTCGGTGAACATCGACCGGAACAAGGCGGCTCGCTATGGCCTGAACATGAGCGAGGTGCAGGAAGCGGTCGCCATCGCGGTCGGAGGGCGGCAGGCCGGTGTCCTTTTCCAGGGCGACCGACGCTTTGCAATCATCGTGCGCCTGCCGGACGACGTCCGAAGCAACATTGAGACGCTCGCCCGACTCCCAATCCCATTGCCGACATCGAGCAGCGGTGGCATGACATCGTACGTGCCGCTGGCCGAGGTTGCGACGCTCGAGCTTGCGCCAGGGCCCAACCAGGTATCGCGCGAGAACGGGAAGCGCCGGGTTGTGGTCAGCGCGAACGTCCAGGGCCGTGACATCGGGTCATTTGTGGGCGAGGCAGGGGTGGCCCTCCAGGAGCGTATCTCGGTTCCGAGCGGGTACTGGACGACATGGGGCGGAACCTTCGAGCAGCTGCAATCGGCGAGCGAGCGACTTCGCGTGGTCGTTCCGCTTTCCCTGCTTCTCGTCTTCATCCTGCTCTTTGCCATGTTTGGGAACCTCAAGGACGGACTACTCGTCTTCACCGGGATACCGTTTGCGTTGACGGGCGGCATCGCCGCTCTCTGGCTCCGCGGCTTGCCATTCTCGATTTCAGCCGGCGTAGGCTTCATTGCATTGTCGGGCGTCGCAGTCCTCAACGGGCTGGTAATGCTTTCCTTCATACGCACGCTGCGCGAGGAAGGTCGCTCACTCGATGAAGCCGTTCTGGAAGGTGCATTGACGCGTCTTCGACCCGTGCTGATGACCGCCTTGGTCGCCTCGCTCGGCTTCGTCCCCATGGCTTTGGCAACCGGGACGGGGGCGGAAGTGCAAAGGCCGCTGGCGACGGTCGTGATTGGCGGCATCCTGTCGTCAACGGCGCTCACCTTGCTGGTGTTGCCCCTGCTGTATCGAATCGCCTATTGGCGGGACGAAGCGGAAGAAGGCAAAGACACCGGCGAACTGTCCTTGGAGAAGTAAGTCGTGATGCCCACCGAGTAGGTGAGGCGGACAAGAGCCGGTCGCGAAGCGCCCCGGGGCGGGGCGCCGTCGAATCTGAACAAGACCGGTCCTTTTGGAGACTTTTACCACTCGCCGCTTGCGCCGCCGCTGTAGTTCGAATAAACTGGAATTATGGAAGAACAGACGATTGTCCGCGCCCTGAGCGCGCTAGCGCATCCAATGCGACTGAAAGCATTTCGTGCGCTTGTGGTCGCAGGTCTCGAAGGCCTGACCCCCGGCGTGCTTCAGGAGCAGCTGGACATACCGGCTGCCACGCTGTCGTTCCATCTCAAGGAACTCAACCGAGCCGGTCTGGTTACGGCCGAACGGGCAAGCCGAAACATCATCTACCGGGCGGCGTTTAATGAGATGAACGCGCTCCTTCGCTATCTGACCGAGAACTGCTGCGCAGGCGAAGCCTGCGCAGTCGACACCACCCAGGCGGCCTGTGGCTGCTGATGACGCACGAGAGGCGACCATGAAGCGTTTCCATGTACACACCCATGTCAACGACCTGGAGGCCAGCATCGCGTTCTACACGAAGATGTTCGGCGCAGAGCCAATCCGGGTGGAAGGGGATTACGCGAAGTGGATGCTCGATGACCCACGGTTGAACTTCGCCATATCGACGCGGGGCGACAAACCCGGCGTAGACCACCTCGGCTTCCAGACGGATTCAGAGGATGAGCTCGCCGAGATGAAGGCTCGTGCGCAGGCCGCCGACATGGCGATGCTCGACGAAGGCAACACGACCTGTTGCTACGCCCGCAGCGACAAGTACTGGGTGACCGACCCACAGGGCGTTGCCTGGGAGCAGTTCCATACGCTGGGCGACATTCCGGTGTTCAGCGAGAAGCAGCCTGCGGTGCAGCCACAATCGGACTCGGCATGTTGCGCGCCGAAGGGCAAGCCCCTTTCGACGCCGGTCAAGCCCGAGTCGACTAGCGCTTGCTGCTGAGGCCAAGATATGGCCCTGCCGCCGTACAACGCGCTGTTCATCTGCACCGGCAACTCCGCCCGTTCCATCCTCGCTGAGGCCATCCTGAACCATCTCGGACAGGGTCGATTCCGCGCCTGGTCCGCGGGCAGCCATCCGAAGGGTACGGTGCACCCGCTTGCGTTGGAGCGGCTGGAGAGGATGCATATCCCGACCGCGGGATTGCGCAGCAAGAGCTGGGAGGAGTTCGCCCGGCCCGATGCTCCGGCGCTGCACTTCGTCTTCACGGTCTGCGACCAGGCCGCTGGCGAGGCCTGCCCCGTCTGGCCGGGACAGCCGATGACTGCTCATTGGGGCATGCCCGACCCGGCCGCGGCACGCGGAACCCTGGGGGACCAGGAGAAGGCCTTTCTCGATACGGCCATCACCGTCAAGCGACGCCTCGAGCTGCTCCTGGCGCTGCCCATGGACGCGCTTGACCGCATGGCGCTGCAGTCGCGACTCAAGGACATCGGCACGCACTGAGCCATGATGACCAATGTCTTGATTCTCTGCACGCACAACTCGGCCAGGAGCGTTCTGGCCGAAGGGATGCTCAACTACTGGGCCGACAGGCTGGGCAGGGCGGTTCGAGCCTACAGCGCCGGCAGCGCTCCGAGCGGCCGGGTCAATCCCCACGCCCTTGAAGCGCTGGCCCGGCTCGGCATCGACACCTCGTCGTTTCGCAGCAAAAGCTGGGACGAGTTCACCGGCCCCGACGCGCCTCGCATGCGCCTCGTCATCACGGTGTGCGACAACGCCGCCAACGAAGCCTGCCCGTTCTGGCCGGGCAGCCCGGTCCAGGGCCACTGGGGCTATCCGGACCCGTCCGGTGTCCCGGAGGGAGAACGGGCCGCCGCCTTCGAACTGACGCGCCAGGCGCTCGGCTACCGGATGCTGCAATTGTTGTCGCACGACCTCGACGCCATGACCGACGCGCAGTTGCGCGAGCACCTCTCCAACCTCGAGACCCATTGAATTGACGACCATCGCGCAGTCCGCCGCGTCAGCAGGCCCAGCGAAACCGGCCATCAGCTTCTTCGAGCGCTACCTCACCCTCTGGGTGTTCCTTTGCATCGTCGCCGGCATTGCACTGGGCCAGGCCCTGCCGGGGCCCGTCCAGGCTATCGGGCGGGTGGAGTTCGCCAACGTCAACCTGCCGGTGGGCGTGCTCATCTGGGTGATGATTATCCCGATGCTGCTCAGGGTCGACTTCGGCGCGCTGCGCGAGGTCGGACAGCACTGGCGGGGCATTGGCGTCACCTTGTTCATCAACTGGGCGGTCAAGCCGTTCTCGATGGCGCTGCTGGCTTGGGTGTTCATCCGGCAGGTCTTCGCGCCCTACCTGCCCGCCGAACAGCTCGACAGCTACGTGGCGGGCCTCATCCTGCTGGCGGCGGCCCCCTGTACGGCGATGGTGTTCGTCTGGAGCCGGCTCACCAATGGCCACCCGCTTTTCACCCTGTCGCAGGTGGCGCTCAACGACGCCAT